>DKKT01000036.1 GCA_002455425.1 Chthonomonas sp. UBA6659 | reverse complement strand
CGAGCGCCGCCGCATCGAGGGCTGCGACGAAGGCTCCGAGGCTGGGGAAGAACAGGCCAGGAAGGGGATCAGGGAAGACCGAGATGCCTGAGAGAAGCACGTTCCGAGTGTAGACCGCTCCGACAACGCAAGGAAACGGCGGGTGACTGTCGAACTACTCCCTCGTGGAGCCCACCCGCGTCGAGTTCCTCCATCTGCCCGAATGGCAAAAGGCCCTCTTCTATGCGCTGACGTTCGTGAGCATGGTGCTCATGGCGTATCCGATCGTGAAGCGGATTCGGGTGTGGCGGCAGGGCAAGCCGATCGACTGGAAGCCGGACATCTGGGGCGGGATCTCCACCTACATCCTCGGTCAGAAGAAGGTCCGAACGAGTCGGCCCAAGAGCGGTGCGCCGATGCACCTGCTGATCTTCTATGGCTTCCTGAGCCTGTTCGTCGCGACAACCCTTCTCGCGATCGCCACCTACGCGCCGCTCGTCGGCATCCCTAACTTCCACCGTGGACTCTATTATCTGGTTTACGAAGCCACGTTCGACGTGCTCGGGATGTTCTTCGTGATCGGGGTCGCATGGGCGCTGGTGCGACGCCTGTTCTTCCTTCCTAAGGCGGCAACCAACACCGCCCAGGACACCTGGGTCCTCGCGCTCCTCCTCACGGTGGGTGTCACTGGCTACTTGCTCGAGGCGGCACGGATGGCGAACGATCCTCAGCCGTACGATGTCTCGGCTCCGGTCGGTTATGCGCTCGCCCAGCTCATACCGCGCATCGGCGCGAACACCTATCTGATCGTGTGGTGGTTCCACATGATCTGGGTGTGGGTCTTCTTCGCGATGATCCCGCACATGCGTTTGCGGCACATCGTGATGGCGATCTTCAGTGCGGGCGGACAGCCTCAGACCCAGCCGTGGGGGGAACTGAAGCCGATATCGATGGAGGAGGTCGAGGAGACCGGTCAGATCGGCGTCGCCCATGCCAAGGACTACTCGCGCTGGCATCTGATGTCCCTCGACGCCTGCATGGAGTGCGGGCGCTGCACCGAAGTTTGCCCCGCGAACGGGGTCGGCAAGATCCTCAACCCCAAGCGTGTGGCTCAGGACATCCGTGCGGCAGCCGTCTCGGGCGCACCGATCGCGGAGGCGGTGACCGAAGACGCGCTCTGGGCCTGCACAACGTGCAACGCCTGCGTCGAAGCGTGCCCCGTCCTCATCCGCCACGTCGACCTCATCGTGGACGCTCGGCGAAATCTCGTGGCCGAGGGCAAGCTCTCGGGTACGGCCGCCGTCGTCCTCCGTCAGACCGCGAGCACGGGCAACGCGTGGGGAGCACCGGCGGGCAGTCGCGAAGACTGGATGAAGGACCTCGGCGTCCCGCTCGCCCGCGAGAAGAAGGAGTTCGAAGTCCTGTTTTGGGTCGGTTGCGCGGGAGCCACCGACCCGGGAGCGGTCCGCACGACGAAGGCGGTCGCCGAACTCCTCAACCGTGCCGGAGTCGACTATGCGTGCCTCGGCCAGGAGGAGCAATGCACAGGCGATGCGGCGCGACGGATCGGCGACGAGTTCCTCTTCCAGGAGATGGCCCAAGCCAACGTCGCCACGTTTGCGAAGTATGGGGTCAAGAAGATCGTCACCCCCTGCCCGCACTGCTTCAACACACTGAAGAACGAGTACGGCCAGTTCGACGGTGATTACGAGGTCCAACACCACTCCCAGTTCCTGCTCGGTCTCGTGCAGCAAGGCAAGCTCGTCGGGGCCGAACTCAGTCCGGGCCAGACCGTCTATCACGATCCCTGCTATCTGGCCCGCGTCAATGATGAGTCCGACGCGCCGCGCGAACTCCTCGGCGACGAGTCGCATCTCAACGGCATGCCGAGCCCGGTGACGGAGTGGCTCGACCAGGAGCGGGGCCGGCGCAAACTCATCGAGCCCGAGCATTTCGGACGGAAGACGCTCTGTTGCGGCGCCGGCGGGGGCCGCATGTGGATGGAGGAGCCGCCCGAGCAAAGGCCGAGCAACCGCCGCGCCGAGGAGTTGCTCGCGACCGGTGCCAAGACGGTCGCGCTCGGATGCCCGTTCTGCCGGATCATGCTCGACGCAGGCATCAAGGCCGTCACCGACGAGGAGATTCGGCTGGTCGACTTGGCCGAACTCCTCCAGGACGCCAACCGGAAGGCGCCATGAACGAGTCTGACGTCACCGTCCTCTCCGCTGCGCAAGAGTATCTTCGCAACGAAGTCCGGCCGCACGCTGCCGCGATCGACCTCGACCCCGAGGCACTCAGGCGGGCTCTCTCGGGGCTTTGTGAACGCCGTCTCATGGCGCTCAAGCGACCCGCCGAGTATGGGGGGCCGGCGATCTCGGAGGAGGGATTTCGGTATTTCCAAGAGGAAGTCGCGCGGGCTTCAGGATCGCTCGCATTCCTCCAAACCCAGCACCAGAGCGCGGTGGGCCTGATCGCGCGGGGGTCGAACCACGATCTCAAGTTGTCCGCCCTGCCCGCGATGGGCGACGGACGGCGACTCGTCGGGATCGGGTTCAGCCAACTCCGGCGGTCCGGTCCTCCGATCCTGACCGCGGAGCGGATCGAGGGGGGTTATCATCTCGTCGGGCACGTGCCCTGGGTGACGGGGGCGGGGTTCTATCCCGAGTTCTTGGTCGGTGGGCAGCTCGAAGACGGGCGAGCGGTGTTCGGAATCGTCCCGCTCGTCGAACAGCATGGGGTGCGCCTCGGGGCCCCGATGCGGCTCGCGGCGATGGAGTCGGCCCAGACCGTCACCGTCGATCTCGATTGGTGTCTTCCGGATGCGCTCGTCGCCGACGTCAAGCCGCCTCAGTGGATCCACACGAACGACCAGATCAACATCGCGATCCAGGGGTTCTTCGCGATCGGGTGTGGACGCGCCGGACTCGACGTCGTCGAGGAGGCCTGGCAGCGCCGGGGCAACGAGGCGGTCCGCGACGCCCTCGCGGCCCTCGATGCCGAACTCGGAGAGTGCCGGGCGGCGATGGTCGAAGCGCAGCGGCTCCATGGCGAGGACACGACCACGGGCAAGCTCGAGATCCGGGCGTGGGCGATCGACCTCGCGGTGCGGTGCGCACACGCCGCGATCGCGGCTTCGGGCGGGGCGGCGAACGCGATCGACCATCCGGCCCAGAGGATCTACCGCGAGGCGCTCGTGTACACCGTCTCCGCCCAGACGGTGCCGATCATGGAGGCAACACTCGCCCGTCTCAGCGCACGGCGCTGACGTCGGTCAGAAATGCGAAAGGCTTGCCGGAATCGGCAAGCCTTGTTCGAAACTGGAGCGGGAGACGAGATTCGAANNTCTACCACTGAGCTACTCCCGCGGTACAAAACCGACTATACCGCATTCCGCTTCGATCCGCAACAGGACTCAAGTGGGACCCGGGAACGGCGTCTCTACGAGGTGGAACGGAAACCCCTCGGGATCGCAGGCCCCGACGCCGCGCGCCCCAGGGGAGGGCTCGTACTCGTCGTCCGGCTCGATCCCGCAGTCACGGAGCCGGGCGACCCAGGCATCGAGGTCGACGACCTGGAAGACGAGGGCCGGTCCATCGGATCCCGGTTCTCCATCCCCGTCGGACGCCAACACGAGTCGCACGCCGTCCAGATCGAAGGTCACCCACGTTTCGGCGCCGTAGTCGACCGACTGGGCCGGCTCGATTCCCCCAAGGCCGAGGACGTCGCGGTAGAACGCGACCTGCGCTCCCATGTCCTGGACGTACAGGATCAACTCGGTCAGCGGGCCGACGCGCATCTAGGCGACCGCACGCACGGCTTCCAGGAGTGCGTCGAAGTTCGGCTGGACGCCGGGATTTTCGGTTTGCTCGGCGTATCGGATGACGCCTTCTTTGTCGATCACGAAGACGGCTCGCGTGGCCGACGGGCCGAGACCGGCGAGGTCCGGAAGGACGACGTCATAGGCCGCGACGACCTCCCGCCGGTAGTCGCTGAGGAGCGGCACCTCGATCTGGTTCGCCTTCGCCCAGCCACTTTGCGCGAAGGCGGAATCGACCGAGATTCCGTACACGACCGCGTTCAGGGCCTGGTACGATCCGAGGCCGCTCGTGACGTCGCACAGTTCGGTGGTGCATACCGATGTGAAGGCACCAGGGAAGAAAAGGAGAACGACGGTGTCCTTTCCACGATGATCGCTGAGTCGAACATCGGCGAGTCCCTCGGGGGTCATCGTCTTGAGCGTGAAGTCGGGGGCGGTCGATCCAACGGCAATGGGCATGGGCACGATTATGGCAAAAAGCCCGGGGTCGGCTACGCCACAATAGCCCCATGGCTACGACGCCGTTCGGACCGGGGCTCGAGACGGACATCCAGTTCGTCAAGGGCATCGGGCCGCGAGTCGCGACGACGTTCCACAAGCTCGGCATCCGCACCGTTCGCGACCTCCTGACTCACTATCCTCGCCGTTACGAAGACCGGCGGGAGCTGCCGGGGATCGGCACTGTGCGCGCCGGGCAGCATGCGACGGTACGGGGACGGCTGGTCAGTGTGGACACCCGCCCGTCTCGCGGCGGCATGGTCATTCTCAAGGCGACGATCGCCGACAAGACGGGGCGCATCAACTTGGTCTGGTTCAACCAGCCCTGGGTTCGCAAAGCGCTGACGAAGTTCGAGGGCGAGATCTTGGCTTACGGGCTCGTGAAGGAAGAGCAGTGGGGCCATGTCATCCAGAGCCCGGAATGGGAGCTGATCGAGGAAGACGGCGAGTCCGACGAGTTCAACCGGATCGTGCCGATCTATCCGCTCACCGAGGGTCTCAGCCAGCGCCACGTTCGCCGCGTCATTCAAGGCGCGCTCGAACTGTACATCGATCAGTTCAAAGATCCGCTGACGCCCGCGATTCTCAAGGCACAGATGCTCCGTCCGCTTCGCTGGAGCCTCCGCCAGATCCACTGCCCCGAGTCCGAGGAGTTCCGCCTTCAGGCGCGCCGACGCCTCGCTTTCGAGGAGTTCTTTTACCTGCAAGTCCGCCTCCAGCTGCAACGGGTGGCAAATGCCGGCGAAGTCGGGATTTCCTTCCCGGTCGCGGAATTGGAGAAGGGCGTTNNCGGCGCTCGGCGGGCTGTTCGGCGGCGAAGCCCCGAAGCCGTTGCGCGAAGAGGTCGCGACGATGTTCCCGTTCCAACTGACGGGGGCTCAGGACCGCGTGATCCATGAAGTCTATGCGGACATGGCGCGCCCGTCCCCGATGAATCGTCTGGTTCAGGGCGATGTCGGCTCGGGAAAGACTGCGGTCGCCGCCGCCGCGATGCTTGTCGCGGTTCTCAGCGGCTACCAAGCCGCGCTCATGGCTCCGACGGAGATTCTCGCCGAGCAGCACTACTTCAACCTCCACCCGCTCTTCGATCGGCTCGGGGTCGAGGTCACGCTTCTGGTCGGCAAGCAGCCCGCTCCTAAGAAACGTCAGGCACTCGAAGCGGCCGCGACACCGATCCCGCGCACGTTGACGATGACCCTGCACGGCGATCTCGACGTCTCGGTTCTCGACGAACTTCCCCCGGGGCGGACCCCGATCAAGACGCGGTGGCGTCTGCCCTACGAACGACGTCAGGTTTACGACGGGGTCCGAGAGGTGCTACGCGACGGGCGGCAGGCCTACTTCGTCTGCCCGATGATCAGCGAGAGCGAGAAGATGCAGACGCAGGCGGCCGTCGACCTCCATTACCGGCTGAGTCAGATCGACTTCTCCGAGTTCCGGGTCGGGCTTCTCCACGGCCAGATGAAGGCGGCGGAGAAGGAAGCGACGATGTCGGCTTTCCGTAACCACGAGCTCGACATCCTTGTCAGTACCGTCGTGATCGAGGTCGGGGTCGATGTGCCGAACGCCACCGTCATGGTCATCGAAGACGCCAATCGCTTCGGGCTGGCTCAACTCCACCAGCTGCGCGGGCGAGTCGGACGAGGAAGCCACCAGAGCTACTGTGTCTTGATCTCGGACGCCAAGAACGAGGAAGCGCGGGCACGTCTCGAGACGCTGGTCGGCACGACCGACGGATTCAAGATCGCCGAAACCGATCTTCGTCTTCGCGGGCCAGGCGAACTCGCGGGAACGCGGCAGCACGGCAACCTCGATTTCAAGCTCGCCGACCTCATCCAAGACGTGAAGCTTCTCGAACTCGCGCGGCAGACCGCGATCGATCTCCTGACCGACGACCCTCGGCTCCAGCGTCCCGAGCACGCCGGCATCTTGCTTTTGTCGCAGGAGCAACCGAGCGACCGAGCGCTGATCACCGTCTCCTGAGCGGTTCGGCGGGCCATACTTCAAGCATGAACAGCGCCGTTCTCCGCACCCCGCTCCACGCTGCCCACGTTCGCGCCGGCGGCAAGATGGTCGAGTTTGCCGGCTACGAAATGCCGGTCCAGTACGCCGGGATCATCGCCGAAACGAAGGCGGTCCGCGAGCATGTCGGCATGTTCGACGTCAGCCACATGGCCCGACTGACCTTCACAGGACCGCATACGCTCGAGTTCTTGGAGTGGATCACGACCAACGACGTCAGCAAGCTCGTCGATCGGACGGGGCAATACTCGCTGCTCCCCAACCCGGATGGCGGCTGCGTCGACGACATCATCGTCTATCGGATCTCGGGGGAGGAGTTCCGGATGGTCGTCAACGCGGCCAACCACGCCAAGGATGTGACCTGGATTCGGTCTCGAAACACGTTCGAGGTCGCGATCGAGGACACGACCGATCGAACGTCGATGATTGCGGTTCAGGGTCCGCAGGCGCTCGCCACGCTCTCCGCCCTGTCTCCGGACGGCGCCGCCCTAGCCGCCGCCCCCGCGTTCGGCGTCGTCGAAACCACGTTCGGCGGGGTGGGTTGCTTTGCCGCGCGCTCGGGCTATACGGGGGAAGACGGCTTCGAGCTGATCTGCGCCAACGCCGACGCGGAGAGGCTCTGGGACGCGCTCCTCGCCGCCGGCGTCGCCCCGTGCGGGCTTGGCTCACGAGACGCCTTGCGTGTCGAAGCGGGGCTGCCGCTGTATGGGCACGAACTCGGAGACACGATGAGCCCGATCGCCGCCGGTCTCGGATGGGTCGTTTCCAAGACGAAGTCGTTCATCGGCTCGGAACCGATTCAGGCGGCGCGCGAGCAGGGTACGCCGACCAAGCTCCAGGGCGTCCGCCTCGATTCGAAGCGGCTCCCGATGATCGGGATGAAGGTCTTCGTCGAAGGTCGCGAGGTGGGGGAGGTGTCGAGCGGCGTGTTCTCCCCGACGCTCGAATGTGGGATCGCCTTCGCGTTCCTCGCGTCGGATGTTGCCCAGGGCACGCCGTGCGGGCTCGAAATCCGAGGCAAGCTCGAACCGGGAACCGTCGTCAACAAACGATTCCTGAAGAAGCCGAAGTCGGCCTGAATCAGGCCGGGCGGCCGACGGGACTCGCGAATTGGGCGACGGATTCGATCACCCATTCCACCTGCTCGTCCCGCATGTGCGGGTGAACGGGAAGGCTCAAGACCTCCTTCGCCGCCGCCTCCGTCTCCGGGAGGCTTCCCTCACCGTTCCCGAACCGCCGATAGGGGGCGTGGTAGTGGATCGGGACCGGGTAGTAGATCATCGAGTCGATCTCTCGCTCCTTGAGGAAGCCTTGCATTGCTTCCCGACGAGGACTGCGCACCGTGAACTGGTGCCAGGTATGGTTGTTCCCCGCCACGATCGAGGGCAGCCGAAGGTCGAGACTCCGGAGCTCATCGAGATACCGGGCCGCGATCTCGCCTCGCCGTGCGTTCCAATCCGCCAGCTTCGTGAGCTTGGTCCGGAGCACCGCGGCCTGGATCTCATCAAGCCGGCTCGTATAGCCGATGTAGTCGTAGTAGTAGCGCTCCCTTCCCATCCCGTGGATGCGGATGGAACGAGCCAACTCGGCGACCTCATCGTCATCGGTCAGGATCATGCCACCGTCGCCTGCCGCCCCCAGGTTCTTCGTGACATAGAAGCTGAGGCCGGCCGCGCGCCCATGCTTCCCTGCATAGGCACCGTTGTGATGGCTCGCGACCGCCTGAGCGGCGTCTTCGATCACCATGAGACCGTGCTCGCGAGCGATGGCCGAGATCGCGTTCACGTTCGCGAGCTGGCCGAAGAGGTGGATAGGGAGGATCGCCCTCGTCTTCGAGGAGATCGCCTCTCGGATCTTTTCGGGATCGATGTTGAAGGTGTGGGGCTCGATATCGACAAAGACGGGAATCGCTCCCAACTGCACGATCACCTCGACACTCGCCACGAATGTGAAAGCGGTCGTGATCACCTCGTCGCCCGGTTTGATGCCGCAGGCATCCATCGCGATACGCAGGGCATCGGTCCCGCTGTTCACGGCGATACCGTGCTTGACCCCGTGCAACGTCGCGAGCTCCTCTTCGAGGGCCTTGTTGTGCTTCCCGAGCACATAGCCGCCGCTTGAGAGGACCTCGTGGGTGACTTGGTCGATCTCGGGAACGACGTCTTGATAGTGGGCGCGTATGTCGATGAACGGGACTCTCACGATGGGCTCCTGTCCCCAGTGTATCCGTCTCAGCCCTTCTTGGGCGTACCGAGGGTCGTCGTCAGCTCCCCAGTTTCCGTATTCCAGATCCGAACCGTACTATCGAAGCTGGCACCGACAATCGCCTTTCCATTCGGCGAGAATTCGACGGATCCCATGTTCTGCTCGGCCCCGGTATAGACCTGTAACAGCTCGCCGCTCAGGCTGTATCGCTCAACACCGCCGCCATAGTGTCCGGCGATGAACGACTGGCTGTCGGGAGCGAACGCGAGCCCGGTGATCATCTTGCCCGCGTCCGTGGGCTGGCTCAGGGTGAGCTTTCCAGTCTTGGCGTCGAAGAGGTAGTACTTCATATCCGCGCCATCGGTCGCGATCCACTTTCCATCCGGACTCCACGCGATCGACATCACCTGACCGGGCCGCAAAGTTCGGACCAGCTTGCCGTTGGCCGTGTCCCAGATTCGGAGAGTTTTGTCGGGGCCGCCAGCCGCAATCCGCTTCCCGTCCGGGGACAGCGCCACGGCGTACGCGTCCGATCTGAGCCCTGAGAACGCTCTGACCAGCTTGCCGGTGGCGACGTTCCAGAGCTTGGCCCGGTTGTCGTAGCCGGAACTCGCCACGTAGGGCGATCCCTTCGCTACCGCGATGCCGGAGACGTACTCGGTTCCGGCTCGGATTTCGCGGACTTGCTTGAGCGTAGCCGGGTTCCAGATCCGAATCCGCCCATCCGAGCCGGCGCTGACCAGCTGCTTGCCGCTCGGCATGAAGGCGAGTTGGGTCACGAAGCTGTTCGCGCCCTTTGGGAGCGTGACTTGGCGGAGAAGGCGGGTGTCGCGGAACGAGTACAGGCGGATGATGTTCTCGTCGCCGGCGGTCGCGAGGTACTGGCCGTCGGGGCTGACGACCGCGCTGCGGATCCACGTCAAGGGCTGGTTCGCGATCGCGAATGTCGCAAGTCCGAGGGCTAGGGCAGCGGCGAAGCGCTTCATGACCAGGAGGTTACCCACAGACATGGGCGAGCCCGGCGCAATCTGCGCGCCGGGCTCGTTTCTCTCCCCAGGTCTGCGTTAGTACGCGGAGTTGATTCGGACGAGGTCCACCGTCTGAGTGAACGGGGAGAGGGGCTCCAAAGCCTCCAGTCGGAGCTCAATCTTGCCCGTGTAGACATCGACGTAGTGGGCCGCGAAGCTCGTCGCCGAGGTCGTAATCGTCCGGTTCACGTTGAGCCAGCCAGTTCCGACTCCGAAGGTGCCGCCGATTGGGTCCCAGTTCCCCGTTCGCTGGTTCTTCACGAAGAGCGTGCGGACACCTGGCATTACCGTCGAATCCTTCAACCTCATCGAGATCGTCAACGTCCGGATCGAGGCCGGGCACATCGTTGTGCTGAAGTTGGCCGCAAAGTGCACCCGGCGATTGCCGAGACCGCCCACACTCTTTGCCGCGATTCCCGTGTTGTTCGCCGTGAACAGACGGTTGAGGGTTTGCGGACCCGATGGCGTACCGAGGACGAGTTGATAGGCCGCGGAGTTCAGCCACGTGTTGCCGCTCAAGCTTCCGGCAACCGCACGGAATGCGTTGATGCGGCCGTTCACGACCCATGCACCGCCCTTGACCGGGTCGCAAGTCGACTCGATTCGCTGGCGAACCTGCGATGAAGTCGCCGTCGACCCCATTTGGCTCCACACGAGTCCGGCCAGCCCGGCCACCATCGGCGTCGCCATCGACGTACCGTTCCAGCTCGCCCAAGTGCTGCCGGACGAGGTCCACAACGAGCTCAGGATGTTCACACCAGGGGCAGCGACGTCGACCCAGGAACCGTAGTTGCTGAAGGGTGCCTGAGAATCATCGATCGTGCTCGCGCCGACCGCGATCGCCTCACTGTAGAACGCCGGGTACGCTGGGTTTTGACTCCCAGTGTTCGAGGCGGCCGCGACGATGAGACGTCGGTTGCTGTGGGCAAACTGAACGGCGCTCTGCAGCACCGCCGAGGGCGCACCACCGGCAAGACTCAGGGACAGGATCTGTGCGTTGCCCTGGTTAGGGTGCGCCGCGTAGATGATCCCTTGTGCGACGTTCCAGTAGGTTCCCGAACCACCGGCATTGAGCACCTTGATCGGAAGGATGCGAGCGTTCCAGTCCATACCGGAGATACCGACATTGTTGTTCGGCATTCCCGCGGCAATCCCCGCACAGTGCGTTCCGTGGCCATGGTCATCCTGGGGTAGGGGATCGTTATTGACGAAGTCCCAACCATTGTTCAGGACCTTGCCGCCGAGATCGGGATGAACGAAGTCGACTCCGGTGTCGATGATCGCGATCCGCATCCCGGGATTGCCGATCTGCATGTTCCAGGCGCAGGGCGTGCCGACATGCCAGGGCCCCCACTGACTGTTGAATAGCGGATCACTAGGCACTGCTGTTGCTCGAGCGTAATAGTTCGGCTCCGCATAGGCGAACGCACGGTTTGCTCGAACCCGCTCGGCCGCAATTCTCGGATCGAGACGATCGGGAAGCCGGACCTCGCTCGCATTGAGCGTCTCGTCGTACTCCTGTTCTTCGTAACCAAGGCGGCTCAGGAATGCGCGAGCTTCCCGCTCTTGTCCTCTTTGGAAGCCGACGATGATCTGGTTGCTAACATACTCGCCCTCTTGCGCGGTGGCGAACATGGCGAGAGTGAGCATGGCAGTACCCAGGGAGAAACGGATGAGGTTCTTCACGGTGTTGTTCTCCTTGTTGCGGTTGTTGTTCGGGTTGATCGTGTTGTTGGTCGAGTCGAACGTGTTGTTCGAAGGGTGATGATTGTTGTTCTTGATGTTGGTTTTCATGGTGTTGTTGTCCTGATTGTCCTTGTTGTTCGTGTTCATCGTGTTGTTGGTCGTGCCGAACGCGTTGTTCGAAGAGCGATGATTGTTGTTGATGTTGATTTTCATGTTTTGTTTCGTTGTGCTGCTTGGTGCCAGCGACACGATCATTGTCCGCTTTTGCCCGTGACCAAAGTGTGACGGTTTGGGTTGAACCTAGAGGGCATAGGACAAACGTCCCGATTTAGGACTTATGTCCTACGAAAGCGAATAAGGTGTGACGAGACTCGTCACGTTCGTTGTCAGCTTGGTGCAACAAGAACAAGGGCGCAAGCAATGCTTGCGCCCTCTGGGGGAGTTCGGAGTGGGCCTATGCGTCGACGGCTTCGGGATCGTGCTGCGAGAGGAGCAGTTCAAGCTCTTGGCTCAGGTCACGAACCATGCAGATCACGGCCGTCGAGCCTCGGAACGGGATCGCCGCGAGGGTCGCCGCGATCGAAAACTCGTGGCCATCTCGATGGAGGCCTGCGGTGCCGAAGTGGTCTCCCATCTTCTTGCGCGTCGGGTGTTCGAGGTATCGGCGCCGCTCGACCGCGTGTTCGGCGCGGAGCCGGGTGGGGACAAACGCCTCGAGGCCCATCCCCACGAACTGTGCGCGGTCGTAGCCGAACATCTGGGACATGGCGTCATTGCAGTCCAGGATGATTCCGTCCTTGGAGACCAGGAGGATGCCGTCGGGCGCGAGCGAGAAGATCTCTCGATAGAGGGGTTCCAGATCGTGACCGTCCTGGTCGGTGATCAGTGCGCGGAGCCGCTGGTTCTCCAGACGCAACTGCTCGATCGTGCGCCGGTACTGATCGGCGACGGCGCGAGCCACGAGTTCGGTCCGCGAGGATTGCCCCATCTTCAGGCGGATGCGGACCCAATAGCTGTTGACGGTCGCGGGACTGATGCCCAGGCGATTCGCGATCCCCTGATCGGTCTCACCCCGTGCGGCGAGGCTCAGAACCTGCCGCTCTCGAACGGAGAGCTCGAGCATCATCTCGGGCTGGTCGGTTTTCATTTCGTGAGTTCAGCTTACATTTTCGATAGACTCCCTTGCCCGACACCGAGACGGCTCTCTACCATGGTTTGCCATGACGTCGAGAAAAACGACGCAAACGGAGGAATTCTTCGTCGCCTCCGTGGATCCGCCTTGGGTCACGAGGAATTCCGGGCGGTGCGGGTATCTTGAGGATCGCGCCGGGGTGGCGGAATGGTAGACGCGGTGGTCTCAAACACCACTGGGGTCAAACCCGTGCGGGTTCGAGTCCCGCCCCCGGCACCAGTTTTCGACCCATTTCTGAACGAATCGCTGCCGCGCGCGTCTTGTCTGCCATACAATTGAGGCACGACCCAACCATGAGCGACTTTCTCAGTAGACGCGATCTCTTCCGCCAAGGGGGCCTCATCGCCCTCGGCCTCGTCGCCCCTCCGTGGCTCTCCACGATCGCCCGCGCCGATGTACTCAAACTGAGCCGCGGCGGTAAGGTCGATCCGGACAACGTTCTGGTCGTGTGCCAGTTCAGCGGCGGCAACGACGGTCTGAACACCGTCATCCCGTGGGCCAACCGGCGTTATTACGAGCTTCGCCCGAATCTGGGCATCCCCGAGGCCCAGATCCTCAAGCTCGACAATGCGCTCGGGCTTCATCCCGCGTTGGCCGGGCTCAAGACGCTCTACGACGAGAAGAAGGTTGCGATCATCCAGGGGGTGGGCTATCCGAAGCCGAACCGTTCGCACTTCAAGAGCATGGAGATCTGGCAATCGGCCAGCCCGGAAGGCGATCTCAAGTTCGGCTGGGTCGGTCGGCACTTCGACGCCGAGATCAGGGAGAATCCGCTCAACCCGGTCGTCGCCCTCGGGCTGTCGACCGAGAAACCTCGAGCGCTCAACGCCGATCACGCCGGCATCCCCTGCTTCGCGAGTCTCGCCGATATCCAGTCGATGGTCGGTGACCCGGACGCCGAGCGCATGCTCCGCCAGATCCAGGGGGCCGAAGCCCGGTCCGGCTCGAACGAGCGCGTCGTCCAGCAGGCCAACAAGACCGCCCTCGACGCGATGAGTGCGCTTCGCGACAAGCTGAAGACTTTCACGCCGAAGCAGACCTACGGCAACGATGCCTTCGGGAGGGGTTTCCAGCAGATCGCCCAGTTGATCGCGTGTTCACCGCAGACGCGCGTGATCTACTTCAGCGCAGGCGGATTCGACACTCACGCTCGACAAGCCGACCAGCATCAGCGGCTCCTCCAAGGGTTTGGAGATGCGATGCTCGCCTTTCAACGCGAGATGGAAGCGCTTGGCAAGGCGAACAAGGTCGTCACGATGGTGTTCAGCGAGTTCGGACGGCGATCCTATGAGAACGCGAGCGGGGGAACCGATCACGGTGCGGCCGCTCCTATGATGTTCGTCGGTGGTTCGGTCAAAGGCGGCGTCCATGGTCCGATTCCTGACCTCAGCGACCTCCAGGACGGCGACCTCAAGTTCTCGATCGACTTCCGACAGGCCTACGCGACGGCGCTCGACGATTGGATGGGCGGCGACTCGGGAGTCGTGCTGGGCCAGAAGTTCAGCCACCTCGATGTTCTGAAGGGCTAAACACCGATCAGAGCTTGGACCGCCGCTTCGCTCGGCTGGCGGGCCTTCAGGTGCTGTTCGACAAGCCGAATCGGGTACAGGAGGCGATCATGGCGGGCATCGGGCTTCGAGCTCGGTGCCCGTTCCGTCATGAGCCACCCGGCGATCTCGTCGGCACGGGCGATCATTCGGTCGGTCGGTGGCACTTCGATGCGTACGAGCCCGAAAAGCGGGCTTCCGGTCGTCTGTTCGTGGAGCTTGAGATAGAAGCTCGCGACCATGTGTCCCTGTGGCTCATCGCGCTCTCGGTAGAAGAGCGACGTTCGCTGTCCCGGTCGCATTCCAAGGATCTTCTCGACGCGGTCGGCCGAGCGGAAGTACTGACGCCGATGGCTCTTGATCAGACCGACCAGACTTCGCGCATCGCGCTCGCTGCCAAGGGCTTTCCCGATGCCTCCGTCCACGAGCAGTACGCCGTCCTCGAACGAGCGCGCGAGATCGTCTTCCTGGTCTTCGCGCACATGCCCGATCTGGCTCATCACGGCCTCGTGCATTTGGGCCGAGGTCGCGTCCTCGTCCACCGGGACGACCCGCACGGGAAGCACATCATGGAGCCGATCGCCGATCGGGGCCACGGTCGGCACGAAGAAGGCGAAGTCGCTCCGGTAATCGACGGGGGGCTTCAAAGCGCGCCCGTCGCGCTCGAGGATCGCGGCCGACGTGTGGGCCACCGAGATCGGCACCAGCCCGTAGTACATCGCCAGCCGAGCTTTCTGGGCCCCGTCGAGGTAGTGGGTGAAGCCGGTCTCGAGGCCGCTGGGCACGTCGAACACCGCGAACGGGCCGCCATCGACGGTCGACGCATCGGCGTGGCTTGACTCCATCGTGAGCCCGCCGAGGATCTCCATTTCGTCCTGGTCGTTCGGTCCGATCCGGCGCACCATCCGCGCCAACGGATCGCCCGCAAACAGTTTTTGCAGCGAGGGTGCCATCGTCGTCACCGGCGCGGTGCGCGGCGCCGATAGTCCTGCGCCCGGGCTTCTCCCTCATCCGGTCCTTCCCCGACAGGCGGGACCTCGGCGAAGATCATCTTGCCCCGTTCGGTTTGGATCACCTGGGTGACGACGACGTTGAGGGTCTCGCCGATGTGGCGCTTCCCGTTTTCGACGACGACCATCGTTCCGTCGTCGAGGTAGCCGACCCCTTGCCCGGGTTGGTTCCCTTCCTTAATCACGCCGACCTGGAGCGGCTCCTTCGGCAAGACGTTCGGCCTCAGGGCCAGAGCGAGATCGTTGATGTTGAGTACGGCGACGTTCTGGAGTGCGGCGACGCGATTCAGATTCCAGTCGTTGGTGACGATGTCCCCGCCGAGCGCCTTGGCGAGTCGTACCAATCGGGCATCGACGCCATCGCCGCCGTCGGGCGACAGGCGATCGTGGGTGCCGACGTCGAGGGCAAAGTCGCTCTGAAGATGTCGCAGCACGTCGAGGCCGCGGCGTCCTCGCTGGCGGCGCAAGGGATCCTGGCTGTCGGCGATGTACTGGAGCTCGTCGAGGACGAAGTTCGGGACGTACATCTGCCCTTCGATGAACCCCGTCCGGACGACGTCATAGATCCGTCCATCGATGATCACGTTCGTGTCGAGGATCTTGATCCCCGAGCGGCGGCGTTTACCCCGGCCGCGCTGCCACGGGAGGATGTCCTCCATCGACCGCAGCATGTAGACCGCCAAGGCTGAGAACCCGAGCGTCAGCCCGAAGGTCGCGAGTGGAGCGATGACATTGCCGAGGCCGGAGAACAGAAACAGGAACGGAACCGAGGCGATGATGCCGGCGAAGACCCCGAGGAAAAGGGTGACCTTATCCCCGCTCTCCATCTTCTCCCATCGGTCGCCGGTGCGCTCAAGCAAGCGACTCGCGAGATTGCCGATGCCGCCGCCGACGAGGAAGCCGGTCAGCACGACCGCGAACGTCGTCGCGGGGTTGAAGCCGCTCTGAGGCAACTCAGGTTGGTTCGTGACCCGCTGGATGAACTGATACACGGTCAGCAGGACGTCTCGGGAGAAGATCATCCCAAGCACGGCACCGCCCGCACCCACCAGGAGCACGATGAAAGTTCGGACCCTAGGCATCGTGGGCCTCCGCAAGCGAACTCACTGGCATCTCAACGTCAAGACGATCCAAGGACCCTGATCTTCGCGCCATCGAGAACGAAGAACTGGAACGCCTCCTCGACGCTTCCCTCCGCCAGTTTGATGTGGGTCGCGGTAAGGTCGTTGGCCGGCCTTGTGCTGTCCAAGCCCACCCACTGCGCTCCGGTGTAAACCTCCACCCATGCATGATAGTAGAACTTTCCGTCCTGGCTTACCAGGCCGCTGACGAGTCGCGTCGGAATCCGGGCGGCTCGGAGGAGCGTCCCGGTGAGAATAGCATAGTCGCGGCAGACGCCCTCCTTGGTCTTGAGCACCTCTTGGGCGTCGCGCAACACACCGATCCCAGCATTGGGCCGCATGATGGACTCGACATGCTCCTTGATCTTTCGGGCGGCCCGGAGCGTGTTCTTCTCCTTGCCGATCAGGGTCGCGGCGAGCTTTTTGAAGACCGTCTTGTCGCTCGGCATGTGCATGCTCGGTTTGATCCAGTTCGGCTGATCTTTCGCGGCGGCGTCGATCGTCTTCGACGTCTTCGGATTCCCGATCACGGGGTGGATCTTGACCTGCCATACGTCCCCCGTGCGTCGGACCGTTTGGTGGCGATCGGAGGGCATCCGTCCCAGATCGATGCCGGCGATCTCCAGGTCGAGCTTCGTGATTCGATTGGGGTCTCCGAGGGGTGGTTCCGTTGGGATCGCGGTCGCGAAAGCGAGATCGGGTCGGGGACCGTCGGCCGGTGCCTCCGCCATCGCGACCTCCTTCGTCTCGGGGTACATCTCAAGACCGAGCGGGCCCTCGATTTTGACGACGTCGCCCTTGTCGCTGACGAACAGCTTCGTGGACGCACGCGGGTCAATCAGGTCGACTTGAATGGCCTCGACTTGGTTCGATCTCACCTTCACCCGGGCCGGCCCGCGATAAACCGCCTCATTCTTGATCAGCGAGACCGTGGTCGGATCGAGGACGTAGAACGTGCGCTTGGTCCCCACCGCTGGGCGATCCCCGGCGAGGAACGCAGCCGTCGCATCGTCGACGATTTCCGCTCCTGGCGGGATCGGAAGGGTCTTGGTCGATCGGTTCCCGGAGTTATCGATGGCAACCGCGATCGATTGGGGCCCGAACTTGGCGTCCACGGTTTGGGTGCGACCCGAGCTCGTCGTCACGAATCGCATCTGGACGGGGCGGCCCTTCGCGTCGAGCCACGATGTGGACACGATGCGCAGATCGAGGGCCGAGCCGAGCATCTTCGAGGCGAACACCGTAAGGGACTCGGTCCGAGTCACGGCCGCACCCTCCAGGGTGTCGGGCGTCGCCTTGTACGAGGAGTAGCCGACCTTTTGGCCTTGGAGGTAGACGCCGAGCCAAGACTCCTGGCCGAAGGCCATCGAGGCGACGCAAAGAAGGAGGGCGGTCAGGAGACGTCCGGTGCGCATCACCCAGTTATACGCACCGCCCCCTGGCGGAGGTTCTGCAACTTTACGACTCTGGCGCAAAGTTCTTGAAGTGTTGGGCCCATCGTGCCACGCCATTTGTCCCCGAAGCTATTCGGCCTCGCCGGTGGCCCAAGGCGAGGAGTAGTTCGGCGGCTCCTTCGTAATCCACACGTCGTGGGGATGGCTTTCCCGGAGGCCCGCACCCGTGATCTTGATGAACTCGGCCCGGGCGCGAAGCTCGGTGAGCGAGCCGGCTCCGAGATAGCCCATGCCCGACCGAAGGCCGCCCATGATCTGGGCCATCGTCTCGGCGAGGGCGCCCTTGAAGGGGACTCGCCCTTCGACGCCTTCGGGGACGATCGTTCCGCCGGTCTCTTTGACCTGGAAGTATCGGTCCGAAGAGCCTTGGCGCATCGCTCCGATGCTGCCCATGCCGCGATAGACCTTGTACGCTCGGTTTCGGTAGATCTCGGTTTCGCCGGGGCTCTCTTCGCAGCCCGCGAACATGTTGCCCATCATTACGCAGGTCGAGCCGGCGGCGAGGCTCTTCACCACGTCGCCCGAACTGCGGATACCGCCGTCGGCGATGGTCGGAATCCCGAGGACGTTCGCCTCTTCGCAGCAGTCCATCACCGCCGTGAATTGGGGGACGCCGACGCCGGCGACGATGCGGGTCGTGCAGATCGAGCCCGCCCCGATCCCGACCCGGAGGCCGTCGGCCCCGAGAGCATGGAGATCGCGCACACCTTCTCGGGTCGCCACGTTGCCGGCGATCACCTTCAGGTCGGGCAACTTCGCCTTGAGCATCCGCACGCAGCCCATCACCCCTTCGCTGTGCCCGTGGGCGGCATCGATCACGATGAAGTCGACTCCGGCATCGAAGAGCGCTTTGGCCCGTTCGTAGGGCTCGCGCAGGGCGCCGATGGCGGCCCCGACGACGAGCCGGCCTTTGCCGTCCTTGGTCGAGTAAGGGTGGCGCTTCACCTTTTGGATGTCCTTGATCGTGATCAGGCCCTGAAGTCGGCCCTCCGAGTCGACGATCGGCAGCTTTTCGATGCGGTGTTCGGCGAGGATCGCCTCGGCTTGCTCCAGCGTCGTGCCGACGTGGGTGGTGACGAGGTTCTTGCTCGTCATCCGGTCGGAGATCGGCTTGGTGAAGTCGGTTTCGAACCGAATGTCCCTATTGGTGAGGATGCCGACGAGGTGGCCCGCGTCGTCGATTATCGGGACGCCGCTGATGTGGAACCGCTCCATGAGGGAGACGGCGTCCTGGAGCGACTTCTCCGCAGTGAGCTTGATCGGGTTCGTGATGACGCCGTGCTCACTGCGCTTGACCCGATCGACCTCCTCGGCCTGGCGTTCGATCGACATGTTCCGGTGGATGACCCCGACCCCACCCTCGCGGGCGATCGCGATCGCGAGGCGCGCCTCGGTCACGGTATCCATCGGAGCCGAGACGATCGGCGATCGGAGCGAAATCCCGGGCAGGAAGGCGGCCGAAGTATCGACTTCGCTGGGAAGGATTTGGGTCTGGCGGGGGATCAGCAAGACATCGTCGAAACTCAGTCCTTCACGAAATGACATCTTGCCTTCCGAGTATGGCGCATCGGGGCGGTGCGTGTCCGTGGCGTGTGCGGCCAGGCAATTCTGCCGAAAATCGCGGGGTACGTCCGTTTCAGTGGAAAACCGTGGTAATCTCTGTTTGTTGGCGAGTACATGCTCGCCGCGTGTTTGTATTTCAGCATCAATAAGAGAGGATCGGCCATGCGGCTCTTAGTTCTTTGTGGGATCAGTGCGTCTCTCGGGACGCTCGGTTTGACGACCAGCGCTGAGGCGCTCGTTTTCGAATACACCAAAATCAACCTGGCACCGGTCGCGAATGCTCGGCTCCAAAACGCCGGGACCAGCGATGGGATCTGGTTTCCGAACATCTTCACCGGCAACGTGACACGCAATGGCGTGCCGTTCTACATCCCGTCGGCGGGCGACAATTACTGGAGCAGCAAGGTCGGAATCGGCGGCACGAAGAGCGTCACGATCCCGGTCGGCAAGTTCGGAGTGTCGCGGGTGTTCACCCTGATGAACACGTTCTGGGGTTCTTCGCTCCTCATCAGCCGACCGACGGTGGAGTTCTTCGGTTCGAACGGGGCTTATTACAAGAAGAGTCTTCAGCCTGACTTCGACATCCGGGACTACACCCAGGGCCCGAACACGAACGTCATCAACCAGACGACGACCATGTCGGCGTTCATGTGGACCGCGCAGAGCACCCCGCGCCGCCTCGATATGCAGCGCATCAACCTGCCGAGTGCGTTCCTCACCGAAACGCTGGATTTCATGGTCGTCACCGACAAGGGCACAAACGGCCTCCAGCGCTCGTTCATCGGCGGCGTCACCCTCTACAACGTCGTTCCCGAACCCGGCACGATGATCGCGCTCGGCGGCGGCCTAGGTCTTCTCCTCATGCGGAGGCGCAAGAACCGGTAGCCTGAGGGCATGCCGGTCCCGATCTACGTCGTCGACGCGTTCACCGACAAACCGTTTGCCGGAAACCCCGCTGCCGTCTGTCTTCTCGACGGACAGGTGGATGAGGGGTGGATGCAGTCGGTGGCCGCGGAGATGAAACATGCTGAAACGGCTTTTCTCGTCCGCCGTGAGGACGGCTACGACCTCCGCTGGTTCACTCCGACCGTGGAGGTCGACTTATGTGGCCATGCGACCCTTGCGAGCGCCCACATCCTCTGGGAGCAAGGGCGCCTCGCGGCGGGCGAGGTGGCCCGATTCCACACCAAGAGCGGGCTGTTGACCGCCCGCCAGGACGCGGGCGGTATCGTCTTGAACTTCCCGAGCGATCCGTGGGAACCCTCATCCGCTCCTCCCGATCTTGCGAACGCGCTCGGCGTTACGATCGCGGCCTTTGGTCGCAATCGGTTCGACTACCTCGTCGTCCTCGAAAGCGAGGCCGCCGTTCGCGGGCTCCGGCCGAACATCGCCAAGCTCAGCGGCTACCCCGTCCGCGGCGTGATCGTCACGGCCGCCGCCGACTCGGAAGGCGTCGACTTCGTCTCGCGATTCTTTGCCCCCCAGAGCGGGGTCGAAGAAGACTCGGTGACTGGGTCGGCCCATTGCTGCCTTGGCCCCTATTGGGCGGAACGCCTGGGTCGGCCGCGCCTTCGCGGCTTCCAAGCATCGCTGAGGGGAGGATTCGTTGGGGTCGCCGTCCTCGGTGCTCGGGTCGAGTTGATCGGGGAAGCGACCACCGTGCTGCGAGGCGAGTTGCTGGCGTAAGACTCTGCGCCGGTCGGGATCGTCTATCCTCATACGTCCGTGCAGTACCGCCATGCCATCGTCGTCGGAGCCTCATCCGGGGTCGGCCAGGCGCTCGTCGAGCGCCTGGCGATGGACGGCTGTAAGGTCGCGGCGATCGCTCGACGTGGGGACCGGCTTGAGGCACTTGCGACTCGCTTTCCTAACCAGGTCCTCCCGTATGTCCACGATGTCGCCGACGTCGAGACGGTCCCCGATCTCTTTCAGCGGGTCACCGGGGATCTCGGTGGCCTCGATCTCGTCATCTACGCCAGCGGCATCATGCCCGAGGTCGGGTTGACCGAGTACGACTTCGCCAAAGATCGAGCGATGGTTCAGGTGAATCTTCTCGGAGCGATCGCGTGGCTCGATCAAGCGGCGATCCGCTTCCAGAACACCAAGCACGGCGCGATCGTCGGCATCGGAAGCGTCGCTGGGGACCGTGGGCGCTGTGGCCAACCCGTCTACAACACGACCAAAGCCGCACTCGCGACGTATCTGGAGGCGCTCCGGAATCGACTGTCCCGCTACGGGGTGCGGGTCGTGACGATCAAACCGGGGCCGATCCAAACCGAGATGACCGCCCACCTCCACCTCCGCAACGCGATGAACGCCGACACCGCCGCCGAAATGATCCTGAGAAAGAGCCGGTTCACCGGGGAGCACTACCTGAAGTTCTCGCACTGGCTGATGTTCGCGATCATCAAGCGGATTCCCTCACCGATTTTCCGGCGGCTTCGGATCTAAATGTCACGCCTTCTCGGCATCGATGTCGGTACGTCGGGTGTCAAAGCCCTCCTGATCGACGAACATGGTCATATCCTCGCGCAAACGGCGGTGCCGCTTGCGCTCTCGGTGCCTCAGCCGCTCTGGTCCGAGCAGGATCCGGAAGACTGGTGGACCGCCGTCCAAAGTTGCCTGTCGGCCCTTCCTGACGGCCCGATCGATGCGATCGGCCTGACCGGCCAGATGCACGGGGCCGCCTTCCTCGACGAGGCTCGTCAAGTCATCCGCCCCGCCATGCTATGGAACGACCAGCGCACCGCCGCCGAGTGCGCGGAAATCGACCGGCTCGTCGGCCCCGAGCGGGTCCGTGCGATCACCGGCAACCCGCCGCTGACGGGGTTTCAGCTCCCGAAGATCCTTTGGCTCCGGCGTCATGAACCCGAGTCGTTCGCGCGCGTCCGCCACGTGCTCCTGCCGAAGGACTTCGTCCGCGAGCGGCTCACCGGCGTCCTCGCCACCGACGTCGCCGACGCCTCCGGCGTCGGCGCCCTCGATCTCGGGTCTCGCCAGTGGTCCCGGGAGATTCTCGATGCGGTTGGGGTGCCATCTTCGCACCTGCCGCCGATTTTCGAGTCCGACGAAGTCACCGCGTGGACGCCGGAGGGGCGACCGGTCGTCGCCGGGGCGGGGGACCAGGCCGCCGCCGCGATCGGCACCGGGGTCGTCGAGCCTGGCATCGTGACGATCAGTCTCGGCACGAGCGGGGTCGTCGCAGCCGCGATTCCTGAGCCGAGACCCGACCCGACCGGTGCCGTCCACGTGTTTGGGCACGCCAATCGCGCGTACTTCGCGATGGGGGTGATGCTCTCGTGCGGCGGAGCCGTGGCCTGGCTGCGCGACACTCTGTATCCGAACGAAGGATACGGGGTCGCCGATGCCGAGGCTGCCGCGACGCCTGCGGGATGCGCGGGGCTGACCTTCTTGCCCTATCTCACAGGGGAGCGATGTCCCCACCTTGACCCGGACGCCCGTGCAGCGTGGGTCGGGATGACCCTCGCCCACGGTCGGGGTCATCTGGCCCGGGCCGTGCTGGAAGGCGCTACGTTTGGGCTCCGCGACTGCTACGACCGGCTGCTTGCGCTCGGCGCCCAAACCCAAGCGATCCGCGTCAACGGCGGCGGTGCCCGGAGTTCGCTTTGGCGACAGATCCTGGCCGACGTCCTGCAGCACCCGATCCAGACACTCGAGGTCGACGAAGGGCCGGCGTTCGGTGCCGCTCTCCTGGCCGGGGTCGGGGCCGGAATCTGGCCGGATGTGTCCGCCGCAACCCGAGACACCGTCCGGGTCAGCGGCGAGACGTGGCCGTCCGGCGTGGACTACGCCGAGGCTCTGGACCGGTTCCGCCGTCTGTATCCGAAGCTTCGGGCTTGAGTTCGGCTACTTGAGCTTGCCTCGCAGCACCTCGAGCGCCTTCGCGAGATGGAGGTCGTTGCCCGCGTCATCGTGCTCTTGGGGAACGGGGAAGTGGGGAGTGACGCCGGCACGCTCGATGCGCTCGCCATCGACCTTGAGGTCGACCATGGGGATCTCGAGGTAGGCCCAATCCGCGACACGGAAGGGGCCGGTGCCGAGTACATCGCCTGCTGTGGTGGATCCGACCAGCGTCGCGCGGCCCGACTTCTTGAGGATGAAGCTCAGGACTTCTTTCGCGCTGCGCGAACCCTCGTTGATCAGCACGATGAGCGGCCGGCCGTAGCCGAAGTCTTGGCGCATCGTCGTGCGCTCGCCGAAGTTCCATTCGAGCTTGACGTCGGGGCGGAAGAACGGGTCGGCATAGGCTTCGGGACGTCCGCCGAACCCATCCCGAAGATCCAGGATCATCGCATCGGTGTCGCGGAACTTGCCATACACGAGGCCATGGAGCGCGTTGATAAACCGTTCGTTGGCCTGCGTCCACAGGTGGACGTAGCCGATCTTCTTGCCGTCGTCTTCGATGACGCGGGCGCTGTTTCGGGTCGCCTCGAGGAACAGGTCCATCGCAGGCTTGCTGCCGACCTCGACCTTGGCGTCCAAGGTCTGGCTCCCGCGGCGTACCTTGAGCGTCGCCTGCTTGTCGACCCGGGGTTTGAGCGACGTCACGGGGGTGAACTCCTCTCCGTCGATCGAGACGATGACATCGCCCTTGCGCAGGCCGGCGCGCTCTGCTTCGAATCCATCGAGGACCATCGTCACGGTGTAGCCGTCGCTCGCCGGTTTGAACCAGGCGCCAATGTGCGGCATGGGTGTCGCTTCCTTGCGGGCCAGCCCATCGAACAGATAGTAACCCTGCCGATCGTCACCGAGGAACTCGAAGTGGGAGTCCTTGAACTCGTCGATCATCGCGTTGACGGCGGCACTGAACTCCGCGCGGCTCTTGGCCCCCTTCGCGCGGTCTGCGTACTTCTTGAGCAGGGCCTCCATCTCCGGACCGCGGGTCTTCCGGGCCCAGTACTGGCCTCGGATCGACTGCGCGCATTGCTCCCATAGCTTGCCGAAGTCGTCAGCTGCGGGCGAGGAAACGAGAACCAACCCCAAGAGAGCAGAAGTCACCATGGACCGTACTACTTCGCGCGCCCGCGTCAGGATTCCCCCGTCCTGGGACCTCGGCCATACTGTTCGCACGATGAGCGGATTCGGGATCGGAATCGGGGCGGGCTACATGCGCTCCGAGCAGTCGTTCCGCCACGCCGGCATCTCCCGCTACTCCCTCAACCTCCTCGACGCCCTCTTCACGCACCATCCCGACCACGCGTATGAGGTCTTCGTCAACACGAACTTCGAAGCCCCCGACCGGTGGCGCGCGATTCCCGCCGTCCACATTCGTCCCGAAGTCCCGGACAAGACCGGGGGCAGGGCGCTGTTCGAGCACTTCGTCGGCGCGGGTCGGGCGGCGAAGGCGGGGGCCAAGGTGTGGTTCTCCACGTCGCACCTGTGCCCGTTTTCGCGGCGGATTCCCCGTGTCCCCACCGTTCATGACATCATCGCGCTCAAGTTCCCCGAGCTGTTCCCGCCAAAGATGGCGCGCTACATGCGCTTCGCGCTGTCGTACGCCTGCCGCAAGGCTGACGCCGTCCTCGTGAACAGCGAGGCGACCAAGGCCGACATCGTCGCCACGTTCGCCGTCGATCCCGATCGCATTCGAGTCGTGCCCCACGCGGCCGGCAATCGCCTGACCCGCGTGCTGCCCGAAGCGGTCGGCGACGACGCGCTGCGCGCTCTCGGCATCCCGTTCCCTCGCTATCTCCTCGCGATCGGGACCGTCGAGCCCCGCAAGAACCTCCCCCGGCTGTTCGAGGCCCTTGCCCAACTCAAGCGAAACGGGCTCCTCGGTGACCTTGGGCTCGTCGTCGGGGGCGGCAAGGGCTGGAAGGACTCGCCGATCTACGATCGGCTCGCCGAGCTCGAGATCGGGGATCGGGTCCACTTCCTCGGCTACGTCGACGATGCCGGCCTGCCCAAGCTCTATGCGCGCTGCGAGGCTTTCGTGTTTCCGTCGCTCTACGAAGGGTTTGGCGCGCCCCTTGTCGAGGCGATGATCTGCGGAGCGCCGATCGTGGCCAGCCGCCAGGCCGCCCTTACCGAAGTTGCCGACGAGGCCGGCGTCTTTTTCGACCCCCTCGACCCCGGCGATATGGCCCGCGTGCTCGCGGAGACGCTCGAAGACCGGTCCGGTCGCGAGGCCCGCGTCGCTCTCGGCCTGAAGCAAGCCGAGTTCTACACCTGGCCCCGCGTGGCCCAGCAAACACTCGGGGTCCTGGGCGATGTCGTCCGGCATCGGTAAACTCACGGCTCCATGGAAGTCCTGATCCTTCTGATCAGCGTGATCGGACTCTCGTCGATCACGGAGAAGATCCTCCGCCATCGGCGCGAGATGGCGAAGCTCCACGGGACCGATATCCAGGCGCGACCGAACGCAATCTAACGATTACATCTGACCGGAAGAGCATCCCTGGGGGAATCGAGACCGTACGTCCAACGAACCTTCGGGAGTCTAACGATGGGTTGAGGCGGCAAGAACGGACTACTGTTCGAACGTCTGAACCCCGCGCCGTATCGATTCGATTTGTGTTCGAGCCCATTCCCGAAAGGGTTCTGGTACGGTGGCCATCTCAATCTCCGAAAGTCGCTCTTGGCCGAACTTGATCCAATCCTCGTATTGGGAATGCAGCCCCAGGTTCATTGCACTTCTCGCGGCCAATACTGGCAGCCTGATCGCATCGTCAAGGCCATCCACTCGGAAGAGGAGATCGCCTTCAGCCATGTCTAGCACCGCCCCGTGCTGTCCCAATGAGCTATGGATTACCGCTTTCCACATATGACTCTCGAAGTCCTCGTTGTACTCAGGTTCTTGTCTTCGTAGGTTCTCGCGAAACAAGCTCCATGCGTCCGACTCTTCGCCGAGAACGGCCAAATGCACAGCGGTTCTCATCATGAGCCACCCGATCCCGTCCACGTGTAGATTGTAGTTCATCTTGACAAAAGGGACTTGTCTCTTTGCCGCCAAGCGCGCCGTCCTGATTGGGTCATCGTGCCCAAGCTCATGGCAGAAAGCATAGTCAGCGAGCCCAACCCCGCAACCGTAAGCGACGTCATTCGGGTCGAGCCAGCCCCAGTAGGATCTCAACACACTGCTCCAGGCCTTCATGTGTCCTACCATTGGCGAATACAGGATGGACTGCATTGCTCGAACCGCAATAGTGCTCGCGACTGGCCTCCAGGTTTCTTCCATAACGGCCCGTACCGACGCAACTTCCCAGACGGGGAGTAACTCAAAGTAGGCCGTTTCAGTAAGCGGCTTACCGAACAAGTGCTCAATGTCAGGCGTTGTCCTTGACGCGGCAAGACTTCTCAAGTCGACAGGTTGTACACAAGATCCGCTCGCGAGCATATCATGCTCATACTCTTCAAGTCGGAGGACTCTGGCTAGCTCTTGGAGATGCTCCGACGAAATCCCGTGTTCGCCCGACTCCCAGCGACCTACCGTCTTTCGACTGACTCCAAGCAAGTCTGCCAACTCACCCTGGGACATCCGACGACCGAGGCGCAAACCTGCAAGGACAAGACTTGAGCTAGTGGTGTACGCTGGAATGGCAGTTCCGAGCATTTCTTGGCCCGGAGTTGCCCGCAAGAGAAGCCACGCTTGGTGTTGCTCTGGTCCTGTCGCCTTGACGGCTGAGAGGAACTTCTTCAGGTTCCCAGCTTCTGGTTTGCTCGTGCCCGCCTCCCACGAGCTCACAGATGACCGAGAGAGGCCGTGTTGGGCGGCAACCTCCCGTATCGTTCTCTTCCTCGCGATTCGAAGGTCGCGGAGAAAGCTGCCTAGTTCTCGGGACACTCCGTCATTATGTTACTTCGGGTGATCGCTCTGCCTCAAAATGTGTCCGCTTTGATACGTCCCACGGGAACATTGCTAGGATAATTCGCCGAAGTTGGCTGTAACATCTCGTGCATGGGGCACACCTTCTGTTTCTCACGTGCAAGCACAACAGTCTTGGCCTTGGTTGGTCTGTCCGCCTCGACGTGGGCGGCTCAGTATTCGTGGAATTTTGGAAGCGGGCTCCTTCCCAACGAAGTTGACCCAACCATGGCCCCTATGTTCCAACCAGGGGTCTTGAATCCGGATGGTCTCCACATTTCAACCTCGCCACACTTGTTCATGAGCTACTACGAGCAATCAGGCGCAAACATAGTCCGACCCGAAAACTTTGTCTTGAGCTTTCGCTTGAGGGTGCCCTACGACTACTCCGGATATCCGGAGATTCGCTCCGGAACCATGTTCAACGCCAATCTTGGCGATAACGTCGGAATCACGTTCGGCATAGCAAATGATGAGATCTACTTTCTCAACACCGAGAACACCATGCGAGGCGGGACTGCATTCGTAGACACTGGCAGGGCTTTTCATGATTACCTTTTAGTAATCCACACACCCACCCGTCAGTTCACGTTTCATCAGGATGGAATTCAAGTCCTTAGTGGCATTACCCCGGGCTATGGGAACTCACCGCCTAGTATCTGGTGGGGTGACGGAACACAATATGCCGGCGGTCTCGGGATCTGGCAGACCTTTGAACATAACGCCGCTGCGGTTCCCGAGCCCGCATCACTGGCAGCTTTGGTGATTGGGGCACTTATCTTGGCAAGGAAGAGGGCGAACTAGCCAGCCAGCGAATTGTGTTCGAGTTTGGCCTTGGTTAGTCGCCCCCCCTCAGACCCGGGCGGTGCGTGCTCAAGTCAAGAGCGGGTTAGTGGAGCCACGTGCTCTCAAGATCCGAGAGAGGGCAGACCAGATGCAATGCAAGCGGAGGGTCAAGCGGTCTAAAGTGCGAGTACTTTGACGCATGGAGGGGGCGGACGAAGAGATCGCGGGCCGATGGCACCACCCTCGATCGCCGGCGACAGCGATCTGAGTCGGCGACTCGAAGGCCTCAAACAGGACAGCACCGACTTCGCCCTTTCGATCGAGCAGAACGTGACGATCCTCCGCCAGCGCGTCGAGACCCTCGAACGGCGCGTTCAGGAGCTCGAACAGCAGCAAATCACTCGACCGTAACCGACTTCGCGAGGTTACGCGGCATGTCGATGTCACATCCCTTGAGCCGGGCGACGTGATAGGCGAGCAACTGGAGCGGGATCACCGTCAGGAGCGCGTCGAGGACTTCGAAACCGGTTCCGGGCACGGCGAGGCACGCATCCGTGGCTTGGGGCACGATCGCGTCGTCCCGCGTGGTCACCGCGAGCACCGTCCCACCCCGTGCCTGGACTTCGCGGATGTTGCTCACCAGCTTCTCTCGTACAGACGCTTCGGCTGCGCCGAAGACGGCGACCACGCCCGGTTCCACAAGCGCGAGGGGTCCATGCTTCATCTCTCCGGCCGGCGACTCTTGGGTCGGGATGTACGCGATCTCCTTCATCTTGAGCGCGGCCTCGAGGGCGACATGGGCATCGACTCCTCGCCCCAAGAAGAAGAACAGGGGCGCGTCGAAGAACTGCTTCGCGAGCTCGATCACCTGCGGTTCGAGCGTCAGCGCCTCTTGGGCGCGCTCGCGCAGACTGCGGAGGGCGTGGACGCACTCGGTCACCCTCACCCCCGGCATCTCCTTGACCTGGGCGACACTCAGCGCCAGCATCGTCAGCACCAAGACTTGGGCGACGTACGCCTTCGTGCTTGCGACCGAGATTTCCGGTCCCGCCTGGGTGAAGATCGTGCGGTCGCACTCCCGGGCGATGCTCGATCCGATGACGTTGACGATCCCGAGCGTGCGAATCCGACGCTCCTTGCAGACTCGGAGCGCGGCGAGCGAATCCGCGGTCTCGCCCGATTGGCTGATGAAGATCGCGAGCGACTTCGGCGAGAGCACCGGGTCGCCGTAGCGGAACTCGCTGCTGTGGAAGACGTCGGTCGGCAACCGAAGGAGCTTCTCGAACAGGTACTTGCCCATCAGCCCTGCGTGGTAGGCGGTGCCACAGGCGATGATGTTCACGCGGTCGACCTCGTGCCACACGTGCTCCGAGAAGATCTGCTCGAACCGGATGCGCTGCTTCTCGTCGATCCGCCCGGCAAGGCACTGCGCGATCACCTCAGGCTGCTCGTGGATCTCCTTGAGCATGAAGTGCTCGTAGCCTCCCTTTTGGGCCGCGGCGATGTCCCACTCGATGTGGATCGGCTCGATCGATTGGTCGTTGCCCTGCCCGTCGAAGATTCGGATACCGTCCTGGGTCAAGACCGCGATGAGGTCCTCCTCCAGCACGACGACTTGGCGTGTGTAGGGCAGTAGCGCGGGGATGTCGCTCGCGAGATAGTTCTCGGCTTCGCCGAGCCCGATGACGAGCGGGCTCGCGTTGCGGGTCGCGACGATCTTCTCGCGCTCGTTCTTCGAGATCACGACCAGCGCGTAGGCGCCTCGGAGCCGCTTCACCCCGACGCGAACGGCCTCCTCGAGTGGGACGCCGCGGGCGTACTCCTGGCCGATGACGTGGGCCGCGACCTCGGTATCGGTCTCCGAGTGGAAGACGTGGCCGTCTCGAACGAGCTCCTCCTTCAGGTCCAGGTAGTTCTCGATGATCCCGTTGTGGATGATCGAAATCTGCTCGAACTGGTCGAAGTGGGGGTGAGCGTTGATATCGGTCGGCGGGCCATGAGTCGCCCATCGGGAGTGCGCAATCGCGAGATGCGATTCCGGCGGAGCCTCTTCGAGCAGCGCGCCGAGCACGGAGAGCTTGCCCGCCCGTTTGAGGACCTTGATGTCCTGACCGTTGAGGTAAGCGATGCCGGCGCTGTCGTAGCCGCGGTATTCGAGGCGCTTGAGTTGGTCGAAGACGACCTCGACCGAGTTCCTCGGTCCCACGTACCCGGCGATCCCACACATGGCCCTAAGATACACGACCGGGCTGTTCGCCGGGCGTGCTCGTCGGGTTGGGTCCTTCTCCTCCCGAACTCGGTGAGGGCGTAGCCCGAAACCAGAGTTCTCGGTTCGGGCTTTGACCCCCTCAGGGTGCCGTGCGTCGCGTCTTGTACTTCTCTCCCCCGGAGGCGGAGAGGTAAGGACCCCTCACCCCCTCCCCCCTCTCCCCCAGGGGCGGAGAGGTTAACAACCCTTGACTTTTAGCGGCCTATGACCGCGATCATAGCCACCAGCCCAACGTCAGGTCACAACCAAGACGTGAGACGTCTCTGGTCCGTTTTGACCCTCCAAGGACTTCCCGTGTGGCAGAAGCGGCTCATCGCGGTCTCCACAGGAGCCCTCGTCGGGCTCGCCGGTTACGTCACTTCGATCTCGAATGCGTCGAGTTATCTTTCCGACGATCCCAAGGCCTGCATCAACTGCCACATCATGGCCCCCCAGTATGCGACCTGGCAGCATTCGAGCCACGCTCGCGCCGCGACCTGCAACGACTGCCACGTGCCTCACGACAGCACCCTCCGCAAGTACGCCTATAAGGCGAAGGACGGCAGTCGACACGCGTTCATGTTCACGTTCCGGATGGAGCCGCAGGTGATCACCGCGACCCAGGACTCGAAGGAGGTCATCCAACAGAACTGCATCCGGTGCCACTCGACGGTGGTCAGCGAGGTCGCCTTCGGCGTCCATCGCGATGACCGAGCCTGCGCCGATTGTCACCGCGAAGTGCCGCACGGGCGCATCCACAGTCTTTCTTCGACCCCGAACGCCGCGGTCCCGCCGCTGGAGCCCGCGTTCCCCAAGCAACAAGGTGATCGACCATGAATGAAACCGCTCCTCGTTCTCGACCCTGGATCGGCTGGCTCCTCTTCGGCGCGGCCGGCGTCGGGGTTTTTCTACTCGGCATGCTCGCCAGCTCGGTCAACGACCGCCGGGCCGAATCGGTGCCTGCCCGCCTGCAGTTCATGCAACCGATCGCAGACTATGAAGCCGACAACGCGAAGTGGGGGCAATCGTTCCCGCGCGAGTACAACTCGTGGGAATCGACGAAACACCTCGACGAAAACACCAAGCACGGTGGCTCGGGCGATCGGGATTACCTGGCCGAGAACCCGAACCTCGTCGTGATGTGGGCCGGCTACCCCTTCGCCAACGACTTCAAGCAGGCTCGGGGACACTACCACGCCGTCGAAGACGTGACCAAGACCGGTCGCCTCAACGAGAAGACGCCGGGCACGTGTTGGACCTGCAAGAGCCCCGATGTTCCAAGGCTGATGGCTGCCAAAGGTGTCGCCGAGTTCTATGCGGCCAAGTTCCACGACTTCGACAAGGAGGTCGTCAATCCGATCGGCTGCGCCGACTGCCACGACAACAAGACCATGGCCCTGCGAATCAGCCGGCCGGCACTCAAGGAAGCGTTCCAGAGAATGGGCAAGGACATCGCGAAGGCGAGCCATCAAGAAATGCGCTCGCTGGTCTGCGCCCAATGCCACGTCGAGTACTACTTCAAGGGCAAGAAAGAGAAGTACCTCACGTTCCCTTGGGACAACGGCTTGAACGTGGAGAACATGGAGGCTTACTACGAAAAGTCGGGCCACGTGGACTGGACTCACGCGGTCAGCGGCGCGAAGATGATCAAGATGCAGCACCCCGACTACGAGGTGTACAGCCACGGGATCCATGCCTATCGCGGCGTCTCGTGCGCCGACTGTCACATGCCTTACAAGTCGGAGGGCGGCATCAAGTTTACGGACCACCAGATTCGGAGCCCGCTGTACTCCGTCCAGAACTCCTGCCAGGTCTGCCACCGGTGGGGTGAGGATGAAATCAAGAATCGAGTTCAGGCGATCCAGGACAAGAACAAAGAGCTTCTCACCCGGGCCGAGAAGGCGATCACCGCCGCCCACCTCGAGATCGGCGACGCCATGAAGCGGGGCGCAACCGATGCGCAGCTCGAAGGTGTGCGCAAGTCGATCAGCAAGGCCCAAATGGACTGGGACTATGTCGCCGCCAACAACGGGATGGGTTTCCACGCGCCCCAAGAGTGCGCCCGGATCCTCGGCAAGGCGATCGACGGCGCCCAAGAGACGCGCATCCAGGTCGCCATGATTCGAGCCCAACTCGGCGCACCGGAGCCCTTGACGCTCCCCGATGTAGGAACCAAGGAGAAGGCCCAGGCATTCATCAAGCCGTTCGTGGCCGCCCAGAAGGCCGCCGAGAAGGCGAAGGAAGAAGCCGAGAAGGCCCGAGCCGCCACGAAGCCGGCCAAGGTGGTCCAAAGATGAAATCCGGACTTCTTACTCCCGCAAACGCGCAAACCCGGCGGCCCAGCTCCGATACCCAGGCTGGATTCTGGAGCGGATCGCTCGGGTACCCCCACGCGTTCGTGGCTACGTTCGGCGCGGTTGGGGTGGGGGTCGCCCTGCAGGCGCTGCGAGGATCGATGCCGGCAAGCGTCCTTTCCCTCGTCGTGCTCGGCTTCATGCCTCTGCTGGCGGCGATCTGGGTTCGCTTTGCCCGCCATGACGCGCTCGCGAAATGGCTGGCCGGTATTCCCCTTGCGGTTGCCTCGACCACGGTGCTGTTGGCGATCGCGCTGTTCGGAGGGGTCATGCCGACGTCCTGGTTCCAGCAGCATCTCGGCATCGACTCACCGTGGGCGACGTGGCCGTTCGGGATGGCGGCGATGGTCATGGCGGTGAATCTCGCCGCTTCGATCGCGAAGCGTCTGACCCCGCTCACCTTCGCCAATGTTACGTTTCTTCTCAGCCACGCCGGGCTACTGATCTTGCTCGCTGGCGGGGCCTACAGCGCGGTCGTGATCGATCGCGTCCGCCTCGTCCTCTTCCTGGGCCAACCGAACGCGGTCGCCGTTCGCGCGGATCGGAGTGAGGAAACCCTTCCCTTCGAGGCGACTCTGCGCAGCTTCACTCTCGAGACCTACCGCCCGACACTCGCGTATGTGCGGCTGAAGGAAGGCGACGACGATCTCGAGATCGTGCCCGGAAGCGAGTTCGTCCGAAATGGGATGACCGAGAAGCTCTCGGCATACACCGTCGTCATCCTGGAGTCCCTGCCCCGGGCCGGTTTCGTCGGCGACGGCTGGAAGCCGGTCAACTGGCCCACCGCTCCGCCGGCGGCTCGGATCGAGGTCCGCCGAGGTGACGAGAAGGTTGCGGAAGGCTGGGTTTCGTGCGGCAGCGCCGAGAGTCCACCGCAAGCCCTTGAGTTCGGCGACAAGGAAGGCATCGTGATGCCGACACCGCGACCGAAGCGGTTCCACTCTTCGGTCGCGATCCGCTCCAATGGGCGGACCCAAACGGAGTCGATCGAAGTCAACCGACCCGCCACGGTGCAGGGGTGGCGACTCTACCAGCTCTCCTACGATGAGAAGGCCGGTGCTGCGAGCGAGTACTCGGTCCTCGAAGCGGTCCACGACTCGGGCGTCCCCTGGGTCTATACCGGGATCGGGCTTGTGATGATCGGTTCGTGCCTCGCGCTCTGGTCTGGGAGGAAATCATGACCGCCGTTTTGGCCCCCGTGGCCCTTGCAAGCTGGCTTGCGTCGTCGGGTGCGTATGCCGTTCAGCGCCGTCGACCATGGTTGGGCGACCTCTTCGCCATGCTTGGCGTCCTCGCCGGTGTCGCCTTCTTGGCCTCGCTCTGGGTGTCGCTTGGACGGCCTCCGCTCCGAACCCTCGGCGAGACCCGCTGGTGGTATGCGGTCACAGTGCCTCTCCTGGGCATCGTGATCGGGTGGCGCTTCCAGACCCGTGTTCTTGCGATCCCGAGTTGTCTGATGGGGGCGCTCTTCGCCGCGATCAACCTCGCCCATCCCGAGAACATGGACAAGACGCTGATGCCGGCGCTCCAGAGCCCCTGGTTCGTGCCCCATGTCGTCGTGTACATGCTTGCCTACTCGGCCCTCGGGCTCAGTTGCTTCGTCGCGATCGCCCGGGCTTTGGTCGCGTGGCGGCAGCGACGGCCGCTGGACAAGGACGATACCGATCTCCCTCACCGACTCGTCCTGATCGGCTTTCCGCTCCTCACGCTGGGGCTCGCTTTCGGAGCGTTCTGGGCGAAGGAAGCGTGGGGCCACTACTGGTCGTGGGACCCGAAGGAGACGTGGGCCCTCCTGACCTGGGGCGCCTACCTCATCTACCTCCACACGCACGTACGGCATGCACTTCGCCCGAAAGTCCACCTCGGGCTTCTGGTCCTCGGCTTCGCCGTCCTGACCGGCTGCTGGTTCGGGGTGAATCTGATGCCGACCGCCCAAGAGAGCGTCCACACCTACACGCGGGCCGAGTAGACGCATACAAAGGGCCCCGACGGCAGTGCCGTCGGGGCCTTCGTGGCGGTCCCGCTTAGCGGAAGTTGACCGGGCGATCGATCGTCGACTGGCCGCCCGAGGTGAATCGGGTGAACTTCAGGTTGACGGTGTCGCCCCACTTGATCGAACCCATCGCCGCGACCAGGTCTTCCGGAGTGTTGATCTCCTTGTTCCCGAGGCGCTGGATGAGATCACCGACCTTGAGCCCGAGACGGTCGGCGACCGAATCCGGCTCGACGGCCGTAATCACGGCACCCTTGGCGGACTCGGGCAGATTGTAGGTCTTGCGGCTGTCGGCATTCGGAGTCGCGACGCTGACACCGAGCCGCGCAGCGCCCTGGCGGACGGGAGGAACGTCCCCATCCTCTTTCTGCTTTTCGAACTGCTCGCGCAGCTTGTCGAGGTCGAGGTCGTTCGGATCGAAGTCCTTGAGCGAGTCGTTCGGCGGGGTCGGTCTCATCGACGCCAGCGCTCGCGGAAACTCGGCGACCTTCACCGTCGCTTCCCGAGTCTGACCGCTTCGCACGTACTTGACCTTGGCTGGGGTCCCCGGAGCGATGCGGAGCATCGAATTCCGGACATCCTGCTCATTGCGGATCGGCCAGGTGCCGACTTCGGTGATGATGTCGCCCGCCTGGAGGCCGGCGGAGGCGGCAGGACCGTTGGCCTCGACGCTGCGCACGATCGCGCCGGAGTCGATCTTCTTGTCCGCCTTCTCGAACTTCTTCAGGTTCTCGGGAACGAGGCCCATGTAGCCGCGGACGATCTTGCCCTTCGAGCGCAGCATGTCTGCGATCAGTTTGGCCTGGTTGCTCGGGATCGCGAAGCCGATACCAACGTTGCCGGCCGAGCCGCCGAACGGGCTCGCCCCGCCATTCAGGATCGAGGTGTTGATCCCGATGACTTCGCCCTCGATGTTCATGAGCGGTCCGCCGGAGTTGCCCGGATTGATCGGGGCATCGGTCTGGATCATGTTCGAGTACCCACGGTCCTGGACGGCACTGGCACGACCGAGGGCGCTGATATGACCGACGGTCACGGTGTTCTCGAGCCCGAACGGCGCACCGACCGCGATGGCATACTCGCCGGGTCGAACCCGGTCGCTGTCTCCTAGGCGTGCAATGGGCAGGTCCTTCGCCTCGATCTTCACGAGGGCGATGTCGTTCTGTGGATCGTTCGCGCGGGTGACCTTTCCAGGAAACTCGCGACCATCGTTGAGGACGACCGTCACTTTGTCGAAATCGGCGACGACATGATCGTTGGTCAGGATCCAGCCGTCGGCGCTGTAGATGACGCCGGAGCCCTCGCCCATCGCTTGCGGCATGAACCGGCCCCCCGCGTTGCTCGCGCTTCGCTCACCGCGAATGCTGACAATGGAAGGGGAGACGAACTCGGTAAGATTGGCAAAACTGTCGTTGAGATCGCGCAAGGCGGCCATCGACTCGGTCTTGATGTTGGCGATCGGGCTGGTCTTCACATCCTGACCGGCAAAGGCGCTCGGGATTCCGACCTTCAGGTTCAGGATTCCGGCCATGGCGACGCCGCCGATGACGACTCCGCAGGCGATCCACACCATGGGACGGGCTACGACGTTTTTCCAAATGTTCATCTCGTTCTTTTTCAACCTCATGCTTGCGATTGCGGACCGCGCCCACCCCTGGGTGTATTCTCGGGACGTTACCTCGGGTTCCGGGGTTCGAATCCCGGCGCGCTCCGCTGATATGGGGCATAACGCCGGATTCGGGACCCAAAGTTCCACGTCCCAGGACGCGAGGTAGCGTCCCGGTATGGTGCTGCCCGACGGGCGCGTGTTGCGAAGGCTGGCGCCGAGCGACGATCTCGTCGCGCTGACCGACCTCCTGCACCGCAGCTACAAGCGGCTCGCCGATATGGGATTGAGATTCGTCGCCACCCACCAGAGTCCGGAAACGACGCGCGAACGGGCCGAGGAAGGTGAGTGCTGGGTCGTCGAAGAAGAGGGGCGGTTGATCGCGACGATCACCGTGTATCCTCCCGACCCGGGGGATGGCACCCGATGGTACGACCGCGGCGACGTCGCGCACTTCGGACAGTTCGCGGTCGAACCCGAGCTTCAGGCCCAAGGCATCGGCTCGATGTTGATCGAGCTTGCCGAGGAACGGGCGCGCGCCTTCGGGGCGACGGAACTCGCGCTCGACACCTCGGAGCAGGCGGGCCACCTGATCGACTACTACGAAGCCCGAGGGTTTCGGTTCATCGAGCACGTCCAGTGGCGGTCGGTGAACTACCGGAGCGTCGTGATGAGCAAGACCGTGGCTACTCCGCCTTCCGGCTGAGTTGGAGCAACAGGTCGTAGGCGAGCGGATCGAGCACGATCAAGCGAATGTAGATGCGCAGTTTGGCGTCGTCGCCCATCGTCTTCGGGTCGGCATTCGGATCGAACGCTTTGACGTTCACACTGTTGGCGGCGGTCTTGATCTGACCCGCGTTCAAGGTCGCTTTGAAGACCTCGAACACCTTGTCCACGTTGTCGTCCGCAACCGCCTTCCTCATGATGCCGAGGGTCTGGAACGTCGCCCACGTCTCGTTGATGACTTCATTCCCGGGGACTTTGCCGTTGTCGACCGCCTCCTTGAGGGCTTTGTCGATCTTCGGCGAGAGCTTGCTGAGGAAGTCGTATTCGATCTGCTCCTGCTTTTTGACTGCCGCCCGCGCCTTCTCGATGGTCGGCAAGACCTTGGCGTACTGGCTTTTGGTCAGCACCAACGGGAGGATCTGGTTCATCAGATCCAGTCGGCGGACCTTTCGCAGGATCTCGTCCGCCGCCTTCGAGCGCTCATCCGAAGTGACTTGACCCCAGGTGGGCACGATCAGGGCGAACAAGGCGACGAGGATCGCGAATCGGAACATCATGGTGCTTCTACCTCTTCTTGAGTCGTGGCGACTCGCCTTTCGGACGCGAGGCGACGCCGTGCGGTTTCCTCTTCCTGAACTAAAGTGATCATCGCCGCCGCCCCCAGCACCTGGCAATGCACGAATACGAGGCCGACCAGCAGGCACGCGGTCCACGCCCACCACGTCAGGGCCGCTCCCTGCACCCCGCCGAGCGCCGAAAGACCATAGAGCGAAGCGATCAGGAAAAGGCCGGATCCGATGATGCCGACCGAGCCGAGCATGACCTTCTTCGACCGGCTCGCCGCTCGCAGGCCGGCCCGCAGGGAGTCCGACTTGCGCCGCAGGGTCCAGCCGTAGAAGATCCAGACGGCGAAGCAGGCGAGCGCTTGTCCCCAAATCACCGATCAGGGCTCCTGGAGGAACGGATAGCGATAGTCCGTCGGCGGCACGAAGGTCTCCTTGATCGTCCGCGCGCTCAGCCACCGGTAGAGGTTCAGCATCGAGCCGGCCTTGTCGTTGGTACCGGAAGCCCGGGCCCCGCCGAACGGCTGCTGGCCGACGACCGCCCCGGTCGGCTTGTCGTTGATATAGAAGTTTCCGGCTGCGTCGCGGAGTACCCGGGTGGCGAGTTCGACCGCGCTTCGGTCTTGAGCGATCACCGCCCCGGTGAGCGCATAGGGCGACGTCGTGTCGACGAGCCGCAACGCCCCTTCGAAGTCGTTTTCGTCGTACACGAACAGGGTGAGGACGGGCCCGAAAATCTCCTCGCACATGGTGGTCGTGCGCGGCGCCTTCGCCTCGATCACGGTCGGTTCGATGAAGTACCCGACCGACTTGTCGTACCCGCCCCCGACGAGGATTTCCGAGTCCGGATCGGCTTTTGCACCCTCAAGGTATCCGGCGATGCTGTCGAAGGCGCGCTCGTCGATCACGGCGTTGACGAAGTTCGAGAAGTCCTCGACGGTGCCCATCTTGAACGACTTCACGCCCTCGACCAGCTTTGCCTTGACTGCGGCGGCAAGGTTGCTCGGAATGTAGGCGCGCGAAGCGGCCGAGCACTTCTGACCTTGGTACTCGAACGCGCCCCGGAGGAGAGCAGTCGCGACGACGTCAGGGTCCGCGCTTGGATGGGCAAGGACGAAGTCCTTGCCGCCGGTCTCACCGACGATCCGCGGATAGCTGCGGTACCGCGCGATGTTGGCTCCGATCGTCGTCCACATTCGGTTGAAGACGCCGGTCGAGCCCGTGAAGTGGACGCCGGCGAAGTCGGGATGGGCGAACGAAATCTCGCCGAGCACCGCCCCGGGCGCGACCACGAGGTTGATGACGCCCGGGGGGAGACCCGCCTCGATCAGGATGCGCATGAACATCTGCGCGCTAAAGATTTGTGTATGTGCAGGCTTCCAAACCACAACATTGCCGCAGAGCGCCGCCGAGGTGGGGAGGTTGCCGCCGATCGCCGTGAAGTTGAACGGCGTGATCGCAAGGACGAATCCTTCGAGCGGGCGCCACTCGAGTCGGTTGTGCATCCCAGGGCCGCTGATCGGCTGCTGGGCGTAGATCTCGTGGAGAAAGTGAACGTTGAACCGGAGGAAGTCGATGATCTCGCAAGCGCTGTCGATCTCGGCCTGAAACGCGTTCTTGCTCTGCCCGAGCATAGTCGTCCCGTTCATGTGCGGGCGGTATTTGGTGGCGATGAGATCGGCGGCGCGAAGGAAGATGTTGGCCCGATTCTCCCAAGACAGCGTCGACCACTCGGCGCGCGCCTTCAGCGCGGCCTCGATCGCGGCGTGGACGTGGCTCGCGTCTCCTTCGTGGTAGACCCCCAGCCGGTGCGCATGCTCGTGAGGCGGGCGGATATCGCCAAGTTCTCCCGTGCGAACTTCATGACCTCCGATCCACATCGGCACATCGACCGAGGCGTTCTTGAGCTCGCTCAGCGTCCGCTTGAGGGTCGCGCGCTCGGGCGTACCGGGGGCATAGGTGAGCACCGGCTCGTTGACGGGAAGGGGATAGGAGAAGGCGCCTCGGTCCATCGCTTGCGAGTGTACCGGGGCGCCTTGGGGGCTAGTGTTTGAACGTCAGTTCCCAGACGCGGAGGATCTTGTCGAGACCGCCGACGGCGAGCCGGTTGCCATCGGGGCTGAACGCGATCGCGTTCAGCGCCTGCGGGCTCGCGCTGATCTTGGCGTGACCGCTGCCTTGCACGGCGTTCCACAGTCCGACAACGCCGTCGCGCGAGACGCTACCGAGGAGGAGGCTGTTCGGGTGGAACGCCATCGCCTCGATCGGCTTCTCATGACCAAAGAGCACTTTGTCGAGGGTGAGGTCGGCAAGGCGGAACAGACGAATCGAGCGATCCACGGCTGCGACCGCAAGCATCCGGCCATCGGGACTGAACGCCATCGCCGTCACCGTCGATCGCACGTTCTGAAACGTGTGGAGTTCCTTGCCCGTTACTCCGGACCAGAGCTTGACCGAAGCATCGGCCGAACCCGTCGCGATGTAGCGGCCTTCGTGGGACCAGCAGACCGAGGTGATCGACTGGCCGTGGCCGGTGCCGGCGAACAGGGCATCGCCATTGTCCGTCCGCACGACCTGGAGGGCGGAATAGACCGAGCCCATCGCGATCGCCTGTCCGTTGGGGGACACGCCGACGGCGCAAACCCACTCGAGCGGACTGTTGCGCCAGAATTCGACCTTGTCGCCTCGGAGCGCCCACGTCGAGACCATGGATTCCGAACAACCGGCGGCGATCACGCGATCCTCGACGAGGGCCTGAAGCGTGCTGACCACACCGCCTTCGAGTCGGGCTCGACGGGTCGATTCTCCGGTGGTGGTGTCCCACCACATCAACTCGTTGTCGAACGACGCGCTGACGAGTTCCGCCGTGTCGGGAGCGAAACTCAGCGCGTAAATCGGGGTCTTGTGCTGCTTCAGACGATGAAGGATCCGTACGCTGACGGTCGCCGGTGCCTGATGCTCGCGGGGGTCGTGCCGGGGAGCCGACTGGGTCGTGCTCGCCCCGGTGATGAGGGCATCGTATTCCTGTCGCTTGATCGGATCGATCAGCGTTTCGAAGGCCGCATTGATCTCCGCCATACGCTCGTGCGACTTGGGGTCCGGGTTGATATCGGGGTGGTGCTTCCGGGCCAAACGGCGATAGGCGTTGCGCAATGTTTGAGGCCTGGCATGGGTGTCCACGCCCAACAATTCATACAAAGTCGCCACGGGAGCCTGGATTATGAAGCCTCGGGGTCTCCGGATTCAACCTTTCCGGTGTGTCTTCAGGCACATTTCCTGTCGTCCGGGCAAGATCACCGGAACACCGCCCGGAAGCGCTTCGGTTATGCTTGGTCAAGCGATGCCGGCGTTGCTTCCCGAGGACATGATCGACTTGCTGACCGCGTTGGTCGACAAGTCGCTGGTGCACTTCGAACCGACCACCCAAGGGTATGCCCTGACCGAATCGGTTCGAGTTTACGGCCTGGAGCGCCTGCGAGCCGAGCACGAGCGGGACGCCATGCAGGAGGCCCACTGTGCCTACTACACGCAGTTCGCGCACACGGTCCAGGACGGACTGGAAGGACCCGATGCCGCCTTGTGGTTGCGGCGTATGAACCATGAAGCGGACAACATCCGCGCCGCGCTCGATTGGGCCGCCTCAAGCCCAGCCGGTGGCCTCCGAGGATTGGAGCTCGCCTCGGGGATGTGGCGCTACTGGGAGTTGCGGGGGATGTTGACCGAAGGCTACCAGCGGCTGACCCAAGCGCTCGCCCATCCCACCGCGCAGGCGGCGACCGAAGTCCGAGCGGATGCGGAGAACGGTGCCGGCAACCTCGCCATGGTGATGGGCGAGTATGACGCCGTCGAGCGACATTTCCGGGCTTCGCTCGCGATCCGGTCCGAGCAAGGGTCGGTCAGCGCGATCGCTGCCAGCCGAAACAATCTTGCGAACCTCGACCTCGTTCGGGGCCAGTATGAGTCGGCGAAGGAGGGATATGAAACCGCGATCCGGCTCTGGGAGTCCATCGGCAACGACGATGACATCTGGATCGCGGTCGGCAACCTCGGCGGGGTCCACCGGATGATGGGCAACAACGCCGCCTGTGTCGAGCACTGCCGGAGGGCGATCGAGGGTCTGCGTCGCCACGGCAACGAGACGATGATGCACCACTCGTTGTATTGGATCGTCCTGTGCCAAATCGATGCCCGCGACTTTGATGGCGCGAAGGAGACGCTCCGGGAAGCGCTCGCGATTTGCCGCAAGCTTGTCGATCGTCCCAATACCTGCCACATCCTCGACGGCCTCGCGCTGATGGCCGCGATCGACGAGCGTTGGAGTCATGCTGCGACCCTGCGAGGGGCGTCCGACCACCTCCGAATGCAGTTCGACGTCACCCTCCATGACGTCGAAGAAGTCCTGCTTCGTGATCTCCTCGCATTGGCCGGGCCGCGAGTCGACTCACCCGAATGGAGCGGGGCACTGGCGGCGGGGGCTGCGATGTCTTGGGAACAGGCTGTTCAGATCGGGTTCGAGAGCCTCGACCAACTACCGGATTCGAGTTGACTTTTTTCGGCGCATTTCCTGGGTGAAGACCTAGGATTTGTCCCTCGTAGCGTCCCAGGCCTTAACGATGGGATAAAATCATCGCGAGATAATTCTTGACGAAACTCGTTGGAATCCGTGTGGGCCTCGCGGTATATGGGGTCAGTTAGGCAGAGGACAGTACATGAAGAAAGCATTCACGCTCATCGAACTCTTGGTGGTCATCGCGATCATCGCCATCTTGGCGGCGATCCTTTTCCCGGTCTTCGCCCAGGCCAAGTCTGCGGCCAAGAAGACGGCTGCGATCTCGAATCAGAAGCAGATCGGCGCCAGCATCCTGATGTACATGGCGGACTCGGACGACACGTATCCGCGCAACGATGACTGCATCCTGAACAGCGCTCTGAACCCCCGGCTCAACGGTGCCGCTGCGGGCACGAACCCGGCTTCGGGTTGCACCGGCCCGTTCCAGTGGCGCATGAACCACTACACCTGGCAGAAGTGGCTGCAGCCCTACTCGAAGAACGTGGACATCTTCGCTCACCCGGGTCGTCAGCGCCGCGACGACACCAACAACGGCACCGGTTTCCGGCAGTGGAGCCAGAACGGTCAGATCATGGGCGGCTTCGCGCTCAACCTCGCGTTGACCGGCGCGATCAACACGTGGAATCGTGCGGACAACGCTGCGGGCCGACTGCGCAACTCGTGGCTCGGCGGCACCCAGACCGCGATCCCGAATCCCTCGCAAGCGATGCTGTTGATGGAGTTCGGCCACCCGGATGTGAACTTCTCGCCGGTCGTGTTCGAGAACGCCCAGAACAACAATGTGGAGCAGACCGTTTATCCGGCCGCCTTCCGCGAGTTCTGGGGCCGCGTGTTCAACCAGTGGACGACTTGCTCGGGCGCGAACATGAATGAGATCAGCCAGAACGCCGATCCTCGTTCGACGTTCGCGAACGTGATCGTGGTCGGATTTGCCGACGGTAGCGCCAAGGCCCTTCCGGTCAACCGCTTCCTCGCCCAGACCCCGCTCGCCAGCGAGTACGCCGCGCTGCCCAGCACGAACGCGTGCGGAGCTACCAGCGGCACCATCCGCACGTCGAACGTCCCGAACACCAACATCAACTATCCGATGTGGGGCCTCGGCGGTGGCTAAAGGCATCTGGATCGCGGTGATCGCCATCCTTGGTCTGTCGATGGTTGCGGGCTGTTCAGGCGGCGACGTCTCCGAAAGCGACATGCAGTCCAAGGAGAAGCAGATCAACGACGCGACGAAGAAACTGACTGACGCCGAAGCCGAGAAGAAACCCGAGCAAGGCCAGCAGGGCGACTGAAACCGTTCCGAATCGGGCCCCAGGAGAATCCTGGGGCCCGATTTCCGTTTGGCTGAGGGTGCCGCGTGCCAGAATAGGGCCCATGAGCGACGAGCGAGCGCCGCAATCCCTCGGACCGCTGGGTCTTGGCCCCCTTGGCCAGCGCGAGAAAACCCTCGACATCCTTAAGATGCTCGAGAACCTGCACGAGACGGTCGTCGATCGTCCGCGCAAGATCTGGGGCATGCCGATCCTCTGGGGCCTCGATCCCGAAGAGGCGTCCATGCAGATCGCCAAAATTCGCGCCTCGCTCCCGGCCGAATTGAAGCAAGCGGCGACCGTCACCCGCGAGAGCGAAAGAATCGTCGAGTCCGCTCGCGAGGACGCCCACATGACGATCGAGAGCGCGAAGCGCGAGGCCGATCGGCTTGTTTCCGAGGCGCGGCATGAGGCCGAGCGACTCATCGAACAGGCGCGCATCCAGCAGCAGCAGATGATCGCGGAGAGCGAGATCCTCAAGCTGACGAAGGCTCAGTGTGAGGAGATCCGCAATGCAGCCGAGCGCGAGGCGGCCCAACTCAAGCGCGGTGCCGAAAAGTACGCCTACGACGTCCTCAGCCATCTCGAAGGGGTTACCGCCAAGGTGATGACGAACATCGACCGCGGCAAAGCCGAACTCCAGAAGATCGAAGGCTCCCCCGTTGCCCCGCGCGAGCGCGCCAAGGTCTAGCGTGGAGGCGCTGCGCGCCTCCGGGCTGATCGCCTTGGGGGCGGCTCTCGGAGCGAACGCCCGATACTGGCTGGGTGTCTGGTTCGAACAACGCCTGTCGGGCTTCCCGTGGGGGACGTTCACTGTCAACCTCAGCGGCTGTCTCGCGATCGGCTTCGTGCTGGGCCTGACCGAGAACTCCGAACTCGGCGACACGACCCGCTGGCTTGCCGTCACCGGGTTTCTCGGCGGCTACACGACGTTCTCGGCGTTCTCGGCCGAGACCATCGCTCTGCTCCAGCAGGGGTACGCGGGCCGAGCCGCAGGCTATGTTGCAGGCTCGGTGTTCGGGGGCGTCGCCGCCTGTGCCCTCGGCTGGCTTCTTGGCGGCGCGGTGGCGAGCCTCCGGGCCCCCTAGGTTGGTCCCTGGCGATGAACGCATGGCGGTCGGCACGGGTACAACCAATCGGCTGTGCTGGAAGTCGTCGATCTGATCAAGGAGTACAAGAAGCTTCGGGCGGTGGATCGTCTGACGTTTCGGATCGAACCGGGCGAGATCGTCGGGCTTCTTGGTCCGAACGGGGCGGGAAAGACTTCGTGCCTTCGGTGTATCGCCGGGATCTTGCGACCTACTTACGGGCAAGTGCTGATCAACGGGTTCGACCTCATCCACGACCAGGCTCGGGCGAAGGGCGGGCTGGCTTTCGTTCCCGAGCTCCCGTCTCTCTACGAACTGCTCACCGTCGACGAACACCTCAAGTTCGTGGCGATGTGCTTCGGGACGTTGGATGTCTACGACGCGATGGGGGCCGAACTCCTCGATCGCTACACGCTCTCGGAGAAGCGCAACGATCTCGTAGCGACCCTGAGCAAAGGGATGCGCCAAAAGCTGTCGATCGCGTGCGCGCTGGTTCACCGAGCCAACGTGCTCCTGTTCGACGAGCCTCTGATCGGGGTCGATCCGGCCGGGGTTCACGAAGTGAAACAGGAGATTCTGCGGGCGAAAGAGGCGGGCTGTTCGATCCTGATCTCGACTCACCTTCTCGACACGGCGGAGAAGCTCTGCGACCGGGTCATCATTCTGCGACGCGGGGTCAAGGTCGCCGAAGGGTCGCTCGACGACCTCCGCACGCAGAGCAACATGGAGGACGCCGACTTGGAAGCGATGTTCCTCAAGCTCACCTCGGACGATCGCGTTGAAGCCTCTGATTTTTCTCCTCGTTAGGTCGTTCGTCAACGGCATCAAGCGCGCGGTCTCGAGTCCGCGTCGGCTGATCGGACTTATCTTTTTCCTCGGCTACTACGCCCTGATTTTCCGGCCGGCGTGGAGCGGACGTTCGTCGCGGTCTCCGGACGGACTCGGGCAGCTGGAGTTTCCGGCGGTGGCGATGATCGACGCCATCATCTTCGGGCTGTTCGTGGCGGTGACGCTGCTCTCGGTCTTCAGCGTGTTCGGTTATCGCGGCGGATTCAAGGCGGCGGACGTCGATGTGCTGTTTCCAACCCCGGTTTCTCCGAAGGTGGTGCTCGGGTTTCGGTTGGTGCGCGACTATCTGTTCACCCTGGTGATTCCTCTGATCTTCTGGATCGTGGTGCCCCGAGCGGGGACGCTTTGGACGAGCATGTTCCGCGAAGTCCCGAATCCCAACTCGGCAGGCTTGGTCGGTCGGGCAGGCATGGTCTCGTACCTGCTCCTCGCCTCGGCGTGGGTGTCGGTGGGTTACGCGGTGAGCCTCTACTTCAATCGGCCCGACGAAGCGACGGAGCGGAAACGTCGTTGGGTCGGCTGGGGGATGTTCGGCTTCTTCGTGGGCGTGTTGGCTTGGATCGGGTTTCGGATCTACCAGTTCACGAGCGCAGGCGAGCTCATCGATCTCGCCGGTCACCCGTTTCTGCGCGTCGTGTTCTTCCTCGCGACCGGAGCGACGCTGCTCACGACGGCACCCCTCCATGGCTCGTGGACGGAAGCGGTCGGGGGCGGCGCGATTCTGATCGGGACGATCGTCCTCGGGGTCGTGCTGGCGATGCGTCAGGCGGACTGGATGTACGAAGAGGCCGCGATGCGTGCGGACGGGCAAAACCAGGCTCGGGAGCTCCAGAAAAAGGGGGACGCCTACGGGTTGCTCGCGGAGATGGCCCGACAAGGGAAGGTTCGGGTCCGCAAGCGGAGTTGGATCCATCAGGTGCGGTGGCGGGGCCCGGCCGCACTTCTCTGGAAGGAGTATCTCCTCCAGCTGCGGACTACGAAGTCGGTGGTGGTGGTGTTCCTGTTCATGGCGGTCGGCCTCTCGGTGTTGGTGGCGCTGATGCCGACGAGGTCGCGGCCGATGTTTTCGACCGCGGTCCCGTTTTTCGTGGTGCAAGGCACGTTGGTGTTCGTCAGCATCGCGAGCATCGCGCAGAGCGGTTTTCTCGAGCTTCTGCGTCGGGTGGATTTGCAGAAGCCCTTACCGTTCAGGCCGAGCACGATCGTTTTCTTCGAAGTCGCGGCAAAATCGGCGCTACCGAGCCTAACAGCGTGGGCGGGTTGCGTCGCCTTTCTCATCGCAGCGCCGACCCAGTGGCAGACGGCGGTGGCGGCGGCCGTCATCCTGCCAGCGGCGACCGTGATGCTGAGCGCCGTCTATGCCCTGACCTTCGTGCTGTTTCCGGATGTGGACGATCCGACGCAGCGAGGATTCCGCGGCCTGATCCAGATGCTCGGGCTCGCGATCTGCAGCACGCCCCCGATTGCGCTATTCGTCGGGTTGGCGGCTCTGGGGATCCCCCACCCACTGGCGGCGTTGCCGGTAGCGGGCATGAACTTGCTCATCGCGGGGGCGGCATCGGTGATCGCCGGCCACTTCTATGCCTCCTTCAACCCGAGTGAGTAGTACAATCCTGGCAAATCGACGTGGTTCGCACGCATGCGATTCGTGACGCCGGAGATGTGGCACGAATTTGGCTCCGGACACGTTGGAGAACGTAGCAACAGCCGGCCTCGCCGGCACGCATCGCCATGAATAGTCCATCGACTCACGCCGAAGCCCGCCCAAAGCGTTACAAGCTTCGTTCGTCGACCAAGATCGCCATCGGATTCGCGCTGGTGGTGGCGGCGGCGTGGTTCGGGGTGAAGGCGTATTCGAACTACCGTGTTGCAGGTTTTCGCTTTCCCGACCTCACTCCCGGGAAGATCAACTTGATCGCGATCACGCCCGGCTCGGGTTATCGGATCGTCGTCGCGAATGGGATCGCGCAATTGGCGGAGACCAGCGGCAGCTTCGACAGCCCTGAGATCGACACCGGCGCGAGCGATCTGGAAACCACGAATGCGAAGAAGATCCCGCTGCGCGAGATGCTGAATTCGTTACGCGGCGAGTCGGAAGCGCTCGATACGTTCGTGATGCGGATCAATGAGATTCGGGAAGACGATATTCCCCAAGGAGCCCCTCGCTGGAAGGCCGCCGACATCGAGAAGGCGCTCGGAGGCGATGGGAAACTCAAGGCGCTCTTGGAGCGGGATTTGGGAGTCCGACTCGATGGCCGGCCCCTCGAGAAAATCTCACCGACGGCCGTACGGAGCGGAATCGTCGTCGAAGTGCCGGTACCGATCGAAGTCACACAAGGCGACCGAGCGAAGACCGAGGTCGCCACGATTCTCGACGATTATCAACCGAGCCTGCCGAGTGAAGTTGCGAAGTCGACGGAGGAGAAGTTCGACCCCGACAACAAGCAGCTCTTGGGTGCCTACCTGCGGCTCGGCAACGAGATTCGGGAGGGCAAGAGACGCCCGGAAGACGTGACCGGCTCGCTTCGGGCGCGTTACAGTGCGGGTCGAGTCGCGACACTCAAGGAGAAACCGGAGCGGATCCTCCGCTCGGCGATCGTGGTGCTCAACGAGGACCAGATCGAGTCGGCCGACTACCGGAGCTACACGGCCAACCGTCGGCAGCTCAATGATATGACGATCCGGGTCAGCGACGAAGGTCGAAACCGGCTTTGGAAGTACAGTCACGACCGGAAGGGCTTCCAATTGTTGCTGGTGGTGGATGGAGTCGCGATCGCCGCACCGAGAATCACTCAGGAACTGACACAACGTGAAGTAACGATCAACCAACTGCCGGACGAACTGCTCGTTCGGGATGCGGTCGATCAGATGAATTCGAAAACCTCTGGAGGAAAACGCACTTGAACAGGAATTCACTCGTTTGGATCGGAGGCGCCTTGCTGCCGGCGCTGACGCTCGTCGGATGCAATCGGGGCGGTGGCAGCAGCTATACGCCGAAACCGGTCAAGGCACCGGAGGCGATCTCCGTCAAGCCTGGCAACGAGATGGAGTTGTTTCCGCTGAAGAACGGCGCGACTTGGGTTTATGCCGTGGCGGCTCGCTCGACGGCTCAGAACGGCGAGACCCGGAGCGCGGAGGCGGAGATCACGTTCAAGGCGACCGACGTCGTTCCCGACCAAGGCGGGGTCAAGGCCAAGATCGAGATCTCTCAGGGAGCGCAGGTGACCGAGGTCCAAACTTGGCGCGTCGATCCAACCGGGATCTACCAATTGACTTCGGGTGCCAAACAGACCCCGTTCAATCCGCCTCAGCTGGCGTTCAAGTTCCCGTTCGAGGAACGGATGCGCTGGGAGTGGAAGGGCGACGGCGGCATTCCCGGAGGCGAGAAAGGGATGTCGACGATGACGGGCGCCTCGCGTGGCATTCAGGAGTGCGATACCGCGATGGGGAGGATGCAGGCGGTCGCGATCGAGACGCGCTGGACTTGGGGTACGGGTCAGAAGCAAGGCGGCGCAGTGAGCACGACTTGGTGGAAGCCGGGCGTCGGTATCGTCCGATTCCGCCAGGAGATCGGGGTGCAGGGCCAGACCGGGGTTCAGTTGTTCCGTCTCAAGAGCTACACTCCTGGAAAATGACGACACGCCATCTGTGGGTACTGGGGGTCGCCCTCGCGACCCTCTTGGGCGCGATCTCCGGTTGCACTTCGAAGTCACCGGACTCGGCGAAAACGGATCCAGCCGGTACGACGGGTACGACGGGGACGCCCGAGCCGTCGACGAGCGGATCGGGAGAAGACAAACCGGCCGATACGCAGTGGATCGCGACGCTTCCGGCCGATCTCAAGGGCGACGCGTTCGGCTACTACGGATTGAGTGAGGGTCGCTCGATGGAGTATCGGATGACGGCGGGCGGGACGTCTCAGACCGGGACCCAGACCATCACGTTCAAGGGACTTCAAGGAGACGTCGCGAAGTTCTCGGTCGAGCGCGGCGGGGACCTCGCGCAGATGGGTTCGACCGAATTGGAGCTGCGCAAGGACGGCATCTATGCGGTCAGCAGTTCCATCGGCGATATCGGTAAGCCGTCTCTGGAGATGCCGATGGCTCTTCCGACAGGCAAGACCTGGACGACGAAGAACGAGCTCAAGCAAGGTGATTCGGGCGGGATGACGAGCGAGCAAAAGTACCGCGTGGTCGGGCTGGAGCGCGTCACCACGCCGGCGGGACCGTTCGAGGCGCTGCTCGTGACCTCCGAAGGCCCGGCGTCGATCGGTGGCAAGCCGTACTCGATGAAGACACGAAGCTGGTTTGTGAAGGACCTCGGCGCGGTGAAGTGGGAGATCGAGACGGTGGACAAGGCGTCTTCGACGAAAAATACGGTGTCGATCGAGCTGGTCAAGAAGTAGAAAGATCGAATGACACCGGTTCGAGTTCTCGTCGCCACGACCGTCGTAGCCCTCCTGGGCGGCTGCGGGTGGTTGGGACGTGAACACGAGCAACGCGTGGTCGTCGTCGAAGGGAAGCCGATCGACGCGATTCGCTCCGAGAAGTCGCTCTCCCCTGACGCTTTGCCTTACGAGCGGGGTTCACTGATCTTGGCGGGCACGGAGTATCCGATCGAAATCCGCCAAGTACGGTCGCCGGGATCGGTCGAGTTCGTGCTTGAGCGCCAGGGTGAAGTGCTCGAGATCGAGCGCTATGTCGGCGATGAGAGCTCGTTCCGGCTCGTCCAGGGGGGCGGGGCAACCTACCTGCCGGCGATTCCGCTGATCTTCTACGGCCGGGACCTTTCAGAGCCCCAGACGTGGAATGGCGAAGTCAAAGAAGTCGATGTCGCCCATGTCGCAGCCGCCCAGATTCGGGCCGCTCGGGAGCCGATCAACATTCCGGGTGGGCGATACGACGCGTACCGGATCGACGTCCAGCTCCGGATCGATTCCGAGCCGGCCGTCGATCGCCAGATGAAGTTCTGGTTCGTGCCGAACCGGGGCATCGTGAAGCGCGAGTTCGGATCCACGTCGACGCGATTGCCCTCGGGCGACGGCGGATAGCCGCGTGATCGGTACCACCGATCCCCGTTCGTTGGTCGGACCGGCCCTGCCCCGCTCGCCGCGGCAGGACCGTTGGCTGATCCTGAGCGTGGTCGCGCTCTTGCTGGTCGGGATGATGTCGCTCGCCAGCATCGGGATTCCGACCGGTAACTACTCGCTGGTCAAGAAGCAGGGGCTCATGTTTCTGATCGGGATCGTGCCGTTCCTGATCCTCTACCAAGTCGAGCCGGGATTCTGGCGAAAAGTCTCCGGGCTGTTGTACTTCGTGAACCTGCTGTTGCTGGCGGCGGTGCTCTTCGCCGGTTCGTCGGCAAAGGGAGCGGCGCGTTGGATCGACTTCGGTTTCTTCCAGTTTCAGCCCAGCGAAGCGGCGAAGCTGTTGCTTGTACTGACCCTGAGCTCGTTCTATGCGGCGCGGCTCGGGGACATCAAGCGGTTCTCGACGTTCGTGCTCGGGTTCCTGCACACCCTCCCCCTCCTGATCCTCGTCTACAAGCAACCTCACCTCGGGGCGACGATCGTCTTGCTGGTCGCGTGGCTGGGGATTTCGATTTGCGCCGGGGTCCCGTGGCGGTTTCTGTTTGCGGCGTTCGCGAGCCTGGTGGTGCTCGGGGGCCTCGTCTTCACGGTGATGCCGCGCGTGCTGAAGGGGTACCAATGGGATCGTGTCACGGCGATCTTCGTGCATGACGAACGGGGCAAGGACTTCCAGCAGAGTCGGGCCGCGGTCGCGTTCGGCGTCGGCGGGGTCCTCGGAGTCGGATTCGGTCAGGGCGAGCTCAAGGCGGGGCGGTACGTCCCCGAGCAGCACAACGACTTCATCTTCACCGTTGTCGGGGAGGAGGCCGGCCTCGTCGGCTGCACGCTCGTGCTCGCGGCGTTCAGTCTGCTGTTCTATCGGGCTTGGCTGATCATCTTCAAGGCGGCCGATCCGTACTCGCGGATGCTGGCGGCGGGTGTCTTCAGCGTCCTTGCGTTCCATACGGTCGTGAACTTGGGGATGAATCTCCAGCTGTTTCCGGTCGTGGGGTTGTGGCTGCCATTCCTGAGTTCGGGCGGAACGGCGCTCTGGCTGTGTCTGGCGTGCGTGGGGTTGCTGCTCAACCTGCACCGGCACGAGAAGATCAGCCTTTAGCGGGAGTAGATCTCTCCAACTTCGCGGCCTCCAGCCAGATATTCTCCAAGCTTCACTCGGTCGATGATCGACCTCTTCGACCGGACCGGATAGGCGCGAATACCTGCACGGTCCATGCATGCGGCAAAGGTCGCCCAACCTCCTTTTGCCTCGGGAGAGCTCCAGCTTGCGATCACGGTCGGCAAGTTACCCAGGTCGGTTCGCCATCCATCGCGTGTGCGGTAGGCGTGGATCACGTCGCCTGCGACGAGACCATCTACTCTTTTCGGGGCTTCCGGGAACACGATCCAAACAGCATCGACTCCCTTCTCTTTGTTCACCGCTCCGCCTGTGATCGGCTCCGTGCGCATCCCCTTCAAGGCTCCTTGTGGCGCCTTGGAAGCAACGCACTCGAACAGCGTCACGATCTGCTCCCGACTCAGCCCCTCATCGGCCCAGAGCTGGCGCGGAGCCAAGTCGTAGAGAGTGCCCCAGTCTTGGGCCCTGATCGCGGCGATCGCCTCACGTTCGACCCGGACCGGGTCCTTGGCAAGGTGCTCGCGATAGACCTTAATGAGCAAAGCCGTCGCCATGAGGCACAAGACCAAGCTGACCCAAAGGAGTGGGCGTGATCGCTTGTGATTTGTGGCCGGCTTCGTTATCGACATTCGCCCGACGGCTGCGAGCAGACTTTGTACTCGGCAGGCCAATAGTTGTGCCGCTTCACTCCGTCTCCAAAGATGGGACAATCCACCCACCCCCAAACGCACTCGATGTTCCGGCATTCGCAAGGGCAACACCAACCCGGTGCCGGCGTCATGCAACACGTGTACCATCCCGTGAGCGGAACTTTCGTGCATAGCAAGCAGTCGTACTCGGTGCTGTCCGGACAAGTCGGAGGAGCGTAAGCGAACCCGCTCAGCATCAGCACGAGCGATAACATCAGAAGTTTCATCGTTGTCTCCTTGGGAGCGCGCACGCGTGGGCAATGTCATGTCCTCGGGTGATCGCGTACCGACCACTCGCAACACTGCCATCTGCCTTCAAGCGGATGACAAAGGGTGGGTTGAGGGCCTCTGCAAGTTCGCGCTCGGCCGGGAAGTAGTGGAGTTCATCGTGAACGAGGCAGTGAATGATCGGGTATCCCGAGTTTGGGTCGGCGAACCGCTTATCCAATTGATAGTCCAGCGACGGGGCTCCCGGTTCGTCGACGTGGAGCGCTGCGGTTCGGATGTAGCTTGTCAGGAGCCGCGTGCGTGCACAATCAGGAGTTTCCGGACAGTAGAATAGCTCTCTCGGCAGGTATCCATGCAGCTTGCGCGGATCTCGCATGGGTTCATTCGGAATGTCGACGTTCCGATGCACGGCCTGGTATCCCGGGTAGTCGGCGGCGTACATTTGTAGCGCCTGGTAATGTTGTTTCAGTCGGGCCGCACAAGAGGTTTCGTACGACTTGGCTTTCGCTCGAGTGTAAACGGGATAGGCTATCGCGGAGACGATGGCCAGAACCGCCACCACGGTGAGGACTTCGGTGAAGGTGAGGCCGCGGCGAAGTCGCAGCCGCACCCTTGAGCATTGGACGACCATGTGTTCTTCCTCCCCTGGAAGATTTCCACGTCTCGATCAATCGACGTCTCGTAAGCGTTCACGAGATTGACGATCCACAGAGAGCCCGCAATCAGCGATGCAATCGCGCACACTCGCAAGCTCCCTGTGTTCTTCATAGCAGTATCCTACGTGAATACCCCCCCCCCCCTCGACCTAGCATTATTACTGGCTTTCTTCACCGCTCGGCGGCGGCGACCACGAACGTCCCGTTCGGGTCTTCGACCTCGCCTTCGACATAGCCCGAGTCGGGCAGAACCCGGCTCCCGACGACCTCGCGCAGTTCGCCATCCACCCACCGAAAGAGCCGCAGGCTCGCCTCCTCGATCCCGGAGGGGAGGTCGCGGAGGTTGTAGCGAAGGCGCAGTGTGATCCGGCCCTCGGCGAACGCCCCTTCGACGCGGAGGTCGAACGCACTTTCGAGGAGGATGCGGGCGAGAGTCGGGAGGCCGAGCGCTTGGGATATCAGAAAGGTCACGGACCTGGAGAAAGTCCCGGGGGGCACGTCCACCCGAATGCGACTCGCGAAGGCACTGAACTGCCGCCCCGCCGGCTCGACCACCACGCGTTGGAAGTTGTCGATGAAGTTGATTCCTGTGCCACCGCACCCGGCCAAACCGGCGGCGATCACGGTCGCGAGCACGAACTTGACCCATCCTTGGCGCATCATCTTCGCGGTTTACCCGCCTGCGGCCGGATTCCGTGCGATCTGCACGAGCCTCGTGTCGGTCTTGGGAGACCACCTCACC
>DKKT01000088.1:3594-5027 GCA_002455425.1 Chthonomonas sp. UBA6659 | reverse complement strand
GCGATGATGTCCTGGAGCTCGCGGTAGCGCTGGAGCGTGGACTGCACGGCGCGGGCAACGCGGTAGTGCTCTTCGCCGACGACGCGCGGATCAAGGTTCTTCGACGTCGATGCGAGCGGGTCGACGGCCGGGAAGAGTCCCTTGGCCGCGATCGAGCGCTCGAGATAGACATAGGCGTCGAGGTGGGAGAAGGTGGTGGCGGGGGCAGGGTCGGAGGGGTCGTCGGCGGGGACGTAGACGGCCTGGACGGACGTGACCGACCCCTTGTTCGTGGACGTGATGCGCTCCTGGAGGAAGCCCATCTCGGTGGCGAGCGTCGGCTGGTAGCCGACGGCGCTGGGCATACGTCCGAGGAGGGCGGAAACTTCGGAGCCGGCCTGAACGAACCGGAAGATGTTATCGACGAAGATCAGTACGTCGCTGCCGATCTCGTCGCGGAAGTACTCGGCCATCGTGAGCGCGGTCAGGGCCACGCGGAGGCGGGCTCCAGGCGGTTCGTTCATCTGGCCGAAAACCATGGCGGTCTTGTCGATGACGCGCTTGGTGGTGCCGTCGGTGTCCTTGAAGGTGGCCTCCGACATTTCGAGCCAGAGGTCGTTCCCCTCGCGGGTGCGCTCTCCGACGCCGGCGAACATCGACACACCGGACGCTTCGACGGCGATGTTGCGGATCAGCTCCTGGATGAGCACCGTCTTGCCGAGCCCGGCCCCACCAAAGAGACCGATCTTGCCTCCCTTGTTGAAGGGCACGAGGAGGTCGACGACCTTGAGACCGGTTTGGAGCAGTTCGACCCGAACGCTCTGCTCTTCGAAGCTTGGGGGCTGGCGATGGATCGGCAGGGTCTTGGCATCGGCGGGGATGGCGTCACCGTTGTCGATCGGCTTGCCGAGGAGGTTGAAGACGCGACCGAGGGTGCAGTCGCCGACCGGTACGCGGATCGGCCCGCCGGTGTCCGTCGCCGCCATCCCGCGGACCAAGCCGTCGGTGGACGCCAACGCGATCGTGCGGACGATGTCGTCACCGAGGTGCTGGGCGACTTCACAAGTGAGGTCGATGCCCCGCTTGTCGTCTTTGATTTCGATCGCATTGAAAATGTCGGGGAGTGACTCCGTCGAGAAACGAACGTCCACGACGGGCCCCATCACCTGAATCACTGTGCCTGTTGACGGCATGTCCTACTTCATCCTCCGTGCCGCGCGACGGCGGGCCGAAATTCAACGTTGCGAGGCACCATTATACCTGGCTCGTCACGGGCTTTCGGCGTGGCTCGCCCCCCTCTCCCCTCAGTTCAACGGACTACCTGCTGGACTGAGACCACTCACCCGCTCGCACCTCTCCCCCAGGGGCGGAGAGGTGCGAGCGGGTGCGCCATCCATACTTCTCCTCCGGGGAGGAGAAGTCGGTGAGGGCGAAGCCCGAACCGGTTGAGGAGG
>DKKT01000088.1:0-3569 GCA_002455425.1 Chthonomonas sp. UBA6659 | reverse complement strand
CTCCCCCAAAGGCGGAGAGGTAACTGCCCCTCACCCCCTAACCCCCTCTCCCCTCATCCGAGGGGCGAGGGGGGGGGCAGGACGAGGTGAGGCTGAGATCACTTACCCGGCTTCATCACCGGGAAGTTCGGTCGCTTCGGAGCCGCCTTACCCTTCTTCAACTCATCGAGGAGGTATTTCACTGCCGCCGCGAGCTGAGGATCCTCGCCCTTGGCGAGAAGATCCGGCCGAAGGTCGACCTCGATGTCGGGGTCGACGCCGGTGTTCTCGGCGATCCACTCGCCCTTCTCCTGGTCGTAGAGACCAAAGGCGGGCGCGGTGAGGAAGCCGCCGTCGACGAGCGGAGCCGAGCCCTGGATGCCGACGAGGCCGCCCCAGGTGCGGGTGCCGATCAGCGGACCCAGCTTCTCCTGCTTGAACATGTAGGGGAAGAGATCGCCGCCCGATCCGGCGTAGCCGTTGATCAGCATCGCCTTCGGACCCATCGGCGACTGCCACGGGTAGAAAATATCGTCGCCATGTCGGGACCGGAGCCCACCCAGGGTGCGTCGGGTGAGCCGCTCGACCAGGTACCACGCGATGTCGCCGCCGCCGTTGAACCGCTCGTCGATGAGAAGAGCGTCCTTGTCGGCGTTGGCCCAATACCCCCGTGCGAAGCCGATGAAGCCCTCAGCCCCCGTGTTCGGGACGTGCATGTAGCCGATCTTCCCGCCAGACAGCTCGAGGACCTTGCGGCGATTGGTTTCGACCCAGTCCATGTAGCGGAGTCCCTGGTCGGTACCGATCGGGCGCACCGAGATCTTCCGCGCGCCGGTGTCGCTCGGGGAGGAGTTGACGGTGAGGACGACGGTCTTGCCGGCCTTGTTGACCAGCAGGGACGACGGGTTCATCGTCGATCGAACGGGTTTGCCGTCGATCGCGAGGAGGTAATCGCCGTCCTTGAGGTTCATCCCCGGCTCGGCGAGCGGGCCGCGCTCCTCGGTGAAGGTGTCGCCGCGATAGATCTTCTTGAAGGTGACGTAATCGCCGACCGTTCCGAAGTCGCAGCCGAGGGCCCCGATCGGGACCGGAGTGCCAGGGGCGCCGACATCCCCCCCGCCGACGTAGGAGTGGCCGGTCCCGAGTTCGCCGATCATGAGACCGAGAACATAGTTGAGGTCAGCGCGATGGGCGACGTAAGGCAGGTACGCCTCGTACTGCTTGCGGACGGTGTTCCAGTCGATACCGACCATCTTGGGGTCGTAGAACTCGTCCCGATACCAGCGCCAGGCTTCGTGGAAGATCTGGTTCCACTCCTTGCGCGGGTCGACGACGGCGGCGACGTCGTTGGTGTTGACGCGGCCGGCACCGAACCGCATCGCGCCGGGCGCGACGTTGACGATGCCGAGGGTCCCGCCACCATAGTAGGCGACCTTGGTGCGGGTCGCGTTGAACGACAACTGGAGCCCGGGCACCGCGATCGGCTCGGGCGAGAGCGGTACCGGCTGGCGCTGTCCGAGGTCGAACTGGAACAGGTTCCCGTTCGTGAAGTACATCACGCTGTTGCGCAGGCCGATGATGAAGGGGTAGTTGCCAGGGGGAAGCGGCAGCGGATAGACGCGGTCGTTGAGACCTTCGAAGTCGATCTTGACGCTCGGACCCTTCGGTGCCTCGCCCGCATCGCCACCCCCTCCGGCGGGCGGACCCTGCGGGGGACCTCCGGCAGGAGGACCGCCGGCGGGAGGTTTCGGCTTCTCAGCCGTCCCAGGCTCTTCGTCCCCGCCCGGCGTCAGCGGATTGGTCATCTCCTTGGTCAGGGGGATGAAGTAGATGCGCTGGGCATCGCCGGACATGTTTCCGTTGAACTCGAACGCTCCGCCTTCGGGAGCGTAGGTGCGCGCCGAGACGATGTAGACGTACTTTCCGTCGAGATCGAACGTGACGGCGTCGTCTCGGTAGAAGCCCTCGGTGCCCTTGGTGACCTTGCCGGTCGCGACGTCATAGAAGGAAACGGCTCCCATCAGGCTCGGCTGGGTGTCGATGAAGACGATCCACTTGCTGTCCGGCGACCAGTCGTAGTTGGAGAGGGACTGGTACCGGTTCTCGAGGGCTTTGGTGACCTTCTTGCTCGCCATGTCGATCAGCAGCAGCTTGTTGTCGCGGGTTGCGACCGACATCGTCTTGCCGTCGGGCGAATAGCGCATTTCGGCCCAGTTGATCCCGCTGTTTCGCGTGATCTGGGTCGTGGGACCGCCCTTCTGAGGGATCGTGTAGAGCTCCATCTCGCCGGTTTCGTCGCTCAGATAAGCGATCGTGTTGCCGTCCGGAGACCAAGTCGGCCATCGGTCTCGGGACCCTGCCGTTTCGTGGAGGTTTCGGGTGTCGCCATTGCGGGCGGGAACGCTGAAGATCTCGCCACGGGCCTCGACGGCCACGCGGTTGCCGCTCGGTGAGAGCGAAATGTAGGCGATCTGGTTGCCGAGTTGCCGCATCTGGGGCCGGGCGGAGATCTTGTCGCCGACGATGCGGGCGTTGACCTTGCGCGCGGTTCGGGTTCCGAGATCGTAGAGCCAGAGGTAGCCATCCCGCTCGAAGACGATCCGCTTGCCGTCCGTGCTCGGCCAGCGCATATCTGCGTCGCTGTACTGGGTCAGCTGTTCGGTCCGTTTCGAGCCGAGATCGTGCTTATAGAGGTTGACGGTGCCGAGGTTCTTGTCGCTGACGAAGAAGACCTCGTTCTTGACCCACATCGGGAACCAGCTGTTCTCGCGGCCCGCGGGCAGTTCGCTGTAGGCGAGCGTCTTGAGGTCGAGGAAGCTGATCTTGCCTTGGGTGCCGCCCCGATAGCGCCGCCAGTTGAACTGGTGGCTTGCGCTGCGGTTGTAGGCGACTTTCGTGCCGTCGGGGCTGAAGGTGCCCTGGCTGAACTCGTAGACCGGGGTCTCGCGGGGGACGCCGCCCTTGGGGTCGATGGTCCAGAGGCGCTCCATGAAGCCGCCCCAGCTCCCGGACTCCGACCGAAACGCGACCTTGCCGTCAGGCGTCCATCCGGTGACGACGTCGGGTTCGGGGTTGTAGGTCAGACGGGTCGGCTCCCCACCCTCGGACGAGACGAGGTAGACGTCGGGGTTGCCGTCGTACGATGCCGTGAACGCGATCCACTTGCCGTCAGGTGAAAACTTCGCGTAGGCCTCGGTGCCGGCGTGCGAGGTGAGTCGGGTCGCGCGCCCACCGTTGGCGTCGACCGTCCATAGATCGCTGGCGTAGGTGAAGACGATGGTATCGCCATAAACGTCCGGAAAACGCATGAGACGCATTTCGTCCGGAGAGCCCTGGGTCGCGGCGAGAGCGAGCAGGGCGAAACTCGACAGGGTCAAAGGAATCCTCCTCGAACGTATTCCTGACGATTATGGAGCTTGCACCGCCTCAGCGTGGGACCGTCCCGGGACCCGCGTACGCAACCGAGACTCCCGGCCTCCTCAACCGGTTCGGGCTTCGCCCTCACCGACTTCTCCTCCAGTGGAGGAGAAGTAATCTGAGAGGACGATGCCGAAACGAAGCGCGAAGAAAAACCTCTCCGCCCCTGGGGG
>DKKT01000062.1 GCA_002455425.1 Chthonomonas sp. UBA6659 | reverse complement strand
GGCGCGGGCCGGATAGACGTCATTGTCTCATTGGAACAACTCGATCGTGTTCCCATCGGGGTCGGCGATGATCGTTTGGGTGCCACCGGGTCCTTCGAGGGGGCCATTGCAGACACGTCCGCCCGCCTCCACAACCTTCGTCAAGATAGTGTCGAGGTCGGCAGCGCCAAGGACCGGACGCGTGAATCCGACTCCGGGTTCCGGCTGGGTTCCGTCCGTCCACGCCTTTGCAGCCGAGGTTTTCGGTCCAGAGAGCCAAAGTTCGGTGTCGCCACGGCGGATGATTGCGATCGCAGGACCCCATTGCTCCACGACCTCGAATCCGAGCACACCCAGATAGAAGCTCTTCGCTCGCTCGACGTCACTCACGAACACCCGCACCGCCGCCATCAGCCGAGCCTCTCGAAATGGGCGGTGAAGTGGCGGAGGAACGGCGCCTGCCGGACGATCCGCAGGCCGCGCACCGCCTCCCGCTCGGCGAAGAGTCGTTCGAAGACCTCGCACAGGTAGTTCACATGAGCTTGGGTGTACACGCGACGCGGCATCGCGAGTCGAACGAGCTCGCGGTCGGCGGCATGCTCGACGCCATCCACCGACCTGCCGAACATCACCGAGCCGATTTCGACGCCCCGAACTCCGCCCTTCTCATACAGCTCGCAGACGAGGGCTTGCGCCGGAAACTCGACCGCCGGGATCTGGGGATAGAACGCGCGGGCGTCGACGTAGACCGCATGGCCCCCTGGGGGCTGCACGATCCGAACACCGATCGTCATCAGACGCTCCGCGAGATAGCGGATCGTGGCCACGCGATATTCGAGGTAGTGGGGATCGAGCACCTCTTTGAGGCCGACCGCCAACGCTTCCAGATCACGCCCCGCGAGACCCCCGTACGTCGGAAACCCCTCCGTAAGAATGAGAAGGTTCCTGGCCTGCTCGGCAAGTTTGTCATCGTTCAGAGCCAGGAAGCCGCCGATGTTGCCGAAGCCGTCTTTCTTCAGGCTCATCGTCGCGCCGTCGGCCCCTCGGAACATCTCCTGAGCAATCTCCTTAGGCGAACGCCCGGACTGACCGGGCTCTCGCTGTTGAATGAACCACGCGTTCTCGGCAAAGCGGCAGGCGTCGATAAAGAATGGCTTGCCATGCCGGTGGAGCACCTCCCCCACCGCACGGATGTTCTCCAACGAGACCGGCTGACCTCCGCCCGTGTTGTTGGTGACCGTGATCATCCCGAGCGGTACGTTCACGCCCGGCGATTGGAACAACGCGTCGAGCTTCGCCACGTCGATGTTCCCTTTGAACGGATGGAGCGAATCCGGATCTCGCCCTTCCTCGATCACGAGATCGAGCGCGGTCGCCCCTGTGAACTCGATGTTGGCTCGCGTCGTATCGAAGTGGTTGTTGCTCGGAATCGTCTTCCCCGGTCCGCCGACAAGCGACATCAGGATCTTCTCGGCGGCCCGGCCCTGGTGGGTCGGGATGACATGCTTGAAGCCGAAAATCTCCTGGACTTTCGCCTCGAACCGCTTGAAACTCCTGGACCCCGCATAGCTCTCGTCGCCGACCATGATTGCACCCCACTGGGCCGCCGACATGGCGCTCGTCCCACTGTCGGTCAACAGGTCGATGAGGACGTCGTCCGCGTCGATCAGAAACGGGTTCCAGTGGGCGCGTCGCAGGATTCCTCCCCGCTCAGCCTCGGTGGTGAAGCGAATCGGCTCGACGGCCTTGATGCGAAATGGCTCGATGATCTCGGGCATGCCGCTAGTTTAGCGGGGCAATGGGCCGAAGGGTCTGCTCCGTGACCCAAGTCACGACCCCCGATCGATTGCGGACGTACACCCGTGGCATGCACTCACGACACGACCTCGACAACTTCATCCTCCGTTCATCCCTCCCTCAGGTCTGTGAAGGCATCGGGCTGGATCATGACGGCATGTCCACTCTGTCCTTCAAGCGCCCGTTCGATGTTCTCATCGCAGAGGCTCATGCTTCTGCCCGCCGATTCGCCTACCGATTGACCCGGAATCGTGACGATGCCGAGGATCTGCTGCAAGACGCGCTGATCGCCGCCTACCGAGGTTTCGAGCAGTTTTCGCATGGATCGAACTTCCAAGCGTGGCTCAATCGGATCGTGCTCAACCTGTTCTACAAGCGGGCGACCAAACTCAGCCGAGATCGCCAAACGCTCGAGCTCAAGGAAGCAATTCTCTTGGATGCCGACGGCCCTGAGGCACTGGATCTCGTGCTGACGGATCGCCTGAGCGTGATCGTGAGCAAGGAGATCGACCGATTACCCGAGGAGTTCGGCGACGTGTGCTATCGCGCCTTCATCCTCACCCAACCCTATGACCAGATCGCAGCCGAGACCGGCATCCCGATCGGTACGGTGCGATCGCGGATCTTCCGAGGACGGCGGATCCTCCAGCAGCGCTTGGTCGACGAGGCGTGGATCGAGCCCGATGCCGCGTAGCGAGCGGCATCCGCGTCGGCCCAGAGGCCACGCCCTGGACGGTGTGCCCTCGCCCCGGTCTGGCCCGGGTCTCCGCTCACCGTCCCTTGCCCCGTCGCGGATGCACGATGCAGCACCGTGACACGCGCGTGTCGGCTCGCTCTCAGGGAAGGGAGATCGCGCTCGAATCGCCGAGCACCAACCGAATGGTCTTCGGCATCGAAGACGAGCGACCGACCTGGACCCCGCGACCGATCAGAGAGCCCTCGATCCGCGCCGGCGTCGCCTCGATCCGGCACTCGGCGAGGACGATCGAGTATTCGATTTCACTCCCCACGATCGTCGTGTTCGAATCGATCGCCGTGAAGGGTCCCACAAAGCTGTTCTCGATCGTACAGTGGTCGCCAATGATCACCGGACCCCGGAGCGTGCTGTTCACGATCCGTGAGCCGGCCCCCACCTGCACGCGACCCTCGACCCGAGAGGCGTCGTCGACGGTTCCGGTGATCTTCCGCTCGATATCCTCGAGGATCAAGCGGTTCGCCTCCAGCATCGCCTCGACCGTCCCGGTGTCCTTCCACCACCCCTCCACGATATGCGACCTCACCGTCAAGCCACGGTCGATGAGATCTTGGATCGCGTCGGTAATCTCGTACTCGCCACGCTTGCTGGGTTGAAGCGTCGCGATCGACTCGTGGATGCGCTTGTCGAACAGGTACACACCGACCAGCGCGAGGTTCGACTTCGGCTCCTTGGGCTTCTCCTCCAACCGCGTCACGGTGCCCTCCGTCATCTCCGCAACCCCAAAGTCCGAGGGATTCGGCACCGGGGTGAGCAGAATCGTGGCCGCCGGGCGATGCGTTTCGAACTCCTGCACCAGCCCCGAGACGCTCGACTTGATGAGGTTATCGCCCAGATACATGATGAAATCGTCGTCGCCGAGGAACGGTTTGGCGGTGGCGACGGCATGAGCGAGTCCTCGCGGGGCATCCTGGGGGATGTAGGTAATTTCAATGCCCCAACGTTCACCATTTCCCACCGCCGCTTCGACCGCCGCACCCGTATCACCGACGATGATGCCGAACTTACGGATGCCGGCGGCGGCGATCGATTCGATCCCGTACTCGATGACCGGCTTGTTCGCGACGGGCACCAATTGCTTGGCCATCGAGTAGGTGATCGGTCGCAATCGAGAGCCGGTCCCACCGGCGAGGATCAGGGCTTTCATGCGGACTCCAGTTTATTCGGCACCACGCGCTTGGCGCTCACGTACCAAGAAGCCCCGACACCTCGGTGTCGGGGCTTCGACGATGATCACTTATCGACGGTGACCGCAACCTTGCCTCGCAGCGCGGCTTGCGCCGCGCTCAAGCGGGCAATCGGGACGCGAAACGGCGAGCAGCTCACGTAGTCGAGGCCAAGCTCGTGACAGAAGAAGATCGACTCCGGATCCCCTCCGTGCTCACCGCAGATCCCACACTTCAGGTCCTTTCGCACCTCACGTCCGAGTTCGACGGCGGTGCGCATCAGGGACCCGACACCCTTCTGATCGATGGTCTCGAAGACGTTGACCGGCAGGATTTTCTGCTCGACGTAGCGTTGAAGGAACTTTCCTTCCGCGTCGTCGCGCGAAAAGCCGAACGTCATCTGGGTGAGATCGTTGGTCCCGAAGCTGAAGAACTGGGCATAGCTCGCGATCTCGTCGGCGGTCAGGGCCGCTCGCGGAATCTCGATCATGGTACCGAACAGGTACGGGATGTCGACACCCTGCTCTTCGCAGACTTCCTTAGCGACCTCTTCGAGTTGGGTTTGGACGACGCGGAGCTCGTTTACGTGGCCGACAAGAGGAATCATGATCTCGGGCGCGACCGGCTTGCCATGTTTGATGAGTTTCGCCGCCGCCTGCAGAATCGCCCGGGTCTGCATTGCGACGATCGCAGGAAACACGATCGAGAGGCGTACGCCGCGCAGGCCGAGCATAGGATTTGCTTCCTTCATGCTCTCGACCGCCTTCAGCATCTGCTCCTTCTCTTCGAGGATCTCCTTCAGGGCCGATCCGCCGAGCGAATTCACGGCCAAGCGCAGTTCGGTCACCACGCGAACGAGCTCCTCGTAGCTCGGAAGGAACTCGTGGAGGGGCGGATCGATCAGTCGGATCGTCACCGGGCGGCCGGACATCGCCGCGAAGATGGCCTCGAAGTCATCCTGCTGGACGGCCAGGAGTTTGTGCAGAGCTGCGTCGCGAAGTTCGTCGTTTCGCGCGAGGATCATGTCCCGGACGATCGGCAGCCGATCGGCTTCGAAGAACATATGCTCGGTTCGGCAGAGTCCGATCCCCTCGCATCCGAACTCGATGGCCTGGAGCGCGTCTCGCGGATTGTCGGCATTGGCCCTGACCTTCATGGTTCGCGCTTCGTCGCACCACGTCATCAGCGTGCCGAAGTAGCCGCTGACGTCGGGGGGAATGAGGGCAAGCTGGAGGTTGTAGACCGCTCCTGTGGACCCGTCGATCGTCACCCACTCGCCTTCCCGGACGGTGACCGATCCGACGTGGAATTCGCGCGCCTCGAGGTCGACATCGAGCGCCTCGCATCCGGCGACGCAGGGGATCCCGAAACCGCGGGCGACGACCGCGGCGTGGCTCGTCTTGCCGCCTCGCGCGGTCAGGATGCCTTGGGCGGCAAGCATGCCGTGGACATCGTCAGGATTGGTTTCGTCGCGGATGAGGACGACCTTTTCCTTGTTCTGGCCGAGCCGCGCCGCGGTGTCCGCATCGAAGACGGCCTTTCCGACGGCGGCGCCCGGAGACGCGGCAAGCCCGGTGGCGATCGACGTAATCCCGCGATCCTGGATGTAAGTCTCGTCGATCCGCGGGTGCAGGAGTTGGTCAAGGTGAGAAGCGTTGACCCGCTGGATCGCGACTTCCTTGGTGATGAGGCCATCGCTGACCATCTCGACCGCCATCCGAACCGCCGCCGGACCGGTTCGCTTGCCGACGCGGCACTGAAGCATGAAGAGGCGTCCGCGCTCGATCGTGAACTCGAGGTCCATCATGTCTTTGTAGTGACCTTCGAGACGTCGTCCGATCTCGACGAACTCATCGTAGACCGCCTCGTTCTGCGACCTGAGTTCACTGATCGGGACCGGGGTACGGGTCCCGGCGACGACATCCTCGCCCTGGGCGTTCATCAGGTACTCGCCGTAAAGCAGGTTCTCGCCGGTGCTTGGATCACGGGTGAACGCCACGCCGGTTCCGCAGTCCTCTCCGAGGTTCCCGAAGACCATCGCCTGGATGTTGCAGGCGGTACCGATTTCATCCGGAATTTTCTCGGTGCGCCGGTAGACGATGGCGCGATCGTTGTTCCAGCTTCGGAACACGGCTTCGATCGCAAGCTTGAGCTGCAGCTGCGGGTCACTCGGAAAGTCGGCGCCCGTATGCGCCTTGACGATGGCGAGGAACTCCTCGGAGGCTCTCTTGAGATCCTCGGCGGAGAGATCGGTGTCCTGCTTCACCCCGCGCTGCGACTTGATCGCGTCGAAGGCATGCTCGAACTCGCGCTTCTCCATGCCGAGGACGACGCTGCTGAACATCATGATGAACCGGCGGTAAGCGTCATAGGCGAATCGCTCGTTGCCGCTGCCGCGGATCAGACCTTGGATCGTGTCGCCGTTCAATCCCAGGTTCAAGATCGTATCCATCATGCCCGGCATCGAAAACTTGGAGCCGGATCGCACCGAGACGAGGAGCGGATTCGACGGGTCTCCGAACGTCTTGCCGAGGTCCTTTTCGACCGCGGCGAGCGCGACGCGGACCTGATCCATCAGGTCGCCGGGGAGTTTGCCTCCCTCTTCGTAGTACTCCGTGCAGGCTTCAGTGGTAATCGTGAATCCGGGCGGTACGGGCAGGCCGATGTTGGACATTTCGGCAAGGTTCGCGCCTTTGCCGCCGAGAAGGTCGCGCATGGTCGCGTTACCCTCGTGGAAGAGGTAGACAAGCTTTTTGCTCATGAAGAGAATCGGTCTCCTGGGAAGTGAGCCGGACCGCTCGGCATCGTTGACGGACGGGGGCGTGTCCCGCTAGTTTACCTTCGCGGGAAGCTCCGGAAGACGAAAAACCGCCCCTCGATGAAGATCGAGGGGCGGTCGTATGTGCGCTACTTAGTGATCTCGTCGGCACCGAGTGTGACTCGGCGTCGTTCCGATTCCGGCAAGGCGGCGGCGCTACCTTCGTCCGTGACTTCGGGCGTCGGATCTTCGGTGACCGCGGGAAGCTTTTGGGCGGTCGTCCGCGTCTTGCTTCGGCTCGAAGGAGCCAACTTGCCGGTCACGCGCCGGGCACCGGCGAGCACACGGCCGTAATAGCCGTTGAGCGAATCCTGGAGGACACGACCGGCACTGCTGCTCGCGTGGATGAACTTCCCTCCGCCGACGTAGATGCCCACGTGGTTGACACGGGTGCCGCGGCGGGTCTTGAAGAACAGCAGGTCACCCTGTTTGAGCGAATCCCGATCGACGGCTTGGCCGACGCCGGACATTTCGATCGAGGTCCGCGGCAGGCGCACCCCATGCTGGGAATACACGTAGCCGACGAAGCCTGAGCAGTCGAACCCGGATCGGGACATGCCGCCCCATCGATAGCGCGTGCCCTGATAGCCGTAGGCGGTGTCCAGAAGCGCCGTGGTCGAAACCGCCGATCCACCCTTCACGATCGGATTGGATGTGCGGGACGGTCGACTCGAGGCGACCGTTCGCGGGGAACGGCTTCGCGGCGTGGACGCCACGACTTCCGAGGTCTTGACGGGTTTGAGCATGTCGCCGCGAACCCAGCCGACGGTACCGCCGTCGAAGCGGAGCTTGTACCAGCCGTTCTCCTTGTCGAGAATGCCCGCGACTTGGCCGACCGCGACGCGCGTGACGCGCTTCGCGTTGGTCGACGGCCCGGTGCGGACCGCGACGTCATCCCGGATCAGCTTGGCGCGCTTGGTCGAAATCGAGGCGACCGTCGTCGCGCTACGCGACGGCGACGAGGCACCGGGCACGCGAAGGGTCTGGTCGATCTGGAGCCGGTTCCATTTCACGCCCGGGTTGAGCGCGCGAAGCTGAGCGACGGTGATTCCGTACTTCTTGGCCACGATCCAATCGTTGTCTCCGGATCGAACCCGGTGGGTCCCACCGGCACGAACCGCGACGGTCCTCTCGGCCGGGCGCGCCGTCGACGACGTCGACTTAGCGGCCGGCACGCTCAGGCGAACTCCGACCTGAAGCGGGCTGAAGTCCACACGCGGGTTCATCGCGTGCAATTGGCGACGGGTAATGCCAAATCGTTGAGCGAGCGTCCAGTCGTTGTCGCCGTTGCGGACGACATAGTTGCCGCCACCCGACGATCGCGTTCTGCTCGCAGTACGAGTAGTGCCCCGTCCCGCTCCCGGGATGTTCAACGTCGTACCCGGCTTCATTCGGGTCGGTCGAACGTTGGGGTTCGCTTTCAATAGGGCTCCGGTCGTCACGCCAAGTTTCTTGGCGATTCGCTCCGGGGTGTCACCCTCTCTGATTTTATAGGTCCCTTGCTGAGCAAGAGAGAAGCTTGCGAGTAGCAAGCAGGCCCATAAGGCGCAGGTCCGAAGACTCAAGACTTTCCTCCTCTGGTGCCCGGGGCTTACTCGTTTATCCCCGACAACGCCCCGAAAGATACCGTTTGGGAGCCTCTGCCGTCAACCCATCGCGCGCGCTAACGCAACTCAATAACATCACTGGACACCCGTCGAACCTGAATTCCAAAGAAAACAGCGTTGCCGAAATTTCCGCAATGGAGTTGGCAACCGATTGCCCACACACTTCGTCACACGGGGTTTGAACCTGAGCACAGGCGGACTCCCGCACCGGGTCTTTCTCAACGAGAGGCCTGCTCACTGGGCTGACGCGGCGGCGCCGGCGGGTGGCTCTTCCTTCGCGAGGAATCGCTCGATCTCACGGCCCACGTCTTCTCGGAACGATGCAGGCAGCTCGGCAAAGGCCTTGGCGCCATCGGACCAATGAACGCCTGCCCGGACTTCTGATGCGAGGGTCGCACCGGGCGTCTCGAATCGAACTCCGATCGTCATCCGCGTTCCGAATCGGTACCGATCCTTCATCGCGGCTTCGAGATTGACGGCGAGCTTGCGGTGAATCAGCGTCCCCACGTGTTGAGCCAATTCGCGGGCGTCCGCGGGAAAGGTCGGGAACACGTCGTACCAGTCCTTGACACGGCCTTTGGCTTCGGAACGGATCACGCTCTGCAGGCGCGAAGCCCAAGTCATCACGCTTCGCGGCTCATCGAATCCTCCGATACAGAGTGCGGGTTCGAATTCGATCTTCCTTGCGCCCGGCGACTTGGGCTCCCAATATCCGCGGGACGCATACGCCCGCAAAACAGAGACCGCGTGAGTCGGCAGCGACCCGATGGCGATGGGCTCCCCGGCGAGCGCACGAGTCCAAGTCTCATCAGAGAGCGTCCCCAGAAATGCATAGAAATCCGGGATGTCGAGACCCGCGGCTGGAAGCAACGGTTCGACGCCTGCAGCGTTGAGGGCTGACAACCAGGCATCGGCAAACCCGAACTCCCGTCCAAGCCTGGTCACCGTTTGACATCGACAAAACGTCCTGAGGTCCACGGCACCTGCCTTGAGCAGGTCCCTGTTCCAACCCTCAAACGGAGCCCGGGGGGCGGCGATCGCCTCGCTCAGCCCGACGTCGGCCGGCTTGACGATCAGACGCTTGGGGGATAGGTCGAAGACATAACCCAGCGCCAAAACCTCGCGGAAGAAGCGCTGCGCGTCCAGGGTTCCATCCGGCCGCACCGCGCGCCGAGCCAGCCCAATCATTCGATCGTCTAGAACTGCAACGAGGTCGACGCCACTTTGGTCGGCAAGAGCGCGAAACGCCTCTCTTGGGCCCAATTGGAGGAGGTCGAAGCCGGGTTCGGCGAGAGCTTTTCGGAGTTCGAGACTCTCCGGCAGTCGGTTCCAGGTGGAGGAGACGACAGGAAACTGTTCGACGAGGCCACTGAGGAACGCGAGACTGGCCGGTTCGAGCGGGACGGATCTTGGGATCGCGTCCAACAAGGCATCGAGACTCGTCGGTATCGGCTCGGGTTCCAGCTGGATCGGCATCGTGAGAGAGGCGAAATGGATCAGGTCCCCATCCGCGTTGTAACACCGAAGGAAAGCGGTCATCGACGCCCACCTCGGGATGATCGTCATGAAGACCCGAACACGGTCTCCGACGGAGTGGGCTCCCTCGAATTCGGTTACGATTCGGTGCTCGTAATCCGATTCTGTCGGGACTTCCTTCGCCCGCGATCTCAGCGTTTCCGACAAACGTCGATACTCTTCGATCGCCGCGCTGCTACTCGGTCCCAGCGGACGCGTTTGCCGATCACCCTCGTTCGAGAACAGAGAGACAGTGCCCACCTTCAGGTCCGCAAGTGCCTGGGCCCCCAAACCTGCCAGTAGGCTCTCCAGCAAACGCGTGGCCGGATTCGGAGTCATCAGGTTGCCTTCCGGTCGCCGGTTGCGGAGCATTTCGAGCCGCGTTTTGAGCTGTTGCAACATTCGAGCAGTTTCGATTGCGGCGTCCGTTGATTTCGACTTCGGCAGCCCTCGTTGCATTGCCCGTATCCGCGCGTCACGGGTATGTGCCTCGATGGCGCGCTGTTCCTTCTTGCCTCGAGAAATCGTACGATCCAAAAGGATTCCATCCAGAGCACGCGCCAAGTCATCGATCATCGGCGGTTTCGAGCGGGATCTGGTGAAGACGACACGTTCTCGCAATCTTCTGGGCTCACCGACAAATTGCTTGCCTTCCGACTCCGACTGGAGCTTGAGCAACCCTGCAAGTTGTCCGAAGTATTCAACCTCTGGCGGATTCACGGCACCGTCTTGCCGCGGCGTGACGTCGCCTTCACCGAGGTGAGTAGCAGCGATCGGGACGCTCACCTGTCCCCGCAACACTCTCTCGGCGTCAGAACTTGCCGATAAGCCTATCGTTGCGGTCAAGAGGATTGACACGAGCCCGATAAGTCCAGCGAATCTCATCGTTTCACCGAGGGAGGTCGGCTTGATGCCGAGGCTCCGGCGGAGGAGGTCATCTCGCATCACCCCAAGCTACTCCATGGTATCACAGTCACCGCTGGATTACCAATATCGTACGGGTACCCGTGCTTTGCCGGACACGATTCGAGGACCAACATCGAAGCACTTGTCTGAGGTCCCGTTAGCTAGGAGTTTTCGACGTCGACCCACTTCCGCTGCGCGGCGGCACGATAGAGCGCCTCCATGACCACGTTTCGGTTCGCGGCCTCGCGAACCGAAACCAGCTCGCCCTCGCGGCCCGCAACCCGGTCCAGAAACGAATCCAGCCCAGCCGGCACCGCCTCCGGGAGATCCGTCCACGGACTGCGCCCATCCGCGCCTTCGACCTTGTTGCTCTGGAAGTACACGTCTCCGTTCATCACGAGGGCGTGCCCTTCGGTCCCCGCAACTTCGAACGACACCGGATTCGAGGCATCGTCCCATGAGGCGGTCAGGCTCCCGAGCACACCGGACTTGAACCGAAGAAGCCCCTCGCCGATCTCATCGCAATCCGGATATCGGGCCGTTCCCATCTCGAGGATCGCCGCCACCCGCTCGACTTCCCCCCCGAGCCACATGAGGATGTCGAGCCCATGCGTGCCGAGATCGCCATACGCGCCAACGCCCGCCTCATCGAGGTTCGCCATCCAGCGCCACTCTCCATCAAACCAGCCGCCGAGTGCGCCTGAGTGGCAGATCGACGCGCGCATCCGGGTGACCGTTCCGAAGTTGCCCAGCGCCATCTGTTCGCGCAGGAACCGAACCTGCGGGGTCCCACGCTGGAAGTACCCGGTCTGGAATAGGACACCCGCGGCTTCGATCGCGACCATCATCCGGCACGCGTCATCGCCGCGCATCCCGAGCGGTTTCTCCACGAACAGCGCCTTCCCCGCCGCGGCGAGGGGCGGGACGAGCTCCTCATGGAGCCGCGTCTCCGAACACACGATCACTCCCGCGATCTCGGGGTCGCGAGCGATATCGGCAAGGTCCGCGACCGCCACCCCTAACTTAGCGGCGTTCGCCTCTGCGCGGACGGCGTCGTGATCCCAGACCGACTTCGCCCGCACATCGGTTCGATTCAGAACACGGTCGACGAACGACGGGGTGTGGATGTGGCTGCAGCCGACAAACGCGAGGTTGACCATACCGGGAAGTATGCCAAATTCAGGCTCCGGGACCTCGATCGGGTAGCATCGAAGTACCTTCCCAACCAAACAGGAGAAGGCCGATGTCGAAAGCCGCTTGGTTCGGACTTATCATCATCCTCGTGGGCGCACCGGTTGCCTACTTCGGATTCGCGAGGAATTCAGGCCCCACGGTCGTCGAGATACGCAGCGCTCAAAACGGAGAGATCGGGCTTGTGGCGACCGCCGAAGCCTTCGTTCGAGGCAAGACGTTCGAGATGGGCCCCGAACTCGGCGGCCGGATCGTCGATCTACCGGTCCGGGAAGGAGATCGAGTCGTTGTCGGAAACCTCTTGTACCGCCTCGATTCCGAAGATCTTCAGGCCCAGGTCGCGCAGGCCCGAGCAGCTCATGCGACGGCGGTCTCGGCCGTCTCGGAGGCGAACCGAGCCCGAGAGGCTACCGAGTCTGCCTTCCGCACCCGCCTCGCCCAAGCACAAGCCCAAGTGCGTGAAGCGGAAGCCCGCGTCCGGGATGCCGAGCGTGGCACCCGGCCCGAGGTGATCGAGGTCGCCCGGCATGAAGTCGAGCGCCTCGCCGCCATCGAGCGAGAAATGAAGAGGCGCTTGGATCGAGCGGAGATGCTCTTCGCACAGGGCGCGACCTCCAAGGCCGCCCTCGACGCCGCGCGCACCGACCATGAAATCGCCCTCGCCCAGCGCGAGGCAGCGGAGGACGCGCTGGCCGAGGCTCGTAAAGGTCCTTTGCCTGAAGTGGCCGACGCCGCCCGCGCTCAACTGGATGCCGCCCGTGCCGGGCTCGACTTAGCCGAAACCGGCCGACAAGAGGTCCAGTTGCGCGCCACCCAGGTTCAGACCGCGCAAGCGCGCGTCGCCGAAGCCTTGGCGGTCCTCCAGCGAGCTCAGACTGCTGCTCGCAAGGCCGAAGTGCTATCCCCGATCTCCGGCATGGTCGTTCGCGTTCTCGGCGAAGTCGGCATGGTTGCGTCGCCCGGGAGTCCGGTTGTCGTCCTCTCCACCCGCGCTGACCTCCATGTTGAAGCGGAGGTGCGAAGCGAAGATCTGGACCTCTTTCGGCCAGGAGCAACGGCCGAAATCTCCCTCCCCTCCTCCGAAGGAAGGTTCTGGTCGGGCCAAGTCGAGAGCCTAGGGGCCGTCGCGGAACCCAAGCAGGACGCAGCTCTTCGGACCCGGGTCGTCCGAACGCGCATTCGCATTCTTGGAGACGAAAAGCCTTTCGTCCCCGGCATGGAGGTCGATGTGACCGTCCGAGTCGTCCGACGCGGAGTGTTGGTCGTACCCAACGAGGCGGTCGTGTTCAAGGGTGAATCTCCCTCGGTGTGGCGAGTCTCGGAGGGCATCGCACGACGAAAGAGCGTTCGGATCGGCGTGAGCGACGCCGAGCACACCGAGATCGTCGAGGGACTTGCCCCCGGTGACCCGATTATCGTCGCCCCGCCAGAAACGCTACGCGACGGGGCGAGGGTGAAGGCCCGTGGTACCTCTTAGACCCGTCGTCATCCTCGACCGTGCGTCCAAGGTCTATCGAGTCGGGCAAGTCGAAGTCCACGCTCTGACGGAAGCCTCGCTCCAAGTCGATCCTGGAGAATTCGTCGTGATTCTCGGACCGAGCGGTTGCGGGAAGAGCACGCTCATGCATCTCATCGGCGGGCTCGATCGACCGACGCAGGGACGCGTCGAGGTCAACGGGCACGACCTCGCCACCCTCGATGAGGCGGGCTTGACCCGCTTTCGAAGAGACGATGTCGGATTCATCTTCCAGTTCTTCAACCTCGTCAACACGCTGACCGCACGGGAGAATGTCCAGATCGCGGCCGATATGGCCCGGCATCCGCTTCCCGTTCTCGCGACGCTGGAGGCGGTTGGACTGGGGGATCGCGCCGACCACTTCCCGTCGGAGCTTAGTGGCGGCGAGCAGCAGCGGGTCGCCATTGCCCGGGCCCTCGTAAAGCAATCCCCGATCTTGCTCTGTGACGAACCGACCGGAGAGCTCGACGAGGAGACGGGCCGTAAGATCTTGGCGCTGCTGCACAGCACGACTCATGAGAGCCATCAGGCGGTTCTCGTCGTGACGCACAACAGCGCGGTAGCGAGCATCGCGGACCGCATTATTCGGTTGCGAAGTGGTCGCATCGTCTCCGACGAGGTCAACGAGCACCCGATGGATCCGATGGAGGTTCGCTGGTGAGCGGCGTGCTCGCTCGCAAGATCGTCCGCGAGGTCTTCCGGAGCATCGGTCAGTACGCCTCCGTGGCGTGCCTCGTCACCCTCGGCGTGGCGTTTCTCGTCGGCTCCTACTCCGTCTACCGCAATCTGGTCGCGTCCTACGAAGGCTCATACGACAAGCTCGGCTTCGAGGACTTCAGCATCCGATTCCACAGCGCTCCGAGCCGAGTGGTGGATCGCGTGCGCGCGTTGCCCGGAATCGCCGCGGCCGAGGGCCGCTTAGTCGAAGAGACCGCGCTCGAGGTCGAGGGAATCGCCCACACCAAGATTGTAGGCCGCGTCATCGGTATCCCGACCGAAAGACCGCTGACCACGAATCGGCTCCGCCTCATCGCCGGCCGTGAGGCTCGTCCTCGAGGACGGGAGGTCTTGCTCGAAGCCAATTTCGCCACCCATCATGGGATCAAGCCGGGCCGAACCGTCAAACTGATCCGAGGATCGACCTCGATCCGGCTCCGCGTCGTCGGCATCGCCCAGAGCGACGAGTATCTCTATGTCGTCCGCAGCAAGCAGGATCTCATCGCGGTGCCAGGAACCTTTGGCGTGCTCTTCATGGACGAGGACCGAGTCGCCGAGCTCTTCGGCCGAGCCGGCGAGATCGACGAGATCCACGCGACGCTCACATCGCCCGACCTCCTGACGTCCACGCTCCGCGCCACCAAGGAGATTCTCAGGGCCTACGAACCCGAGGAGCCGGTGTTGCGGGCCGATCAGCCCAGCTATCAGATGCTCCAACAGGACGTCAAGGGGTTCCAATCCTACGCCATCCTCTTCCCACTGCTCTTCCTTTCCGTGGCCGTGCTCTCCGTCTTCAGCATGCTGACGCGGGTGGTTCACGCCCAAAGGCCGCAAATCGGCCTCCTCCGCAGCTTGGGACTGGGCCGAGCGCAGATCGTTCTGCAAGTGCTTGCCGCGACCATGGTCGTCGGCGCGATCGCGGGCATCGCGGGAGCAGCCCTCGGGATCTGGCTCGGGGCGATTCTTTCGCGACTCTACATGGCTCAACTCCAGGTTCCTTTTCCCGAGATCGTGCCCCGATGGGGCGTTGCCATCGCCGGCGCGATCGTCGGTTTTGGGGCGTGCGCTCTGGCCGGGTTGATTCCGGCGCTTGCCGCGGCCAGGATCCAGCCCGCCGAGGCGATGCGCCCACCGTCCCCGGAGTTCGCGCGCACCTCGATCCGTCTGGACGCCCTGTTCCCTGGACTCAGCGCCCTCGCGCGCGTGCCGTTGCGCAACGTCTTCCGCCAGCCCCGGAGGAGCCTCTCAACGCTCGTTGGCGTCGTTTCGGCCATTTGCCTCACCATGACCGCAGGCGGGATGCTGGACTCGATGACGTACGCCTTGGACAATCTGCTCGTCCGCTCCTACAGTTTCGACCTTCGCGGCGACTTCACCGAATTCCAATCGAAGCGAGTCGTCACCTCGGTACGAACTTGGCCCGGAGTACTGTGGGCGGAGGGCGTCCTCGAACTCCCGGTCGAGTTTCGCCATCGGGGGCGAACCTACGAAGCTCTGATGAACGGGGTCGAGCCGAATACCCGGTTACGCCGCGTGGTCGATGCCCAAGGTCGGCGCTTGCCGATTCCCGAAAAGGGGGCGCTCTTCGGGCCGACCCTGCGCAAACGCCTCGCCCTCCAAGTCGGCGACCGCCTCGAGGTTCGTCTGCCCGAGGAACTGACACCCGAGCGCTCGATCTGGCACCCGATCGTCGTGGCCGGTTTCAACGACGACGCGATTGGAACGCAGGCCACGCTGGCCCGCAGCGAAGCTCAGCGGATGTTCCGGACTGAGCTCGGCCTGCCCGGGAACGCGGTGACGTCGGTGCTCGTCAAGACCGCGCCCGACCAGGTGGAACCCGTCCGACGTCGACTTCTTGACCTGCCCCATGCCGGGTCTGCCCTCTCGATGGCGATGATGCGAACGATGATCGAAGGTCTGGTCAGCACTAGCCGTCGGTTCATCGCGATCATGCTCGTGTTTGCCGCGATCCTCGCCTTCGCGACGATCTTCAACGTGATGACCGTGAACGTCCTTGAGCGACAAGCCGAAATCGCAACGCTGCGGACCATCGGCGTTTCCCGTCGGCAGATCGGCACCATGATTCTCGTCGAAAACCTGGCCCTCACGGTCCTCGGCATCGCGATGGGCTTGCCGATCGGGAGGGCGTTCGTCGCTCTGTTCTGGCAGGCAGCCCAAACCGAAGAACAACAAGATCTATTCACGTTTCAGGTCATGGTTCATCCCACCACGTATCTGATGGCGGGCTTCGGAGTGCTCTTGGTCACCGCCGTCTCGGCAATACCGGCGCTCCGGGCGGCCCAGGCCCTGGATCTGGTCCGGGCCGTGAAAGAACGCTCGGCGTGACGCATACCGGGATTGAGGGCCAGCGGCAAACTTTACGCCGACTTCAAGACGTCTCCGCACGTGGAATGCATCAAGGTTGTGGTTCGCCACATCCTTGAGATAGTGCTGCGGGTTGACGCAGCCGGAGAGGAGTCAATGAGTCGAACGATTTTCATCTCGGTGGGCCTCATGTTGGCCGGCGTGGCCACCGCGCAGCTAAGCTCACAGTTGGTCGCGTCGGGTCTCAGTCGCCCGGTCAGCACCGCGTTTCCGCCCGACGAAACCAACCGCATCTTCATCGTCGAGCAGCGCGTCGGCGCCACGACCGATGGCCGCATCCGCATCGTCAAGAACGGCGTGCTCCTCGCAACCCCGTTTATCACGATCTCCGGCATCGGGATCGGCGGCGAGCAAGGCGTGCTCGGGATCACGTTCCACCCGAACTACGCCACCAACGGTTTCTTCTACGTGAACTTCGTCAACTCGGCGGGCACCACCGTGATCCGTCGCTATACGGCGAGCCCCCCGACCGCCGACACCGCAAGCACGACCACCGGGTTCGATATCGCTCTCATCAGTCAACCTTACGAGAACCATAACGGCGGCACGATCCACTTCGGAGCCGACGGTTACCTTTACATCGGCAACGGCGATGGCGGAAGCGGCAACGACCCCCAGAACCGCGCCCAGAGCCTCACTTCGGAACTCGGGAAGTTCTTGCGCGTCGACGTCAATTCCGATGGATTTCCCGGCGATAGCACCCGCAACTATGCGATTCCGCCCGCCAATCCGTTCGTCGGAGGCAGCACGGTCGACGATGCGATCTGGTCCTACGGGTGGCGTAACCCCTGGAAGTGGAGCTTCGATCCGGTTCGCAACAACGGATTCGGGGGAATGGTCGTGATGGACGTCGGCCAGGACACGATGGAGGAGGTCAACTATGAGCCGCCCGCCACGCCCGGCCTCAATTACGGTTGGCGCGTCTTCGAAGGGACGTTCAACACCGGGCTCGGGGGGGGCACGCCGCCCTTCGTGGCTCCCATCGCCGAGTACCCGCATCCCGAAGGCTGCTCGATCTCCGGCGGTCTGATCTATCGCGGAGTTCGCCTGGGTACGGCATTCTACGGCCGCGCGGTCTACAGCGACTTCTGCGGGGCATTCGTCCGGTCGGTCGGCTTGAACTTCAATCCCGACGGCACCGCGACCCCGGGCACGATCATCGACCACGGCTTCTCGCTCGGCACGCAGGTCGCGGCGGTCGATGCCGATCCGAACGGTGAAATCCTGTACGTCCTCCGCAACGGGAGCGTCCGGCGGCTCACCGATCTGACCAATCGCTACGGGATCAGCGGCCAGGTCGTGTTTTCCAACCTCGACCCGGGTGCTCCGCGACCCTCCTCGGCCACGTTCGAGTTCCGCAACGTCGGGTCGACGACGCCGCTCTACAGCCTGACCGTGGGTCTCGACGCGACAGGACAGTTCCGCCTTCCCGCTCCGACCGGCGCCTTCGACATCGCGGTCAAGCGCACCCATTGGTTGCGTCGAAAGGTGACGTCTTCGACCGGACCCAACGACGCCACCGGCGTGATCCTCACCCTGGTCAACGGCGACGTGAATGGCGACAACGTCGTCGACTCGGACGACTTCGACGATCTCGTCGCGAACTTCGGAGGTTCGGGGCCGACCGCCGATTTGGACGAGAACGGGTCGGTGGACTCCGACGACTTCGACATCTTGGTCGGCGCTTTCGGGCAGAGCGGCGACCAATAGCCGGATTCGAGGGCCGCGAGCGGTACAATCGCCGCACCATGCGGTGGACGTCCCTCTTCGCGGCCTTCGTGGCCCTCTTTGTCCTGGCCGGCTGTTCAGGCGGCAAGTTCTCCGAGAAGACCCAAGCTGGTAAGGAGAACGTCTTCCGGTATCCGATCCACGACGATCCCACGACCCTGGATCCGGGACTTGTGCAGGACGGCGACACGATCGATGCCCTGCAACAGGTCTTCGAAGGGCTCGTGGCGTGGGGCGAGAACAACGAAGTCGCACCGCGCCTGGCGGAGAAGTGGGAGGTCGAGGACGGGGGGAAAACCTACGTCTTTACGCTCCGTAAGGGCGTCAAGTTCCATAACGGTCGCGAGGTCACGGCTGAAGACATCAAGTGGACCATCGAACGCAATACGAGCAAGGATCTCGCTTCACCGACATGGCAATATCTCGCCGATATCGTCGGCATGAAGGAGCATCACGAAGGCCGCCCGGGCGGCGTCGCCGGCATCGAAGTCCGGGACCCCCAGACGATCGTGATGCGGATCGACAAGCCGCGCCCATACTTCCTCGGCAAGCTGACATACCTGATCTCGGCGCCGATGGCGAAAGAGGCCGTCCCGACTTCGGGCCCGATCACCGAAGTCAAAGACATGGTCGGCGCCGGCCCGTTCAAAGCGACCAAGTACGATCGTGGCCAGCTCTTGGTCCTCGACGCCAACAAGGATTACTTCGAGGGGGCGCCCCTGATCGCCCAGATCGAGCGTCCCATCATCAAGGATCCGGCAACTCGGCTCTATAAGTACAAGTCTGGAGGTCTAGACCTGGTCATGCTCCAGCGGCAGGACATTGAGGCCCTCAAAGCTGACGAGAACTTCGCATCGCAGTTGAAACCGTTCGATCGACCCGCGATCTGGTACGTCGGCATGAACAGCCTGGCGTACCCGCCCTTCAAGGACCCGCGCGTACGCCGCGCGTTCGCGATGGCCATCGACAAGAAGCGGATCGTAGACGAACTCCTCGGCGGCGCGAACACGATCGCGAACAGCATCGTGCCTCCGGGCGTTCCTGGCCATCGCGAGAATGCTGCCGCGATCCCGTTCGACCCGGCAGGGGCGAAGAAGCTCCTCGCCGAAGCCGGCTTTCCCGACGGCAAAGGCCTCCCACCCCTCGAGATGAACTACCGCGAAGCGCTCCCCGATATCCGCATCGTCGCCGAGGCGGTGATCACAATGCTCAAGGAGAACCTCGGCGTGGAGATCAACCCGCGCCAGATGGAATGGGGGGCATACCTCCAGAAGTGGAACAAGGGCGAGATGCAGATCTTCCACATGCGTTGGGCGGCCGACTATCTCGATCCCGAGAACTTCCTTTCGTACATGCTTGCCACGTACGGACCGGAGAACAAGATCGGCTACAACAGCGCCAAGTTCGATGCCCTATGCACCGAGGCCGACTCGATCATGGACTTTGAGAGGCGCAAGGCGCTCTATGCCGAAGCCGAGGACATCGCCCTTCAGGAAGCGCCCTGGGTACCCATCTACTTCCAGCGCGATTTCGAGCTGATCTCCGAGCGGGTTTCCGGTCTGAGGGAGTCGCTCTTCGGGCACCTCCCCCACACCAAGGTCAAGCTCGCCCAGAAAGCGCCCTAGTTCCGGTCCCATAGGTAGGCGTCGCGATCAAACACACGACCGCGCCACGCGTCCAGTACGGTCGCGCCCGCCGCGAGCTGTCCATAGCTCATGAGGCGGGTGTGACCGTCGATGAACGCGACCGTCGCATGCCCCTTGTGCCAGCCCCAAACCGCACCGTACCGGTTCCAGGCACCAGGCAGACTTGGATTCCAGCCTCCGAGCCAAAGCCGGGACCGGCATGGGGCCGACGACGCGAGTAAGTCGAAGCCGGACGTCGTGTAACGCGCAGGGGGATCGACCGCATGGGTGCCGCCTCCGAACGGCACGCCGCCCACGCGGTCGTAGACGCTGTCGACGAGCATCAGGGTGGCGGCCGGGCTCTGGATTTCGTCGATCCGCGTCGAAATCGACTGATGGAGATTGCCTGACCCACAGAGGGAGCCGAAAGGACTCAACGATTGGTAATTCAAGCCCCGGTGCGACTTGTACGCAAGGTTGAACTCGCACTGGATCGGAGACGCATCGCAACCCGGCATTCCCGCAAGCAGCTCGGTCTCGGTCACCGGATCGTCCGGATCGCGATAGTGCTCCATCAAGCCGTGGTACGGAAGTACCAACTGCCCCCAAACCCGATCGTGGTTTGGCGGCGACGCCCGCCGAGACCCTTCGGTCTGAAGCAGCGGAAACCGCTCGTCGTTGTCCCCGGAATAGAGGATGACCGCGCTCGCGACCACGCCAGTGCGGCGGGCATCGAGCGCAAGGTCCTGACCGGGTAGGACCGACCGGATCGAGGATGTCGCCACGGCTCCGAAGAGCACCGCGATCCCGCCCGAGGTCATCAATTCGAGCAACCTCATGAGCCCGACTTTCGACCGGGCGAACGACTCTCCTGCTTGCTACGGTCCGGCGTACCCTTGAACCGCAACGATCACCGGCTTGAGGGGCGGCATCAAGGCTTTCCGCTCCATCGCGAGGCCGGCGAGACGGTTGAGCGTCTTGGCGTCGACCCGAAACACGGAGACTTCGACCGGAGAGATCCCTTCGAACGTTCGCGGCGTGCCTTGGAGCGCGAGAGCGATCTCACCCTTCGGCCCACGGTACCAGACCGCTGGGTGGGTCGCGAGAATCTCGACCTCGACCCCACGGGTCTTGTTGAGCTCGATGATCTTGTCGACTTCGGCTTCTTCGCCGGGGCCGATCGCGAGGTATTGGACCCTCATCGGCCCAGGGGGTGTCGGCTGCTGACCGGGCAGAGCCGGGGGCTTCGGAGCGGGGCGGCTGACCTTGATGTCCTTCACGACGATCCGCTTATCCTGAAACCGCTCCTTGAAGTCGATGAACCGGTTCTCGGTTCGCTTCAGAAAGTCGGGGGCCGGGGACGCATATCCGCTGAGATCGGTCCTCGCGAAGTCGACCTTCTCAAACCCCTTGAGCTCGCGCGGCGGCGAAAACATCTCCGGATCGAGGGCAAGGGCCTGTCGAACCCGCTCGGTCGCCTCGTTCCCCCCGAAACGGTCCTTGACGCGGGGGTCTTGGGCGACGAGGGTCGCGTCGACTTCCCATGGCGTCACCGACTTCTGCTTGGCGATGTCCGCCCGAACGCTATGGATCGTTTCGACCAGTCGCTGCCGGATCGCGTCGATGTCGGTCAGCTCGTCCGGACCGGGAGAGCCAGGCCCGAGTGCGAAAAGGGCAACGATCGGGAAGAGCAAGCGCATCGCTCCCTAGTGTGGCACCTCGCGGGTTACCGGGCGGGCACGATCTCCGACTGCCGGATCGCGTGAATCCAGAGTCGCTTCCCATCCTTGTCAAACGCTTGCAGGACAAGCTTCCGGTCGCCTCGTGGCCCGCTCACATCGACCGTCCCGAAGTTCCGGAGCCGCGTCACCCACGTTCCCGGCACGCGGGCCGGGTTGTTCTCCTCCCGGTCGTTCCGCCCGCCTCCCGACATCAACGGGCTGGACGTGTATTCGTACCACGGGTACTTGACCCCGGGCCACTGGACCTTCAACAGTTCGGTGGCATGACGGTCGCCGGTCAGGAACAGCACGCCTGAGATTCCCGCCTGAGCGATGAAGTCGAACAACTCCTTCTGCTCACCGGGGAAACGTCCGAACGCCTCGAAGAACATCATCGGGTTCGTCATCTGGTTGCCGTTGCAGACGATTTTGAAGGTGGCATCGCTGTCGACCAGACTGTCCTTCAGCCACTGGAGTTGAGCCTTCCCGAACATCACTTTGTCCGGCCCGTCCGGATAGCGATTCGGAGTTCGCCAGTACCGATCGTCGAGCATGAAAAACTCGACGTCGCCCCACTCAAACCGGAAGAAGCACCCCGCCGTCTCGGGCGTGCCGCGGACTACGCTCGGCCAGTAGTCTTCGAAGACCTTCAGTGCCGCACCTCGGAGCCGGAACGAACGATCCGAGTCGTTCGGGCCGAAGTCGTGATCATCCCAAATCGCGTAGTGGTTCGCCGTCGCAAGGAGCGGCTGGAGCTCGGGGAGACGCCGGTCCGTGCGCCATCGGTAGCGCATCGCGGCTTCGGTTAGCCAATCCGGCTCGCGATAGTAGATGTTGTCGCCGAGCCAAAGCATCAAATCTGGCCGCTTCGCAGCGATCGAGGTCATGATTTCGGGATCGCCGCCATACGGAGTGCCGGGCCGGTCGAACTTCGGCTCGTTCATGTATGCGCACGACCCGAACGCGATCTTGAAGCTCGGCGGTTCGCCCCGAAACCGCCAGTGCGGCTGGGTTTGAAACTCGAGCGGGTACGGCCGCGTCACATCGATCCCGTTGATCGACAGTCGGTAAACGTACCGGGTGCCGAAGTCCAGATCGGAGACGACAAACCGCGCGATATGGTCGGTGGCTCCCTTCGTGACGATCACCTGGGTCTTCCTTGCCGCCAGCGGGTTCGGCTTCGGCCAGTACGACAACTGAACGCGCGCATCCTCGGTCGTCTGGACCCAGATCGCCACCTCCGTCATCTCCGCATAGCCCAGCATCGGTCCCGAACTCAGGAGCGGATGGGCAAATGCCGCCGGAGCGAGAAGAAGCCATGCCACGGAAAGAGAGCGTCTCACTGCCTTATTGTTGCCGACCGGCACGACTTTCAACCATCCCTTAACCCGCGCCATCCGAGCGCGTACCTTGGCCAAAGCGCAGGGTCCGATTTCCCGCCACCGACCTCCCCGATGCCGAACCTGCGGCGGGCTGGGACGGAGGGGGTCCGAACTTCGTGACAAGCGCCAAGACCGAAACCCCACCCGGTTCGCTGCGCTCACCGACCTCCCCGATGCCGGGCACAAACCATCCCGGAATCAGGGAGGCATCTCCAACACTTGAGAAGACAACTTGTGAGTCGAGAGATCCTCCCCTGATTCGGCGATGGTCGTGCGCCGAATCGATTCAGAAGATCCTCCCCT
>DKKT01000079.1 GCA_002455425.1 Chthonomonas sp. UBA6659 | reverse complement strand
ACGGCGCGCGCCGTCGACCGCATCGGGGCGATCGCGCTCCTCGATCCAGTGGAGGAGGCGATCCGGGGGCGTCTCGGGGACGCCATCTACGGCGTCGACGATGAGACTCTGGAGTACGCCGTCGTGACCGCTTTGCAGAAGCATCGGGCAACGGCGGCGGTCGCGGAAAGCTGTACGGGCGGACTCCTCGGCGGACGCCTTACGGCGGTGCCGGGATCGTCCGAGGTCTTTCTCGGCGGCGTCATCGCCTATGCGAATGCCGTGAAGGAGCGGATGCTCGGCGTGCCCCGGTCGATCCTCGACACCGATGGCGCGGTCTCCGAGCGCTGTGCAGCAGCGATGGCGACGGGGGCACGCGAAGCGTTCAACAGCGATTACGCCCTGAGCATCACCGGGATCGCAGGCCCAGACGGGGGGTCAGATGCGAAGCCTGTGGGGCTCGTGTACCTGGGGATCGCGACTCCGACTGGGGTGACCGTGCATGAACAGAAGTTTCGCGGAAGGCGGGAAACGATCCGGGATCGGGCGGCGCAGTACGCCCTCCTGCTCCTCCGCCGCGCACTCCTCGAACGTGATCGCCGAAGCTAACTTGAATCGGTAAGGACGCGCTCGGCGATGATCAGCGCGGCATAGTCGTCGACCGGCTCTGGGGGCACCCACATCGACGCGGGTAGGAGCCTGCGCAAACCTCGCCGGGGGTTGTGTTCCCAGTAGCGTTCGCGGGCCTGCTGGGTCGTGTCCCTTTCGTCGACGACGAGGATGCCGATTCCGGGCATGTGCTCACGAAGGCGATGGACAAGATCGTAGGAGCGCGTCCCCGCCCCGACGATGATCATTTGGTAGGGCGCGACCTCGCTCGCCTCTTGGAGTTTGTCGAGGACGTCTTCGGTGGGGCAGATCGCGCGCCAAAGCAGAACGAGTTTGGCTTGTCCGTCGCGGCGGACGAGGGCGAGACCGCATTTCGCAGACCCCGGATCGATCGCCAGGACGGTGCGCTCGGAGTTCGAGGTCATCGGAGCTTGAAGCTCAGTCGGAGCGGATCGGCGGCCCGGGTGTCCTGAGCCGCGACGGCCTGCAGGCGGATGTTCCGGCGCGCTTCTTTGATGTCCTTGACCAACTGCAACATCTCCTCTTGAGTAACCTCGCCGATCGGGCGCTCTCGACCGATGGCGGGGATCATACCGCTCCGGATCGCCTCCTGGCCGACGACGCCTTGGAGGAATTGCGTGATTTGGCGGAGGACTCCGTCTTCCGAGCCATTGCCGTCGACGACGACTTCGGCGACCTTCTGGCCGCGGGAGTAGACGAGCGGATTCTCGAATGCCTCGATCCGGACCGGTAGGAACTCGCCTCGAAACGAGTTCCAGAACGCGTAGGCGATAAGCACGGTCTCGGTGCGGGCGTCGGTAACGGCCTTCGATAGCATGTCGACCTGTTGGTCGATCGTGATCGTGCCCCTTTCGGTCGGGATGTCGACGAGGTCGGCCGCCTCGTTTCGCTCCCCACTCGGGCGGGAGCCGCGCTCTTCGGCGAGGACGCGCGAACTTCGGAGGAGACTCGTGAGCGCATTGCGAGCGTCGTCCGCGTTGACTCTCGGTGGAAGCTGGATCCGGGCAAGCTCCTCGCCTTGGCGGAACACGAGAGGTTGAGTTCTGGAGATCCGGAGGTTCTGGTCGAGACCTTTCGTTGTGGTCGAGATCAGAGTACGGAGGTTGGCCGCATCACGCTCGAGGGCATCTTTCTCGGCGCGGATGTCGGCCAGCATCACGTTGACGCCGTCGAGTTCCTTGCGTCGCTCTTCGAGTTCTGTTCGCCGGGCCGCGATCTCCTTCTCAAACTCGACTCGGGAAGATTCGAACGTCTTGTTGGCGGTGTCGTATTGGGCGGTCAACTCCTTGAGGCGTGCTTCCTTCGTGCGGAGTTCGCTGTCCAGGGCTCGGAACGTATCGTCCTGGTCCTTCTGCATCTTCTGGAAGCCGGACTCCAGGTAGGCGTACTGCTTGTTGAGACTCGCGTACGTCTTGTTGAGGGCGACATAGCGGCGTTCGACCTCGGCTCGTCGAATTTGAGCGTCCTTGAGGCGTCGGCTCTCGTTGGCGAGTTTGGTCTGGGTGGTGCCGAGCTCTTGGCGCTGCTTCTTCTCGCTCGCCTCGAGTTTGGTCTGGGAGACCTTGAGCCGGCTCACCTGCTGACCGAGTTCCTGTCGCTGGCGTCTCAGGTCTTCGAGCTCGGCGTTGAACTGCTTGCGCTGGGCGGCGATGTCGCGAACCAGGTTTTGCCGTTCCACGATCGCACGCCTCCCCTCGATGAGCCAGACGCGGACGTCTTTGCTGATCAGGGCAACGAGAACCACGGTGAAGAGCGGGATGCAGAACCCGGCGACCGCAGTGGCGAGCGCGGCGGTGTGTCGCGGTCGGAGCTTGCCGAAGCTCAGCCGCTTCTTGCCCAGGTGACGACCCAGAATGTCGGCACCGTACGCGATCAGGGCGCCCACGACGCAAAGCAACAAGATGAACCCGACTCCGACGATATCCACGCTAACTGTTCTTCAGCTTGATCGCGACCGCCCCCACGGTCAGTCCGAGTGCCAACGGCAAGAAACTCGCCACCCAAGAGGGAAGGACTCCGCCCTGCGCGTAGATCGCCATAAAGTTGGCCAGCATCATGTACGCAAAAATGATGATGACCGAAAGCCAGAACCCCGAGGCCGCCGACGTGCGGTGATTTCTTACGCCAAGCGGCGCGCCCACGAGGGCGTAGATGAGTGCCGCGAGCGGGACCGCGACCTTGTTCCAATAGCCGAACTCGAGGTTCGCGAGCTGGCCGCGATCGAACTGGGGGTTCGCCCGGGCGTTTTCGATCTGCTCACGGATTTGTCCCATGCTCAGGGCGTCGAGGTCCTTGAGGTTGCCGGCGAGGAGCTGCTTCGGCGTGAACGTCTGCTTCGGAACTTGGGTCGGCCAGACGTCCCCGCTGAGATTGGCGAAAAAGGTCCCATCATAGGATTGGACGCGCCCGCCGCCCCGAATCTTCCAGTCCTTGTCGTCGGTGTAGATCAATTCATTCGCAAAGAGGGTGAAACTGAAGCCGCCTCGGCTGTCGAACGTGATGATCACAGCGTCGCTGAGGGCGCGGCGGGCGAAATTGAAGTCCCGGGCCGTGACGAGCGCCGTGAGCCGGTTCTCCTCGTAGACGGGATAGAACGTCGGCCGCTGGGACTTGACCTCGATCTTCTTGGCGATCTCCTGCTGGATCACCGTGGCGCGGAGCGAGGCGTTCGGGACGAGGATCTCATTGAAGAGGAACGCGAGGAGGGCCACGCAGAACCCGAACACCGCGACCGGTACCATGACTCGCACGAGGCTCGTTCCACATGCCTTGATCGCCACCACCTCGCTGTCCGAGCTAAGACGCCCGAACGCGAGGAGCGTCGCGAGGAGCACGGCCATCGGAAAGGTCTTGGCCATGATCCCGGGCAAAAGGAGGACGGTGAGCTCGATGATCGTCCCGATGCCGATCCCCTGCACGACGTAGTCGGTCAGCTTGAACAGGTAAGTGCCGGCCATGATCAGGACCGTGAAGATCGCGACGCCGAAGGCCCAAGGGCCAAACAGCTCGCGAACGATGAGGACGTCGAGTCGCCTCATCGCACCTCGCGGTCGTTCGGCTCGATCTCGGCTTCGACGACCGCGGCGATCGCTTCCGCCTCGACCCTTTCTTCAGCCAAGACATCGAGGCGGTCTGCTTCGGTTTCGCGATCCGGCTCGAACTGCTGGCCGAGGTAGTGCTTGCGGACCATCGGATCGCCGGCGATGGCCAGAGCATCGCCCTCGGCGATGATCTTGCCGTCGATCAAGATGTAGTTTCGATCGGTGATGCGAAGCGTCGCGGCTACGTTGTGATCGGTGATCAGAATCCCGATGTTTCGCTGCTTCAGTCGGTCGATGATGCCCTGGATCTCCTCGATCGTGACCGGGTCGATCCCGGTGAACGGCTCGTCGAGAAGAATGAACTTGGGGTCGGTCGCGAGGGCGCGAGCGATTTCGACCCGGCGCCGCTCTCCGCCCGACAGGACGCCGGCGTTGCGATCGAGGATCCGCTCGATGTGGAGCTCGTGGGAGAGCTCTTCGATCTTCGCCGCGATCTGGCGTCGATTCGCCCGCTTCATCTCCATCACAAGGCGGATGTTGTCGGCGACGCTCATGCGCCGAAAGACGCTCGTCTCTTGGGGCAGATAGCCGACTCCAGCCCGGGCGCGTCGATACATCGGCCAGCGGGTCACCTCGAGGTGGTCAAGTGAAACCCGACCCCCGTTGGGACGGACCAGCCCGGTAATCATGTAGAACGTCGTGGTCTTNNCCGGCGCCGTTCGGGCCGAGCAGCCCAACGATTTCGCCTTGGCTGATGTCGAAGCTCACGCCATCGACGACCCGCCGGCCCTTGTACTGCTTGACGAGATTCTGCGCGCTGATCTTCAATTGCGGCTCCGGGTCGGCTTATCGCGCAGGGTCGAGGTTCCCGGATCGCCGGTCAGTTCGACATCGATGAGGTCCCGCTTCGCGTCGAACTTCAGAACCGCTCTCGAGGCTTGGACGTTGGTGCCGACGAGTTCGTCGTTGCCTTCCAGGGTCACGTTGCCGGTCAACGTCAAGGTTCGAGCGTCGTCGTTGTAGACCAGCCGCGATCCCTTCGCCGAGATCAAGACCTTGCGGGATTTCTTGGTTTCGGCATCCTGGACTTCGGACTCGTAGCGCACTGTGATCGGACCCGCGACTTCGACTCGGGTGAATGGGAAGTCGGCCTTCGTCTTGAGCGGCACCAGGCCGATTTCGGCGCTCGCACCGGTGAACTTGAGGCGCTTGCCCTCCTCAGGAGAGCGGGCGTCGATCGAGACTCCGCCCTGGAGCGTCCCGGTGTTCTTGGCGGCATTCAGCTCGGCGGTATCGCAGTCGACCGTCGCCGTCCGCCTCAATCCTCGCTCGTCGGTCTCGCCGACCGAGCCCTTCACGCCGCCGACCACGTGGACGACCGAAACCTCGAAATCGCCATCGGCGTTCTTGTCGGTGACGACCTCGAGACTCTCGCCCGAGAGGGCGAGCCCGCGTTCGGCCCAAGTGGCGTTGAATCGGGGCGCGCCCTTCCCGCGGTGCACGATCTGGGACTTGGTGACCTGGGTGCTGCGGAACGACGCGAGGTTCTTCAGTTCAAGGACGCCTTCCTTATCCCGAATCACCCGCATCACTTGGCCGGAAGCCAAGGCTACGACGAGCGCCAGGCCGAGGACCGCGCCGACGCGTCCATGCCCTCGAAGCAAAGAACGGTTCACGAACCGATTCAACGACGTTTCTCCATAAACATATCCGGGGTGCCGATATCCGTGAGGTCCGGCGTCGCCAGCACCTTCGGAAACGGCCCAACCTCGTAGTTGTCACTGCGGACGAGGACGTTGCCGCGGGCTTCCACCCGCGCTTCGCCGTCCAGCCATTCGAGTTCGTCGGCCGTCAGGACCGCCTTCTGCTTGAGGGAGATCAGCTTGACCCGCCCGCGCAAGATCAAACGGCGACGCTCCTGGCTGGCGCTCCCGAACTCGGCGGTGAAGGTGGCGGCTTCGGCGTCGTCTTTGAAGAGGACGCCGGAGACGCCCTCCAGGTCGCCGCTCATTTTGCCCTCGCCGCCGAAGTTCAGTTTCGCGCCCCGAGCCTGAACGCTCCACGCTCGTCGGCGGTCCTCGTCGCGCGCGACCATCTCGACCTTCTCCGTCGCCGCCGACCGAGTCTGAGCCTCGACCGGCGGCAAGGTCGGAGACGGCGACTTCGATACCTCGCGCCGTCCGCATCCGAGCACCGCCAGAGCGATCAAGACGTAACCGGCAGTACGGATAGCCGACTCCTTCTCGCGAAACGACCTTCATGTTGGCCGGCGAGTTGGCCGCACGCAGCGGCGATATCGTGGCCCCGTTCGACGCGCTCCGTCACATTGATCCCCTGCTCTTCGAGCGTGCGACGAAAGGCGCGCACCCGTTCTCGGGTTGGACGCCGGAAGCCCTGTTCGGTATCGACGTAGTTGAACGGAATCAGGTTGACCACGTGGGGCACCCCGCGAAGCAGGCGAGCCAGGGCCAGGGCCTGCTCCTCGGTGTCGTTGAGGCGGTCGATGAGCAGATACTCGATCGTGATCTTCCTCCCCGTCGCCTTTTGGTATCGGCGCATCGTCGCCATGATCTCGGCCACGGGCCAGCGCCGGTTGACCGGCATCAGTCGGCTCCGGATCTCATCGAACGGACTGTGAAGCGAGAGCGCGAGGTGGATCGGCAGCTTGGCCGCGGCCAAGCGCTCGATCTGAGGAACGAGTCCGACCGTCGACACGGTCAGATTGCGGTGGCTGAGCCCGACTTCGCCGTGAAGGATCGCGATCGACTCCAGGAGCGCGTCGAGGTTGAGGAGCGGCTCTCCCATGCCCATGAACACGACGTGATCGACCCGGCGGTCACTCAACCCTTGGAGAAGGAGGTACTGCCCGACGATCTCACCGACGGAGAGATTTCGGTCGAAGCCACCGAGCCCTGTCGCGCAAAACGTGCACCCCATCGGGCATCCGACCTGGGTGCTGAGACAGCAACTGACCCGTTTCGAGTAGGGCAACAGGACGCACTCGAAGACCTGCCCATCGCCATCGTGCACGAGGAGCTTGTCGACTCCATCGCTCGATTTCCGATGGTCGGCGACGTGGAGCGGGTTCACGACGAATCGCTCGGCGAGGCGGCGCCGAAACCCTGCCGGCAGGTCGTTCATGGCACCGAGGTCGGCGACCGCCTTCCGGTAGATCCACGACGCCAATTGTTTACCCCGCCACGCGGTCGCTCCGAACTCGGTCGCGAGTTGGGAGAGTGCCACGGACGTACGTCCGACCAGGCACTCGGCAGGGGGATTCATGGAGTCCAGTGTACCTACCGGGGTCCCTCCCCCCGGCAGGAAGCCGGCTCCCGCAATATAATCAGGACAGCAACGCGAAAAAGGAGCGATTTCCCATGAAAGCAGTCGTGATGGCCGGTGGTGAAGGGTCCCGCTTGCGCCCGATCACGGCCAACCGTCCCAAACCGCTTGTCCCGGTCGGCAACCAGCCGATCATGGAGCACATTCTTCTGCTCCTGCGTCGGCACGGAATACGCGATGTGGTGTCGACGCTCCACTATCTCGCCGACGAGATCCAGAATACGTTCGACGACGGCTCGGAGCTCGACGTTTCGATGAGCTACAGCATCGAAGACACGCCGCTCGGAACCGCGGGCAGCGTCAAGAAGGCGGAAGCACTCCTCAAGGAGGACACCTTCCTGATCATCTCGGGAGACGCCCTCACCGACTGCGACCTCGCCAAGGCCGTCGCCTTCCATAAGGAGAAGAAGAGCCTTGCGACCCTGATTCTCTATCGCGTTCCGAGCCCGCTCGAATTTGGTGTGGTCATCACCGACGATGAAGGTCGCGTCGTCCGGTTTCTCGAGAAGCCGAGTTGGTCCGAGGTGTTCAGCGACACCGTCAACACCGGCATGTACATCCTCGAACCGGAGATCTTCGACTGGATGGAGCCGGGCCGCCCCTACGACTGGAGCCAAGACATCTTTCCCGCTCTCCTCCGCGAGGGCAAGGCCCTCTACGGCTATGTCATGGAGGAGTACTGGTGCGACGTCGGCACCCTGAATCAGTACCGCGAGGCCCAAGAGCACCTCCTCTCCGGGAAGACGACGCTTCCCGTCTTGGGTGAACAGGTGCGACCAGGAGTCTGGGTCGGTCCGAACTGCATCCTCGACGACGACGCCGTGATCATTCCGCCGGTCTGCATCGGGCGCAACTCCAAGATCAAGGCAGGGGCTCGCATCGGGCCGTACACCGTGATCGGGGACAACGCCTTGATCGAAGAAGGCGCCAACGTCGAGCGCTCGGTGGTCTGGGACAGCACCTACATCGGCCCCAACGTCGGCATCCACTCGGCGACGATCTGCTCGCGGGTCACGATCAAGCGCGATTCCGTCGTGCGGGAGGACGCGGTCGTCGGCGATCGATGCCTGATCGACGTCGGGTGCGCGATCCGTCCCCGCATCAAACTTTGGCCCGACAAGATCATCGAACGCGGGTCGACCGTCACGATGTCGCTCGTCTGGGGGAACAAGTGGCGCGGCAACCTGTTCCGCGAGCTCGGTGCGGCGGGCTTGAGCAACATCGAGATCACCCCTGAGTTCGCGACCCGACTCGGTTCCGCGTTCGGCTCGATCATGCCGGAAGGCTCCACCCTCGTCACCGCGCGGGACAGCACTCGCTCGTCACGGATGATCAAACGGGCGGCGATGGCGAGCCTCCTCAGCGTCGGCTGCGACGTCCTCGACATGCGCAGTTCGGCGGTGCCGATCGCGCGACACTTCGTGAAAGTGTCGGGCGCGGCGGGCGCGCTCAACGTGCGCAAGTTGCCCGGCAACAGCCGCGTGACGCTGATCGAGCTGTTCGACTCCCGCGGCGCCTATCTTCCGCGCGGCCTCGAGCGTAAGGTCGAAAGCGCATTCTTCCGCGAGGATTTCCATCGCACCGATCCCGACGACCTCGGGAAGATCGAGTTCGCAAGCCGAGCGGTCGAGGAATACCAGGCGAGCTTCTTCCGAGTTCTCGGTGGGGAAGGGGGCGGGCGACGCCTGCGGATCGTCTGCGACTACGGCTATAGCGCCATCGGCAGCATCTATCCCGCCATGCTCGGCAGGATGGGGATCGAGTCGATCAGCATCAACGGCTTCGCCGATGCGAAGCTTGCGCCCCGCTCCGAAGCCGAGGTCCAGCGCCACCTCGACAACCTCCGCCAGATCGTCGGCACCCTTGGCTACGATATGGGCGTGCTCTTCACGGACGAGGGTGAGCGCCTGAGCATCGTCGACGACAAGGGACGGACGATCCAGGGCAACAACCTGTTCGCCGCGCTGTGCCTGCTCGTCGCCAAGACCACCCCCGAGCCCACGATCGGCATGAGCGTGACCGCTCCCCTCCGCCTGGAGGAGCTGCTGAAGCGCGAGAAGGCGTCGGTGATTCGGACAAAGGCCGATACGCGCTCCCTGATGTCGTCGAGCCTTGACGCCGGGGTCGACTTCGCCGGTGACGAGCGCGGGGGATTCATCTTTCCCGAACTTCATCCCGGCTACGACGCCATGTTCAGTCTCGCGAAACTGCTGACGATGCTCCAGACGACGGGCTTGAGTCTCAGTGAAGTGCTGGAGAGCCTGCCGTCTTTTGCCCTCGCCTATGAACAGGTCCGCTGCCCCTGGGAGGCCAAGGGTGCGGTGATGCGGATGATCACCGAACTCCATCGGGACGACGAGCGGGTCGAACTCGTGGACGGGATCAAGATCTTCAACGAGGATTCCTGGGTTCTCGTGCTCCCGGATGCGGTGGAACCGGTGTTCCACGTCTACGCGGAGAGCACTGAGGAGAAGGAGAGTCAGGCTCTCGTCGGCGACTACGTCCGACGCATCGAGGAGCTGCAAACCGGAGTGTAAATTGAGCCTTGAGGGACTGGTTGAGCCGGAACGCCCTAGCGTCCCTAGTCCTCGATCCGGACAAGTTTCAGGCCGTTCAACTCGACGACGACCGCGTCGCCTGAGAGGTCGAAGTACGCGTTGCCTTCGGGGGTCTTCACGACGTGGACCTCTCGACGGCGTCCGATGAGGTTCACGAACTCAAGTCCGTCATAGCGGAACTCGACTAGCCGCCAGCGACCCTCGCTTGGCGCGAAGCTGTAATACGTCGCCTTCGCCCCTTTTTTCGGCTGGTCGCGCAGGAACCAGAATTCGTTCGTCGCCGCACGGGGGGCACCGGAAACGAGTTCGATCAATTGCGTTTCCGGTGCTCCGGAGCCGGTCTTGGTCAGCGACGCGCCCCGCTCATCGAACGTGGCGACCAGCGCCACCAACCGCTTGCCGTTTGTGTCCAGCGTCTCTTGGAGCTTCCGAAGCGGCATTCCGTCCCCATCGTAGGCCGATTCCTGGCGGACACGGACCTTCCCCGTGCCCTGCTCGAGGGTCATGTCGACCGTGACCGTTTTCGAGCCGTCGCGCAGAAGCCTCTGGACGATCCGGGTCTGGCCGATCCTCTTGCCGTCACGGAGGACCGCGAGCACGACCGGAGGGCGCTCGACGATCTTCGGCTGCAAAAGGGAGAGCGCGAGGCTAGCGAGCAAGCGGATCCTCCAGCAGCAGTCGCGCCGCCATGACCCCGCTCTCGTACGCGTACTCGACCCGGCCCCCCATCACCCCATCGCTCGCAACGACGACGCGCTGGCCGGGTCGGTTCACCGTGTCGAACAACGCCGTCGTTTCCGGCTGGCTGTACCGCCACCGGACGACCGAGGTGGCCTCGGGTTGGGTGAACTTCTCGCCGAGAAGACGCGCGACATGGACGGAGGTCTCCGCAACGATATCGGCGTCGGAGTCATTGAACAAGGCAACGCTCGCGACGGGCGAGAGCTGGGCGACAAGGGCTGTGTGTCCTTCGGGTGCGCGGCCCGGCGACTTGATCGATTCGAAGCTGAGCCATGTCAGCGGATGACGTTGCTCGGGCTCGAGGAGCGCATGGTAGGGTCGATCGCCGGCGTCGACGGCGTAGCCGAGGAGGACGCTCAGGCAGGGACGATAGCGGGCGTTGGCAAATCGCCGCGGATCGCCGAGCGACGCGAGAATCTCCTCGGTCTCGGGGATTGGCGCGGAGACGACGACCGCCTCATAACGTTCCCCAGCGACTTCGTAGCATCGATCTACCTCGCGGATTCGGTCGACCGGAGTCGCGAAACGAACGTCGAGTCCGGCGGCGAGCATTTCGGGGAGTCGGACGTTTCCGCTTCGGTAGACGTAACGCTGGATCTTGGCCTTCGCGGTGTCGCCCGGCGAGATTCGTCCGTACTGGATGGTGTAGACCGATTTGGTCAACGGCACAAGATCCGAGGTATCGAGTTCGCCGAGCATCGCGCCTTCGAGTGCCTTTCCACGCGGGGCGATCGAGGTCGCTCCGGTGTCGAACAAATAGGGCCCGAGCTGCCGACTTGCCACCCGACCGCCGACCGCACCGGCCGTTTCGTAGACCACGACCTCATGGTCGGCGATTGCCACGGTCCGAGCCGCGGCAAGCCCGGCGACACCGGCACCGACAACGGCGATCCTCATGCGAACGCGTGCTCCTGGCCTGCGAGCGCGCCGGCGGCGTGAACCCCGCTCTCGATCGCGCCGTCGATGCTGCCATTGCGGGTCACTTCCCCGGCAAGGAAGAGCCCGGTCGTGGCTGTCGTCGGGCCTACCGGATGAGTGAACACGCCCGGTGGCTGCGGCATCTGCGCATAGCGGATCCGATGCACGGCGAGGGTCCGCCACCGCTCGACTCCCTTGTTCGGAAACCACCGCCCGAGCTCGTATCGGACATTCCCGGCAAGAGCCTCATCGCCTACCTGGGGGTCGCCGAGGACGGTCGCCACGACGAGGTGCTTGCCTGGTGGGGCTAGGGACGGCGCAACGATGCTCATCGGGGCCACATGGCTCACGATCCCGCTTTCGCACCGGTTGAGGATGAGGATCGGTCGTTCGATCGGCGGTGCCTCGGCCTCGAACGCGACGCTTGTCGAGGAGAGTCCAGGTCCGTTGGCGGGGTTTCCGATGAGGCGCGCGGTGACATCCCCTTCGGTGGCGACGACGACGGCTTCGGCTTCGATCCGCTCTCCGGAAGCGAGTCGTACGCCGGTGACTCGCCCTCCGGATCGTTCGACTTCGGCGACCGGAGCGTTGCAGCGAATGATGCTAGGCGGGAGATCGGCAGCGATCTGCCGAGGAATCGATTCCATACCCTCGCCCGGTACGGCGGTGTCCCCGAGGACCAACATCTTCCAGACGAACTCGAACGCCCGACTTGAGACCGACAAGCTGCGATCGAGGAAGATCCCACCGAAAAACGGGCGCGCAAAGCGCTCCACGAACGCGTCCGAAAACCCGCGCTCGCGCAGCAATGCCCTCGCCGACCGATCGTGTTCCGACCAGATCGCCTCCGCACGCTTGTGGCGCACCGAGTGATTGAGTTCAAGCACCCGCAACTTGTCGCCGAGCCCAAAGAGCCGGGACAACGCCATCTTCAGCGGCTTGGCTCGGTGGACTTCGTCGAATCCGTGCCCGTTCCAAAGCAGCGCTCCTGCCTCGAACATCCCAAGTCCGAGCTCCCCGAGGCGCACTTCCTCGGCGAGGTGCGGATACGCGGTGAACAGCACTTGAAAACCCCGATCGACCCTGAAACCCCGGAAGCGATCGGTCTTCAAGCGACCTCCGGGTCGATCGGTGGCTTCGAGAAGGAGCACGTCACGACCCGATTGGACGAGCTTCCGTGCGCAGACGAGGCCCGAGAGGCCCGCCCCAACGATCACTACCGGCATCGATGCGTTTTACCTGGCATGCCGCTCCCAGGAGAAACCCGCCTCGAAGGGTTCGGTCCATCCGTGGGGTAAGTCGGGGTCGGGTGGGTGACCTTCGTCCGCATCTCCACCGGACGTTCGGCCCGGCTTGTCGCCAAGCGGGCGTAGAATGGCGGATGGTGTTGCGACAGCGTTGGATCTGGCGAGGGTTTTGCTGGGTGGTTCTCGGCTTCGCGCTGATTCTACGCGCGTGTGCTGCCTTCACGAAGCCGCTCGACGTGGTTCTCGTCGTGGACGAGTCAGGGAGCATGTACGGCTGGGGACCGGTCTCTCCCCAAGATCCCGCATTTTTCCGCTACACCGCCGTCCAGTACGTCCTGCGCAAGATGCTGCCGGACGACCGCCTCGCCGTCGTCGCGTTTGGTAGCGGTGCACCCGAACTGGAGATGTGCGGCCTGCGCCCGGTCGCCGATCTCGGTGTCGGCTATCCGTCCGACCTCGGCGCGATCGCGGTGAAGCGGGGCCTCGGGAGCACGAACTATGAGGCCGCGCTCCTCCGCGCGTCCGAGATTCTGCGAGCCCCGGCGGCAGGGCGTGAACGCCTCGTTTTCTTTCTAACCGACGGCCGCCAAACCGATGGCGATCCGAATCAGGCTCTGGCATGGGCGAAAGGGATCCGCGAATCGCAAGACGCGCGGATCTGCGTGGTCGGACTCGGCACCGACACCGATCCGGAAGTGCTTCGCCGGATCGCGACGGAAGGCGGTTCGGGACGGGTGTTCTTCGCCCGCTCGCCGGCCGACCTCCCGACGATCTTCTCGTCCGCGTTTCGAGACCTGGCGGGACGCGAGACCACCGTCGCGATCGATCCTCGCGAGAAGACCTTCGAAGTCGGGGAAGGGGCGAGCCATCTCCGCGCGATCGTCATCACCGACGCTCGCGGAGTGGACGTCCGGCTCCAAGACCCCAGGGGCCGGGCCTTCGAGGTTCGACCCGATCCTCCGATCTACGAGGGGCAAACTGCTCGCGTCGCGGCGCTCCGGGTTCCCGAGCCCACACCGGGGACCTGGAAGATTCTCAGGGCTTCCGGTGGTCTCGAAATCTCGTACGAGTCCGATTTCCGGGCCCGCATCGAGTCCCCGGCCGATGGAAGCGTGCTTGCAGCGAAAACCCCTACGCCGTTCCGGGTTCGCGTGGAGTCGCGGTCGGGCTCGAAAGGACCGTTCGCGGTCAAGCTCCAGTTCACACCAGAGGCACCGCAAGCAGAGAAGTGGACCGTAGACCTCAAGGCCGCACCCTCCGGCCTTTTCGAAGGCACGATCGCGGATTTCCGCGCCCCCGGTCGCCTGCGCGTCGACGCGTTTGTGACCCGCACGGGCAAAAGCGGCGGGACCGAGCCCGGTATCCCTGCGAATGCGCTCTACACCATCACTCCGCAGCCTCAGGTCGTGATCACGTGGCCGAAGGAGACTCGCTATGAGCCGCGAAGCGGGACGGTTGAGTTCAGGGTCGAAGCAGAGTCGTCGAGCCCACGTGCTGAAACCGTCCGCATCGACCCCGGTGGGGCGGTCCGCAGTGTGTCACCCGCGAGCTTCGTGGTTCCGGCGGGCGGGCGGGCCTCGCAAATCGTCCGCGTGGACACGAGCAAGGAACCCGGCCTCTACCCCTGCACCGTGACTCCGAACCTCGTGCAGTCCGACGTCGAATTCGTCGGGAGCCCCTACCGGTTCGACGCGAAGGTCAAGACGTGGATGGAGCGCAACGGCTGGTGGTTCTGGTCGCTGATCGGGCTCATCGGACTGCTCCTGCTCCTCATTCTCCTCTTGCTCCTGTGGCGAGCCATGAACGAGCGACGTTGGCGCCTCCTGTACTCGGAAGAGCTTCGACGGGTGAAGATCACCTCGGATCTCTCCGACGAGGAGCGAAGCCCCGCGGAGCTCGCGAACATCCGCCGTCCCCAGGTGACCCTCGGTGGTGGCGATGCCGACTTGCCGTTCACTCGACCTGACGGCCTGTCGACCTGGTTCCAGGGTCCGGTCGCGGCGCTCAAGCCCAAGCGGGGCCCGCGGGGAACGTGCCTGCTTGCGGTGACCGGGGCCGGAACCGGCGCGTTGAAGAACGCCCAGGGGCAGATCATCGCTCGGCACGGGCTTCGACGGAACATGGCGACCGACCTCACCGTCGCCGACGAGTCGGGCGTCAACCATCGATTCCGTTTCCTTTGGCAGAGCGGCGTGAGCCGCCTCGGGTGGCTTCAGCAGAACAGCTGGTGGATCGGCCCCGTCTTCTTCGGTCTCGCGTTCTTGACGTTGGGCTGGTTCGCGTTCGACTTCATCCGCTCACTAGGAGCGAAGCCGGCCGCACCCAAGCTCTAGTCGTGATCGTGGTGGAGGAGCGCTTCGACCTGGAACAGGTTGAGTCCACTGGAGATCAGCGCGATCAGGTGCTCCATGCTTGCCTCTTCTTCGACCTGTTCCTTGATGAACCACTGCAAGAACTCGAACGACGTGTAGTCGTCCTCGGCGAGCGCGGTTTTGGCCATTTTGTGAAACTGCTTCGTCACCGTCTGCTCGTTCTGGAGCGCCTGGTTCGCGCAATCGAGTGCGTCCTTGTACTTCGGGCCGGCCGCGTCGATCGCCGCAAGGTTCGGGGTGAGACCGACTTCGGTGAGGAAGTGAACGATCTTCAGAGCGTGGCCGCGTTCTTCCGCCGACTGCTTCATGAAGAACTCGCTGAAGCCGCCGAGGTTCTGACCGGCGAACCAGATTGCCATGCTGAGGTACTTCTGGCTCGCCCAGAGTTCGTGCCCGATCTGCTCTTCGAGAAGTGATGCGACTTTCTTGCTGATCATGAAGCGAGCTTACCTGGCGCTACAATCCAGCGATGAATGGCCATCGCCAGCGCCTCGATGCGGTCCGGGAGTCGCTCGTCGGGCTTGATGGCCTCAGCCTCGTGGACCAAGCTCGGAGCGTCTTTCTCCACCTTCTCAACGAGATCGCCGATGCGCCGTCTGGTGCGATCACACTACAACCAGGAACCTGTCCGAATTGCGACACCCCGACGGCGAGTCGTCGTACGCCGTACTGCAGTGAGGACTGCCGAGCTGCCGCCGCACTCGTACGCCAGGTACGGAGCGGGATCGCAACCACGGTCGCCACCGATCCGGACCGGCAGGTCGCCTTCGGACAGACGATCTGGAGGCTTCTCGGTGGCGGGATGCCGCTGCGGCGAAGCCTTGCCCCCGAACGGGCCGTCCGGCAAGCGATCGCTCGCTTTGAAGGGCGGTGCGCGGTGTGTGGGGATCCTGCCACCGACGTCGACCATATCGGCAGCGGGTGAAATCGACCGATCAACCTTCGCGCCGTGTGCGCGGCCTGCCTAGTGACCCGGCCCTTCCTCGACCCCGAGGTTCTGGCACGACCTGGTGCGCGGACTCGGCTCACCGATTGGCACCTTCGCATCGCGGCCTGCATCCCGATCCGCGAGTGCGACGATCCCGAAACCTGGGACTGGCGCGCGTTCCTCACCCGAAGGAGATAGATCGGGCTGAAGGGTCCCAGGATTTGTGTGATCCGTGGCGAAGTTACGAGCCAATACCATGCGACCCTTCCTCTTCGTCCTCGCCCTTTCTCTTCCCGTACTCGGCTCCTCAGGTTCGGAGCCGACGAATCTCGACGTCGACAAGGCCGTTGTCCAGCGGTACTACAACTCTGGCCGCTACCAAAAGGACGTCCGGGAGGTAATCGCCCGAGCCAAGCGCGGTCTGCTCGCCGGAATCAGCAAGCCGGGCAAGAAGGCAATCGTGTTCGACATCGACGACACGATGCTCTCCAGCTACTCGGTCACGCGATCTATGGGCTTCGGCTTCGTCCCCGCACTCTGGACGGAGTGGGAATGGACGGCGGCCGCCCCCGCGATCGAGCCGGTCCGCGAGCTCTACGATCTCGCGAAGAAGAAAGGGGTCACGATCTTCCTCATCACCGGGCGCACGTCGGACGTCCGCCAACCGACGGAAGCCAACCTCGCCCGGCGCGGATTCACGGGATACAGCGCCATTATCTTCAAACCGGCCGACTATCGAAAGGCGTCGATCATCCCGTTCAAGTCAAGCGCACGGCGAGCCATCGTGGCTCAGGGCTTCCGGGTTTTGATGAGTGTGGGCGACCAATGGAGCGATCTTAAGGGTGGTTGCGCCGAGCGCCCGATCAAGATCCCGAACCCGATGTACATGATTCCGTGACGGTCACCACGTGACCTCGATCTCGCTTCGGGGTGGTATCGACTCCATATCGAGCGTTTTCAGTCGGACGCGGACACCACAGACCGAGTCGCTTGGCTGGTCATCCAGCGGGACGACCCGGGTCTCTTCTTTGCAGGAAATCTCCACGCTGGCTTCGCCCATGGCCTCGACGAAGCTGAGCTGAGCCTTGCCCCCGGCGACGACTGCCGACCCGCCGAGATGCAGGCGTGCCGTCTGTGGACTCGTCGCGAAGTCGCCGAACTGGTTCAGCTTGGCGATCGCCAGCAGTCCGACTACGCGGACGATCGGCAAGCCGAAGGTAAAGACGGCGGTGCGCGAGTTGATGGTTCGATTCTCGGCACAGCCTCGCGCGACCGCGAGTCGGTTCGCGTCTGCCAAGATCGGATTCGATGAGATGCGCACTCGGCTTGGATTACGGCACGAACTCGGTTCGAGCGCTGGTCGTGGATGTGGATTCGGGTGAGACGGTCGGGTCCGCCGTCGCCGACTATCCCTCCGGCGATAGCGGCGTGCTGCACGATCCGCGCGATCCTCACCTCGCTCGCCAGAACCCGGCTGACTGGTTCGAGGGGTTCTTCGCCTCGGTCTCAGGAGCGCTCGCAGGGGTCGATGCGACCTCGATCGCGGGGATCGGTGTCGACACCACCGGCTCGACCCCGATGGCCGTCGACGCCGCGGGCCGTCCTCTCGCTCTCGCGATGCCGGAACGCCTCGATGCCCAGGCCTGGCTTTGGAAAGACCACACCTCGATCGCGGAGGCCGAGGAGATCACCGAAAAGGGACGCGGAACTCCCTACCTGGAGAACATCGGCGGCAAGTATTCGAGCGAGTGGTTCTGGGCCAAGCTCCTCCACTGCACGCGCCAGTCCCCCGATCTAATCGATGCCGCAGCCTCGTGGGTAGAGATGTGCGACGTCATTCCCGCTTGGCTGGCCGGCATCGACGATGTCCGCGCGATCCCCCGGAGCGCGTGCGCCGCCGGTCACAAGGCGATGTGGCACACCACCTGGGGCGGACTTCCCAGCGCCGAGTTCCTCGCGAAGCTTTCGCCTGCGCTTGCGTCCTTTCGCGGCAAGCTCTACAATCAGGTCGTCGCGATTGATCATCGAGTCGGGACCCTGGATCCCGATATCGCGGCCCGGGCAGGGTTGTCACCGCAGACGGTCGTGGCCGCCGGCGCATTCGATGCCCATCTCGGCGCGCTTGGCGCCGGGATCCGTCCGGGCATGCTCGTCAAGATCATGGGCACGAGCACCTGCGACATCATGGTCGCCCCCGATGACGGGTCGATCCCCAACATCCCCGGGCTCTGCGGGGTCGCCGAGGACACGGTGATCCCGGGGATGCTGGGGATCGAGGCCGGGCAATCCGCGGTGGGCGACCTGTTCGCGTGGGGAGCGTCCCTCGGCGACGGCGATCACGCGCGCCTGCAGGCGGAGGCTGCCGACCTGATCCCCGGCGAGACGGGCCTGCTTGCGCTGGATTGGAACAACGGGAACCGCACGATCCTCGTCGACCAAGCGCTGACGGGGCTTCTTGTGGGTCAAACGCTCCACACACGGGTGGTCGATGTGTACCGAGCGTTGATCGAGGCGACCGCCTTCGGGGCGAAACGCATCGTCGAGCGGATCGAAGAGTACGGCGTGCCGGTAAACGAAGTCGTTTGTTGCGGCGGGATCGCGGAAAAGAGCCCGCTGACCATGCAGATCTACGCCGATGTCCTCGGACGTCCGATCCGGCTCAGTCGCTCGGAGCAAACCTGCGCCCTCGGGGCCGCCATCGCGGGGGCGGTCGCCTCCGGCCTCCACCCAACGGTTGCGGATGCCCAAGCGGCGATGACGGGATTCAAGGATCGGGTCTTCACCCCCGAGCCGGGCGCGAGCGCGACGTATCGGCGGTTGTACTGCCTCTACCTCGACCTTCACGACGCGTTCGGGCTCCCGGGAGCGCGCGACCTTTCGGGCCTGATGAAGTCGCTCCTCACGATCCGCCGGGAGGCACTCGCATGAGTCTGCGCGACGAAGTCTGTCGAGCGAACCGGATGCTCACCGAGCTTGGGCTCGTCGTCATGCATTCGGGCAACGTCAGCGGGATCGATCGCGACGCGGACGTGGTCTTCATCAAGCCGAGCGGGGTTGACTACGACGCGCTGACTCCAGAGGCGATCGTCCCGATTCGCTTTTCGACCGGCGAGCCGCTTGAGCTGGCGTGGAAGCCGAGCGTCGATCTCGTCCATCACCTCGAGCTCTATCGTCGCATGCCTGAAGTCGGTGCCATCGTCCACACCCACTCGAACTACGCCACCGCGTTCGCGGCCTGCGAGCGCCCGATTCCACCCGTCCTGACCGCGATCGCCGATGAGTTCGGCGGCGCGATTCCTTGCACGCCTTACGTCGCGAATGAGGGCACCCAAATCGCGGAAGCGATTCTGGGTGCGCGAGGCGTGGGTCCGGCCGTGCTCCTCGGTCGGCATGGCGTGTTTGCCTGGGGACCGACGCCGCGAGCGGCGATCAAGGCCGCCGCGATGGTCGAGGATGTCGCGAAGACGGTCTGGCTTGCGCTCCAGATCGGATCTCCGACTCCTTTGACGGAGCCAGAGATCGCGGGCTGGTGGGATCGGTACCACTCGCGATACGGGCAGGGAGAGTGCTAGGACGACAGGTCTTGCCCCGGTCCTGAACGCTGGCTTCTAGCGATCCCGTTGCGAGGGGCATCTCTCTCGAGCACGCTCTAAAGCGCCAAGAGGAAGTCCCGGTCAGTGTCGTGGCTGCGGCACCACCAGTCATGCCTGCAAAACGTGGCATCAGGTTGGGGGTAGCGTCGAGAACAGTTTGAGACAGGTGACACAGAGAATCAGAATCGCAACACCCAAGATGATGCCAACCGGTCGCGGTTCAGGCCAGATGCTCGTGGCCAGAAGGACGGGGGTGAGCGCCAGCACAGCCCAAAGGACTAAGGTCCTTTTTCGCCTCAACCCGGGCTCGCGTTTTTCGAAGTCTTCGAGCAATGTTTGGTATTCGTCAAAACGAGCTTCGAGTGCCTTGCGCGCCTCGTTAGGCGGCATGGCTTTGATGGCCTCGAACTCCTGTTCCAAGGTCTCCTGGTACTGATCAGCCTTTCGTTCTGTTCGCAGGCTTAGTACGTAAAACACGGTGGAGACGATGGGCAAAGAGATCACGACAAGCCCCGGCATCTGCGCCTTCCCCGTCTGGGCCATACGGACGGCGAACGCAACCCAAAAGCCCACGCCGACTCCTATCACACTTGCATCGAGCATGCACGTGCGAAAGCCATCGCGCCGACGAATCACCGCCCAGACGATCGTCAGGAGAATGGCCGCTCCGGTCGGCCACTCGAAGCTCGATTTCACCCCGGTCCAAATCGGCACTTGAAAGGTCAGCGCTGTCAGTCCTGCGCAGAAAACCGCGAGGCAAACATCGCTTGCGATCTTGCTCACAAGTCCAGTATGGAGCTTGCTCGCACCCCGGGGTCAAGGGTGATGGATGCGCCGATCTTCTGCGCTCCAACACCCTCGGACAGGGCGCTGGTTGGGAGCTAGTCGCAGGTGCCGTACCAGGTACCGGACCAAGATGACGGGTCGGCTTCGCCGGAGCGGCGGCCCTCCGGGTTGACACGGGCGTCGTCGAATCGCGCCGAAGAGCTGACGTGGCGCGCGCTCCCGTCGGCGAAGATCATCGAGCCACCCGTCTTGCCCCACTGCCGGTAGTAGTTGTACGGAGGGTCGCAGTCGTAGCCATACCGCGCGCAGCCGGGATCCTTGTCCTTGGCGAAGAAGGGGAACATCTCCAAGCGCATGATCCTTGTTTCAGAGGGGAACTCGACACTGGAGTCGACCACGGCCCGGTTGAACGCATAGAGCGTGTTGTTGCTGGACGACTCCCCCGCGACGATCGTGAACATGCACTGCGTAAACCGGTAAGAGCTTCCGTAGGCCTTCCAGTAGGTGTTGGCGCCGGGGACATCTTGACTCGTGTACGGTCCCCCGGCGTCGAGCGGGCTCAGGAACGCGCGCGGCTCCTTGACGTATCCGGCGAGAAGTACCTCGACCCCTTTGTGGCCCGCGGCACCCGCCGGTGGCTGGCTGTTGTAGGCGTAGAAGATCGGATAGACGTCGTCGTGGTCGGACAGATACATCCGGTTCGCCATCGCGATCTGGCGCGCGTTGCTGAGGCACGCGGTCTTCTTCGCGGCCTCCTTCGCTTGCGCAAAGACCGGGAAAAGTATCGCGGCCAAGATGGCGATGATCGCGATCACGACGAGCAGTTCGATGAGGGTGAAACCCCTGGGTCTTGCGTTCATGTTTCCTCCATAAGGCCAGAGGGCTGCCGACGCTGATTGCGACGACAGCCCTCCAAGGAGGATTTCGTCCGCAATCCCTACGACGGTACTAACCGCATCAGGTTCATGGGGTCTTCCGCGACGTGCGGAACTCTCAGCCTTTCGGCTCCCCCTGCGGGCAACGACTCTGCTCCTTCATTCTACGCGCTCGGAACCGCCACGTTCCAAGGCTTGGACCAAGACCCGGACCGCATCGTCGTAGCCACGATCGCGGCCGTCGAGAAAGGCTCGCTCCAGAGCCTCGGGGGATGTCGCCCCCTTCAAACGCAGGATTGCGGGCTCGAGCGCCTTCTGCTCGTTCGGCTGGCGCGGGATCGCCTTCTCGCTCCGGAGTGCCTGTGCGGCCCCGAGGGCCTGCCCCCCGATCTCCGGCCGCTCCGCCGCCCCGGCCCAGACCACGATCCCCTCCAGAGCTTTCGCGCCTCCAATCGCATAGCCGAGCTCGGCATGGAGCGTCAGCGCTTTCGCGAGCTCGGCTGCCGCGCGATCGAGTCGGCCCTCGGCGACATGGACGATCGCCAAAAGCGTCAGCAGCTCCGCGATCCCTTGCTGGTCCCCGAGCTCCTCGCACAGCGCGAGGCTTTGGCCGAGGCTGGTGCGAGCGATGGCGCTCTCGGCTCGATCGAGGGCGATCTCCCCGAGAGCTTGAAGCGAGAGCGCGATCCCTCGAACATCCTCCTGCTTCTGTCGGATCGCAAGGGCCTCGCGCGTGAGACCTTCCGCCTCGTCGAGCCCGCCCTGAGCGCGACTCAGCATGCCAAGACTGTGGACCGCCGTCGCGTACTCCCACGGTGCCCCATTCTCGCGAAGCAACTGGGCTGCCCGCCGGAAAGACGGCTCAGCCGCGGCGTGGTCCGCTCGGTTGAAGGCGATCAGACCCATGTTGTGGAGGACCATCCCGATGCCTTGCGGGTCTTGGAGCGCCTCGCGAAGGGAGAGTGCCTCTTGGTATGCGTTCATCGCCGCGTCGTAGTCACCCTGGAGGTTCGCAAGGTTTCCGGCGGCGTTCCACACCTTGGCGAGCATGGGGCTTGGACTTCGGTCCAGCGACTTCCCGAGGGCGAGGGCGACGATCGTGCGTCCGACCGCGTAGTGGCCGCGGATCATCCAATATCCCTGGAGGGCACCGGCGATCCGAAGGGCCGTCTGCTCCGCGTCTGTCTCGCGGATGGCGGCAACGAGGTTTTCGTGGTCGGTGGCGATCCGATCGAGCCACCGCGCCTGCTCGGGACCGCGATAGCCGCCTGCCGCTCGCTCGGCGAGGTCGACGAAGTAGGCGGCATGGGCCTCACGCGCGGCGAGCGCTTCGTCACTTGCGATCAGCTGCTCAAGCGCGTAGGCGCGGACCGTTTCGAGGAGCCGGAAGCGCGACTCCCCTGCTGCATCTTCGGGGAGAACGAGCGACTTGTCGACAAGCGATTCGAGATCGTCGAGGCTGCCGCCGAGCGCCTCGACCGCTTCGATCGAGCATCCGCCCGTGAACGCGCCAAGCTTGCGCAGCAACGTGCGCTCGGAATCCGAGAGCAAGTCGACGCTCCACTCGATCGCCGCGCGTAGCGTCTGATGCCGCGGCATCGCTGTCCGGCTCCCCCCCGTCAGGAGATCGAACCGGGCTTCGAGGCGTCGCGCGATCTCAGGGAGGGGGAGAAGCTTGATCCTCGCCGCGGCAAGCTCGATCGCAAGGGGGATCCCATCGAGGCGCGCGCAGATCTGGGCCGCCGTGTCGAGGGCTTCGTCGGTCCAGACTAGGTCCGGTCGGAGTGCGGAGGCCCGATCGACGAAGAGCCGTACCGACGGCGACGCGGCATCGTTTGCCGGCAGCGATGCGACCCGGTGACGGATCTCTCCCGGCACCCCAAGCGCCTCGCGACTGGTCGTCACAACGGTCAGGAGAGGGCACGATCTCAGGAGCTTGTCCACGAGCTGTGCGACCACCTCGATCAGGTGCTCGCAATTGTCGAGGACCAGTAGCGTGGGTCGGTCGCGCAGCGCCCTGATCAACACTTCTTCGACCAGCCGGGATCGGTCCTCGGGGATCGCGAGGGTCGTCGCGACGGTCGGAGCGACTTGGCCCGGTTCCCGCAGAGCCCCAAGTTCCACCAGCCAGACCCCGCCGGGGAAGGCGTCGGCGACGTCCGCGGCGGCATGGAGGGCCAGGCGGGTCTTCCCGACGCCACCCGCACCGATCAGCGAGACCAGTCGCGAATCGCGCAGTCGGAGTCCCAACTCGGCCAAGGCTTCCTCTCGACCGACAAAGGACGTCAGCTGTTCGGGCAGGTTGTGGGAGACGACGGCCAGCGTTCGGAGCGGCGGAAACTGGACCGGCATGACGCCGCGCGCCACCTGGAAGATCCGCTCGGGGCGCGAGAGATCGCGGAGGGGGTGAACGCCCAGATCGATGATGGAGGCGGTCAGGGTGTCGTCGTCCAAGACTTCGCGGGTGGTCTGGGAGACGACGAATTGGCCGCCGTGGGCGGTGCCGAGAACACGGGCAAGGCGGTTGAGGATCGGATCGTAGCTCTTTCCGTCGGCGCGGGTCGGGGCTCCCGTATGGACCGCCATCCGGACGCGGATCGGGGCCGACGTCGGCCACGCTTCGGCAAGAATCTCGGTCTGGGCCGCAAGCGCGGCCTGCACCGCGTCCCCCGCCGAGACGAAGTAGGCGCAGAACGCATCGCCCACGGTACGAAAGACGACACCACGGTGGGCTTGGATGGCCGCTTCGAGGATCGCGTGATGGCGCGCGAGCGCCGACGCCATCGCGACCGGCTCATGCTCCCAAAGGCGGGTGCTTCCCTCGATGTCGGTGAAGAGGAAGCTGAGGGTGCCGCCGGGTCCGATGAAGTCGTCCACTCAGGCGGGTCCCCCGCCCGTAGGGGCACATGCGGCGTTCTCAGGATTCGGGGCAGGGCTCTTCGGTGGCACCGCTCCCATGATACGGGACGCGCGTCCTCCTCTGTGGCGATCACCGGGCTCCGCACCGGCCCACGGACCGTCTGGCCAGGGGCCTCGCGCAGCATCTCTCCCCAACGCGCGACAGTCGCCGGGGAGCGCGCGACGAGTACTACGTCGAGCGGCGGCAGTGGGTGAGGGGCCAATTCCTCTCCGCCTCTGGGGGAGAGGTCGGTGAGCGAAGCGAACCGGNNCCGAGAAGGTCACGGCCGCCGTGTCGGTCAGGATCTTGCCCTGCAGTTCCGGGCTTTGCCCGCCGAAGGTACATTCCAGATCGAATGAACTTGCTTGAAGCGTTGAAGAAAGAGGTCTTGCTCGGCGACGGTGCCAACGGCACTCGCCTCGGAGAGCTTGGATTCACCAAAAAGCCGTACGATTTGGCCAACGTCCTCGCGCCGGACCTCGTCCTCAAAGTCCACGAGGAGTACTTCGCCGCGGGAAGCGATTTCGTCGAGACCAACACCTTCGAGGCGAACCGTATTCGCCTGAGCGACGTGAACGTCGATGTCGCCGAGGTGAACCGCGCCGGGGCTCGGCTCGCGCGGGAAGCGGCCGGTCCCGACCGGCTTGTCCTCGGCGCGATCGGCCCTTCCGGCAAGCCGATGGCCCCGATCGGGACGACGACCGAAGAGGAGTGGCGTGCGGCCGTCGTCGAACAAGCCCGGGCCCTCGCGGAGGGCGGGGTTGACGGGTTCCTGCTTGAGACTTTCATCGATATGGAGGAACTTCGCATTGCCGTCGAGGCTGTGCGCGCCGTCAGTGACCTCCCCATCATCGTCAGCAAGGCGTACATCGAAGACGGCGAGGCGCTCGCCGAGGGGCTCCCGATGCGGTGCGGCCAGGAAATGGCCATCCTCGGAGTCCATGCCATTGGCGCGAACTGCATCGTCGGTCCCCAGCGGATGATCGACATTGTCCGGCAGCTTGCCGAGAACAACGAACTCCCGATCCTCGCTTTTCCCACGCCAGGGTTGCCGCAGTTGGTGAAGGGCGAAGTCACCTACGACACCGCCCCCGAGTACTTCGCGAAGGCGGCGCTGCGATTGGTCGAGGAGGGCGCGAATATTATCGGGGGTTGCTGTGGGACGACTCCCGAGCACATTCGCAGACTGCGCGAGCTGATCGACGCCGGCGGAGTCAAGAAGCGCGCGCGGACGTCGGTCAATACCGTCGAAAAAGAACGCAAGCCCCTGCCCGAGAGCGAACCGACCGAACTCTCGATGAAGCTCAAGCACGGCAAGTTTATCGTGACGGTCGAGATGGACCTTCCGCGCGGCCTGAATGTCCAGAAGGTTTTGGCGGGAGCGAAGGCCCTGAAGGTGCGCGGGGCCGACCTCATCGACATCTCTGATGGTGCCCGGGCGCGGCTGCGCATGAACCCGCTCTCGATCAGCACCCTGATCCAGAACCAGATCGGCATCGAAGTCATGATGCACTTCGCGTGTCGCGACCGGAACTTGCTTGCGGTGCAGGCGGACCTCTTGGGCTCGCACGCGCTTGGAGTGCGGAACATCCTCGCCGTCACTGGCGATCCCGCAAACATCGGCGATTATCCGAGCGCGACGAGCGTCTTCGACGTCGACGCGATCGGTCTTGTCCGTATCCTCTCGCGGTTCAACGAGGGCGTCGATCTCGCCGGCTATAGCGTCGGCGCGAAGTGCGCGTTCACGATTGCCGTTGCCTTCAACCCGCTCGCGGCAGATATGGACCTTGAGATCGATCGCCTGAAGCGGAAGGCCGACGCCGGCGCCCATCTGGTGTACACGCAGCCGATTTTCGAATTCCGTCACGTCGAATTTGCGGTCGAGCGTTGCCAGGAACTCGGTCTCCCGCTGCTCGTCGGGGTCCTGCCTTTGCGGAGCACTCGACACGCGGAATTCATGCATAACGAGGTGCCCGGGATCGAGGTGCCGGATTGGCTGCGTGCGAAGATGGCGGAGGCGACCGACGATGAGATCGCGTTGAGCATCGGGATCGATGAAGCCCAAAAGCTCTCTTCGAAGCTCAGGGCCTGTGCGCAGGGGCTCTACCTCATGCCCCCGTTCGGCAATCATCAGATTGCCGAGCGGGTGATGGAAGCGGTTCTCTGACGGGGAATTCTGGACTTGTGAAGCACGAATCGGGCTGCTGGTTCGTCGTAACCCGTCGCCGCGTCAACCGCGAACGGGAACGATGCGCGCCAACTTCCATTGGCCGCCGACACGGCCGAAGTCGAAGCGGAGGCCAAGCGACGTCGCGATGAAGTGCCTGTCCGACGTCGAATTCATGTTCCCTGGCACGTCCCAACCGCTGCCGGCGAGCTTTCGGCCCAGTTTCTCGACCTGCTTCGCGAGTTCTCTCGACGAGCAACCGCGGCGGACCCCGGCCGTGTCGCCACGGGCGGCGGCACCGGCGAGGTCATCGAGGACGGCCAAGGGATTCATCGTTCGCACGGCTGGTGACGCGACGAGCTTACCGCTCGCGTAGATGAAGCGCTGGCGCATCCCCACGTTCGCCATCACATGCGGGACCTCGATGTGCTTCGGGTAGGTTCGACCCTCGATCAAGGCGATCCACTTGCGGCCGCTGGGCCGGAACGTACACTCATACGACTCAAAGTCGGCTTCGACCCAATTCTGGAGGCTCCACCGCCGTCCATCCCAGCGCAGCAGCGCTGCCCGAGCGTGGGGACCGTTCCCCATCCATCCGTTCAGGCCCCCCACGATGAGATGGGCACCGTCGAAGAACCCACTTTTGGCCAAATAGAAGCCACTCGGGAAGAGCGTTTCGAGCCGGTAGGTCTTGCCCACCGGACGGGCGTAGACCGTCACCCCATAGTCCTGGTAGGCCTCACTGTTGAGTGGCACGACCCACCCGATGCCGTTGCGGGGTCGGAACAAGCCAAAGCCGAGTGCGACGGTGTCGACGTTCATCGCCGCCGTCACCGCCTGTTTCATGACCTTTCGGGATTGCGTCACCGGGAACTTGCCCGAAAGAAAGCCGGCAAGCGAATCTTCTTGCACGAGCAGGAAACCGACGATCGCGGCAATCATGGCTTGATCGGGCGAACCTTGATGTTCCGGAACGACACGACCCCGTGATCGCCTTGGATGCCGATCGCGCCCTTCTCGATCTTGCCGAACATCGGATACTTGCTGAACTTGCTCTTCTTGACCCGGTCCCAGAAATCCTCGCTGCCGTAGACAAACTCGTAGTAGCGCTTGCCGTTGAGCTCGGTGAAGCAGAGCTTCGGGTCGACCACGATCCGGAGTTGATTCCATTCTCCCGCCGGCTTCGCCGCGTCGAAAGTGGGCTTGTAGAGTTGGTAGAGGTAACCGGTCGTCTCGACGCCGTCCTGCGGCTTGTGGTCGTAGATTTGGATTTCGGGACCGGTCTGCCACGCGGTCTCGCCATCCTCGCCGACGCGGATCATGATCCCGCTATTTCCGCCGGGCGTGTTGCGAAAGTCGAGGGTGAGCTCGAACCAGTCGAACTTCTGGTCGGTGACGATGTCGCCGGCCGTCCCGGGGTCGGCCGAGGTGAGGATGCCGTCCTCGATCTTCCAGCCTTTGCCGACGCCTTGACTCTTGTAGTTGTGCCATCCGGCCGTGGACTTTCCGTCGAACAGGAGAACCCAGCCGGCCTTCTTTTCGGCCTCGGTCAGCGTGTTCGGGGCCTGAAGGGCGAGGGCTGCGATGAGGGTAGCGACCATCTCTCCATTGTGCCCTTTTCGCTTCGGGCAACACTACCCGCGCCGGCCCAGAGGCCACGCCCTGGGTCGGATGACGCCGGGTCCGCCGAGGCGGACCCGGGCGGAATCCGACCCCTTGCCCCGGCGCGGGTGCTTCAGTCGACGTTGAGGAGTACGAACTTCTGGCCCGTGTCCTTCGAAAGATCGTAGTCGGCCAGTTTCTCGAGTTCGTTCACGACGGCAAGTACCCTCTCGCGTTCGGCTTTGCCGGTCGGAAACTCGATCCCGATTGTTGCCGCGATCTCACCCGTGCTCTCTTCCGTGAGCTTGCTCGGGTCGCAGATCCGAACTGACGGCGCACCCGCCGCATAGAACCGATCGACCCACTTCCTTCCCTCGTCGTTGCCCATTTCAAAGAGACCGTTGCCGGGCGTCGCGAGCCACGCACGGGCCTCCTTACCCGTGTCGAACGAAGCCACGTCCTCCTTCGACGGTCCTGCCACGATCGTTTCGGTGCCTTGCACTCCGCATCCGAACACCGCGAAAACGACGACCAACATCAGCAGAACTCTCTTCATAGATGAACAAATACCATACATTCGTCCATAAAAGGATTCCAAAGTGGTCCTGGGTACAGTCACATCATGCCGGACGAACCGATGACGTATGCCTCCGCAGGAGTGGACATCGAGCGCGCCGAGAGAGCGCTTCAATCGGTCGTGGACCGCATTCGGGCGACCCACGACGCCAACGTCGTCGGCGGTGCAGGCGGGTTCGGAGGGATGTACGCAGGGCATTTCCCCGAGATGGAGCGGCCCGTCCTGGTCAGCTCCATCGACGGTGTCGGCACGAAGACGCGCGTCGCGGCGATGGTCGGGGACTATCGTGGGCTTGGCTTCGACATCGTCCACCACTGCGTCGACGACATCCTCTGCCAGGGTGCAAGGCCCTTGTTCTTTCTCGACTACTTCGCCTGTTCACAGCTCCGAGGAGATCGATTCGAGGCCGTCGTCGGCGGGATTGCGGATGCCTGCGCAGCCCATGGCTGCGCGCTGATCGGCGGGGAGACCGCCGAGATGCCCGGAGTGTATGTCGACGATGAGATCGACATCGTCGGCACGATCGTGGGGGTCGTCGACATGGATCGGCGCTTGCCGAAAGGGAAGATGCAACCGGGTGACGTGGTGATCGGAATCGGCAGCGACGGCCTCCACACGAACGGATTCACGCTCGCGCGGCGAGCCCTCTTCGAAGTCGGTGGACTCTCGGTGCGCGATTTCGTCCCGGGAACCTCGCTGACGATCGGCGAAGCGCTGCTCATGCCCCACCGGTCCTACTTGAGGTCTGTTTGGCCGCTGGTCGAGGCCGGTGCCGTCCAGGCGCTCGCCCACATCACCGGTGGTGGCTTCCACGACAACATCCCGCGGGTGCTGGCCTCCGACGTCCAGGTCTCGATCGACCGACGGAGCTGGCAGCCACCCGCCATCTTCCGCCTGATTCAAGACACCGGGGGAATCGCCGATGCGGAGATGTTCCGTACCTTCAACATGGGGATCGGCATGGTGGCGATCGTCTCCCGAGACGATGCGCCCCGCTGTCTGGAGGCACTGCGTGGTGCGGGCGAGGTGGCGACCGCCATCGGCGAGGTCCAGCGCGGATCGCGCGATGTCCAGATCGTTTGAGAACGATCTGAGTCAGCGCTCGGCGAGAGACTTCTCGACGGCTCGAGCGACCTGGGCTTCACCATCCGCGCCACGCCACGCCAACTCCCCTCGCCATGAGAATCGGACCTGGCCCCGCTTGTCGACGACGAACACCGTCGGCCACATGTCGACCTTCCAACGATCCCAGTTCTTGTACTCCGGATCAAGGAGGGTGGGCCACGTGATCTTCAATTGCTTCAGGGCATCGGCGACGTTGGTGGCCGAGCGTTCGCGTTCGATTTCGGGGGTGTGGATGCCGACCACGAGCACACCGTCCTTTTCGAACCGTGACTGGAGCCGGGCGTAGGCGTCGAGATTGTTTCGGCAGTTGATGCACGCGAACGTCCAGAAGTGGACGATCGTGACCTTGCCTTCCCGGGCGCGTATCGATGGCGCCTTTCCGTCGGCGACGTTGAGCCAATCGGCTCCGACGAATTCAGGAGCCTTGGCCGTGGCGAGGAGGAGGGTGAGAGCAACCATGAAGAGGTAAAGACGTTCGCCGCAACCCAGGTTCCTAGTAATCGACGGGTCGCAGATAGTATTCGCCGATGGCTGACGTGCTCAGCATCGCGACGGTGGGGAGGCGGCGCTTCCAGTGAGTCGATTCGACCCTCTTGACGACGAGATCGACCTCCGCGGGCGCAAAGCCGAGCTCGACGAGCTTATCGCGGGAATTGCCGAGCACCAGGTAGTGGAGGATCCGATCGGCCTTCGCGTAGGTGATGCCGAAGTCCCCTTCGTCGGTTTGACCGTGGATCAAGTCGGCCGTCGCCGGTTTCTCCACGATCGCCTCGGGCACCCGGAGATGGCGGGCAAGGGCCCACACCTGGGTCTTGAACAAATCGCCGAGCGGGTTGATCGGCGGCGAGTCGTCGGCGTGCCAGGTGAAGTAGCCGAACAGACGCTCGCTCTTGTTTCCGGTCCCGATCGGAAGCGCGCCGAGCTTCGCCGACTGATCGAAGAGCACGATCATCCGGCACCGGGCGCACACGTTGCCCAGCCGGCCCGGCGACATATCCAGCTCATACGGGTCCCGATAGCCATCGACCATCGCCGAAATGTCGATCGTGCGCTGCTCGATACCGAGGTCCCGAACGACCCACTCAGCGTGTTCCAGGCTCTCCGGCGACGATGTCTTGTACGGCAACCGAAATGCGACGACCTGATCGGGACCGAACGCCCTCGCACAAAGGTAAGCGACCACGGCCGAATCCACACCGCCGGAAAGGCCGAGGACGACCTTTTCGATCTTCCGGCTTCGGAGACACTCATCCCTCAGGAACCGGACGAGCCAGTCCGAGACGAGACCGGGATCGATGCGAAGCGGCTCATCCGAAGAAGGATCGAACGGGAGACCACGACTGATCGGTAAGGCCATCGGCCGCCAGCGTACCTGAGGGGATAGACTGCACCCGATGAGCGCATTCGAGATCGTCGAAGTCGAGCCGATGACGGCGTTGGTCCGGACCGCGACCTGCCCTCCGACTGACTTGGGGCCTGTTGTCGGCCGTCTCTTCGGCGAGATCACCGCCGGCAATCCGGACGCGGACTGTATTGCGCCACCCTGCGTGTTCTACACGACGTGGACGCCGGAGGCCTGCTCGATCGAGGCGGCGATCCCGGTCGAAGACTCGGTCGTGGCCGCAAGTGGGACGGAGAAGCGGTTCTTCCCGGCGAAGCGGGCGGCACGCATGGTCCACGTCGGCCCCTACGAAGGGCTCGCCGCAGCTTGGAGCCGGTTCTGGAGTGCGATCCAGGCCGATGACGTCGATGCAGCCGGCGCGTGTTGGGATGCGTACGTGACCGACCCCGGGTCCGAGCCGGATGCCTCGAAGTGGGTTACCGAATTGTATATCCCGTTGCGCTAGCCGGGGACGGCGTCGGCGAGCCGGCAGAGCAATTCGCGAGTCTCCACGATCGAAATGCACGCGTCGGTGATGCTCTGCCCGTAAACGAGGGGCTTGTCATTGACCACATCCTGGCGACCGGGCAAGAGATGGCTCTCGATCATCACGCCCATGATGTGCTCCGAGCCGCCGCGGACCTGACCCGCGATGTCGTCGAGGACTTCCCCCTGAAGGTGATGGTCCTTGCGCGAGTTGCCGTGGCTGCAGTCGATCATGAGCCGCGTCGGTAATCCGCGCGCCTCCAGCTTCGCCGCCGTCTTCACGACGGCGTCGGCGTGGAAGTTCGGGCCGGTTCTCGACCCTCCGCGCAGAATCACATGACAGTCGGGGTTGCCGGTGGTCTGGAAGAGGGCCGCCACCGATTGCTTCGTGACCGAAGGGAACCAGTGGGGGTTGCGGGCCGCGCTCACGGCGTCGATGGCGGGCCCGACGCTCCCCTCGGTCGTATTTTTGAAGCCGACCGGCATCGATAGCCCCGAGGCAAGCTCGCGGTGCACCTGGCTTTCCGTCGTGCGAGCTCCGATCGCTACCCAACTCGTGAGGTCGGCGAGGTGTTGGGGAAAGTGGAGGTCGAGGAACTCGCTCCCCGTGGGGAGACCCATTTCGTTGAGTTCGAGGAGAAGGCGTCGGGCGAGGCGAAGACCTTTGTTGATCTGAAACGTCTCGTCCAAGTTGGGGTCGTTGACGAACCCCTTCCAGCCGACGCTCGTCCGAGGCTTCTCGAAGTAGGCACGCATCACGACCAGGACTCGGTCGGCGACGTCGGACGCGATCGCGCTCAGGCGGTCGCCATAGTCGATCGCACACGAGATGTCGTGGATCGAGCAGGGACCGACGACGGCGACGAGGCGACGATCCCGCCCATGGACGATCTCGGCGATGGCGGCCCGGGCCGCTGCAACCGTCTCGGCAACGCGATCCGTGATCGGGAGCTCTTCAAGGAGGATCCCGGGAGGCACGAGCGGTCGTGAATCGAGAATGCGAAGGTCATCGGTCTGGCGCATGGTGTCCGTACCTTGTTCATTATGGGTTGCCGGGACCCGGAACCACTGCTGCCGTCCCACCGACGAAACCCGCGTAGAATCGTGGAAAGGTGACCCGCTCGTTCCATTCTCTCGATCCGGTCCAGAGTCCGGCCGCACTCGTCTACGACCTCATCGTGTGTGGGGTCCAGCCGCGGCCGATCGCGCTCGTCAGCACCGTCGACGAGGAGGGACGCGGCAATCTCGCTCCGTTCAGCTTCTTCACCGCCGGTGGGGTGAACCCACCCTCGCTCGCATACTGTCCGTCACTCGACAGTCAGGGCAATCCGAAAAACAGCCTCCGCAACGCGGAGGCGACCGGGGAGTTCGTCGTGAACATGGTGACGCGTGCGATGAGCGGGCCGATGGCCCACGCCGCGGGCTGGCGTAGCGAAGAGGTCGACGAGTGGGGGGTCAGCGGTTTGACCCCGATTCCGAGCGACCTGGTGCGTGCCCATCGGGTCGTCGAAAGCCCGATCCAGTTTGAATGTCGCGTCAGTCAGGTGCTGCGGCTGGGTGAGGGAGCCTACGGTACGGTTTACGTGATCGGGGAGATCGTGCGGATCCACGTCGACTCCACCCACCTGAGTGAGGGGCGGGTCGACGCGACCCGGATCCGCGCGATCGGCAAGCTCGGCGGCACCGAGTACATCGACACCGCGATCGTCGCCTCGGTCTTCTCGATCCCTGACGGCAAGCCGTGACGCGGCACCCGGCGGCGCGTCATCATAGCGATACAACCCCGGAGGAAGACCAGGATGATCCACGCGATACTCGGAGCCGCCGTGATGACGGGCGTGCTCGTACAATCCGACGAACAAGCTGCAGCGTTCTACAAGACCCTTGCCGACAAGCTCAAGGCGACCAAGACTCTCAGCGGGAAGCTCGAACTTCGGTGGGGAGCAGAACCGAGCCCGGCCGTTTTCACGTTCAAGGCGATGCGCCCGAATTTCCTCCGTCAGGAGACCAGCGATCAGGCGTTCTATGGCGACGGCACGAACGACTGGACCTACCTGGTGAAGGAAAAGCAGTATTCGAAGGAGCCCGCCGACAAGAACACGATCAACGCGATCTGGCTCGTCGGTTTCGAACCGTTCCTCGGGGTTGAGCCGGAAAGCCTCGTCTTCGAGAAGCTCGGCGCGAAAACCGTCGACAAAATCGAGTGCGTGGTCCTCGTTTACTTCGAGAAGGAGGCACCGCTCGACAAGATCCGTCTCTTCGTCGACAGGAAGGCGTTGCTGCCGGTCGGCTGGGAGCTTGAGTACGAGGGCGGCAAAGACCGCGGTCGCTATCTCGACCTCAAGCTCGACACACCGATGAACGCGGCCGATTTCGCGTGGACCCCGCCGCCCGGAGCGAAGCCGTATGCCGAACCGCCGCCCCCCGGTGGCGAGAAGGGCGGCGGGACGACCGGCGGTTAGGCCGACGGGATCGCAGATCGGATTCCGGCCGTCTGCCGGGAGTCTTAACGTGCGCGGCGTCGTCGCCGAATGAGGGCCGCCGCCCCGAGGCCGAGGGCAGCCAGTGTTCCGGGTTCGGGCACCGGATTGCTTTGCAAGCCCTTGAGGTCGAAGGACACGCGGTCCGAGCTGCCCGAGCCCAAGTTGCCCGCCCACGTCATCGTCGCCGTTCCTTCGAGCACGAAGTCGGTCACTGGACTCGTGAAGTAGTGCAGTGCCCCGGCCTGAAAGGTGACCGCATCGCCTTGCTTGGCCGTCAGCGCGTTCGCCATCGTCGGCACGGCGATTCCGTTGAGGGTGATGTCGAAGACCGAAACGAGGGCGGTTGTGGTGGAATCGTTCGCCTTCACGTTCAGTTGGAGCCCGACGAAGTCCTGCCCGGCGTTCGGGGTGATCGTCGAGTTGAAACTGCCGTTCCCGTTCGGTCGCGCCACGCTCGTGAGGAGCTGAGTTCGAGCCGCGTCGGAGAAGAGCGACCACGTGAACGCGCTTGTCGCGTGGACGTAGTTCATTCGCCAATATCGCGTCGCGTTCCAGAACTGCTGGCCACCCGGGTTCGTGGTCGTGCCCGGATTTTCGCCCGGCTTACGCAGCTGCCACTTCCAGTTGTTGGGCTGGGCCACGCCGCGTGCCTCCCAGAACGACGTCACGCTCCCGTAGCCGGGATTCACGGTCGTCAGATTCAGGGCGAAAGCGTGGCTCCCCATGGCGAAGAGGGCGAGCAAGCCAAAAGTACGTTTCATCGCGTTGATGTCTCCTTTGATCGAACAGGATCAGATGCAAGAATTGGGCCGTAACCAAGATCTTTCGACAATCGCCCACGATTTGTGACGCCGTGGCGAACCTTTTTGTGACCACGCCGGGACCTCTGGCGACGGGGCCGGCATCGGGGCGCAGCGCATGTCGGATTCCGCGTAGAATTCAGATGTGCGCAGCAAGCTAGTTCCCGAACCCAAGCTGATCTTCGAAAAGTCGTATCCCGGACGGGTCGGATGCAACCTTCCGAAAGCGGACACCCCGTCCGTCGATCTGGACGCAGTCCTCGGAGCCACGCGGAAGGAACTGAACCTTCCGGAAGTCGCCGAACTGGATCTCCTGCGTCACTTCACGAACCTGAGCCACGTCAACTACGGTATCGAGACCGGCTTCTATCCGCTCGGCTCGTGCACGATGAAGTACAACCCGAAAGTCAACGAGAAGACGGCCGGGTTGACCGGGTTCACCCACATCCATCCGATGCAGCCGGTTGAAACGGTGCCTGGCGCGCTCGACGTCCTCGCCGACGTTCAGGACATCCTGTGCTCGGTCACCGGCTTCGACGCGATCACGCTCCAGCCGCTCGCGGGAGCCCACGGCGAGCTCACGTGCCTGATGCTCATCCGCGCTTACCACGAGTCGCGTGGAGAAGGCGAGACCCGCCGGGTCGTGCTCGTGCCCGACAGCGCTCACGGGACGAATCCGGCATCCGCGGCGATGGTCGGCTACACCGTGAAGTCGGTGCCCACGAACGCCGAAGGCAATACTGATCTCGTCGCGCTCGAGTCGCTGCTCGGCCCGGAGGTCGCGGCGTTCATGGTGACGAATCCGTCGACCCTTGGGCTGTTCGAGCCCCATATCGAGCGGTTGTGCGAGATGGTCCACTCGGTCGGGGGTCAGGTCTTCTGCGATGGCGCGAACATGAACGCGATGGTCGGCACAACGCGCCCAGGTGATCACGGGTTCGACTGCATGCACCTGAATCTCCACAAGACGTTCTCCACCCCCCACGGCGGCGGAGGTCCCGGGTGCGGAGCCATTGGCGTGAAGCAGCACTTGGAGCCGTTCCTCCCGATTCCGGTCGTCCTCCGCCGCAGCGGTAAAGTCGAGTTGGATAGTCACCGACCCCACAGCATCGGGCGCGTCAGTGCTTGGTTCGGGCAGTTCCTCATGGAGGTCCGCGCCCTCACGTATCTTCTGGCGTTCGGAAAGGATGGGCTTCCGGAAATCTCGCGCCACGCCGTACTCAATGCGAACTATGTGAAGGCGCGTCTGCGCAACGTACTCCCGGCAGCACACGACCGCCCGTGCATGCACGAGTGCGTTCTGACCGCCGAGCGCTACAAGAAGGAGTTCGGCGTCCGCGCGCTCGACATTAGTAAGAGGCTGATCGACTACGGCTTCCACCCGCCGACCAACTACTTCCCGCTGATCGTGCCGGAAGCGATGATGATCGAGCCGACGGAAACGGAGTCGAAGGAGACCCTCGACGCGTTCTGCGATGCCCTCATCGCGATCTGCCACGAGGCCCAAACCGACCCCGATCTGCTCCACGCCGCCCCGATCTCCCAGATCGTCGGCCGGCTGGACGAGGCCGCCGCGGTCAAAAACCTCGACGTGCGCTGGACGCCGAAGGAAGCCACGACGGTGTAGGGGTACAGCACCTTCAGGAATCTTCGCCCATGAATTCGGCGTTGGGTCGTGCGCCGCACGTTCTGAAGATCCTCCCCCAGATTCGGTGATGATCGTGCGCCGGATCGGGGGAGGTGGACCGCTCGCGCGGGACGGAGGGGGCCCTGAACTTCCGCGACAACCCTCCAGGCCGGAACCGCTTTGCTCACCGACCTCTCCCCCAGGGGCGGAGAGGTGGATGCCCCTCACCCCGGTCGGGGGTGTCGGGTCGCCGTGAACTTAAGCCGTCGCGGTCGGAGCACCGACCCCTTCGAGAACTTCTCGATCGAGCTCGACGATCTCGATCTGGGTCAGATCGGTTGCGAGTTCCCCGGTTTGCTCGGCCTTCACAACGGCCTTGAGTGCGGCGAGCGCGACATCGACCTGGGCGTCGTTGGGCTCTTGAGTCGTGATCAACTGCATCCATAAGCCGGGCCGGAACGCGGCCATCACCCATCGTTGATTGCGGAACTTCCCAGCGAAGCGAAGCGCCTCGTAGCTGATGCCTGCGACGATCGGGAGGATGAGCAGTTCCATCGCCACGCGTGTCAGCACGACGAGCACCTGATTGTCGAGGCCGAACGGATTGCGCGGCACGAGCGGAAAGAGGAGGAATCCGACGAGAAGAACGATGACGGCGAAACTGGTGCCGCACCGGGGGTGCAGCCGGGTTTGGATTTGGCAGTTCTCGGATTCGAGCGCCTGCCCGGCTTCGAGGGTGTTGATCGCCTTGTGCTCGGCTCCGTGGTAGCGGAACACCTCCCGGATTTCAGGCATCCGGCTGATGCCCCAGATGTAGCCGAAGAAGGCGATCATCTTGATGATCTCGGACAGGTAGTTCTTAGCGAGATCGCTGACTCGGCCCCCCAGCCACTGGCTGAGGGCGTTAGGGAGGACGTTGAAGACGAGGATCCCGATCGCAAGACCGGCCACCATCGCCCCCGCAATCGCGAGGTTCTGAACGCTCTTGCTCGGGGTCTTTGGGGCGACTTGGCCCGCCTCCAGAGGCTTCTGGTGGACCTCGTCGAGTTGGACATGCGAAGAGAACCGCATCGCCCGGATCCCGAGGGCCATCGCGTCGAGCAACGCGAACGTCCCCCTCAGAAACGGAAGCTTGAGCCACTTCTGGCGGCCGATCCAGGTCTTTTCGAGCGCTTCGGTTTGGAGAACGATCGCGCCGTTGGGGGCGCGGCACGCGATTGCGAAGTAGCGCGGCGAGCGCATCATCACACCTTCGATGATCGCCTGCCCGCCGTACTGGAGGTATTCGGCTTGGGGCACCCAGGCAGTGTACACGCTCAAGAAAAATCGGGTGAACGCTCCGCAGGGGGGAATCAGTCGTACAATACATGCGGGTCGGCCCACCGACCCAGGTGAGTGTGTTTTTTATGCGTCGATTCTCGTTTGTTCTGTTGTCGCTTCTGGTGACCGCCCTGTCGTGGGCGCAACCGTCCGGTTGGGGTCGCTATCGGGTCAAGGTCGAAACCGACAAGGATGCCCAGCGACTCGCCGACTCCTCGATTCCGCTGTTCTCCGAGCAGATCTCGCTCGGCGACGTCGACGTGATCGTCGGCCCCGACCACCTCGTCGAGTTCTGGAAGCTCGGTCTCAAGAACGCCTACGTGGGCGAGCTGCCCCGTCCCGATGCGTGGAAGGATCGTGTGACGTCCGCGCTCGACGACTACCAGACCACATACCTCCAGTACGCAAGCATGATCGGCAAGTACGAGACATGGCGCGCGGCGTATCCGAGCCTGGTCACGCGGGTCCGGATCGGGCAGGGCCAGCCGGCCCTGGCCAACGACATCTGGAGCTATCGTATCTACGCGGGCACCGGTGAACCTCGCCACAGCGTGATCATCATCGGCGGAATCCATGCCCGCGAGTGGATCAGTCCGGCCGTGTGTATGTACCTGTTTCGCAACCTCATCGAGAAGATCAACACCGACAGTAGTTGGGCACTGCTGATGAAGCGCACCGCACTCCACGTGATCCCAAGTCTCAATCCGGATGGCTACAGATACACGTGGTCGACGAACCGGATGTGGCGCAAGAACCGCCGGAACAACGGTGGCGGCAGCTACGGGGTCGATCTCAACCGGAACTGGCCTGTTGCCTGGGGCGGGGGCGGGAGCAGCGGCTCGACTGGCTCCGATACCTATCGCGGTCCCTCCGCGGCGAGCGAGCCCGAAACTCAGGCGCTGATCAACCACGCATCGACTTTGCTCAACGTTTCCGCGTTCATCGACTTCCATAGCTACGGCCAGTACATCCTCTGGCCCTGGGGCTACACGTCCGCACTCTGCGCCGATGACGCCGATCACCGACGGGTCGGGCTGATGATGCAGTCGCTGATCCAGGCGCCGTCGGGGTCCTTCTACACGGCCGGGCCGATCACGACGACGCTGTACCAAGCGAGTGGCAACACCGTGGACTACTTCTACCAAACGTACCGAGCGCGCTCGTACACGATCGAGCTGCGGGACACGGGGGTCAACGGATTCCTGCTCCCGGAAGCCCAGATCTACCCGACCCAAATCGAGGCCTGGGCCGGTTTCGAGCGATTCCTCCGTCTTGCCGGCATGCGCCGGATTCCGTAGATTCGAGATTCCCCTCGCATGAACGGCGAGGGGAATCTCCGGCGACTTACTTGAAGATCGCGTCGAAGAAGCGCTTCATCGCTTCCCAGCTTTGAGTGTCGGCTTCTGCGTTGTAGGCGACGGCTGGATTTCCGGCCGCTTCCGAGCCTTTGATGGTGAACGAGTGGACCGCGCCCGGATAGCCGATGAAGGTGAGATCGACCTTGGCGTCCGCCATCTCCTTCTTGAACGCCTCCACCTGCTCCTTGGGCACCAACGGATCGGCATCGCCGTGGAGGACGAGGACCTTGGCCTTCACGGTGCCGGGCTTGGCCGGGTTTGTCGTTCGCAGCGACCCATGGAACGAGACCGCACCCAGAAGCGCGGCCCCCATTCGGGCTGCCTCGAGGGCGCAAGCGCCGCCGAAGCAGTACCCGATCATCGCCATCTTCGCGCTGTCGGCGTGAGGCAACTTCTTGGCTTGCGCGATCGCGGCGTCGAGGCGTGAGCGCAGCAGGGCGTTGTCGCCATAGAACTTGCCGGCAGCCTGGGCGGATTCGGACGCGTTCTTGGGCCGGACGGACTTACCATAGATGTCGGCGGCGAACGCGACGTAGCCGAGCTTGGCGAGCATCTCGCACCGGGACCTCTCATAGTCGTCGATGCTATTCCAGTCATGGACGACGATGACGACCGGCCGTTTCCCTTGGGCGGAATCGTCATAGGCAAGGAACCCCTCAAGGCTGGTTCCGCCTTCGGAGTACTCGACGTTCTTGGTCACGATTTTGGCCGACGCGCCGACGGCGAGCGCGGCTCCCACGAGGATGAATGCGAGGCGTGGCATGGAGAGAGGATAGCGGATTCGGCCTCCGGGTAGCCTCGTTTGATGCGCGTCTTCATCTCCGGCGACATCGAAGGGGTGACCGGGGTCGTTTCGTGGGCTCAAGCCGAGGGGCCTCACGCCGATCACTACGACTTCAGCTTCGCAAGGTCGATGTACACCCACGACGTAAACGCCGCGATCCGAGGGGCGCGTCGGGCCGGTGCCACCCAGATCGTCGTCAAGGACAGCCACGGGGGTTGTCGCAACCTTCTCGTGAACGAATTGGAGGCCGGAGTCGAACTGATTTCGGGTTACGGAGCGACCCCCCACGGCATGATGGAAGGCATCCAGGCTGGGTTCGACGCGGCCGTGCTCGTGGGCTACCATGCCCGCGCCGGTCACACCGGCCTGATGGCCCACGCGCTGGTCGGCGGGTTGCACCGATTCTGGATCGACGGGGTCGAAGCCGGCGAAATCGCGTTCAGCGCGGCTCTTGCGGGTGCGTACGGCGTCCCGCTCGTCGCCGTCACGAGCGACGATCAAGGCTGTGCCGAAGCTCAGGAGACGATCCCTGGGGTACGGACGTGTGCGGTGAAGTCGTCGATGGGCACGTTCATGGCGCGACTCCAGCATCCTTCGGCCACCGGCCCCGCGATCGAAGCGTGCGTCGAGCACGGAGTCCGCCACGCTCAGAAGATCTCGCCCATCGTGTTCGACGGCCCCGTCCGGATGCGAATCGCGTTCCAGATACCCCAGCTCGCGGAGCCTCTGGCACTCCATTCCGGCGTGACCGTCGTCGATCCCTATACCGTGGAGTGGAGCGGTGCGACCTTCGTCGAGGCCTCGCGCACCGCGTACGCCGTGTTCGAGGCGTCGCGGGCCGGGCGGAGCTGGGGCGACTGAAGGCCATGCGGCTTTGGCCGCAACGGAAACCAGAATCGACTCAAGGTTGGTAGAGTCCAGTCATGAAGGTCTTGTTTGCACTGGCAACGATCCCTCTGATCGCCGCGTTCCTCATCCTCCCCGACTCGAGTCTCGACAAGCATACGTCGGAGATGAAGAAGGCTCAGTCGATCGCGATCGTGTTCACGGTGAACAAGATCGGTGGCGCGCCCGAAGAGCAGGTCCTCACGCTTTCGAAACCGGATCGGTTCCGATGGGAGTCACCGAGCCGCCTCGTCGTCGGCAACGGCAAAACCCTGATCGCCCTCGATAAGGGCAAGAACGTCTACACGGAGACGCCGCAGACGCCGGACACGATGAGGAAGGCGCTCGGTGAGGATGCGATTTGGGCTTGGTCGGCTTTCTTCGATCCCGAGTTCGCGGCCTCCCTTGCCAACGTGAAGAAGGGAGCAGCGCGGAAGGTGCGCAACATCGCCGTCACCGAGGTCGAGGTCATTCGCAAAGATGGGCGTGCCTTCAACGTGTATGTGGACGACGCCACCGGCATCGTCCGAGGACAAACGTTCGAGGCTCCGGACAAGAGCCAGTGGCTGGTCCTCGCCAAGGAGCTGAAGCCGTCGGACAAGCCGGCAGAGGACGGTGTCCTCGCGGCCAAGCTGCCGGACGGTGCCAAGAAGGCCGAGGACGCCGCCGCCTCGAGCGGGCCGAAGCTCGCCTACGCGGACATTCGCGGCATCCTCGAGCGCAACTGTGTGAGCTGCCACAGTGGACCTGGGGCGAAGAAAGGGGTCGACCTGGCTGACTACAATGCCGTGAAGCGCCAGGTCACCGTCGGAAACGCCGACGCCAGCCGCCTCGTGCGCATCATCCGTCGCGGCCAGATGCCGCCGAGCGGACCTTTGCCCAAGAGCGAGATCGACCAGCTCGCGAAGTGGGTCAACGACGGCGCCAATCCCTGAGCTTGCGCGAGGCAATGCAGTGTCAGGTCCCGATCTACGGGACTTGGCACTGTTTTGTGGATACGACCCGTAGAATGCCCGGGACTGTGAGGGGTCCCCTTTTCTGTGAGGACTTGCTTCAAACCGATCGTCATCTGCGCGATGTCGAGCATCGCTTTCGCTGCTGCGGCCCAACCGCCTGAGTCGGCGGCTCGACGGCCTGTTCCCGCAACGCGGGCGACGTCCGCGCCAGCGATCGATGGCGACATCGGCGAGGAGGCCTGGAAGCAAGCGCCGATGGCGACCGGATTCTGGGACTTCCGGAACGGCAATCAGAACATGAACCAGACGACGGCCTGGATCATGATGGACGACAAGTACATCTATGTCGCCTTCGACTGCCGCGACGATCGCCCGGACGAAATCGTCGCGCGCGAAACCGTCAAGAACAGCCGCTTCGCGAGTAACGGCGACGAGACCGAGGACTGGGTCGACTTCCGGATCGATCCGTTCAACACGCGGAGCGGCGGCGACACCTCGCTCTTCTCGATCAACCCGATGGGCACGCTTTCGTCGCGCATTGCCGGCGGCCGCGCCAACAAGACCGAGTGGCAAGGCGATTGGATCGGGGCGGCCAAGCGCACCGAGTCAGGCTGGACGGCCGAAATCCGCATCCCATGGGCGATCCTCAACTACCCGACCGGCAAAAATCCGGTGACGATGGGGATCAACTTCTTCCGCTTCCAGAAGCGGACCGAGATCACGAGCTGCTGGTCGAATGTCGGGCCGCAGTTCTACAGCGAGAACCAAGGAGAGTGGCAGGCCGTGGTTCCGCCGGCGCCCCCGCGGCCGAACGTCTCACTGCTGCCGTACGTCCTTCCGAGCGTCGAGAACGGCCGGTTCCACTTCCGATCGGGTCTCGACGCTCGCTACCCGGTGACGCCGGAACTCACCGTGGTCGGCGCGCTCAATCCGGATTTCGCGACGATCGAGGGAGCCGTCGAGGGTATCCAATTCACCCGAAGCGAGCGGTTTATTCCCGAGCGGCGGCCGTTCTTCCTGGAAGGCGATCGCTTCTTCCGCGCCGGGGACGAGTTCGGGCTTGGGATCCTCTTCTACCCGCGCCGCATCGCGTCGTTCGACCTCGGCACCAAGGTCTATGGAAAGGTGACGCCGAAGGACTCCGTCGGCCTTCTCCATACGATCACGTTCCAGGAGCGGAGCGATCTCGTGGCCAAGTACCGCCACGACCTCAATCCGCGCACCGACTTCAACGTCTTCTTCTCGAACAAGACGTCTCGGGACGAGGAGAACACCGTCGGCTACTTCGACGCGGAGACGCGCACGGGCAAACTCAACCTCGAAGGCAGCTTCGGCCTATCGGGGGGAGGGGGCAAACGGGGCGAAGCCTCGATGCTGAGCGCCTCGTACTCCGACCGGAACCTGATGACGTATCTTCAGGCGACCGGCGTGACGCCCGACTTCGATGCCGCCAACGGCTTGATCGGCTTCACCGGCTACCGGGGATTCCTGTTCTACAGTGAGTGGGGTGCGGAGTTCCGGTCGAGCCCCCTACGAGGCTTCCAGGTCGAGACGGCGGCGCGGTGGGACTGGGACTCCGACGGGAAGCCGTTCCGCCGCTCAGGTTCTATCGACGCGTCGTTCATCACGCGGAGCGACTGGCTGTTCGCCGTCGGGATGGACCACGGGCGGTTCCGGGACGAGTACGACGGGACCTACGGCTTCGCGATCCGGAAGGGCGTGACGAACCGGTTCGCTCAGCTCGGCATCAGGGGCTCGTTCGGCACGATCGAGGGAGAGAAGTACACGTTCCTGGGCCCGACGGCGAGCTACCGCATCTTCAGGCATCTCGACATCTCGGTGGGCAGTGCGATCCAGAACCTCGGCGGCGTGAACCAGCAACACATCGTGACGACCTCCTATGAGCTGTCCCCGACGTCATCGATCGGCGGGCGACTGGTGGTCCGGAACGGACAGAGCAACTGGTACCTCTCCTATCGCAAGGCTGGAGCAAAGGGCGCGGAACTGTATGTCCTGCTCGGCGATCCCAACGCGGCCCAGTTCTCGAGCAAGTTCACCGTGAAGCTCGTCTGGCCGTTCTGATCTCGGTCACGCGGCTTCGAATCGGGAACGTCGCGTCAGGTTCCGTGGGTAAAGTCACTCGATATGAAACGCAGCCTGTGCGTCCTCGGATTGATTCCTCTCGTCTGTTTCGCTCAAGACGCCGCCCCAGCGGCCAAGCCGTTTGAAGTCACGCCCGCGTTTTTCAACGTGATCACCCCGCGGCAGCTCGGACCGACGACGATGGGCGGCCGAATCATGGATCTCGCGGTCTATGAAAAGGAGCCCCGCATCGTGTACATCGCGAGCGCTTCGGGAGGCCTGTGGAAGACCGAGAACGGAGGCTTGACCACGCAGGTGGTCTTCGATCGCGAGGCGACCGTGTCGCTGGGATGCGTAGCCGTCAGTCAGAAGGACCCGAACCTGGTCTGGGTCGGGACCGGCGAGGGCAGCAGCCGCAATTCGACGGCGTGGGGCGACGGCGTCTACAAGTCGACCGACGGAGGCAAGTCCTGGACGAACATGGGCCTCAAGGAGACGATGCACATCTCCGAGATCGTGATCGATCCGAAGAACAACGACATCGTCTACGTCGCCGCCCTTGGGCGGCTTTGGGGCGAGAACGAGGAGCGCGGGGTCTACAAGACGACCGACGGCGGCAAGACCTGGACCAAGGTGCTGAAGACGGACAACAACCGCACCGGCATCGCCGACCTCGTGATGGACCCCTCGAACCCGAACGTGCTTTTGGCGGCGGCCTGGGAGCGGATGCGCAAGGCCTACGACTGGACCAGCGGCGGTCCTGGGAGCGCGCTCTACAAGACGACCGATGGCGGCAAGAACTGGAAGAAGATCACAAAGGGCGTGCCGCCGAGCCCGCTCGGCCGCATCGGCCTCGCGTTCTACCGCAAGGACCCCAAGATCATGGTCGCGACGATCGAGTATCGTCCGCCGACGGATGCGACGCCTCCGGCTAGGACCGAAGGTGGTCCCCCTCCTGCCGGTGAAGGCGGGGCGGCCGCTGGCGCGGGAGGCGGAGGCGCTGCGGGCCAGGGCGGCGGTGGAGCTGCGGCTGGGGGACGTCAAGGCGGCACTGCCGGCGGCAGACAAGGCGGCGGTGCCGGTGGCGGACGACAAGGCGGTGCCGGGGGTGGCGGCGGCGGCCAAGGTGGAGTCCGGACCTTTGCGGGCGGAACCTACGTCAGCAAGGACCGGGGCGAGAGCTGGACGAAAGTCAACAATCTCAACCCACGCCCATTCTATTTCTCGACGCCGAAGGTCGACCCGAGCGATCCTCAGCGCATCTACGTGCTCGGCGTCAGCCTACACATGAGCGAGAACGGCGGTGAGACGTTTCGGGCGATGGGTATCAACGTTCATCCCGACTTCCACACAATGTGGATCGACCCGAACGACAGCAATCATCTGATGGTCGGTTGCGACGGAGGCGTTTACCAGAGCCGCGATCGAGGCAAGACGTGGGACCACTTCGCGACGATGCCGCTCGGTCAGTACTATGCGGTGGCCTTCGACTATCGCAAGCCTTACTGGGTTTACGGCGGTCTCCAAGACAACGGCAGCTGGGCCTTTCCGACCCAGACCTCGACCGGAGGACCGTCCTTCTTCAACGCTTACGGTGTCGGCGGCGGCGATGGATTTCACGTCCAAGTCGATCCGACCGATTGGTCGACGCTCTACTCTGAAAGTCAAGGCGGCGCGATCGCCCGAGTCGACCAACGCACCGGAGCAAGTCGGTTCATCCGGCCGAACGCGGGCAACACGATTCCGCGGCCGGCCGAGGGCGAGCGGTGGCGCTTCAACTGGAGCTCGCCGATCCTCATTTCGCCGCATAACCCACGCACGGTCTACTTCGGTGGCAACCGCTTGTTCAAGTCGGTGAACCGAGGCGACAACTGGCGCGCGATCTCACCCGATCTCTCGACGAACGACCCTGAGAAGCTCCGACCGGGCCGGAACAGCGTGACCCCCGAGGACACCGGCGCCGAGCGCCACTGCACGATCATTACGATCTCGGAATCGCCGACCCGGCAGGGTCTGCTGTATGTCGGCACCGACGACGGCAACGTCTGGACGTCGATGGACGACGGCCAGAACTGGACGCAGATCACCCGGAACTTCCCGGACTTGCCTCCGTTCACCTGGTGCTCCCGGGTCGTCGCATCCAAGCATGCCGAAGGGAGAGCCTACGCGACCTTCGACGGACACCGGAATAACGACTTCAAGTCGTACGTGTACGTGACCGAGGATTACGGCAAGACGTGGACCTCGCTCGCGAGCACACTCCCCGAAAACGACAGCGTCTATGTGATCCGCGAAGGGGAGCGCAATCCCGACCTGCTCTATCTCGGATCGGAGATGTCCCTCCGGTTCTCACTCGACCGGGGCAAGACCTGGCACCGGTACGTCGCCCCGACATGGCCGACGGTCGCGGTCCATGACGTCGCGGTTCATCCGCGCGAACTCGACCTGGTTGTGGGAACCCACGGCCGCAGTATCTGGATCATTCCCGCCGCGGGCCTCGAACAGCTGACTCAAGAGAACCTCGCCAAGGACGTGTTCCTGTGCAAGCCGCAGAACGTGCTCTCGCTCGGCCGCGTATCGGGTTCGGATTGGGATGGGGACGGCCTCTTTCGGTCCCCGAACACGCAACCGGGGACGACCATCTTCTACAACCTGCGCGCCGCGGCCAAAGCCGATCCAAAGCTCGTGGTCACCGACATTCTCGGCAACTCCGTCGCCGAACTCCGACCGACCAACAACGTCGGTCTGAACGCGGTCGCCTGGCAGCTTCGTGGACGACGCCTCGCTGCCGGGGACTATCGAGTCACCTTGACCGTCGACGGCAAGGAGTACATCACCTCGGTCCAGGTCGAGAACCTCATCGCGACCCCGGACGTGTTCGGCGTTCCGGCCGAGGAGCAGAAGGCGGGCGAAGGCGGTCGCTGACTCCTCGTCGGCAGCCTCGACAAGTCGTGTCGAGGCTGCCGCCCGAAGGAAATTCCCTGCGCTGCTCGAAGTGAGGAGGGATGGCCGATCTCAGCCGAAGAACCCTTCTGCGCCTGACCGGCGCGACCGTCGCGGGCTTGGCCGCGAGCCGCGTCCTGCCCCAGAACGAAGTCCGAGCCGAAACCCGGCTGGATGTCTTGCTTGAGCGGGGCGAGCCCGAAGTCTGGTCGGGCGACGAGCTCCGCCATATCGGCATGCCCGTCGGGGGCTGCTTCGCCGGAACCGTCTACCTCGGTGGTGACGGCCGGCTCTGGAACTGGGACATCTTCAACGATGGGAGAGTCGGAGCCCTCAACCGAGGGAGCGTTACCTTCCAGGGGCAGACGCTCCGCGAAGCGGATGGGGCAAACTACATGGCTCCCGTCGAGCCCACGCCGCCGTTCGAGTGTCACGTGGCTGTCGATGGTCACCGGCTCGACGCGAGCGGCGGCTGGGACGAAATCCGGTTCCGCGGAACCTATCCGATCGGCACGGTGAACTACCGTGGCCATGGGCTCGCGGTGCGCCTCGAGGCGTTCTCGCCGTTCGTGCCCCACGAAATCGAGTCGTCCTCCTACCCGGCGACCGTGTTGCGTTACCGCATCGAGAACGTGGGAACCGAGGCGCGCGACATCGATCTCGAGGTCGCCTGCGGACATCCGGTGCTGGCCCTGCAACCCGCGCTCCTCACCCATCGCGAGCGCATCTTCGAGCCGGTCGCGACCCGCACTGGCCGTGGCTGGATGGCCGAGTCACGCCCCGAACCGCGAGAAGCTGCGCGCCCCGACATCGTCTTCGAAGATTGGTCGAGGGGAACGTACGCCGGATGGACGGTCGAGGGGACGGCGTTCGGGTCGAGTCCGGTGCGCGTCTCCCAGATTCCGGCCTACCAGGGCGACGTTTGCGCGCAAGGGCCGTTCGTCGTCAACAGCCACCACACCCGGGGCGGGGAAGACGTGGGCGGGGGAGACGCCCATGTCGGCAGGTTGACGAGCAAGCCGTTCACGATCGAGCGCCGATTCCTCGCGTTTCGCATCGGTGGCGGCCGCCATCCCGGCAAGACCGGGCTGCAACTGATCGTGGACGGCAGGGTCGTGCGCGCGGCGACCGGTCACGACTCGAACGCGATGCGAGACGAGGCGCTCGACGTCTCGGATTGGATCGGCAAGAACGCTCAGATCGTGATCCTCGACCAGGTCGCCGGGGCCTGGGGCAACGTCGGGATCGGAACGATTCTCCAGACCGACCAGCCGCCGCTCGATCCACCCTTGACCGAGCGCGGGGACTTCGGGACGTTTGCGGTCGCGCTCGAGGGGCCGACGTCCGAGCGGGCCGAAGCCACGCGCGCAACGCTCGGTCGCAGGCTGCGGCTGGGACCGGGCAGTCACGCCATCGTCCACGTGCTCGTCGGCTGGCACTTCCCGAACCTGCGGCTTCCCGGATTCGAGAGCAAGAAGCGGTGGTACGCCTCGCGCTGGAAGGACGCCGCCGCCGTCCTCGAAGATCTCGATCGCAATCTCCCGCGTCTCCGAACGCTGACTTTCCGCTGGCGCGACACGTGGTACGACTCGACCTTGCCCCATTGGTTTCTCGACCGGACGTTCATGAACACGAGCATTCTCGCCACGAACACCTGTCACCGATTCGAGGACGGGCGATATTGGTTTTGGGAGGGCATCGGTTGTTGCGCCGGAACGTGCACCCACGTCTGGAGCTACGCGCAAGCGATCGCGCGCGTCTTTCCCGAGGTCGAGCGCCGGCTCAGGGAGGAGGTCGATTTCGGACTCGCGTTTCGCTCGGAGTCAGGGGCGATCGACTACCGTGCCGAGTTCGCGCGCTCGGTGGCTCACGACGGGCAATGCGGCTGCATCCTCCGCGCTTACCGCGAGCATCAGATGGCACCTGATCGGACGTTCCTCGATCGGCTCTACCCAAAGATCAAGCAAGCGACCGAGTATCTGATCGCTCAAGACCCCGGCGGTGACGGACTCCTCGAAGGGGCTCAGTACAACACCCTCGATGCCGCCTGGTACGGACCGATGGCGTGGATTTCGTCGCTCTATGTCGCCGCGCTTCGTGCCGCCGGCGCGATGGCGTCAGAGCAAGGAGATGCGGCCTTCGCCCAGCGTTGCGGCGAAGTCGCGGCGCGAGGCTCTCGGAACTTGGTCGCTCGGCTCTACAACGGCGAGTACTTCATCCATCGACCCGACCCGGCCCACCCCGAGGCGAACAACACGAACGAAGGCTGCCATATCGACCAGCTCTACGGGCAAGCCTGGGCGCATCAGGTCGGTCTGCCCCGGATCGTGCCGCCCAAGGAGGCGCGGTCCGCGATGGTTGCCCTCTATCGGCACAACTTCGTGAAGGACGTCGGCGCCTATCGACGAGCCATGAAGGCGATCGAGGGCGGACGCTGGTATGCCGCGCCGGGCGAGCCCGGGCTCATCATGTGCACGTTTCCACGGGGGGGTGCGGAGCGGGCGACCGGACAGGGTCAGGACAAGTGGGCCGCGATGTACTTCAACGAGTGCATGACCGGGTTCGAGTATCAGGCCGCCGCGCACATGATCGCCGAGGGACTCGTCGAAGAGGGCCTCGCCGTCGTGCGCGCGATCCACGACCGCTACTCAGCCACGAAGCGCAACCCGTACAATGAAGTGGAGTGTAGCGATCACTATGGTCGGGCGATGGCGTCTTTCGGGGCGTACCTGACGCTTTGCGGGTTTCGCCATCACGGCCCCAAAGGTGAGCTTTCTCTCGATCCCAAGACCGGAGGGGAGCGATTCCGTGCCGCGTTCCTGGCCGCGGAGGGTTGGGGTACGTATGAGCAGCGGGTCCAGCCCGACGGAACGGTCGCCCGCGAATTCCGTTACCGATATCGGAACTCTTAGCGAGGCGAGATCGCGAAGAACCGCCCGTACCGGTCACGGACGTACATCTCCGTGCCCTCCTCGTTTTCGCCGTACCGCTCGAAGCCCAGGCCGCTCAACCGGGCGACCTCGGTCGGGACATCGGCGCAATTGAACTCGAACGTCGGTGTGCGTCCATCGTCGCGGCAGAGGAAAACGCGAACAGGCCCGCGGGTATCGATCTCGATCCAACCTTCCCCGCGCTGCTTCTCGTCGAAACCGAACGCTTGGCGATAGTACGCAAGAGCTTCTTCGAGGTCGTCGACTCCCCAAGCGACACAGTTACTGAGAGTTCCGTTCATCGGTTGTTCACGAGCCTCCGGGTTGGCGAAGCGACCTGACGGTCACGTCGGATCCTGCTGAATGTACCTCGGCCCATGGAGTCGGCGACCCGATGGTTCGAAACCCCGGCGACCGTCAACGGAATGCCATCGGCAGGCATCGTTTGATCCCGTACCGGTGAGTTTTCCGTTCGAGCACAATCCTTTCTCAACTTTGTAAAGCCATCACTACGCGAGCATCAAAATGGCCATGGAATCGTCAAAGGTCTCAATTGTCGCCGCTTCATGCCTGCGTACCGAAGTTGGAAGTTCACCTTCCTCATTCGCAATGATTGGAGGTCTCGATGAGACACTATGCTATTCTCGTCGCAGCGCTGCTCGGCGTTTCGGCAATCGTGGGTTGCGGCGGCTCCGGAAAGAGCACGCCGAATTCCTTCGTCCGCGTGGTCCATGCCTCGCCGGACGCCCCGAACGTCGACGTGCTCGTCGACAACCGGATCGCGATCCAGAACCTCGGATACGGCGAGGTCGCCGGCTACCGGTCGGTCGCGGCAGGCCATCGAAACATCAAGGTCAACGCGGCCGGAACATCCACGACCGTGATCGATGCCGGGGTCGATTTGGTTGAACGCGAATCGTACACGGTCCTTGCGGCAGGCTTTCTTGCCCAGATCGCGCCGATCGTCCTCCGCGACGATCGCTCGGCGCCGCCGGCGGGCAAGGTTAACGTTCGCGTCGTCCACGCGGCCGCCAGTGCCCCGGAAGTCGATGTGTATGTCGTGCCGAGTGGCGCGTCGATCGACTCCGCAACGCCCGTTCTTGAGGACGTTCCGTTCCGCGCCGCGTCGGGTTATCTGCCGGTGAATCCGGGCCGTTACGACCTCTTCGTGACCGTTGCCGGCACCAAGGACATCGCCATTTCTGCGAACAATGTCTCGGTGACGGCTGGGCAGGCTCGAACGGTCATTGCGCTCGACGCCAAGGGTGGCGGAGCGCCGTTCCGGCTTGAGTTCTTGGCGGACCGCAACTGACCCCAGCAGGGGGCCTGGCGATGCCGGGCCCTCTGATCCTTGGTTCATCCTAGGAGGCACAATAGGGGTGTTGGAACCCAGAGGAGCGCGGTGGCGTTATCTCTACTATCATCAAAGGAATTGATAGAAGGAGACTCAAGACATGCGATTCGACAAACTCACCCTGAAGTCCCAAGAGGCATTCCAGACCGCACAACAAAGGGCGGTCGAACTCCAGCACCAGAGCCTCGATGTCGAACACATGCTCGGGGCGCTCCTCGACCAGGAGGGTGGCGTGGTCCGGCCACTGCTCGAGAAGATCGGCGTCGATCCGCGACGGGTTCAGACCGAGGTTGACGACGTCCTCGCGCGCCAGGCCAAAGTGACCGGGCAAAGCGCCACCTACGGTGCGTCGATGACCGGTCGGCTGCAGAAGGTGCTGAACGAGGCGTTCCGCGTTGCGGAGGGCATGAAGGACGAGTACGTCTCGACCGAGCACATTCTGCTCGCGATGCTCGACGATCCGACCATCGGAAAGACCCTGCGGGGGCTCGGCATCACTAAGGACAGCCTGGAGACGGCGATCGAGGACATCCGCGGCGGACGCCGTGTCACCGATCCGGGCGCGGAAGATCGTTACCAAGCGCTCGAAAAGTACGGCAACGATTTGACCGGCCGTGCCCGTCAGGGCAAGCTCGACCCCGTGATTGGGCGTGACGAAGAGATTCGCCGCGTCATCCAGGTGCTGAGCCGACGCACCAAGAACAATCCGGTTCTCATCGGAGAGCCCGGCGTAGGCAAGACCGCAGTCGTCGAGGGCCTCGCTCAGCGGATCGTCAGCGGAGACGTTCCGGAGAGCCTGCGCAACAAGTCCGTGATCGCACTCGATCTCGGGGCGATGATCGCGGGCGCGAAGTACCGAGGCGAGTTCGAGGACCGCCTCAAGGCCGTGCTCGACGAAATCAAGCAGTCTGAGGGCGAGATCATCCTCTTCATCGACGAGCTTCACACGCTCGTCGGAGCGGGCAAAGCAGAGGGGTCGCTCGATGCCGCGAACATGCTCAAGCCCATGCTGGCTCGGGGTGAGCTGCGCTGCGTCGGGGCCACCACGCTCGACGAGTATCGCAAGGACATCGAGAAGGACGCCGCCCTCGAGCGCCGTTTCCAACAGGTGTACGTGGGCGAGCCGAGTGTCGAAGAGACCATCTCGATACTCCGTGGCCTCAAAGAGCGCTACGAGATCCACCATGGGGTCCGCATCACCGATGGCGCGCTCGTCGCCGCGGCAACGCTCAGCAATCGCTACATTACGGACCGGTTCTTGCCGGACAAGGCGATCGACTTGATGGACGAGGCCGCGAGTCGCCTCAAGATCGAGATCGACTCGGTTCCGGCCGAGATCGATGAGGTCGAGCGGCAAAGCCGTCAGTACGAGATCGATCGCGAGGCCCTCAGAAAGGAGGAGGACGCCGCGAGCAAGGAGCGCCTTGCCCAGACCGAGAAGAAGCTCGCCGAGCTCAACGAGAAGGCGAGCGCGATGCGAGCGGTCTGGCAGACGGAAAAGGAGAAGATCGAGCGGGTCCGCGCGATCAAGGAGGAGCTCGAGTCGCTTCGGCTTCAGCTCCAATCGGCCGAGCGCGACCTCGATTGGGCGAAGGCGGCTGAGATTCAGCACGGCCGCATTCCGAGCCTGCAAGAGGAGCTCGAACTGGAAACCGCCGAGCTTGAGCAGCTCCAGCAAGGCGGCAAGATGCTCAAAGAAGAGGTCGACAGCGAAGACATCGCCGAGGTCGTGAGCAAGTGGACGGGCGTACCCGTCAGCCGGCTCATGGAGGGCGAGATGGCCAAGCTCCTTCGCCTCGAAGAGTATCTCGAGCATCGTCTCGTCGGGCAGAACGAGGCGCTTCAGATCGTGAGCGACGCGATCCGCCGTTCGCGCAGTGGGATCGCCGATCCGCATCGACCGATCGGTTCGTTTCTGTTCCTCGGGCCGACCGGCGTTGGGAAAACGGAGACGGCGCGCGCCCTCGCCGAGTTCTTGTTCGACGATGAGCGCGCGATGGTGCGGATCGACATGAGCGAGTACCAGGAGCGACACTCGGTAGCGCGTCTCATCGGGGCGCCTCCGGGCTATGTCGGCTACGAAGAGGGGGGTCAGCTCACCGAGTCGGTGCGACGGCGGCCCTATGCGGTGATCCTCCTCGACGAGGTCGAGAAGGCCCACCCTGAAGTCTTCAATGTCCTTTTGCAGCTCCTCGACGACGGACGTCTGACCGACGGTCAGGGCCGGACCGTCGATTTCAGGAACGCGATCGTGATCCTCACGAGCAATCTCGGGTCGCATCACTACGCCGACCCGTTGATGAGCGATCAGGAGTTCGAGGACACCAAGATCAAGGTGCTCGAAGAGGTCCGCACGTTCTTCCGACCGGAGTTCGTGAACCGCCTCGACGATGTGGTCGTGTTCCGCTCGCTGGGCGTGAACGAGATCAAGCGGATCGTCAAGATCCAGCTCGCGCGCCTCTCCGACCGGCTCGCCGAGCGGCGGATCACGATCGAGCTGACCGAGGAAGCGGCGGCGGAACTCGCCCTCGCCGGCTTCGACCCGGTGTACGGAGCCAGGCCGCTCAAGCGGGCGATCCAGAAGGAGATCCTGAATCCGCTCGCGCAAGCCCTGCTTCGCGGGGAGATCTTGGACGGACAGAAGGTTTCGGTCGGCTATCGTGACGGGACCTTCACGTTCTCCCCCGAGGTCCCGGCCGAGGCCTGAACCACCCTCGGGGAGGATCTAGTTCTTGGGCCGAATCACCTCTCCGCCTCCGGGGGAGAGGTCGGTGAGCGCAG
>DKKT01000043.1 GCA_002455425.1 Chthonomonas sp. UBA6659 | reverse complement strand
TGCGCCGCATCGGGGGAGGTGGCCCGCTCCCGCGGGACGGAGGGGGTTCTGGTCAGCGACCGGCTCGCGCACTCATGAGCGCCACGAAGAGAGCGTCGCACTGGATGGCCATGTTGCCATTGCCCTGGACGATGCGGTGGGTCTCGGCGACGGCTTGCGCCGCTTCTGGTCCGTACGCCGGATGCTCGACGACGCACGCCGCAAGGGCGCGCAGAGCCTCGGTGTCGGCCGCCCGCGCCACCAGGCCAAGCGGCTTTTGCAGCGCTTCGGCCAGGTCGGAGAACTCCGCGCCCAGGGCAAGCGCCTGCGAGCGGGGGGCGTTGGCGAGTCGGTCGACGAGCCCGTGGATGGACGCATAGACTTCGGGCGCCTTCCGGATCCGGTCGACCACTCCGACCGCGCCCTCCGAACAAGCGCGCTCCGCGTCGGTGACGTCGGCGTCGAAGTCGGGGAGCGAGCATTGGATCGTGAGGCATCGGGACCGGATCGTTGCGGGAATCCGGCTGATCGCGGAAGTCGTCAGGATCAGCCGACCGTGCGGCCCTGGCTCCTCGAGGGTCTTGAGGAGCGCGTTGTAGGCGGCGGCATTCATCCGGTCCGCGTCTTCGATCACGACGACTTTGTGGCGAGCCATCAGCGGCATCGTGCGGAAGAGCTCGGTGACCGGCACCGACTCGGAGTCGTTGGTGGCGACGATCGCCGACAGGTGGATCAGACGACTCGCCCCCTGGGGTACGACCCACACCAGGTCGACGGCTCGGGCGGCATCGACCGACCGGCAGATGCCGCACTCACGGCAGCCGAGCCCGTCGACGGGCGTCTTGCATAGCCAGCCTCGGGCCAATTCACGGGCCAGGGTCGCCTTGCCCGCCCCTTCGGCACCATAGAAGAGCACGGCGTGGGCTCCCCCGTCTCTCCGCAACAGGGCCGCCACGGTCCGCTCAGCCTGACGAGCACTACTTGCCGACAACGACGATGCGCCCTTCCTTCTTGCCGTTCAAGGGATTGTGGCCCTTGATGTACTCCGCGAACGCCTCGATGTCGAGGAACCCGGTGTCGAGGCGGGATCCCTTCGCGTTCTTCAGCACCTCGTGGCCGTCGCCCCCGCCCGCGAGAAAGCTGTTCAGCACGATCTTGTAGGTCTTCTTGAGGTCGAGCGGCAGGCCGTCGATCGTGACCTTCACGACTCGGCTTCCCTCCGGTCTGGACGCATCGATGGTGTAGCTGCTGTTCGCGGAGAGATGGATGAGCCCGCCCGAGCCGTCCGCCGCGCCCTTCGAACCGAACTCGAGCGTCTTCTGGATCTCCTCGCCGGTAAGTTCGAGGAGGACGAGCGTGTTGTTGAACGGCTGAACCGTGACCGCCTCTCCGTAGGTGATTTCGCCCGGCTCCATCGAAGCGCGGACGCCGCCGGCGTTCATGAAGCAGACGACCGCGCCCATCGTCTTCGTCTTCGCGAGTTGCGCGTCGCAGATCGCATTGGCCATCGTGTTCTCGCCGGTTCGGGCCGAGCCGTCGAGCCCGAGTCCGGTTTCGGTCGCGCCGATGACCTCGTTCGAAACCGCCGCGACCGGCTTCTGGAACGCGCTTAGCATGGTGGCCGCTTCGGGATCGTCCTTCACCTCGGGGCCGACGACCACGGGAGGCGTCTTGCTCCAGTCCTTGACCGCGCCCATGTCGTCGAACGTGACTTGGATTCGGCCGAGTACTTGGCCCCACTGCCAGGCCTGGACGACGAGCGCGGTGTTGCCGTCAGCGTTCTTGACGACCGTGGGGTAAGGGCCGCGGCCGGCAGGGAGGTCGGCGATCCCGAGGTCGCCGAGCAGGGTGTGACTATGGCCCCCGACGACCACGTCGACGCCCTTGATCTTGGCCGCGAACTCCTGCTCGAGTTCATATCCCGAGTGGGAGAGGAGGATGATCTTGTCGACCCCTTCCTTGCCGAGGCGATCGACTTCAGTTTGCACGCTCTGGAACGTGTCGAGCATCCGGATGTTTGGCCCTGGCGAACTGATCGAGGGGAGATCGGGTGTGATTACTCCGACGATGCCGATCTTCTGACCACCGACCGTCGTGACGATCGACGGCTTGATCCAGTCCTTGAGCTCGGGCTCCGCCGCCACGTCAAGATTGGCGGCAAGGAGGGGGAAGTTCGCAAGACGGGCGAAGTTGCCGATCGCCTTGGGGCCCTTATCGAACTCATGGTTACCCACCACCATCGCGGTGTAGCCAAGCCGGTTCATGAAGGCGAGGTCGGCGAGCCCCTCATAGACGTTGAAGTAGAGCGTGCCTTGGAAGACGTCCCCGGCCGAGAGCAAGATTGGGTTCGGGTCGCTCTTCATGAACTGCTTGATGAGGGTCGTATTGCGCGGATAGCCCCCGTAGGTCGACTGCTTGATTTTGTTCGGCTCGACGCGCGCGTGGACGTCGTTCGTGTGCAGGATCGTCAGGGTGAAGTCGGCGGCGAAGAGAGCCGTTGGGGCGAGACAAGCGAGCAATGCGAGGGTGCGGCGCATGCTGCCCAGTGTACTGTCCTGGCCCCGTCGGAGAGGGGCGGCCGAGCGGTCAAACTCAGACCCGTCCATCCCGTGCAAGCGGGATGGACGGGTTCACCGTGCAACTGGAAGATCTGATGGATGCAATCGCCTTATCGACTGAACTGCGCGCCCCCGTAAATCTGCTGGAGCGTGAAGACCGTCCCGGTGCCCCCCGATCCCGGATCGAACCCATCGCAAAGGAACTGACCTCCGACCGACTGGATGACCAGGAGGCCGTTCGAGAAGTTGCTCGGTTGGATTCCCTGGTCGCCGAAGATCATTTCTCCTCCACGGCCGTAGGCCAGTCCACTGAGGTTCCACCCTCCCGTCCCGTCCGGCGAGGCGCTCGTGATGGTGAAACTGAACGAGTCGCCCGAGGCGGAGACATTGTAGGACGCGTTGGGAGCAAAGGGGGACGGGTCGCCGGCCCGCGCGAAGCTTCCGGAGCGGGACAGGGTGGCCTCACTCGATTGTCCGCCCCGGCTCACCGTCACCTGCACTTGCGAAGGTACTGGAGAATCGCCGACCGGTCGAACTTCGATCTGGTGCTCGGGCCCGTTCAGGAGGGGCGCGGTCACGATCGAGCGATTGCTGGAGTTGGAGAACGAACTGAACGTGGCCCTTCGCTGTCGATTTCCGGTGAGCGAGATGATCTTGCCGACGCCCTTCGCGCCTCTTCCTTCGAGGCTGAGCAGCACGTCAGAAACCCCGATGCCAGGAAGATCGACCGTCCCCCGATAAACGCCGCTGTACGTCGCCGCCGGGACGGGCGAAGATCCGCCTCCACATCCGGCTGCGACAAGACCAACAAGAAGGGAGACCGCGAGGACGTGGGTGAGCCGTTGCATGACACAAATTATGCCCCATGATATTGCAGTTGGCGCAGCGGAGGAGTGGGCTGGTACGAAGGCACGGCTGATAAGCTTCTCATGCAGGCAGACTAGCGCCGCAGCTATGCCGACTGGTTGATGACTTCGACCATGTAATCCTGGGTGTTCGCGCGGCCCCCGAGATCGACCGTAAGGCGCTTGCCGTCCGAGCAGACGCGCACCACCGGGTTGACGATGCGGCTCGCCTGCTCGTGCCGGCCCAGGTGAGGATGATCTTGTTGATCCCTTCCTCGCCCGGCCGATCGACTTCGGCCCGGACACTCTTCATCACGTCGAGCATCTTCACGTTCGGACCCGGGGAGCTGATCGTCGGAAGACCGGGCGTGATCACTCCGACGATCCCGATAGTCTGACCACCGACCGTCGGACGATCGACGGCTTGATCCAGTCCTTGAGCTCCGGCTCATCGGCGACGTCGAGATTGGCTGCGACAAGCGGAAAGGCCGCGTCGCTGATGGGCCGGTGGCCCGGAGCGAGCCGATGCGTCCGGACGTATACTCCGGTGAGGTTCGCGACAAATGCCGCTCTACCACTACCAAGCCACGGACACAAACGGTCGACCGGTCTCCGGGACCCAAGAGGGCGCCGGAGTCGAGCAGGTCGCGCAGGAACTCTCGGCTCGGGGTCTTCGGCTGGAGACCGTCCGTGTCCAGGAGGCTGCTCCACCCCGAAGCGAGGCCCCGCAAACCTCGCTCCCGCCGCCTGTCGACCTCACTCCGCGCCCGACTTGGAAGACCGACATCGCCGGACCCCTCGTGGGCAGGGTGCCACTCGAGAATCAGCTGTTCTTCTTTCGCCAGCTCGCCACGATGCTCGGGGCTGGAGTGAATCCGGTTCAGTCCCTCGACACCCTTGCTCGCCAGACACGGAACGGCAAGCTCGCCTCGATCGTCCACGAGGCGCGTGAGGTCGTGCTCCAAGGGCACCCGCTTTCGGCCGCGCTCCAGCGGTACCCGGAGGTCTTCACGCCCCTCACGATCAGCATCCTTCGGGCGGGCGAGGAGGGCGGCTTCACCGACTCTGCCCTCAGCCAGATCGCGGACTATCTGGAGCAGGAGATCAGGCTTCGCAACCTGTTGCGGCGGGTCACGTTGTATCCGAAGATCACCCTGGTCGTGTCGGTGGTGATCATCATCGGCGCGAACATGTTCATTCAGATGATCAAACCGAACTCCTCGGTCTCGCTCAGCTCGCCTCTGACGACGTGGGCGACATGGATCGTGTTGCTCCCACTCCTGGTCGCGGCATTTCTCTTCGTCCGCGTCGGACTCCAGAATCCACAAATCAGGGAGAACTGGGACCTGCTGATTTTGCGCCTTCCCGGATTCGGCAAGACCGCCCACCAGTTCGCGATGGCGAAGTTCGGACGGGCGTTCGGTGCGCTCTACAAGGCTGGGCTCCCGATCCACAAGGCGTTCAAGCTCTCGGCTGACGCGTGCGGGAACCAGCGTCTGCGCGCGGAAATGTACCCGGCGTTCTCGCGCCTCGAAGAAGGGGCGGGAGTGACCGAGACGATGGTCTCGACCGGCGCTTTCAATCCGATCGTTTTGGACATGGTCTCGACCGGCGAAACGACCGGCAATCTCGACTTCATGCTCAACAAGGTCGCCGAGTTCTACGAGGGCGAAGCGGAGACTCGCTCGGTTCAGACCGGGATTCTGTTCGGAGTCGTCGTCCTGCTCCTCGTCGCGATCTACGTCGGATACGTGTACATTACGAACCTGGTCGGGATTTTCTCCGGCGCCTATCAGGCGGCCGGCGAGTAAGGTGATCTCGCGACTCCATGCGGGGTCTCTCCATCTCCTGGGCGCGAGCTATCGGAGTTTTCGTGCCGTCGCTCAGGGAATCGGGCTCCAGTTCCCCGCAAAGATGCCGAAAGGAGAAATGGCCCTATGTTGATCCTCCTGTCGACGCCGATCGGTCTGGACCAGGATCGCCCACCCAGCTTGGGACCCTTTCCAGACCCGATCTCCTTTCCCGCTCGCCCGATCGAGGCCGACTTTCGATTCGGCGTCCAGACCGCCAAGCGGAAGACCGCGTCCCTGCTCAGCATCGCGCTCGGCGACCGACAACCGATCGGTTCCTGGTACGACGGGACGCTGCCGCGAGACGTGGAAACGGTGGTGTGGATTTCGCCTCGGCTGGTTTCCCGCTGGCTTGGATTCCTATCTCGGCGAGAACTCTGGGAGGATGGCGAGGCCGAACGGCGGTGGGAGTCGATCCGCAGTCGCCTCGAGGGCAAGCTGACGTTCCTCGTCGAACTCGCCGCATTCAAGAAGCTCTCGCTCCTCGAACTGACGCCGGAAGTGCCCGCCGATCCGCTTGAGATCCGGCGACTGAAGTTCGTCCTGACTGGCAACAACCAAACGTTTCCGGTTCGGGTGGAACCGCTCGGCGAGTGGCAGGTTCGAGACCGCAAGAAGCTGCAGGATTTCAAGTGGTATCGGCACGTGCCGTTCGCCCAACCCCTCATCCCCGAGTTCGAGGCGGAGCCGAGTCCGCCCTTGTTCCCGATGGGCGACTTCTTCGGGGCCTGGTACGTCGTCGATGCGTTCGCGACGCCCGAGCTTCAGCGCTGCCCGACCTTGACCCTGACGATCCTGAGCCCGACGAAGGAGCGGCAGGCGACGTTTCCGGGCAAGACGAAGCTGGATCCACCCCAAGGCGAAGCGGCCAGACGCCCGATCGGGCCCGCCAAAGGCGGCGCGATCATCGATCCCTAGCCGAAGATCTTCAGGCCGGCCTTGTTCCAGTCGTCGAGGAACCGCTGGAGCCCGATGTCGGTCAGCGGGTGCTTGAACAGCATCTCCATGATCTTGAGCGGCATCGTTGCCACGTGGGCTCCGCACGCGACCGACTGGACGACGTGAAGGGGATGCCGCACCGAGGCGACCAAGACCTGGCTGTCGAATCCGTATTGGTGCACCATGTCGACGGTCGCTGCGACCGCGTCCATCCCGTCGTCGGAGATGTCATCCACTCTTCCGACGAAATTCGAGATGTAGGTCGCGCCCGCCTTCGCGGCCAGAAGCGCCTGCGAGACCGAGAAGACGAGCGTGACGTTCGTGCGGATACCCCGATCGCTGAGCGTACGCACAAGTTGGACACCGGGCTCGATCAGCGGGACCTTCACCACGATCTGCGGGTGCCACGAAGCGATCTCGATCGCCTCTTTGAGCATCGTGTCGTAATCGGTCGCGACGACTTCGGCGCTGATGTCGCCTCCGGGGACGAGTTCGCAGATCTGGAGGACGGTTTCCCGGAACCCCTTTCCCGACTTGGCGATCAACGACGGGTTCGTCGTGACGCCGTCGAGGACACCCCAGTCCGATGCCCGACGTACTTCTTCGGTGTCTCCGGTATCGACAAACAGCTTCATCGGGCCGAGTTTACTTCCCGGGCAGACCGGTCGGCAGTAAACTATCGGGCTATGCGAACGGTTTCCTTTGTGACGGCGATGCTCGCCACCTTTTGGCTTGTCGGATGCGCCCAGCAGCCGGCGGCCGACACCAAGAGCGGCACCACGGGTTCGGACAAGCCTGACGCCAACGTCAAGGTCCAGATCGAAGAAATCAAGCCAGGAACGGGTGACGGCGCCAAGAACGGCGACATCCTCCTCGTGATCTACTCGGGGACACTGAAATCGGACGGCTCGAAGTTCGACAGCAATGACAGCCCCGATGACCAGCCGTTTCCCGTGATTCTCGGCGCGGGAGGCGTCATCAAGGGTTGGGAAGACGGTCTTCAGGGGATGAAGGTCGGAGGCGAGCGCAAACTGACGATCCCCTATCAGTTGGCTTACGGGGAAGAGGGTCAGCCGCCGAAGATTCCAGGCAAGGCCGACTTGGTCTTCAACGTGAAGCTGCTCGATCGCGTCCCTGGCAACGAGACCAACGTCTTTGACAAGAAGGACGTCAAGGTGGGTACGGGACCGAAAGTCAAATCGGGCGACTCGCTCGACGTGCATTACGTCGGCAAGCTCGTCAACGGCAAGGAGTTCGACAACTCAAGAAAACGTGGCAAGCCCCTCACGTTCACGATCGGGCAGGGCGGCGTGATTCCGGGCTGGGACGTCGGCATTCTCGGCATGCAAGTCGGCGGAGTGAGGACCCTTAGGATTCCACCCGCGATCGCCTATGGCCCTCAAGGCAGTCCCCCGAACATCGGACCGAATCAGGTCCTCGTGTTCGAGGTCGAGTTAATGAAGATCACGCCGAAGGCCCCGGGGGCGGGCCGGCTTCCCCAAGGGGCAAGGACAAACTGAACACGCTTCCACGATTGAGCGCGCTCTCGACCGAGACGGTCCCGCCGTGGGATTCGATGATGTGCCGGACGATGCTGAGGCCGAGTCCGGTACCCCCCGGTCGAGTGCGCGCCTTGTCGACCCGGTAGAACCGTTCGAAAATCCGTGGCAGATGCTCGCTGGGAATCCCGATGCCGGTGTCTTCGACCACGATTATGGCGTTGGGGCCCTCCGATCGGAGTCGCATCGTCACGGTGCCTTCGGCGGTGTATTTCACGGCGTTCTCGATCAGGTTGACGAAGACCTGCCCGATCTGGGCTCCGTTGGCCTCCGCGAAAAGGGAGTCCGGGGCCTCGAGGACCAAGTTGAGTCCCTTCGTCCGAGCCGCTTCGTCGACGAGCGCGAGCGCGTTGCGGGCGATCGGAACGAGGTCACACGTGTTCTTGCGCAGCACCCCGCTCTCCGCCGCACTGAGGATGAGAAGGTCTTGCGAGATCAAGGTCAGCCGATCGACCTCGGTGATGATCCGTTCGAGGTAGCGCTGCCGGAGTTCGGGATCGTCGGTGTCGTCGTCCTGAAGGGTTTCCGCCATCGCGCGGATCGTCGTCATCGGCGTCCGTACCTCATGGGAGACGTTGGCGACGAAGTCCTGGCGCACACGCTCGAGTCGGCGAAGCTCGGTGATATCGACGATGCTGACGAAAATGCGCTCGGAACCGCCCCCCTCCCGCCACGCCCGGACGCGTGCGATCCGCTCCTCAGGGTAGCTGAAGGCAAGCTCACCGTCGATCGGTTCCTCAAGGATCGAGCCCACGAGCTTCTCGAGGTCGTGAGATAGGCTGACGGCCAGGATCGCCCGCCCGACCGGGTCTTCGAACCGGAACATCTCGATCGCCTTGCGGTTTGCGTAGAGGACCAGCCCGCGCTCATCGCAGAGGAAGATGGCCACATCCAGTCCGTTCGAAAACGAGTCGACGGCGGTGCGTTGCTGCGCCAGGCGTTCCTCCGCGAGCGCGGATTCGCTGCGCGCGGTCTCGACCTCGCCGTGGAGATGGGTCAGGATGCGCTGATTCGCGAGACCGAGAAGGAGGACGCCGAGCCCGGCAACGCCGGCGACGACCGCCGGCCAGAGCTCGGCGCCGAGCAACGCGGCGAGGATCGCGACGGCGAACAGGCCCGCGCCGAGCGCGGGCAACGTCCAGCCCCACGTTTCGGCGCGGCGTCCCACGAGTGTCTAGACGCCGGCGGGTCGCCAGTCGGCGCGAGGGTTCACAATGCCCTCATGGCTCAGATTCGTTCGACGACCGTTGTTGGGGTCTCGCGTGACGGCAAGACCACGATCGCCGCTGATGGGCAGGTGACGCTCGGCGAGGCGACGGTGCTCAAGCATGGCGCGCGCAAAGTCCGCCGACTCGCCGGCGGCAAGGTCATCTGCGGGTTCGCCGGTTCCGTTGCCGATGCCCAGGCCCTGCTCGAACGCCTGGAGGCGAAGCTCGAAGCCCACGGCGGCAGCCTTCGCCGCGCCGCCGTCGAGTTCGCGAAGGACTGGCGAACCGACAAAGTGCTGCGCAACCTGAACGCCATGATTCTCGCTGCCGATCGTGACGGCCTGCTCTTTCTGTCCGGGGACGGCAACGTGATCGAGCCGGACGATGGCGTCGCCGGCATCGGGAGTGGCGGTCCCTATGCCGTGGCGGCGGCTCGTGCGTTGACGGCCCACACCGGCATGGACGTCGAGTCGATCGCACGCGAGGCGCTCAAGATCGCGGCCGAGCTGTGCGTCTTCACGAACGACCAGGTCTTGGTCGAGTCGATCTGAGGCGGGTACGCTAGATCGACGGCCTCGTAGCTCAGTGGATAGAGCNNGGATAGAGCGCCTCCGTCCTAAGGAGGGCGTCGGGGGTTCGATTCCCTCCGAGGCCGCCACAAACCCCTCGCTCCATTTCCTGATGTCGTTACTGCGCTCAGGCATCCAATACCTCCCCTATGGCCGGGTGACGCTCACCGTGCGCGAGCCCTTCTCGTTGCCCGAATTCAGGATCACGTAGACCTTGTAGAACACGCGCGAGCCGGAGGCGACGAGGCCGGTGTTCGTCTCGAACCGCAGCGGCGAGGCCCCTGCCGCCAGGCTCCCCAGCACCGCCTCTTCGTCCGTGCGGTAGCGGTTGCCGAAGCACCCGCGAAGCTCGTACTGGATCAGGTCGGGGTCGGTCGATGCCTCGAAGACGATCACCGCCTTGCTCAGATTCGGGTCCCAGCTCGCCGAGACGTTGACCGGAGCCGGCGTGTGGCCGGGAGCGGGCGTGATCGAAGGGAGCGATTCGAGCAGAGCCGCGCCCGCCGCGAACCGCGCCTGCACAGCCAGGCGATACTGCTTGAGCCGCTCATAGATCGGCAGCCAGATCTGATCGCGCGTGAGCTGCGCGTTCTCGAGGGCGAGCGCCGATGACTCGACCGACGTGAAGGCGGCCAGCATCGCCGTCTGGTCGGTCAGGAAGTTCGCCCGCGTGTAGCCGCCGACGAGGGTGAGCGGGATCGGCGCGCCCGGCGGCACCGGCGTGATCGCGTTGATCGCGTTCCAGATCTCGGCGACGTCCTGCATCGCCTTGGCCCACACGCCCATCGGGTGGCTGAGGCCCGGGATGCGGGGGAGCTGAGCCGCATAGGTGCTGTTCGGGAAGAACGCACGGACGGCCTGGTTGAACTGGCGGAACCGCTCCCGCAGGCTCGCTCGGCGGGTGTCGCGATCGGCGATCGCGCTCTGCCGGCTGTTCTCGGCCGTCACGACGGCGTTCAGCTGGGTGTTGACCGCGCCACGATCGGTGGTGAGGTTCGCGACGAGGTAGTTGCCCTGCAGGGCGAGGGGGGAGCCCAAGGCCGTGTTCACCAGCGGCCAATGGGCGAGAAACTCGTCGAGTTTCTGCAAGTACCGTCTCGGGGGGATGTTGGTCTTCCTCACTGCTCTCTCCTCAGTTGGATTTGCTCCTGTCGACTGGCTCGGGCCAGAGCAGGATCACGTCTTTTCACTTTGACGAACTTGCCTTCGCTACGTCAAGCCTAGATGGGACCAGGCTTTCTGCATCATTTCCTTTCCCAACCACAGCACAACTGAGTCCCTCGATCAAACATCCTGGTCCGTCAGCAGCACCTCTTGGTGCAACGGGCACACATCTCCCCTCTTCGGTCGCACATCTCGGCTTTGCGGTCGCACATCTCGGCTTTGCGGGCGCACATCTCGGCTTTGCGGTCGCACACCTCGGCTTTGCGGTCGCACACCTCGGCTTTGCGGTCGCACATCTCGGCTTTGCGGTCCCGCATCTCGCCTTTGTGGTCGCACATCTCGGCTTTGCGGCCGCACATCTCGGCTTTGCGGTCCCGCATCTCGCCTTTGTGGTCGAAGATGACCCGCGGAATGCCCTGGATCGATGGTCACTTGCTGCGACGAGGACGAGGACGGCGACGAAAACAACGTCAGTCGTCGCCTTCGAACAACCCCGCCTGCCCGTCGTCCTGCGCCCTGCCGACGCCGGTCTGCGCGCCGAGGCGATAGCTGTCGGGGATCTCGGGCTTGACGCCCTTCTCCAAGAGCCCCTCGATCGAGAGGATTTGGTAGCGGGGGTATTTGCGTTCGGTGGGCCAGTCGGCGTAGCCCATCTGGTCGGCGACGCGCTTCATTTCGGGGGTGGGTTCTTTCATGCCGATCATGATGCCGAGGACGGCTTTGTTCGACTCAATGACGTTGGCGAAGTCGCGGATGGTGCTGAGGTTCATGGCGTTGCCGCCTTTGACCTGGATCGTGCGGTCAATCTTCTTGGTCATCTTCTGATCCCACATGAGGCACCTGTGATTCAAACGGTTTGAAGCGTTCAGCCGCCAGCTTCTCAAGGCGCCTCGCCTGAGTAAGAAGGGTGCGCCGAAGGCCCGCCGAGACTTCGCGCTCGCTGATGACTTGAGCCAAACGTGCGATGGTGTTTGCTCGCCTAGCAATGCGAATGTCTGGGTGCTGGCGGGTGGCGAATAACTCGTCGGGGATTATGCGCTTTCGGTATGAAGTTGGGAGCTTTACAAAGTCAGTCGCGTCAAGATCCTTCTCATTCAGCACGGCCTTGAGGGTGGACTCATGGAGGACCTTTTGGAACACGGTGTACTCGAGGGCGTGCAGCTCTTTCAGCACTTGCGCTCTGGGTGGTGGGTTCTCCGACCTATGATACAGAAGGTAGACCTCTATCGAAGCCACCTCAAAGGGGTCGAGGACATTCATCGCTACGGCGTCTGTCCTCTGGTTGGTCATGTGGCGGCTTACACGCCCTCCCAAGCTCTCAATGGTCTGACCGACGTAAATGGGCTCGCCGTCATAGTCGAAGAATACATAAACTCCCCAATATGAACCAATCGGTTTCCCGGAGGGAGATTTCTCCTTAAAGAATTCCGAAATTCGCTTTCTGATTTCAGCGACATCGGATGGAACGCCGAGAGGTTTGTCCTTCAAGCCCTAGCCATCCGACATTCCGCACTTGTCAACTCATGCAAGAGTGGATTGAGGTAGTTCCTCGCCAGCCAGTCAATGACGGGCACACACACCGCATCTCCAAACCCAAACAAAGCCTGGTTTTGTGGCACGTTAACTGGAAAGTCGTCCGCCCCCATGAGCCTTGCGCACTCGCGCGGAGTCAGGAGCCGAGCATTGTATCGACCGTTTCCTGCCCGGAAGAGGATTTGGCGGCCGCTACCTCCCTTCGGTGTACGAAGACACCCCGCAATTCCATCTACGCGGAGTTCTGCCATTGACTTTCCATTCCTCACTCGGCGGAACACTGTGCCGTATGTTGCCTCTTTGCGAGAAGCCATCTCATCGGCAATCTGCCGATGTTTGCTGCTCATTTGATTTACCAAGTACTCGGTGCGGGCTGGCGACCACCACTCGGGCGCGTCGTCGCTCATGGGTTCAAGGATAGCGGGCAAGTCAGAGCTTCGAACGGGCAAGGTGGGCAGTTCGCGAATGTTCCAATTGATCCCCGGATTATCGAGAATGAATTGGGCAAGGGCGGCGGGCCTGACCTGCGATTCGAAGAGCTTTGGCATTTTGCGCCGCTCGCACACCCGGAATTGAAGGGGTCGATAGGTGGCGACGACAAACATCCTCGGCCTTGACTGGGGGACGAAGTGTGCGGCATCGATGATGAGCGCATCGACCTCATAGCCCAAGCGATTGAGGGCTAGCAAGGCACTCTTGAAGTCGGCACCGCCGTGAGATGTCAGGAACCCAGGGACGTTTTCCAACAAAACAATGGGTGGGCGAATCAGTTCGATCTTGTGGAGCAATTCAAGGAACGGCCACAAAGCTGACGAGTGCTCGCCCGCAAGGCCAGCTCGTGCGCCAGCCAAGCTTAGGTCGGTACACGGAAATGAAGCCGACGCAAGATCAACTACCGGCAACTGGCTGATATCCAAGTTTCGGATGTCCCCAAGCACAAAGTGTTCGCCGAAGTCTGGGTACTGCGCGGAATACATCTCTAGCTTTTTCGGATCGATATCGTTCGCAAACGCGCACGTCCAACCCGAGCGTTCAAGCCCCATTCGCACGAGGCCGATCCCTGCAAAGAACTCTGCGAATTTCAATTCCACCTCCTTATGGACGGAATCGGACGCCAATTGTACTCCGGATTCTGCTTCATGGACGTCCTAAGTGGCGTGCTTGTTGGAGGTCGAGCAGGCGCGGGGCCATCATGACGACGTAGGCCATCATCTCGGAGTCGCCAAGGATGTCGTAGAGCGACTGCACGAGCTTCCAGAGCGGCTGGTTGCGCTCGTCGCTCATGAACTCGTTGTACAGCCGGTGGCTCCACTGCCAGGTGTCCTCGAACGCCATGATCTGGGCCGGGCTGTCGCCGCCTTTGACCTGCTTGAAGAGGAGGTTGTAGTTGCGGGCGGAGTTGAAGGGGGGATCGAGGTAGACGAGGTCGGCGATTTCGTCGGGCATCTTGCGCAGGACTTCGAGGTTGTCTCCGTAGCAGAGCTGGTTCACGAAGTCGGGCATCCCGAAATCCTACCCCTTCGACATCCACGTGTTGCCTCGATCGTGGGACGGGTTATCGAGTAGCTCTCCGCCTCTGAGTCCTCGGTGGGAGTGCCTCTTCGCGCGTCATCTCCCGAGTCCAGGGAAGGTCTGCAAGCGAATCGGCCCTCCCGAACTCGGGAGGGCCGATTCTCGAAGCACGTGGTTCGATCAGGGATTCATGCCGCCCTTGCGGAGGGCTTGCTTGACGCGCTCGATGAACTGCGGCGCCGGGCTGTAGCCGGACCACTGATCGACGATCGACGCGTCGGATTTCATCATGATCAGCGTCGGGAACCCGGAAACTCCGTACTTGGAGACCAGGTCCTTTCGCTCATCGCCGTCGATGTGGACGAAGACCATGAACTTCGAGAGAGCCTTGAACTCGGGGGTCGGAAAAACTTCAGCCTGAAGTTTCTTGCAGTACCCTCACCACACGGCACCGAAGTCGATGAAGACCAATCGGTTCGTCGCCTTGGCCACGCGCAGCGCCTCGTCGAGGTCGTGGTACCACTTGTCGCTGTTGAGTTCGGCCTCGGTCACTTCCTTCGCACCCGAAGGGGGCGCGAACGCGAAGACCGTGTCGGCTTCCTTCTTGAGTTCGAGGGTTTTGGTGTCGAGAATCCGGACGCCGGCCTGGGTGCCGGACTTGACCGTCATCTCGGCTTGCCGCGCGATGTTGTCGGCCGGATTGACGTAGAGGGTCAGCGTGATGTCCTGGTTGTCCGGCGCGCTGATCTCGACGACTTTGAACTGAATGCCTTTGCGCGATTTGTCGGGCAACGCCTTGGCGTTCATGCCCTTGAACGGCTCGGGATTGAAGAAGCCGGCCCAGATGCTCGTGGCGTCATCGGTGAAGAGGCCACGGAGCCCCGCCGGGGTCTGCGCCCGCTTGATGTACTGGTTCGCCTGCTTGTCGAACGTCACGATCGTCGTCCCATCGGCGACGATGAGCTGCGTCGGCGTCTCGATGCGCGCCTTGTTCGGCTTCGCCAGAGACACCTTGTACGTATCCGGGGCCCCTCCGAGCTTCTGGATGGTGTAGGTTGAATTCAGGCCATCAGCCTGGTTCAGCGCCTTCACGAAACCACCCAGAACTCCGGACCCCGAACCTTGGGCGACCAGTGCCGCGGCCGCAACCGCCAGCACGCCACCCATGATCCATCGTTTCACGAGTTCACCTCCGAGTCTTGCAAGACTGAGTTCATTCTATCCGCAGACGGGTTGGAGCCGGATGTGCGCAGTCGACAAACTCCGCACAATCTGCGACAATCCACCGCCAAAGGGCAGCCATTGTTGCGTTTCCCGTCGTATCATGACGATAGCTTTTGGGGGGTCTCGTGAGTGACGCGTACCTTGTCGAAGAGTGCAGCCGCCAGCGCCAGTTGCTCGATCGAGCCGAGCATCCCGCTCTCCTGTGGCGCGACGGCATCATCCTGCACGCGAACCCCGCTCTCGCTCGCCAGATGGGGGTGGCCACGCCAGACGCCCTGATCGGCCGCTCGGTGACTGAGTTCTTGCCGCCGGAGATGGAGCCGGTGTGGTCGGAGCGCATCCGACGTCTCGGCGATCCGTCGGTCCAGCTGGGGACTCAGGAATATCGGATTCGGCGCGACGATGGCACCGACTTCGTGGCCGAGGTTTTCTCGCGGCCAACCCTCTTCGGCGGCGAGTCGGTCATCGAGACGATCGTCATCGACGTCAGTTCCCACGTCGCGTCGGCGGAAGCTGCTCGCCAAGCGCTCGAGGAGATCGAAGCCCAGCTTCGGGCCCGAACAGAGGAGTTCCAGCGTGCGATGCAGATCAGCGAGGAGCGCTGGCGCTTCGCGCTCGAAGGGAGCGGGGACGGGGTGTGGGATTGGGATCCCGTCACCAACCAGACGTTCTTCTCGGCCCGATGGAAGGAGATGATCGGTTACGAGGAGGACGAAATCCCGAACACCTTCGATGCGTGGGCGTCCCGCCTTCATCCGGCTGACCTCGACGCGACCTTGGCCGCCCTCCAGCGCCACTTCCACCAAGAGGTGCCGGCCTACGCCGCCGAGTTCCGAATGCGCTGCAAGGACGGATCCTACAAGTGGATCCAGGCCAGGGGGAAAGTCCTCTCGTGGTCCGAAGATCGGCGTCCGCTCCGCGTCGTCGGAACCCATTCCGACATCTCGGTTCGCAAAGCGGCCGAAGCCGAGATCGCTCGCCTCCATCAGGATCTCGCTGAACGCGCGGCCGAGCTGGAGTCGGCGAATCGGGAACTCGAAGCCTTCACCTACTCGGTCTCCCACGACCTTCGAGGTCCGTTGCGAGCGGTCGATGCCATGGCCTATCTCCTCCTCGAAGACTACGGGGCGACGATCGGAGCCGAGGGAACCGAGATGATCGATCGTATCCGTAGCGCCGCGAAGGGGATGAACCAGTTGATCGACGACCTCCTGCGCCTGTCGCGGGTGGCGCGTACCCCGCTTCATCGGGAATCGATCGATCTCACCGCGATGACCGAGGAGATCGTCCAGCAACTCCGGGTTCGCTCAAGGGATCGAACGTGCGTCTTCGAGATCGAGCCGGAGTTACGGATCGAGGGCGACTCGGGGTTGACCCGAATCCTGCTCGAGAATCTCCTCGACAACGCCTGGAAATTCACGCACGGCCGTCCTGGTCGGATCCAAGTCATGCGCGGCTCAAGCCCCGAGTCGATCGTCGTGGGCGATAACGGGGTCGGATTCGACATGCGTTATGCCTCGAAGTTGTTCGAGCCGTTTCAGCGCTTCCACGCCAGGCAGGAGTTCGAGGGTTCGGGAATTGGCCTGGCGACGGTCAAACGCATCGTCGTTCGCCACGGGGGTTGGGTCCGGGCTACGAGCGTGCAGGGACAGGGTACGTCGTTCGAGTTCGCCCTCGCCCCCCACTAAGAACGCGGCGAGGCCCAGGGAGCCTGGGCCTCGCCGCATGCCGACCTACTTGGAGTCCGTTTTCGACGTGGACTGGTTCGGCTTCTCAAGTTCGCCGCGCTTCGTGACCTCGGCCGCATACTCGTCCCAACGCTTGCTCATCGACTTGTAGCCGACGTTGACCTTGCTCTCCTTGAGCTTATCGACGAGACGCCGATCGAGATCGCTGGCTGCCTGCCCATATTGGAGCGCGAGTTGTCGCCGCAGCTGCTCCTTTCGGTTGTCGTCCATACTGACCGGCTTTTCGGGGGTCTTCGACTCGACGTAGAACTTCGCGAAGCCGCGATCGAACTTGATCCATTCGGTCTGTTTCAATTCCGGCGTGCGCTCGATGATCGGGCGGATGTCGCTCGGGTACTGACTCAGGACCGTGTATTGGAAGCGACCCTCGGTGGCTTTGGCGTTGTCCAACTCGCTGGACCGCATCGCGACCTGCTTGAACGGCTCGCCGCCCGCGAGGTCCCGATCGACTTGATCTCGGGCCGCCTCGCTGCTGACGACGATGACGTAGCTTTGCGCCGTGGCCGGCTCGACGAATTGGCGGGGGTTATCCTTGATGTACTGCTCCGCATCTTCCTTCGTGACGGTGATGCCCTTGGTCAGAAGCCGCTCGCGGGCCAAGTCGATTTTGAGGCTGTCCCGAACCTGGGCGAGCGTCAAACCGGTGGACGTAAGGTTGTTCACGAAGGCGGGATCGAGCTGGGTTCGGAAGGTGAGTTCTTTCGCGACGTCGGCGGGCGTGGGGAGCACCCCCTCGTCTGCCGCGAGTTGCATGAGAATTTTATATCCGACGAGATCCTGCATCGCTTGGAACCCGAGGGTATCCATCACCGGGAGTCGGGCGACCTGGCCCTGAACCGAGACGCGCGCATTGGGCATGATCTCGAGATACTCGCGAAACTCCTGCAGCGAGATCTCCTCTCCCCCGACGTTGGCAAGGCCATCGTTCTTGCTGCCGCAGCCTGCGACCGCAAGGGCGGTCGCACACAATCCTAGAATTCCAATCTTCTTCGTCAAAATCGTTCTCCTCGTCACGCGATGCGCTCACGAGGGTACCCGGACCCCGGTCGCGCTCCTTCAATGGGTAAACGCCGTCGATGCACAGATCGTGCCATCGCCGAGCATTGCCGCGGACTCAAGCCAACCATGAACCAGAATCAAACCGGTCTCCGTCGACTCTGGGGCTATGCCAAGCCCTACCGACCGAAAGTCGTTCTCGCCACGACCTACACCACTCTGGGCAAGGTCATGGACGTCGCTCCCGAGGTGCTGATCGGAGCCGTCATCGACGTGATCGTTCGTGGCAACGATTCGTTCATGGCCACATGGTTCGGCATCGAGGGGCGTTGGGACCAGCTCCTCGTTCTGGCCGTGCTCAACGCGGTCGTCTGGATCCTCGAATCGACGTTCGGCTACCTCGCGGCGCTGAGTTGGCGAAATCTCTCGCAGACGATCGAGCATGACATCCGGGTCGAACTCTATGATCACGTGCAGGGCTTGGAAGTCGCGTGGTTCGAGGACACGAAGAGTGGCGGCCTTCTCAGCATCCTCAACGACGATATCAACCAGCTCGAGCGGTTCCTGGATGGCGGTGCGAGCTCGCTGATCGACCTGTTTTGGAACGTCGTGCTCGTGGGAGCGGTCTTTGCCGCGGGCTCGCTCACGCTGCTCGCTTTCGCGTTTCTCCCGATTCCGATCATCATCGTGGCGTCGATCCGGTACCAACGCCGGCTGCAGCCGCTGTACGCCAAGGTCCGCGAAGCGGTTGCCGAATTGAGCGCCACGTTGGGCGCAAACCTCGGGGGGATCACCACGATCAAGGCCTTCCACGCCGAGAAGCGCGAGGCGGCCCGGGTCGCCAAGGTCTCGAACGACTATCGTGAGGCGAACCGCGAGGCAATTCGGTTTTCGGCCGCGTTCATTCCGCTCATTCGGATGGCGATTCTTGCCGGCTTCTCCTGCACCCTTGTGATCGGCGGCTACCTCGTCCTGAACGGTCGGATGGAAGTCGGGATGTACTCGGTGCTGGTCTTTATGACGCAGCGGCTCTTGTGGCCGATGACCCGGCTTGGCGAGACCCTCGACCAGTACCAGAGAGCGATGGCGTCGACGTCGCGGATCTTCAATCTCCTGGACGTGAAGCCGACCATGCGACCCGGCGATCACGCGCTGAGTGAGCCCATCCGGGGCGAGATTGCCTTTGAATCTGTCTCCTTTGGATACGCCGACGGCCCCGACATTCTGAAAGAGATCGATCTGCGCATCCCAGCCGGGGAAACGCACGCGATCGTCGGAGCGACGGGGGCAGGGAAGTCGACCCTCTTGCGCTTGCTCCTCCGGTTCCATGACCCTCGCCGAGGTCGAGTGACCCTCGATGGTCAGGACATCCGTACGCTCGCGAACGACGCCCTGCGTGGGTCCATGGGCTACGTGAGCCAAGACGTCTTTCTCTTCCATGGGACCGTGCGGGACAACATCGCGTACGGTCGGCCCGATGCTTCGATCGAAGCGATCGAAGATGCGGCCCGTGCGGCTGAAGCGCATGAGTTCATCCTCGATCTTCCGCAGGGGTACGACACTGTCGTGGGCGAGCGGGGCCAGAAGCTCTCCGGCGGCCAGCGCCAGCGATTATCGTTGGCTCGGGCGTTGCTGCGCGATCCTGCCATTCTCGTCCTCGACGAAGCCACGTCCTCGGTCGACAACGAGACCGAGGCCGCGATTCAGCGCTCGCTCGGTCGCGTCACGGAGGGCCGAACGTCGATCGTCATCGCGCACCGTCTCTCGACCGTTCGCGATTCAGACCGAATCTGGGTCCTCGAAGGGGGGCGCATTCTTGAGGCGGGGACCCATGAAGAACTGGTTGAGGGCGGGGGGCTCTACGCCGCGCTGTGGCGAGTACAAACGGGAGAGCTGCTCACTCGCTAACAAGACAATGCCTCCGAGCGCGGTCGCGTTCGGAGGCAATGGGAGGAGGATTTGACGCTTACTTGCGGCGGCGTCGGCGGAGGACGGCGATGGCTCCGAGTCCGAGCACGGCAAGCGTGGCGGGCTCAGGAACGGGCTGGCCGTCGATGCAGATCAACTCGTGCATGCCCCCAAAGCCAATGGCGCCGAGGTTCGTCAGCGAAGTCACACCGCAATCCGGCGCCTTGATGTAGCTCGGACCCGTCTGCCCGTTGGGGTTGGATCCGATGAAGAAGCCATTGCCCGCGGATTGGCCGTTCGGCGTGAACACTTCGGCGACGACGCGCCCCGAAGTGATCAGCGCGCTGACGTTCTCGACGTGGAAGAACGTGGCACCGTTGGCGAGGTTGAAGGTCGATGACCCGACGAGCGTGCCCGGAAGCAGATTCGCACCGGACGTCGAGTACCCGTCATACAGGTTCACCGTGATGCTCTGGAAGCCTGCGGGGCTGGAAGCGGCCTCGACGCCGAAGCGCACCGAACTGACCTGGAACGGCTGGGTGATGCCGTAGTCGGCAAGGTTGAAACCACGGGCGTACCAGTTGTCCACATGAAGGCCGCCGGCGTTGCAGGAAACGGAGTTTCCAGGTGTGATGGTGTTGTTGTCGACGTTCTGGGTGATGACGATGGCCTGGGCCGCCAGGCTCGCCGAACTACAGGCGACAAGAAGAGCGAATCTGAACTGACTTTTCATGAAAGACCTCAAGAAACAAGATTCTGCGTGCGGGGCACGCACAGAGCTTTCCTCTGAGCCTGCACTTTTGTGACTATATGCCAGACATAATGCAGTCTCATATCAGCGGCTGCTCCATCTGGAATCATGCTAAAATTGTAAAGATTCTCGCGGGCGGATGATGGGGTGATCCTTCGTCGCGTAGAACGCCATTGAGGAAACCATGCTCCAAATCAAGCAGTTGCACGCAGGCGTCGAAGACAAGCCGATTCTCAAGGGAATCGATCTCACCGTCCGATCGGGTGAAGTTCACGCGATCATGGGGCCGAACGGCTCCGGAAAGAGCACCCTTGCGAATGTGCTCGCGGGTCGCGATGGGTACGACATCACGTCCGGACAGGTCCTTTTCGACGGGGAGGAGCTGCTCGAACTCGATCCCGAGGAGCGCGCCCACCAGGGCCTGTTCATGGCGTTCCAGTATCCGGTCGAGATTCCGGGCGTGAGCAACAGCTACTTCCTCCGGGCAGCCGTAAACGCGAAGCGACAGGCGCGGGGCGAGTCCGAGATGGACGCCCTTGAGTTCATGACGTTCATCAAGGAGAAGATCAAGCTCCTCCACCTCGAGGGCGACCTCCTAACGCGCAGCGTCAACGAAGGCTTCTCGGGTGGCGAGAAGAAGCGGAACGAGATCTTCCAGATGGCGGTGCTTGAACCCCGACTCTGTGTCCTCGACGAGACGGACTCCGGACTCGACATCGACGCCCTCAAGACTGTCGCCGACGGCGTCAATGCCCTCCGATCGCCCGAGCGTGGATTCCTGGTCATCACCCACTATCAGCGGCTCCTCAACTACATCGTCCCGGACTTCGTGCACATCCTCATGGATGGCCGGATCGTGAAGTCAGGAGGAAAGGAGCTCGCCCATGAGCTCGAAGCGAAGGGCTACGGCTGGATCGAAGAGGAACTGGCTGCCGGAGCCCGAGGATGAGCGTGAGTCTGGAAGCCCCTGCCGTCGGGCTTGATTCGCTCACGCAGATCGCCTCGGCGTTGCCGCCGACACCGCTCCGAGCGGCGGGTCTCGAGGCCTTCCGTCGGTCCGGAATCCCGACGACTCGGCACGAAGAGTGGAAGTACACGTCGCTTCGCGAACTCGCCGAGACCTCGTTCGTGGCGGCCTCCGCGACCGATGTGGCGCAGCTCGACCTTGACGCTTGGCTTATCGCTGACGGCCCTCGGATCGTGCTTGTCGATGGCCAGATCGCGCCAGAATGGTGCCGGCTCGGCATTCCCGGCTTGGACGTGCGCTTTGGTGATCGACTCACGCCGACGGATCGCGAGCGCATCGGCTCGGTCGCGGCGATCGACGCGACACCGTTTTCTGCTTTGAACGCGGCCTGTCACGCCGAGGCGGTCATGATCGAATTGGCTCGCGGTGCGGTGATCGAGCCCGCAATCGAGATTCTCCACGTGACGATTGCCGGTGCGGAGGCGGTCGCGGCGTTCCCGAGGTTGTTCATACTTGCCCACTCCGAGGCCGAGGCGACGATCGTCGAAACGTACGCTACCATCGGAGAAGGGGTGACGTTCACCTGCGCGGTCACCGAAGGGACGGTGGCAGCGAACGCCCACGTCGAACATGTGAAGGTCCAGCGCGAGAGCGAGCAGGCACTCCACATCGCCCTGACCGAGATTCGGCAAGAGGGAGACAGCAGCCTCAACACGTTCAGCGTGACCTATGGCGGCAAGCTCACGCGCAACGACCTCAACATCTTCTTGAACGGTTCGAACCTGCACTGCCGCATGGATGGCGTCGTCGTCCAGAATGGCGGGCAGGTGTGCGACAACCACACCCGGCTCGACCACGCGTTTCCCCATTGCGACAGCTTCGAGGTCTACAAACACGTCCTCGATGACCAGGCGATGGCGGTGTTCAACGGGAAGATCTTCGTTCACCTCGATGCCCAGAAGACCGACGCGAAGCAGACGAACCAAGCGATCCTCCTGTCGCCGTCGGCGACGATGAACTCGAAGCCGCAGCTGGAGATCTTTGCCGACGACGTCAAATGCACCCATGGGGCGACCGTCGGACAGTTGCGTTCGGACGCGCTGTTCTACCTTCGGTCTCGAGGCATCGATGAAACCCAAGCCCGAGCGATTCTCGTCTACGCTTTTGCGGCGGAAGTGCTCGAGAAGATCGAGTGCGAGCCGGTTCGAAACGAACTTGAGCGGCTGCTCTACGAAAAACTTCAGGCTTAGCGTATGCCTCTCGGCGGGCCAGGGATTGGCCCGCCGCTCCATCCTCAGCCGGCGCTGAACGCGAACGTGAAGAGCACGACCATCGCGAGCACGAACAGCGTTCCCAATCCGATCGCGATCCATGCCACCACTCTTGGTCCGGTCGCGTTGGCTCCGTTGGCCTCGGCTTTCTTCGCGAAGTAGAGCGCCAAGGGACCGAACGCGATCGCCAGGCATCCGTAGGCGAAACAGAGGACGATGGACAGCACGGCAAAAACCCAAGCCAGAGCCAATTCGTTCGAACCCGGGTTGGTGCCGACCGTGGCGGTGTTGCCGACCCCGAATTCCGGGGGCTTCGACCAGTCGGTCGGTGGCGCGAGCGGTGCCGCCGGAGGGAAGTTGATGCCGACGACCTCCCCCGCGCGAATCCGCTCGCCAGAAAACTCGTCCTCCAAATACGTGTCGCGCGCGACCCGGCCCTCGAGAGCCCACTGGCTCAGCGTTTCGAGATCGGCCGGTCCGAACTTCCTCCCATCACGGGCGATCACGTAGTAACGCATCAGGCCTGTCGGTAGGTTTCGAACGGGTCGGGCATTTCAATGTACACGTGGCGCTCGATCGAGGCCCCGTTCCAATCGAATGCGTAGAACTTCGGGTTGCGTCTCTCCAACACCTGTCGGACGAGTTGGGACCTTCCGAGGGCGCGGGTATTCGTCGGCGGCTCAGTCATCGCGTCCACGATATCGAGGTCGTCGATCACGCGTTCGGTCTGACCCATTTCCTGCAGGGCGTGGAATAGGCTCTGAGCCGGGTCGATGTTGTGGTACTCGAGGTCGATCGAGTGGAGGGCGTCGTCGTCCCACCCAAGACCCTCTTCCGCAAGGTAGGACTCGACGATGCCGAGCTTGGCGACCCAGTCGATCTGAGCCGCCATCGACCGTGGGTCGCGTGCGAGGCCGTCGACGGTCTCGGCCCATCGATCGAGCACCCAGTCGGTTTCCGTCGTCTCGCCCCGGTACCGTTGGGCAAGCTCGAGGTAGCGACGCTGGACCGCGATCGCGTCGGATTCACTCCCGTCGCCCATCGTCACTTTCCAGTGGTAGTGGGCATCGCGGCTGACGTCCCGGAGGGCGTGAAGCGGGGCGGCGAGCGTCAGATCTTCGGGCACGGCGAACTCCTCGAGGAGACGGAGCACGATCGACGTCGTCCCGACTTTTAGGGCGTATGCGAACTCGTTCTGATTGGATTCGCCGAAGAGCAAGTGGAGCCGCTGCATACCGTCGTGCGAGTAGTAATGCTCCCACTTCGGATTGATCAGTGCGCGGTTGAAGCGAACCCGGCTCGCCACGGTCTTAAGGATGTGGTCGGCTCGTTGGCTGAGCTGGAAACGAATGGCCTCATCGGGGAAGACACTGTAGATGTTGCTGACCCAGATGTAGTCGATCGGGTTCTCGATCACTTCCTGGTAGCTGGGCCGTGAGCCGGTATTGGCGAGAACATGGCCTCCGACTCGGCCGACGCCGGCGAAGATTTGACGCGTGACGAGAAACGGATAGAACAGGTGGGCCCGATACCCAAAGAAATCCTCGTCCATTCGGACCAAGTAGTTCTCGTGGCAACCGAACGTGTGCCCGCCGAAGTGATCGACGCTGTTGTTGTAGACGAACACCTGATCTTGAAGACCGAGCTCACGGATCGCGCGGACGATGAGACGTTGTCCGGCGCGATCGTTGGCGACGAGATCACGAAGGAGACGGCACTCGGCGGTCGCGTACTCGAGGTGCGACCCGACCGCGTCGATATAGAGGCGTGCGCCGTTGATGAGGAAGCCGCCGGATCGCGAGGGCTCGAAGACCTCGTCCCGAGCGTGAAGGTCGACGGCCCCGACCTTCAGTTCATAGAAGAGGTAGTCCTTGATGAGTTCGGCGGCGGCTTCGGGACTGCCAAGCGATTCGTCGGCGACCAAGCACCCGAATTCGGTTTCGACTCCAACGATGCGGTCTCCCGGATTGCGCGGCATTCGCCTCCATTCTACGTCGTCCAAGGGTGCCGATCGTGGGGCCCGAAACTTTACTGGGTTGTGAAGTTTCGGGCAATTGGCACCGTTCTCAGTAGCGCGAGAACGAACCGGGGCGCTATGATAGTCCGACTTAACGAGCGGCTAATAAACTTTGGATCAGGGGCCGCGCTCCCTTCGACTTTCCCTCGAACGGATTTCACGCAAGGAGACTTCATGCGCATTCGGAAGGCTTTCACTCTCATCGAACTCTTGGTGGTCATCGCCATCATCGCGATTCTGGCTGCCATCCTCTTTCCGGTCTTCGCCCAGGCCAAGGAAGCAGCCAAGAAAACGACCTGTCTCAGCAACCTCCGCCAAAACGGCATGGCCGTGCTCATGTACATCGGTGACACCGACGGCGTGTTCCCCCAGAGCGCGTACGCGGCCAATGGAACCGGCGAATTGCCGGCCGCCGGTGCCCAGGTCTACGCGGTCTTCGACGCGATCCAGAACTACACCAAGAACCGAGACATCTTCACCTGTCCGAGCGCGAAGGACTCGATCAAATGGCAGCAGATCCTCCAGTCGATCGGCATGACACCGGCCGGTAACGTGACGGTCGCGAGTTATGCGTTCAACTTCGCGCTGTTCGAGGATCCGGCGGTCGGTCCGAACCGATACGAGAACGACCCGGTTCGCAGCGAGGGCGGCGTGCCGCTTCCCACCGACACGATCATGTTCTATGATGCGGCTTACACGCGCGTCGGCCAGACGGTGCAGAACGTCCCCGCCGGCTACCAGGGCAACCCCCTCTATCGGACTCCGCCGACCCCGTTCAACCGCTACAACTTTGCGGGCTCGAATCGGCACTCGCGTGGGCTCAACGCGAACTTCGTCGACGGGCGCGCCAAGTTCCTGAGCGAGACCGCGGTTCTGCCGGGAGAGGGCGTCGACCAGACGACCAACGCGACGGTGCGATGCTACAACTTGCCGCTCGACCTGAACGGGATTCCCGAAGTCGTCGGCGAGCCGCGCGACTGAGCCGTCGCTTCCGCGAAGGTTCTCACAGCCCCCACCCAGAATCCGGGTGGGGGTTCGTCGTTCATCCTGGACTCTACGGGCGCGGGGCACCCTCGGGTTCGGAGCTCGGTTCGTCCGCACCCATCTCCGACTTCTTTCGCACGGCATAGAGCGTTCCGAAAACGCAGATCGTGGCGAGGACAGACCAGAACACATAGGCCGACATCTCGGGGACCGAGAAGTCCGTCTTCAGAGCCTTCGTCCCGTTGTGGCCGGCCATGAAGGCAAGCTTGACCCCGACCCACCCTACGAGTACGTAAGCGACGGCATCGAGCGAGGGGAATCGCTCCAGGAGCTTGACGAAGAAGCCGGCCGCGAAACGGAGCAACACGACTCCGATGATCGCTCCGAGATAGACTACCCAGATCTTCTCGGAAGAGTCGATCAAGGCGACTCCGGCGAGCACCGAGTCGATGGCGAAGGCGATGTCGGCGAGTTCGACCGCGACAACGGTCTGCCAGAATCCACCGCCCTTCGAGGCGATCTCCTTGCCGGAGGCGCTTTCGAGAAAGTGCTTGATCGGCAGGATCAGCAGATAGAGTGCGCCGATCGCCTGGAGCCACCAAAGTGAGATGATCGAGGCCGCAAGCAGAATCGCGACAAGCCGGAACACGAACGCCCCACCGAGGCCGTAGAGCAGCGCCTTGCGTTGAAGGTCTCTCGGGAGGTGGCGCACCATGATCGCCAAAACAAGGGCATTGTCGGCGGACAGCAGCGCCTCGAGCAAGACGAGGAAGGCGACGACGCCAAGATCCCCAACTTCGAACGTCTGCCCCCAAAACGAGGCGAATGCAGATGACGACACAAGCTCAAGCACAGAGCCCGGATTGTGGCATTCTCGCGAAACCGGCCGCCAAGCGACTCGGATCGGGCCGAAAGTCGTCTAATCTACTGAACATGCGACGCTTCTTCCTCTTGGTGATCGGACTGGCCTTGGGGGCGACGGCGTGGGCTCAGTACACGCCGAAGCCAGGCGAAACGGTCATGCGCATGAACATCCAGGGCAAAGGTGTCGTCGACATCCTGCTCTACACGAAGCAGGCCCCGAAGACGACGAGCCGGATCATCGAGCTCGTGCAATCCGGCTTCTATGATCGCCAGAAGTTCTTCGAGGTCGCCCGAAAGCCTCGACCCTACATGGCCCGGTTCGGCGATCCGAACACGAAGTCGAAACCGCTCGACGACCGTAGCATCGGGACCGGCGGTTCGGGCCAGAAGATCCCGTTCGAGGATTCCGGCTTCAAGCATGTCGAGGGAGCGGTCGGTCTCGCTCGCCAGGACAACGACAAAGACTCGGGCGACTCGATGTTCTACATCATGCTTGCGCCCGCCAAGTTCCTGGACGGGGCTTACACGATCTTCGGACAAGTGGTCTCCGGACTCGACGTCCTCCAGCGTCTTGACGTCGGTGACACCGCGTCGAGCGTGACGATCGTCCGGGGCTGAGTCGTTGCCTTCGTAGCTCGCGATCGGGTATCTTATGCGTTCGGCTCGGAGCGTCTGCTCGGCCGCGATAACACGATGGCGACCTATCGAGGAAGAAAAACAGACATCTGCCGCAAGGTGGGCTTCAACATTTGGGGCAAAGCGAAATGCCCGAGCAACAAGCGGCAGTATCCCACCGGCCAGCATGGTCCGCAGCTCCGTGACCGGCGGACGTCCGAGTACGGCGAGCAGCTTCTGGCGAAGCAGGTCATCCGCCGCTACTACAACGTGCTCGAGCGACAGTTCCGGAACACGTTCGACAAGGCGCAGCGCATGCACGGCAACAGCAGCTTGAACTTCCTTAGGCTGCTTGAGCTTCGTCTCGCGACGATCGTGTGGCGGCTCGGTTACGCGAAGTCGATCTTCCAGGCCCGCCAGATGGTCGTGCACTGCCACATCTGCGTGAACGGGCGAGTCGTGAACGTTCCGAGCTATCAGTTGAAGGTCGGCGACATCGTGTCCGTGAGGGATCGTGAAGCGAGCCGTGGCATCGCACGCATGAACCACTACGAAGGCGCGCCGGTCCCCGTATACCTCGAGCCGGACGTGCCTCAGATGCGCGGCAAGATCATCGCCCTCCCTGAGCGGGAGGACTTCCCGAAGTTCTTCCAGGAGAACCAGGTCGTCGAGTTCTACGCACGCTAAGCCAGGTTTCGAAAGAGCCCTCCGAGCGAACGCTCGGAGGGCTCTTTGCTTTGGCCTGAGTACACTGCGCCCATGAGGCAGGTTTTGGGTTGGCTCGCGCTCGCGGGTCTCGTCGTCGGTCTGGCCAGCGCCGGTTGCGGCAAGGGCGACTCCGGAGGTGAAGCGTCGTCCACCGGGTCGAGCGCCCAGGGGGGCACGGACAAGAAGCTCGTCGTCGGCTTCTCCCAAATCGGCGCAGAGAGCGCCTGGCGCACGGCAAACACCGAGTCGATCAAGTCCGAGGCCGAAAAGCGAGGCATCGAACTGAAGTTCGCCGACGCCCAGCAGAAGCAGGAGAACCAGATCAAGGCGATCCGTAGCTTCATCGCTCAGAAGGTCGATGTGATCGCATTCGCGCCCGTCGTCGAAGAGGGCTGGGAGCCGGTGCTCAAGGAGGCGAAAGAGGCCGGGATTCCTGTTTTCGTCTCGGATCGACGACCGGCGGTTCCCGAGGATCTCTACGTGACGTTCATCGGTTCGGACTTTGTGAAAGAGGGTCAGATGGCGGCCGAGTGGCTCGCCAAAAAGATGGACGGAAAGGCCGTCATCGCCGAGCTGACGGGAACCCCTGGAAGTGCACCCGCCAACGATCGGAAAAAGGGGTTCGAGGAAGTGCTCGCCAACCACCCGGACATGAAGGTCGTCTTCTCGCAAACGGGCAACTTCACCCGAGCCGAGGGGAAGCAGGTTATGGAGGCTTTGCTCAAGAGCGACGTCGGCAAGACGATCAACGCCCTCTATGCCCACAACGACGATATGGCGCTCGGTGCAATCCAGGCGATCGAGGAAGCGGGCAAGAAGCCCGGAGTCGATATCATCATTGTCTCGATCGACGGCGTGAAGGGGGCGTTCGACGCGATGATCGCGGGCACGCTTAACTGCACGGTCGAGTGCAACCCGCTCCTCGGGCCCTACCTCTTCGACGCGATCGAGAAGTTCAAGAAGGGTGAGACGCTGCCGAAGCGGATCGTGATCGAAGACAAGTTCTTCGACCAGACGATGGCCGCTCAGGAACTACCGAACCGCAAGTACTAAGGCGTCGTCGCCGGTGACTCCGCGCCGTCGAGAAATCGAGCGCGGAGCGCCGGCGTCGGAATCCAGCAGGCTTCCTTTTTGCCGAACCACCGGTACCGATTGCGGGCGATCCAACGGTACACGCCATCCCGAATCGGACGAGGGACGATGAGGAACGCGGCGAGGATCGGCCAAGGGAAGCGGAGCTTCATCGCGATCCGGAGCGCCGCGGTCGAACGGGTGTGGACTCCGCGCTCATCGACGAGCACGATGCTGTTCAAGCTCTGACCCATCTCGAGCGAGCCGAGAAGCCGCTGCGCGACGTCGGACTGAAGTGAAGCGAATCGGAATCGATCCCGTGGATCGCGCCGGACAACCCACTGGACGGTCGCGCTGCAAAGATTGCACACGCCGTCGAAGAGAATCACCGGATGGCTTTCGCCGTCGCTCACTGCCTTAATCTACACCGAAAGCCGCCGAGGCGTTGCCGGCGCCATGCGGTGGTAAATTGGTCCGATGCTCTGCTTGTCGCGAAAGGTTGCTGCTCTCGTCGTTCTTGCAAGTCTGGTGTACGGTTGCGGCGGGTCCGGATCGGCGCCGATTTCCCAGCGTCACATCCCGCCGGAGCCGGTCGGCCGGACCGATGTGCCGGGTCAAGGCAATCTGATCTCGTTTCAGACCATCGAGACGATGGACGCCCCGACCCTGGCCGCCTTCATGCGGACTACGCTGGGCAAGAGCCTGACCGATCCCCGCTTCGGTGATCTCCCCGACCCGACGGTCGGCATGGAGCTGTACTGCTTCATGTACAGCTCTCTCGACTTCTACGGCAATCTGACGACGCTCTCCGGCGCGGTCGCCATCCCCGACGGGGGCAGCACGAAGGGCATGGTCATCTACACCCACGGGACGTCGATCGGGCAGCACGAGTGTCCGTCATCGGGAATCACAGGCCCTGACGCCTATGCCGAGGCGGCTTCGGCTGTGGCCGCGCTGACCACCGGAGGGTATGCCGTCGTGATGCCGGACTACATCGGACAGGGTGCCAGCGCGGATCCCCACCCGTACGTCGTTCCGAGCCGCAACGCCGTCGCCGGACGCGACGCGGCAGTGGCGGCGTATGCCATCGCGAGCGCCGTCGCCCGTCCGGTCGCGAACCGGATCTTCGTCACCGGCTACTCGGAAGGCGGAGCGAACGCGATGGGTCTGAGCCAACTGCTCGAAGCGAGCCCGTTTCCGGACAAACCGTTTGTGGCGAGCGCACCGCTCTCCGGTCCGTACGACCTGAGCGGAGCGCAGCGACTGCTGCTCATGGGGCCGCAGCAGCCGAGCCCCGACGACCTCCAGTTCGCTCCCCTGATGTTGGTCGGCGACGTTGCCCATTCGGCGAACGCCTACTACGGCATCAAGCCGGGAACGATCTTCAAAGCCGCTTTCGCAGGCGCGATCGCACCGAACTTCTCGGGTAAGCGCACCAACAAGCAGGCCGTGGAGTCGCTTCTCATTTCCGCGACCTTGGCCGGATATCGCAAGCGTGCGGACGGCGACTACTATCTGGCGGACATCATGACCCCGGCCGCGGCCGCCGGTTTGACCACGCCCGATCCGAACTTCCCCCTCTACCAGGTGCTCCAGGCCAACGACACCTTTGATTGGAGCCCGACGGTCCCGATGTACTTGGTCGGGCTGAAGCAGGATACGCTGGTGTCGTTCGGCAACACGGTCTCGGCCGTGAACGCGATGCGCGCCCGCGGCGTGACGCCCGCGACGATGAACTACCACGGGATCGACGGACCCGACCTGAATCACCTGACGGCGTCGCCGGGAGCCATGATCCTGGCCCGCAAGTTCTTCGACGGCGGCTTCGCCACCGTACCGACCGATTGATTCACGCCGGCCCAGAGGCCAGTCCCTGGACGGAGCGCCTTCGTCCCGGGCGTGGCCCGGGCCTCGGCTTGCCGTCCCTTGCCCCGGCGTGAATCGGGTCGAGGGTGGTGGCGTGCCGCAGTGTCGTCGTCGGCGGGAATCTTCGCGCGTCTCCTCCCGCCATCGACACCGGGTGGGGCGCGCTCCTCCCCGCGCAAGGGGAGGAGCGGGGAAGGGGGGCGGTGTCAGGCCGCCTTCTTCTGGCTCTTGGTGCCGCCCTCTTCGACCGCGAAGCTGATCACGGCTTTGGTGAGCGGGACGAGGGGGCCGGCTTGGCCGGTGTTCTTGTTCACGAAGCGGATCGCCGCCGCATAGTTGCCCGGCAGTAGGGCCACGTCGCGGCTCAGCGAGCCGGTCTGGAATTGGAAGAACTGGTTCGTCCGGTACCCGTTCGACGCAGGCTTCCGATTGCCGCTCGCCAGGCGCTGGATGAGGAGCTCGGTCGTGACCCCGGAGGCGTTCGGCTTGTCCGCCGTGAAGGTGAGCTTGCCCGTGGAGGCCGTGAGTGTGAACTTCACGTCGTCGCCGCCGAAGGCCGACGTGGGGGGTGTCGACGGCGGGGTGCCGGTCGGATTCACCTGCAGGTACTTGGCGGTCAACTCCGTGAAGACGTTGAAGCCGGTGGGGTTGTTCTTGCGTCCGTTGACCCTGTTCATGCGCTCGATCGTGGTCGCGTACAGGTTCCACTGGCCCGCCTGACTCGGGTTGAAGTTGCTGAAGAGGCTAGCGGCCTTCGCGAAGTTGGCGCGGACGGCGACCTGGGCGTCGGTCCTCGGGTTCTTCGGAGTGACGTCCTCGCGCGTGATCAACCCGTCCCGCCCCCCTTGGACGACGGTACCGGCCCACTTGCCGCGGAGATTGCGAATGATCGGACCCAAACGAAGTTTGGCCATGAGAGGTCTCCCCGCCACGAGACTCGTTTTCTTGCGGTACTCGCGGCGATCTACTCCTAGTGTCGGCGTTGCCACCGCAAATTGGAGGGCGTGGCTCTTGGGATTCTCGTCGAGCGCACCATGATCGAACTTCCATCCTCACTGGCCCGGGTGGGCCGGTGCGACCCGGACTACCCAGACAGGTCCTCCTTGACCGATTTGTTTCAATCCTCACCGGCCCGGGTGGGCCGGTGCGACCGATACGCCCCGAGCGCGGCGCGGATGATCTGCGGGTTTCAATCCTCACCGGCCCGGGTGGGCCGGTGCGACTTGCGGCGGTCTATTGCATGCCCGTGGACAGTGAGTGGTTTCAATCCTCACCGGCCCGGGTGGGCCGGTGCGACTTTGCCAACAGTGAAAGAGTTCGGTCCAAGGACTAAGTGTTTCAATCCTCACCGGCCCGGGTGGGCCGGTGCGACATTCGTAGTTCCTGTTCATGGAGCTAAGTATTACTGCAAAGTTTCAATCCTCACCGGCCCGGGTGGGCCGGTGCGACTAGTTCTTTGTCGGCATTTGGGAGGTGATATTCGGGGTTTCAATCCTCACCGGCCCGGGTGGGCCGGTGCGACACACTTCCAAGTAGAGCGCACGAGATGGGGCAATAGTTTCAATCCTCACCGGCCCGGGTGGGCCGGTGCGACTCGTCTGGGTGTGCTCGACGCTGGGACTGCGCAAAGGGGTTTCAATCCTCACCGGCCCGGGTGGGCCGGTGCGACCTCGCGAGACCGGACAGGATGGACCGCCCATCCCGGTTTCAATCCTCACCGGCCCGGGTGGGCCGGTGCGACCAACCATCCCACTCAGTACGGATCGGCGGAGTTCCGTTTCAATCCTCACCGGCCCGGGTGGGCCGGTGCGACGGCCTGCCGGCAATCCTTGGCAGCAGGCTCGAGACGTTTCAATCCTCACCGGCCCGGGTGGGCCGGTGCGACGTAGATGCGGCCGTCGCGCGAGACGACCGGGCGTCCTGTTTCAATCCTCACCGGCCCGGGTGGGCCGGTGCGACGGAGCTGCTGCCGGACGCCAGAATCCGCCCCGGAGAAGTTTCAATCCTCACCGGCCCGGGTGGGCCGGTGCGACGTCCTCCTGCGGGATATAGAGTTGTATTCCCTATGTGTTTCAATCCTCACCGGCCCGGGTGGGCCGGTGCGACGGGAGACTGCCCAAGCCTGGGCTCGCGGCTCATTAGTTTCAATCCTCACCGGCCCGGGTGGGCCGGTGCGACGCCTAACACCAACTCCCAGACAAACCAGGTCGCATCGGAGTTTCAATCCTCACCGGCCCGGGTGGGCCGGTGCGACCTGCTGCAGGAAAACTTCAACCAGGACACCGAGCGCGTTTCAATCCTCACCGGCCCGGGTGGGCCGGTGCGACTCTCCAACGTAAACTCGCGCGCGAACCCGCCACCGGTTTCAATCCTCACCGGCCCGGGTGGGCCGGTGCGACGCACCATCTCCGAGACAAGCACCAGCTCCTCCGGCCTCGTTTCAATCCTCACCGGCCCGGGTGGGCCGGTGCGACTCGCGGCGGGCATCTCTGCCGGCACGATCTACGTGGTTTCAATCCTCACCGGCCCGGGTGGGCCGGTGCGACGTGCCGAATGGCCCCATGGGGTCGTCGTATGGGAAGTTTCAATCCTCACCGGCCCGGGTGGGCCGGTGCGACCCGCCTCTGCCTGCGCCGCTGAGAGACCGGCGGCTTGTTTCAATCCTCACCGGCCCGGGTGGGCCGGTGCGACCCAACGAGCCCCAGACGGGGGTGTAGACGGCGCCGAGGGTTTCAATCCTCACCGGCCCGGGTGGGCCGGTGCGACGCGACGATGGTGTCGATCCGCTGAGGGGTGCCGGGCAAGTTTCAATCCTCACCGGCCCGGGTGGGCCGGTGCGACGGCGGGCACAACGCCCGCATTCGAACCTAATTCTAGACCAGTTTTCAAAGTGCGAACACCACCCCGGGTGGCGGAATTCAAGACCTGAAACCCTCATGTGAACCGACAGGCCGCCGCGAACCTCAGGTTCAGGGACCCATCGCGGTGGGTTCGCGCTTCAGGTGATCAACGGCCCGTCGAAATCGATCCATCGATCGCGGCCGTACGTCTCGACGCATCGCCCGCGTGGGCCGACGAGGGTGTAGATCCGAAGGCTGTCTTCCTGCGGATCGAGGATCGCCAATAGCTTCTGCTTCATTCGCTGCAGATTAGCAGGCGTCAGGGTGCACTCGAACACGGAGTACTGAACGCGCTGGCCAAACTGCGTGCACGCCTTGGCGACCTGGCGAAGCCGGCGGTCGCCGTCACTGTGGATCGTCTTGACATCGTAACAAACGAGGATATCGATCTTTTCGGGTACGGGCATCGAGGGTTACACCATGTAGGGTCGGTAGTGTTCGAGATCGCCTCGCATCGCTCGAGCCATGATGCGGGCTTGAAGGTGCCAGAGGAGGCCGACGGGAGTCTTGTCTTTGAACAGGGGATGCTCGACCAACTCTTGCTTCCGCTTCTGGTAAGCGACCAGCACCGCTTTTCTCCCCGCTTCGTTCAGGAGAACGCTTTCTCCCGTGCGGACGTCGAAGTGCTCCGCCGTAATTTGCTTCCGGTTGACGAGGGCGAGAGCGAGGCGGTCCCCGACCGTCGCCCTGAACTCCTCGACCAGGTCGAGGGCAAGCGCGGGACGTCCCGGACGCAGCACATGGAGCATCCCGAACTGGGGATCGAGGCCGACTCCCTCCAGAGCGGAGACACAGTCATGGGTCAGCATGCTGTAGAGAAAGCTCAGGAGCGCATTCATGCGGTCGCGCGGCGGCCTACGCGAGCGAACGTCGAAGCGAAAGTCGGTCCGCTGGCTCGTGATCATTTCGTCGAAGGCTTCGAAGTATGCCTGGGCGGCGTTCCCTTCCACGCCTCGCGCTTCATCCATGGTCTCGACGACCCGGAGGTCGTCGATCGCCTCCGCGTGAATGGCCGCAGCCAAGGAGAGCTTCTCCCGCGCCGACGCATCACGGGCATCCCGCGCGGCTCGCATCAGCACTTGGCGCGTGTTCTGCAGTTTTGCGGCGAGAGTCCGGATCGCAAAGCCAAGTGCCCGGTCCGGGCTTGTGGCGACGTCATAATGCGCCTTGCGCAGGAGAACGTTACCGGTTTGGCGACCCTGAACCCGTGCCTTGAAGCGTCCATTCACGTCGAAGAGAACGACGCTACGACCCTGGTCTGCGCATCGCATGAGGAGCGGCATGGTGATGAACACGATGCCAAAACTGCAGATCGCCCCCAGATGGTGCAAGGGGACTTTGAGGATGGTGCCGGCGTCGTTCCAGACACGGACGTTGTCATCTTCGAGGGAGATGTGGGCTTCCTGGGTCTGGACGAAGAGCGTGTTCAGGAGCTGGCTGGTCATTCCATCCTCTCGGGCCGTGGGGCAAAGGGGTCGAAAGCGAGTCTGGCTCTGACGATTGCGCCTGGGAGGCAAGCGTCGAGGAGCGAGCATTTGGGGCAGCGCTTATCGTTGGCAGGCTCGGGCAAGTCCGTTCCTTGAAGGATCGAGCGTGTCGCGGCGATGATTTCTAGCGTGCGTGCGCGCAGATTCTCGTCGAGCGCAATCTCGACTCGCTTCCGGGAGGCGATCCAAAAGAGCGCTCCTTTGGGGACATCGGTGCCGAGCATCTCTTCCAGGCACAGGGCTTGGGCGCAGAGTTGGATCGATTCGTGTCGCCCCTCCCGGGCCGGCCCAGACTTGTACTCGACGGGATAAGGGGTCCCCGAAGAGTCGAACTCGACCACGTCAGCTTTGCCGATCAAACCGTAGCGTTCTGACCAGAGGGGAAGTCCGCGCTCGATTCGGCGGCCCCCCTCCTGGCGAGTGGTGGGTTCGTCGGCGCGTTGATGCGCCGCCGAACCCCGAAGCGTGAACACGTTCTCATCCCAGACGCTCTCAAGGTGAATGAGCGCACATTGCCTTGGGCAATAGGACGCGTGTTCGAGGGCACTGATGGGGACGAGGACGTCGTCGGTCAAGTCCTTCACTAGACGACTGCTCCGCCCTCTCGAAACAGCGTCTCCATCGCCTTCGCGTCCGCCATGTAGCCGAGAAAAGACGGGTCATACTCGCCGGTCCATCGGTAGATGTCGCTCGGCCCGATGGCTTCACATGGCAGCTTGCCGATCTTCGAGGCGAACACTTGGACAGAAGCTTGGACGATCTTTGAGAATCGCACCTTGGCGCCATTCGCTACGGCGTGTGCAATCTCAGGATCAATTAGCACGAGTCGGGTGTCCGTGTCGATGACTCGAAACTCGTCTTGGACTCTTGGATAGCGGCACGCTCTCTCGCTGTCGAGGAGGCAGTTCCTTTTCTGCTCCAGGATGCTGCGCAATGTTCCCGCAAACTCACTACGAAGCAACTCGTCAACCTCTCCCGAGAGCCCTTGCTCTAGCATGTGGATCAAGTGCGGGGCCGTTTGGGTGAATGAGGGGTGCTGCGTCACCCCTTCACCAGTAAGGGTCAAAGAGTAAAGCTCTCCCGCCCAATCCTCTTCATTTCGGCGCACTCTTCCACCAACCTGTAACAAGCTCGCCACCGTCGAGGCCTCCCTGTATGCTCGGCGGAACGAGAAGTCGAGGCCCGCTTCGATGCAGCTTGTTGCCACAAGCAGCCATCTCCGATCGGACTCGCAGGCGAGACGTCGACGTATCTCTTGAACGATGGGCATGCGATCTCGGGGTGCAAGCGCTGTCGAGAGGTGCAGGACATCGAGTCCCTGATCCTTCGCGAGCGATGCGAGCGATGCCGCCGTGCGCACCGTGTTTACGACGATCACGCTCGCGCCTTCCTGGTCTCGCACTTTCTCGGCAAGGGACTCGAGAGTCAAAGGGTCTCGAATCAACTGGGGAGTCAGCCGCGCCGCTTCCGCTGTGACCAGATCTTCCTGCACACGTTGGGGTGTGACGTCTGGAACAACGCGCGAGCTGGCCGCAGACAGGTAACCGCCGTCTCCCCAGAATCGGAAGAGTGATCCGCTGCCCAGAACAACCCGCGCACCCCACTGGTCGCACAGCTTCTCGAGCCACTGCCAGGCCAGTGCCCAGAGATGAGCAGGGAGAGCGGCATGGGCTTCGTCTACGAACACGGCGCTACCTGCCAACTCATGGAGCTTTCGAAGTCTCCCAGGCTTCGAGCCCGCGAGCGTCTCGAAGAATGAGGCGGCAGTGGTCACGATAACCGGCGCGCGCCACAGAGCAGCGTATTGCCTCGCATGAAGCGACTCGAAGTCAGCTAGGTGGTGGAGTGCCACCACAACGTCTTCTGGCTTTTCATCTGGCAGCACCAGAGCACGCCTGTACTCATCGACAGCTTGGTCAATGATGTTGGTAAAGGGCAGTACCACAAAGATGTGCCGCAGTGACTCTTGAGCCGCGTGCTTCAGCAAGTGAGCCATGACGGCGCATGTCTTGCCCGAGCCTACCGGTGCTTCGCATCGAAGCATACGGTCGGAGAATTCTGCATGTCGGAGGGCGTCGTAGAACGCTTGGCGTCGTCGACCTCGCTCGGTCGCCTTAGGCTTTGCCGCGACGTAGGCATCCAATGCGGCGAGCCGCTCCCGCCATCGCCGTCTGCACTGTGGGTGCGGCGCTTCGCCGTAATGGGCGGCGGTATCGGAGTGGTCCGCGTCCACTAAGCAACTTAAGGCAAGCCTCAGGGACACCTGGTCTGGTGGCTGAGTCCGAGGCGCTGCCGGAACCTTGCACCCCGCGTCATCGTGCCACTGCAGCCACCGAGGAAGCCCTTCGTTAACCGCTTCCAGCACTCCGGGATCCAAGTTGCGAAGCAATGGCGGTCCCTCGAATGAGTTGACGCGCTCCCGCTGCTCCTGTCCGTCGAAGAGACCGCGATGGTGTGCTGCGACCAGTGCGGCCGCCCACAGGTCGTTTCCTTGGACAAGCTGAGCTACCCCCGCTTCCTCATGGGGAGGAGGCGGGAGCCGACCAAGGCCTTCGGCTCCCAGAATTCGTTGCTTATCATCATCCAACTTGCCGAGATCGTGCAGCTGAGCGGCCCGCTTCACAGCACCAATGAAGGCTTGCCGGTCACCGCGATGGTAATGGCAAGCCCTCCGAGCGTTGCGCGACGCTGCTCGCACCACATTCGCGATGTGGTCGCGGTAGGCCTGCGCCGGCGTGGTTCCTTTCGGACTGTGAGCCCAGTACACCGCTATTCGAACTTGGCCAGGTCGCGGAACCCTGTGACCCGACCCTCATGAGGGCCAAGGTCGGGGTACACCTCGTACTGATCCCAAGAATGGGATGGCTCATCGTTCTTGCCGTCCCTTCTTCGCGGCGTGAAGTGCCGCACCAGGTCGAAGTCGGAGCATGATCCTAGGGGTGACCTGTGCTCCATCACGAAGGCATGCCGGACTTCGACGAACGGTCGAGCACGAGACACGGTGCTTGGATAGGCCGGTACAAGTAGCTTCAGGAGCAGGTCGACGTCCGTCTTCGAGCAGTGCGTTCGATGTGCCAAGGCCGGATTGACGAAGAAGGGCATGACGTACACGCCGTGAAGCACTCGGCGGTCACCGAGCGGCGCCATGCCTCGATCCTTGTCCTCCTGAGCCCCCGACTTCTTTGTGTTCGTATCGCGTCGGATCTCCACCGGGCATACGGAGTGCGCGTTGACGAACTGGACGACGCCGTTTCGAACCGAATTCCGAAGATTTGCCTTTTGTTGTTCGTCCGCGCTCTTTTCCTCGTCATCAGAGGACTCCAAGAAGGTGTTGCCGAACACCCTCGCATCCCAAAAGCGCTCGTGGAACTCCCGATAGTTACCCTCTCGACGGTTTTCGCCTTTGGCCCCTTTGAGGAGTGCGTTCACATCGCTTCGTTGCAAGCCTCGGTTCTCCAGGATGTCGAAGTGCTCGTCCGCCAGCTCGGGGTCGAACTCGGCCTTGACGTGCTTCCAGACAGCGCCATCTTTCTCGTGAACGAGGTCGCGCAGCTTGCGCTTGAACGAAACGGCGCTGATGATGCCGATGCGCGACCCGGGCAGGGTCCGCGGATCGCTCTCGCGGTCAGGGTCGCCGTTCGGGTTCGACTCGTTGACTTCGATGACCAGGATGCCGGTCATGCGGGGGATGGTGGATTCACTCATGGTTTTGCTCCGGTCGGGTCGGGGGTGGCGTTGATGCTTCCGCGTACTGGTCGGCTTCCCGGTCCTTGGAGAGGTATCCGAGCAGCAAGTCGGCGCGACCGATCTGGTCAAGCTGGCCCCTCTCTAAGTTGCCTTGAAGTTGGGGGGCGATGCTACTAAGTCGTGCCAAGGCCTTCTTGGCCCTGAGCGCGGCCTTATCGTCCTGTCCCTTGGGCTGGACTGTGTTCGCCCAATCCGACCAAGGACGAATGCGTTCGAGCAGGTCACTCAGGGCGCGCGTTGGATCGTCGGCTGCGATGCCCAGAAGTTGGCCGCCGCCCAAGGAAGGCGGGATGCTGTTCCGAACCTTTTGGCAGTAGCACAGGTGAAGGGTATCGACGACTCCGAGAAGGAGTCCAAGTTGATAGGGTGGTGAATGTTGCGTCTGTTCCATGGTTCTGCCCATTGCGTTGTAGATAAGCGCCAAGAGCTTGATACTCTCGACAACATAACGTTTGTAAGCCGGTTCCTTTGTCTTGACTTCATTCCCCTTCTTCGATCCGCTGGCAGGCGTACCTAGTCCCTCGGTGCTGAATCTTCTGGCCTCGGAGCCCGCCCAAGCAAGAAGGTGGCTATCGACGTAGAGCAGCCGGTCAAGGAGACCCATTGCTCGTTCGCGCCTTTCTTCCCCTTTCGACAAGAAGAAGTCGAGCAGGTCGCCCCCGGATGGCCCTGGAACCAGCGTCTCTCGTACTGGGACGTCCACCCAGCGACGGAGCAGGACGCTCACGGCTCGACCGGGCGACAGAAGCCACTTCGACTTATGAGACGTGACGACAAGCTCGGGCAGCTGTTGCTGAGCTTTCTCCCACCGACGCCCCGCCTCGAGCACCTGGGACAACATGGGTGTCCGGCAGTAAACAGCCTGTAGCTGAGCGTTGCTGATCTGGCGAATGGCAACCAGATGAACGTCGGCGTTCGGCGTCAGTTTGCACTTGCCCTCCAGTGCACTAAGAACTGGCCTTAGAACGTCAGCGTAGTTGGTCTCTGGGTCCCCACCTCCAAATCCGTCGGCGACCTTTGCCTCGATGCCGGCGGCGAAAGCGATCAAGAGGTCTGCCTTCTCGGTTCGCTTGTCTCGCTTGCCGTTTGGCAGCCTTGTCCACGAATTCCCTTGAGATTCGTCTCGAGTCACGTAGCGAACGGCATTGAGGCACGCCTGGATGGTTTGAGAAGTGACTTGGATGATTGCGTCATCGGTTCTTCCGTAGCGCGTGTTGGTCGGCGCCTCACTGAACATCGAAAAGACGGCTATGCCGCTTGGCGCAACAACTGGTAATGCTGGGTTTGGCAACTTGCCCTGGTGCTTGATGCCGTTCATCCCACTCAGCGAACAAACTACATCGTGTCCCGAGCTTGACGAGGTCGCAAGCGCAGCCTCAACTTGCTGGCGAATCTTTGAAGTGTTGATCGTTCCTTCTTCGAGGTCGAAGGCGACCTGACCATCCGGCTTGATCTTCTGCTTGTCTAGTTTCCCGAACGCAAGACTGAAGCGCACATCTGTGAGCCCTTCTTCCGAAGAGTTGAGGGCGCTTGCGAGGGCTTCTTCGGTCAGAATTCGCAGTCGGTCGCGCAGAGTTGCCAGCTCCTCTGGCATTAGCGGCAACGTCAGCTTGTCCATGTGTTCACCCATCGGCCCGGCCATGCCGATTACGACGGGAGCCTTCGTAAACTCGAACACTTCAAGTGCCTGCTTGCGCGCCTTATCCTTCTTCTCTCTTGTCGTCGCATCTTTGACAGCCTTATGGGCGTCTTTCGCTGACTCTTCTGTGGCACCAATGGCGCTCGGCCTCACGACGGGCCAAAAGTGAAAGTTTCCCTTCCGGAAGCACCACAAGCTTGTGAGTTCTTCGTCCGGCACGGGTACGAGTCTTACGCCACCGTTCTCGGCCAGGAGGCACCGCAGGACTGGACCGCCGGTCTTCCCCGGGTTGGCAACATCGGCACTCTGGGATGGTGGAGCGATACCGGCTTCCTTCAAGGCCTGCGCAAGTCTCCAGCACTCAACGAGCATGGCCCAGCACCTCCCGTAGGTCGCACACACCCTCGACTATCTGCACGTCGGCGAACTTCGGTGCCCAGCTTCCGTGTGCGGGGCGGTCCCAGACTTCCAACAAGTAGCCAGGAACCGATTCGTTGATCATGGGATCCGGCACGGTTCCCTCCCGCCATGGCCCGAAATAGGTCGGCGCGAACTCCTTCCACCCTAGGCACACGGGGAACCGTGACTTGCCCTCTTCAAGTCGCCTCTTCAGCATCTCCTGAAGTTTGCGAGCCGGGTCATAGTCCGAATGAGCCGCGATCTTTCTGCAGTCTCCCTCGATCTGGAAGCAGCAATCGACAAGGACACGCGCGACGTGTTGGTAGCTTGCGTTGTCCTTTATCTGAGCAGGCTTGCGTAGGGGGCCGCCATAGTTGCACGCGTAACCAGCGTAGAGCAACGGCTTGCAGACCCTTATCTGCGCCGGCTGGAAGTACGCGCCCTCGACCAGCGCAAGCGACTCGGCCATGGCACGTATTGCGCTCCCTGTGGGAATGGGATACGACACGGGTGTCGAGCCCGAGTGGGGCCTCATGAACATGGCCATCGGACCACCGATCTCAAACTGGAATACTGTCATCTCTTTATCCTACACATCCGCCTTGCTGAGGTACTTGAACGCGGCTGACCGGTACCCTTGCACGAAGCCTTTGCCAGATCGTGGGTGAGTCCCAGTAACATCCCGGCAGCGGACCCGCCAAACTTCGCCCCAAAGGCCGAGGCGCGTTCGGCGACCGCGCGAAGGTGCGTCACGAGGTCGTGCCAGTCACCGCCGCCCTTCGGCGGCGTATGGGCGTAGATTCCGGAAGTCTGGTCGTCCAAGTCACTCATCCCCCGACAGTAGACATCAGAATACCCACAGAATTGCGCCGATGCAACCCCCTAGCGCAATTTTCCCGGACACAAGGGCTGGGGCCGATCTCGTCCACAGGGCGCGGAGCCGGCACCGTAGCCGTCGCCATGGTGCAGCCATGGTCTGGGCATGGTGCGGCGATGCTCCCGAGCAGGGCGCGGGCCACGCGACACAACCCCTGCGAATGGGTGCTGAGCGCGCCGATACTTCCGTGTATGGCGACGATCAAGGGTGGCATTCTCGGCGAGGGCAGCGGCCGACTCGCGGGGGCAGTGATGGTGCGCACGGCGGCAGGGAAGGTCTATCTTCGCGAGCATGTGATTCCCCGAAATCCGAACACGGAGAAGCAGCGGGCCTGGCGAGCGCTTCGCGCGCAGGCGATGCGCGCCTACCGGACCTTGAGCCCCGAGCAGGTTCAGAATTGGGCACGATACGGGCGGGAACGGGCGATCGACGGGCATCCTTGGCGGGCCGTCGACGCGTTCATGGCGCTCTCGTCGAAGTTTCTGCAGGTCGATGCCGATCGGGTGATTCCGCTCGATCCGCCCGAGGCGTTGTTCGTCGGTGACGCCGTCGTCGTGGTCGCCGAGGCGGGCGCGGGATCGGTCGAGTTCCGGGCGCTCGCTGCGAACCACGCCGGGGTCGTGACCGAGCTGCTCCTCGCCCCGATGCGCACGGCCGGCACGAATCCGAACGACCGCGCGTTTCGGCATCAGCGGTTCGTGGCGTTCACCGGTCCGGGCACGGAATCGGTGCCGGTGGATCGGCCCGGATGGTGGGCGGCGGCGGTCCGATTCGTCCGCGTCGATACTGGACAGATGTCGGGGTTACTTCGAGTCGGGATCGTGCGGGTTCAGTAAGCACCCGTCAGATTCCGTCGGCGACGTCCTGCGGCTTGCGAGGTCGGCGGCTTCGGCCAACGCTAGCGACGCCCCTTCCGCGAGGGCCGCGTCAAAGGCGGCATCTCCGAGGGACTCGCGGGCAAGGCGTTCGGCCTGGTCGAGATCGGCTTGATCCCAAGGTGCGCGCGTCTGGCCTGATGACGCCCGGGCGGCTTCCATGGCCCCGCGCAGGACCGCACTGTCACGGATGTCGCCGTTCAAAGCGAGCGCGACGGCGATTCGGTCGAGGGTCCACACCATCCCGTCTTCGATTCCTGCGGCTCGGTACCTCTCAAGGCTCTTTTGGTGCCAAGTGAGCGCCTCATCGTAATCGCCGCGCCGAACAAGACAGCAGCCGATCATATTGCCGATGAAGTTGCCTTGCGGGTCGAAATCGGTGCCGTCGACTAGGGCGTAGGCTTCGCGATACAAGCGTTCCGCAGCCGCGATATCCCCCCATTCATAGTACACACTGCCTAACTCATAAAGCGACAATCCGAGGTCCTGCTGGGCACCGGCTTCGCGGCAGAGCGCGATCGACTTCTCGAGCGAAGCGATCGCATCCTCACGACGCCCTTCACGCCGGGCGATCTCGGCGAGATCACGCTGGACGACGCCGCAAAAGCTGCGGAAGCCGAGCTGGATCCATAGGTCGGAGGCACGGTTCAAGAGCGCGATCGCGGCGGGAAAATCGCGGGCATCGACCCGAATCCTGCCCAGATTCTGGAGAGCATGCGCGATCGCATGTGCGGAACCCGCGCGCTCGGCAAGGTGGAGCGCCCGCTCGAAATCGTCTTGAGTCGAGGCTTCCTTGTACTGAAAAGCGAGCGATCCTCGAATGTTGAGGCTTTCGGCCGCACCCCATTCCCACCCACAGGCGAGGCTTGCGGCCAGGGCGGCGTCGAGCTCAGCCATGGCGACGTCGTGGTGGAAGAGGCTGGCGTGAGACCGTCCAAGGGCCAATCGGGCGGCGGCGTGGTCGCGTGTGTCCGGTTGGGTGAGATCGAGGGCGCGATCGGCATACTCGATCGCCCGCTTGAAGTCACCCCTTTGGCAGAGAGCGGCGACGCCAAGCAGGAGCTGTACCCGGGTCGGGGTGTCCGTCCTCTCGACCTCGAGACCGGCGAGGAGGAGATCGAGGCCTTCGGCGGGTGATCCTCGCCACTCCCAATACCGCCAGAGCGAGGCCAAGAGCGCGACCGCAACGGTCGAGATCGACGGGTCCGGGTTTCGCGTCTCCGCGATCGCGGTCCGGAAGTTGCCGAGGTCCGCCTCGACCTGGGCAAGGACCTTCGCCAGCTCCGGGCTCTCCCATTTCGCGGCGAGGCGGCTGCCGACGGCGGCAAAGTGGGCCAAGTGTCGCTCTCGGACCACGGGCTCCTGGCCCGACTCTCGAAGGCGCTCGGCGGCGTACTCGCGAAGGGTCTCGAGCATCTGGTAGCGGGTTTCGGGGGGCCGATGATCGACCACGACGAGAGATCGGTCGACCAGCGAGGAGAGGCGGTCGAGAACGTCGGGCGCGCCGCCGATCGCTTCGGCCGCTTCGAGGGTCCAACCGCCAGTGAAGACGGCCAGGCGCACGAAGAGATCGCGTTCGTCCGGATCGAGCAGATCGTACGACCAATCGATGAGGGCGCGCAGAGTTTGGTGTCGTCGCAGCCCTCCCCGCGTGCCGCTCGCGAGAAGGGTGAGGCGATCATCGAGGCGGGCGGCGATCTGGGAGACGGTCAGGACCGAAGTGCGCGCCGCCGCGAGTTCGATCGCGAGGGGAATGCCGTCGAGCCGCCGGCAGATCGTCGTGACGTCCAGCGCCTCTTCGTGGGTGGTGATCGCGAACTCAGGGACCGCCATGCGGGCGCGCTTCACGAAGAGCTTGACCGCATCGTATTCGAGCAGCTGTTCCTTGGAGGTGCGGGCGATCGCTTCCGGGGCGGGAATCGACAGCGACGGAACGCGCCGAACCTTCTCGCCCACGAGCCCGAGCCGCTGGCGACTGGTGGCGAGAATGCGGAGGTCCGGACAGCGCTCCAAGAGGGTTTGACACAGATCGGCGACGGCTTCGACTAGGTGTTCGCAGTTGTCGAGGACGAGGAGGAGCCGTCGCCCCCGGAGCCGCTGGGCGAGGGTTTCCGCGGTCACTTCACGGGTGGCCGGGTCGTCGTTGCCGAAGTCGAGGGCGGCGGCGATGAACGTGGCGAGCAGGGAAGGATCGTCGAGGGCGGCCAGGGCGATGAACGGGGTTCCGTCCGGAAAGTCGGGTCGTAGCTTCCGGGCGGTCTCGATGCCGAGGCGCGACTTGCCGACGCCGCCGGCCCCGGTCAGGGTCAGCACCCGGGTCTCGGCCAGGTCCTCCGACAGCCCGCGGAGCACCTCCTCCCGCCCGATGAGCTCCGTAAGCCCGTGGGGGAGATTCTCAGGGAACGGGGCGGGGGTCGTGGTCGGGGAAGCGACCGCGTCGGATGCAGCCGGCATCGCCGCTTGAGGCGCATGCCGGCGGATCGATTCGAAGACAGCGCTCGTCTCGGGGTCGGGATCGAGTCCGAGTTCGCCCTTGAGCCGGTCCCGATAGGCGCGGAACGCGAGCATGGCCGCGGGGGCGTCTCCTCGCCCGGCAAGGGTGCGCATCAGCTGTCTCTGGACCGTGTCTCGCAGGGGGTCGGCGGCCTCGGCGCGTCGCAGAACGACCAGCGCTTCGTCGAAGGATCCGCGCTTTGCGGCGCGGTCGGCGAGCTCTTCGAGAGCGGCAAGGAAGGTCAGCTCACGGGGCGTGCGCTCGATCCAGACCCACTCTTCTTGGCATCCCTCGAGGAAGACGCCGCGGTAGAGATCGACCATCGCCTGCCACGAGGCCTCGTCGCCGATCTTCGCGAGGCGGTCGAACTCGAGGACATCGACCGTCGCGCCCTCCAGATTGAGGAGAAGCTGGTCCCGGGACGGCGATTCGATCCGCGCCCCTTCAGGACCCAACGCACGCCTCAGATGGACGAGCGCATCTCGCAGATTGCGGAGCGACTGACCTTCGCCACTGTCGATCCACAAGGTCGCGGCGAGCCACGAGCGATCGACGGCTCGCCCCCCACGGAGGGCGAGCAAGGCGAGAAGCCATTCGATCGACCGCGTGCGCAATCGTGGCATCGGCTCCCCGTGCACGAGTGCTCGAAACGGTCCGAGCATCTGGATTTCGAGTGACACCGTCGACATGAGCAATTTTCGTGAGATTTCGCTTTGTCGACGGACTTTACACGGTTTTGACGACGGTTCCGTCGGCGGGGGCCCCGCACCATCACCCCATCAGTCGTTTCGAGGCCTTCGAAGACCTCAACTCATCACTCATGAAATCTGAACTCCAACGAATCCAGCGGCTCTCTTTGCTCATCCAGCGCGTCCTCGACGCGGAACTGGTGAGCGAAGAGGAGGCCGCCCAGCTCTCTTCCCAGGCCGAGGAGGCCCACCGAGCGATGGAGCGCGGAGATCGAGCCGTTGCGCAGCGATCTCTCGAAAACGTTCGGACGGCGGCCGAGGAGCTGTCGCGCTTGGATTCCACATGCAAGCCGTACGGCGACGCCCTCGTCCAGATGGCCGGAACCCTTCTCGATGACCCGGAGGTTGCGCGGTGAAGGCCGCCCGCTTCCCACGACCCGATGCCAAACCCCTCACCAAGGAGAACCTCATCATGTCCACGATTCACGCCCGGCGATGCCTCGCCACCCTGATTCTCTCCGCTTTCGCGGCGACGTCCGCCTTTGCCGCGACGATCAATGTTCCTAGCGATATCGCGACCATTCAGGGCGCCATCGACGCCGCCAGTCCCGGCGACACGATCCAGATCGCGCCCGGAACGTACCTGGAATCCGTCCAATGGAACAACAAGGACTTGGTCATCCGGGGCGACAGTGCGACGACGACGATCCTGAAGCCGAACGCCTACGGTCTGGGCGCAGGCACCGTGCTGCGGACGACCAATCTCACGAGCGCCTCGCGCCTTGAGAACCTCACGCTCCGGGACGGGCGCACCTTGGGTTGGCCCGATCTCGGTCATGGAATCAAGAATGTCAACTCCAACTTGACGATCGTCAACTGTGTGATCGCCAACAACGATGCTCGCTGGGACGCCGAAAACGGGGACGAGGGCCTGGGCGGCGGGATGCGCAACGACGGTTCCAGCCCGACCTTGATCGGTTGCACCTTCACCGGCAACATCGCGGACCGCGCGGGCACAGTGGCCAACTACGGTTCAAGCCCCACCTTCCGAGGCTGCAACTTCTCGGGCGGATTGTGGGACGCGATGTACAGCGATGGTTCGAACTTGGTCTTCGAGCAGTGCCAGTTCGACAATCTGGGCATCATCACGCAGTTCGGGACGAATGCGACCCTCGTCGACTGCGAGCTCTTGAACACCAGCATCAACCACTCGGCGTGGTGGGGCTCGACGCTGGACGTGCAGCGCACGAACTTCATCGGTTCTTCGAACGTGCGTGCGACCGGCGTCACCGCGCGCATTGCCAACTCGCGGTTTACGGGCGCGACCGGCGGGGACCGTCGTTTGATCTTGGCGGGAGACGAAGCCACGCTCGTCAACACGCTCATTGCCGGGAACAGAAACTCGGTGACCGATCCCGGCCGAGTGGCCGACAATATCGGCAGCGCGTTGCGCTGTGCTTCGACGATCACGCGACTGATCAACTGTTCCATCGTCGACAACGTGGGGAGCTTCTCGCCGGTCGTGATCTCCTCGCCGACGACGATCATCCAGAACAGCATCATCTGGAACAACCGAGGCGTCGTCAACAACTATTCGCTCGATGATCAGAACGTCTGGTTCGTGGAGCCGGGACCCATGGTTTCCTACTCGAACATCGAGCGATCCTCGGTCCTGGCCGGACCGGGCAACCTCAGCGCCCTCCCCCTCTTCGTCAACCGATCTGCGGGAGACTTTCGTCTCCAGGCCGGATCTCCGGGCATCGATGTCGGTCTCGGCGGTGTCGTCACCGCGCCGCCGTTCCTCCTCGATCCGACGGGCAGCTTCATCACGGATCTCGGCGGTAATGCCCGCGTAATCGGTCCGGGAGTGGACATGGGTGCTTTCGAGGCGCCGATTCAGGATACGACCCCGCCGGTGATCACCACGCCGGGACCGCTGACCGCCACGGCGAGCAGCACCCTCGGCGCGATCGTGCACTTCTCGGTGACGGCCAACGACGATGTCGATGGCCCGGTCGCGGTCACCTGCAACCCCGCTTCCGGCTCCTGGTTCGCGCCGGGCACGACCACGGTCACGTGTACCGCTACGGACGCTGCCGGCAACACCTCGGTCGCGACGTTCCCGATCACGGTCACCTACGCCTGGTCGGGCATCCTCCAGCCGATCAATGCCGATGGCACGTCGGTGTTCAGGATGAAGAGCACGATCGTCGTGAAGTTCCGATTGACCGGGGCGAGCGCCGGCATCACGAATCTCCAGGCCCGGCTCTCGTACCAGCGGATCAGCGGCGATGTTCCGGGTCCGGTGAACGAAGCGACCAGCGGTGTGGGTGGCGATACTGGAAATCTCTTCCGCTACTCCGATGGCCAGTACATCTTCAACTGGCGCGAACTGGGCCTGAGCACGGGTCGATACCGCCTGATGATCGACCTCGGTGACGGGGTCTCGCGCACAGTGGAACTCTCGATCCGCTAGGTTCGCTGGTCTCGCCAAGCGCCCCGCCTCCGACCGCAAAG
>DKKT01000020.1 GCA_002455425.1 Chthonomonas sp. UBA6659 | reverse complement strand
ATGCTTCTGCCGCCCCGTTTCTTCGCCGCCAAAGCTGGAGTAGGCTGGTCGTCATGGATGCCATCATGCTTGCCCTCGTCGCAGTATTGCTTGCCAATGCCGATGGCCGAACCGGACGTTTGCTGTCGCAGGTGATGGCGGCGCGCGGGGATCGCCGCGCCGTCGTCGCGATTGCCTTTGCCGCCTTTGTGGCCAATGCGACCATCGCGGCGGTCGCGGGGACGGCAGCAAACCGGGTGATCGGTCAGGGTATCGTGGCGCTGCTGCTCGCCTTCGCGTTGCTCGGTGCGGCGGTCGCGCTCGTCTGGCGGGGGCGCCTCGGCCCGGCGGTCCAGAGTATCGAGGAAGCTCCGTTGCCCTCGCTCGCGGTACGCCTGTTTCTGGCCCAACTCGGCGACCGCAGCCATTTCCTGATCGGCGCGCTGGCGGCGACGAGTGGGGCGGGGCTGTGGGCGGCCGCGGGGGGGCTGATCGGCTGGACGCTGTCGTTGGTCCCCTTCCTCGCCTTTGGCGCCACGCTGGCCGATCAGGCCGCGGCACGGATCGCGCGGCCGATGAGCGCCGCGATCCTCGCGCTATGGGGCCTCAATGCCGCGATGCGCGCCTTTGGTCTCTGACGGATATTCCGATTACAGCGCCCAGTAATCGATTTTATCGATCACAGCATCGAACAGGCTTCATGGGAAGCTTTGCCGCCGCGGCCCTATATTGGCCGGGAAGCAGAAAAAGGAGGCTTTCCCATGTCCAACAAGAATCAGCCTGCCGTTGCGGATGCGCTGAACGCGCTGCTCGCCGACAGTTTCGCACTCTATCTGAAGACCAAAAATTATCATTGGCACGTCAAGGGGCCCAGCTTTCGCAGTCTGCATCTGCTGTTCGACGAACAGGCGGCCCAGATCCTCGCGACGACCGACCTGATCGCCGAGCGCGTGCGCAAGAATGGCGCCGCGACGCTCCGCTCGATCGGCGACATCAGCCGCCGCCAGTCGATCAAGGATGACGACGCGGCGAGCGTCGACGCCGAAACCATGGTGCGCAACCTTGCCGCCGACAACGAGACGCTGCTCGCGCAGCTCAAGGACGCCAAGGCGGCAGGCGAAGCCGATGGCGACATTGCGACGAGCGGCCTGGTCGACGGCTGGGCCGACGAAACCCAGCAGCGGATCTGGTTTCTGAACGCCACCCTAGACTGACGATCCGCGCAAACGGGCAACGAAAAAGGGCGGCCCTTTGCAGGGCCGCCCTTCGTTCATCCGGTGGACGCCGAATCAGTCCTGCGTCGGCTGGAGATTCACCGCGGCGAATTTGCCGCGATCATCGACCTCGATATCGAAAGCGACGCGGTCGCCTTCTTCGAGGCCCGCCATGCCGGCGCGCTGCACCGCGCTGATGTGGACGAAGGCATCCGCCTGTCCGTCATCGCGCGCGATGAAACCGAAACCCTTGGTCGTGTTGAAGAACTTCACCGTGCCCGACGTGCGTTCGCCGGTCAGCTGACGCCGACCGCGTGCACCGCCAGCGGCGGGACGATCCTCGCGCGGACGCGGGGCAAATTCCTCGACGGGCATCGGTTCGCCTTCGATCTTGAGATCGATGGCCGACACCTTGCCGTTGCGTTCGACGAGCGTGAAGCCGAGCGGCTGGCCCGAGGCCAGGCCCTGCAGCCCCGCCTGTTCGACCGCGCTGATGTGCACGAACACGTCTTCACCGCCATCGTCGCGGGCGATGAAGCCAAAGCCCTTCGACGGGTTGAAGAATTTGACCTGACCCTGGCCTTCGCCGACGACCTGCGCCGGCATGGCACCGCGAGCGCCACCGCCGCCGCCACCGAAGCCGCCGCCGCTGTTGCCAAAACCGCCGCCACCGCCGCCGAAGCCGCCACCGAAGCCGCCACCGATCATGGTGCTGGACTCAGGCTGAAGCTGGACGTCGGTTCGGAAGTCGCCACTGATGAGGGCGAAGATCAAGGCCGGGTCGGCGCTACGAATCTTGATGCGGCGAATCGGATTGCTCGCCGTGGTGGGCAGGCTATCGGTCGGGCTTCCGCCATCGATCGGCTTGTCTTCCTGCTTGACGACGATGTAGTAGATCCCGCCTTCGACGCGGTAGGTCGCGTTGACTTGGCCAAGCAAGCTCCGGAGCGCCGTCTCGAACGGGGTGTTCTTGAGGCTGACCGTGACCGTGCCCTGGACGCCCGGATCGACCGAGTAGGACACACCGACCTGGCGGAAGAGAATCTTCAGCCCGTCGCGCACGTCAGCCTGGTCGAGGTTGAGCTCAGCGATGATCTTGTCTTTGGGGTCGTTCTGCGCAAACGCGGACACCGGCGCACCGAAAAGGGTCGCTCCCAGAACCGCCATTGCCGCAAGTAGCTGCAGTTTCTTCATTCTATTTCCTCCAAACGCTTAGAAGGACCGTTGTCGAATTCGTTTCGTCAGTTTGCCCGGCCGGCGCTACCGCCGCCACCGCCACCTTCCATCCCGCCACGGGACGGGCCTCCGCCGGGGGCCGGTCCGGACTCGCCGGGATTGGTATTGCCACCCTCGTTGCCGCCGCCGCCACCACCGCCGCGCGGTTGCTGGGGCGATTCGAGGTTCACGGCGACTTCCGTCGGCAGCTTGTTGCCCTTGCGTCGCAGAATGGCTCGCTCGGCGGTAATCGAATAGACCGACCACTCCGAGTTCGGAATCTGCATGCCGGGCCGGACCATGTAGGTGTTGCCGTCTTCCATTTCGATGAGGGCGAGGACCGCATCACCCAAGATGACGCCGGCAAGGCGTCGATAGGGTTGAGGCTCGCGAATCTGCTCGGGATCCGGCTTCTCCTCCGGCGGTTCCCAAACCGTAATGAATCCGCCGAGGTCACCGAGAAGCCGGTCGCTGCGCTGCGAGTTGTTGTAGCGCACCTCGTTCGGCCGCAAGGCGAACGGATCCTCGCGGATCGCGAAGTTCTTGGCCTTGGCGACTTCCATCGTGTCCGCGAAGCCGTTTCCGGTGACGCCGACGGGGATACCTGCCTCAGCCGTCACGTTCGGCTGTTCCTTCGCTTTGGCGGGGACGGAGGTCGGGCCGGACGGCATGTCGTCGGTCGAGATTCCACCGCCGCAACCTGCCGCGAAGAGCCCGAAGACTCCGGCCAAAGCCCACAAGCCTGTTCGATGTTGCGCGTTCATGTCTGTTTTGATCCTTGTCCCGAACATCGTGTTACACCTAGCCGCCCGGCGCTCGTCCCGGACCTGGCATACCGCCACCGCCGGGGGCCGTACCGCCGCCACCTGCTCCCTCCGGCACCGGCGGGAAGATCTGGTTGCCGCGGATAAAGGCAACCATACTCAGATTATAGGTCGCGGTGAGCATCGGCGAAGTGCCTGTGATCTGCAAACCGTCCGCAACCGCCAAGAAATTCGGCATATCCTTCCAGCCCGAAACGTTCGCCGAGATCTGCTCGAAGGTCCCGCGAACCGTCACCGTCCCGAAATCCCAGATCGCGACGGGGAAGCCGAGAGCCGGGTAATTGAAGTCGTTGGCGACGATACTCGTGGCGGACTCGGACGTGAACGGAACGAACGGACCGCTGATGACGGTCACGCCGCCCACCTTCACCTGGGCATTCACGGCGCGCTGAACGTTGTTGCGGAAGCCGCGCGCATCCTTGGTCAGTTGCCAGGCCGGGACATCGAGGTCGATCATGCCGGGGGGCGGAGTGTTGGTCGCCACGACCTGCTGCCAGTTCGCACCGACCTCCTCGACGAGCGCCTTGGCTTTCTCGACCCTTCGGAGCGCCTGCGGCATCTTGTTCGCTTCATCCTTGAGCTGCTGGATGTACTCCTTCTGCATCGCGATTTCCGCACGGTTCGGCAGGAAACCCGTACCTTCGGCACCAAAGAACCCGAAGAGACCTGCAGCGAGGATGATCAAGCTGATCGAGAGCCCGATCAGAAAAATGGTCAGACTGCTGAGCTTCATCGCTTACTCATCCTCCTGGCTGCCGGTGCCGGGGGTACGGCCCGGAGTCGGGGCCGTGTTGCCCGGGGCCGGCATTCCACCGCCGCCGCCACCGCCCCCGGCGACCGGCCGCAGACTTGCCCGAGGATCGGGGGTCTTGATCGGCTGGCCATCGATCAGCACGGAGACCGTGATTTCCGACGAATTGGGCATTGCGCCCTTGGTGAGAAACGGATCGTCGATCCCGAAGTTACCGACTCCGCTGAAACCTGTCGTTCCCGCCTCCGCGTTCGCGATCACGGCGTTGAGGCGGTCGATCGGGGTCGATGGCACGCGCGCCTGGCCAGGTCTGATCGGCGTTCCGACCTGATCCTCGGTGATGAGTTCCGGCACGAACATGTCGGTCACGTTGAATCCGGTGCGCGTGACGCCCGTGGCCCCCGGGATTCGAAGCAGGGCCAACATGAGGTCTGCGTACTCCTGAAACGTGTCGATGACGCCGGTCATCGTGACGAGCGCGGCGGTATCGCCGGCGGGCTGAGCTTGCAGCGAGGTCAGTCGGAAGAAACTCGGAATGTGGTCCATGACCACGCCGTACAGCTCGGGATACTTCGGGCTGTGGGCCTGCATCGCCTGGGCAAGCTGGATGTTACGCTGGAGCGTGGGGGCGGGAACCGTGAACGGGGCGGTCCCGGCGAGCATCGCGTCGGCGAGCTTGGCGGTGTCGACTGCCGCCTGGGCTTGCGGCTTGAGGTCCTCGGCCATTTTCTTGGCGTCGGCGAGATCCTTGCTCGACGTGATGTTCATCAGGACTGCGGCCACGATCGAGGCCAAGACCATCACGATCGAGAAGATGAGGGCGGTCTTGGCCTGACCTTGCTTGGAGACATGGGTCGGTAGCAGGTTCAGTTTCATCGCGTCGTCCTATCGAAGGCAATATGGAGGCCGTTGCCGACCGCAATGGCGAAATCCTGCCGATGGTGCTCCACGATTTCTGGATCGAGCTTGCGAGCCTGGATCGAGAGGTTCCGGAGCGGATCGTACAGTTCGGATTGAATGCCCACCGATTTGCCGAGGAAATCGGAAAGCCCGCGGAGCTTCGAGCCGCCACCGCACAGTTCAAGCCGGTCGACGTCGCCCCCCTTGCTCCGGAAGTAGTCGATCGATCGCCGGACCTCGGCGACGAACTCCTCCAGAATCGAGGCCATCGTATTGAAGATTCGGTTTGTCTCGGGATCGACGGCGCCGGTCGATGCCTGGGGCGCGGGTTCGGGGTCCGGTTCCGCCTCCGCCTCCGGCTGCATCTCGGGGGGCAGCAACCCGGGGTTCATCATCATGGGATCGTCGGCAAACGGGTTGTAAGGGGAAAACTGCTGGGTCTGGGCGCCCATCCCGCCGGCGAACGCGGCCCCGCCGACGTTCGCGGATTCGGGAATGGAGGCTCGGTTCCTCTTGATGTCTTCGGCTTCCTCGAAGGTCACGTTCATCCCGTCGGCGATCGCACGGGTGAGCATCTCTCCTCCGATCGGGACCTGGCGCGGCATCAGGAGTTTGCCGTTCTTGTAGATGTTGATCGAAGTCGTCTTGTGACCGATATCCACAACGCAGACGGTCGCACCGGCGAGATCGTCAGAGTGGCTGGCCATGAGCGATCGGGCGATGCCGAGGGGCTCCACATCGATCGCGGCCGTCTGTTTGCCCGCTTTCTTCACCAGACCGACGACGGTATCGATCGCGGACTGCGGCGAGATCGCCATCACGACGTCCAGGTTCTGCGCATTCGGATCTTCGGGCTCGAACGCCTCAAAATCGGAAACCACGTTGCTCTCGGAGAACGGGATGTTGCGTTGAACCTCCCAGTTCATGTGCTCCTTGAGTTCGCCGGGGTTCATCCGCGGGACTTCGAGAGTCCGCACCAGCACGCTCCCTTGGCCGGCGATCGAAACCACGACGTGGGTCACAGTAGCCCCGGCACCGGCGGCAAGCTCCTTGAGCACCTGCCCGACGGCTTCGCCGTTGTAGATGCCGGTGTGGTCCACCGCTCCCTCGGGGGTGTCGGCAATCCCAAGCGCCGTGATGATCGGCTCCCTTCCTTGGAGCTTGATCTCGGCAATCTTAATCTTCTGGCAGCCGACGTCGACGCCGAGAACGCTGTTGAGTTTTTTCGCCATGTTCGAGTTGCTATCCCTGCAGAACGACCGGAGGCCCTATCTTATCACTGCCCCGGAACCAGTGTCAACCGACACCGCGCCTTGCACGGAATCCTATTGTGGACGGAACGGACCGTCTCAAGCGTTCGATCTCGGCCCACCGACCCTGCCTTGAGGACGCTGGAGCCCGGTCGGAGGGCTCACCGGAGACCCGATCCGGGCTTTTTTGGCCTATTTTGTCGAGAAATGCTTGTTCGCTCGACGCGTCCTTCGCTAGAGTAGAGAGCACGGCGAAAGCCTGGAGACCAACATGACCACTCGATCGCATCGAAAACGCGCCCTGACCTTGATGGGAACGCTGCTCGCGTTCGGGGTCGCCTCGGCCGGAGCCGAGCTTTCAGGCGAGCGGTGGCCGGATTGCCTCTTCAGCAAGCGTGCGGCTCCGCAAACGTTCGAGACCTCGCCGGTACCTCCGCTGCCGTTGCCGCCGATGGATGAAGCGCCATCGAACGTCACCGTGACCCACAATGGCGGAAAAACGATCATTACCATCGAATTTGAGTGGTCGAGCTTCGTCGAGGGCAGCTATCTCGAGGACGACGCCGCGTTCCAGGGCTTCGAGCAACCTTGGATGACCAAGCTCACCGACGTCATGGGCCTCACGAGCGTTCGGGCCAGATTCAGCGGCCCGCTCCACTACACGCCGTACGACCCCGCAGCCGGCAAAATTGAGCCCTTCCTCTGATCGAGCGGCCACCACAGAGCGGGGTGCGCCGAAGCGCACCCCGCTCTTGTTTTGCCTAACCCGCGACCTTGTGCTTGGGAATACTCGCGTCGTTCCGCGTCTTCTCCGCGGCGGCCTCGACTCGGTCACAGAATCCTTGGGGGTCGATGTCGCCGTTCAGCATCGCGGTCAGAGCGTTCTCGATCTCGGTGTTGAACGCGGGATACCACTGCCGGTACTGCACCGCGTAGACCGTCTTGCTCTCCTTGAACAGCTTGGCCGGTGCCTTGAGGACCTCGGGGAGCGCGACCTCATCCGAGCCGGTGATCGCCATCAGCGTTCCCTTCTTTTCCACGAACTCCTTGGCCTTGCCAAGTGAGGTCATGTACTTGAAAAGTCCGACGGCGTCGCCCGGGTTCTTGGCTGCGCTCGGCACCATCCACGGCTCGATGCCGATCATCATCGCGGTCGGGTCACCCTCGCCGCCGGTCACCGAGGGCGGGAGAAAGAACTCCATTGCGGCACTGGGCGGCATGACGTTCTTCATTTCCGAGTAGAGCCACGAGCCGCAGGGGACCATCGCGGCTCGGCCCTGAAGGAACTCCTGTTGGGCCTCGGTGTGACTCATCGCAACGGCGCCCTTCTGGAGGAATCCCTTCTTGTTGAGCTCGTCGATCATCTGGGCAGCCTTGAGCATCGCCTCCGATTTCCACGCTCCCGGTTCCAGGTTCTGGGCATTGCGAACCGCGTCCGCGCCTCCGACGCTCTGGCACCAGGGCAGCAGCATGCCGTCGATCATGTAATAGGGGTACTTGCCCTGGAACGTGATCGGCGCGATGCCCTTCGCTTTGATCTTCTCGCCGAGCGCGAGAAGATCGTCCCACGTTTTCGGCGGGGTCCAGCCGTTCGCGGCGAAAACCTTCGGGTCGAACCACCAGCCGAACAACATGATGTAATAGGGCAGGACATACTGCTTCCCCTCGAGTTGCCCCAGCTTGAGGATGTTCGGATCGAACGTTTCACCCCAGGTCTTGTCGCCCTCGGCCGCCTTCTGCTTGAGCGCCTCCGTCAGGTCCGTTAGCTGTCCCTCTTCCGCAAGCGCCCAATGGTCCATCCCCCAGCCTGGGAACGTCAGGTCGGGCGGATCCCCTCCGACGAAACGCGGGCGAAGCTTCTCCCACACTCGAGGATCGCCCCAGACCTTGATCTTCAGGCCCGGATTCTTGGCTTCGTACTCCTTGGCGCACTGCTGATAGAAGTCGATCCCGTAGCCGCCTTCGAACGCGGCCACTTCGAGATCGCGATCGCCTGTCTTCGGCTCCAGCGAGGTACCCGAATCTTTTTCGCCGCCACCCGAGCCGCTCCCACAACCAAGTGCAAGCACACCCACCGCAATCCAAATCCATCCACGCCACGACATGGCTATCGGTTCGCCGTACGAGCGGGTCATTCCTTGTGAGTTCCGGGCGGATCGAGTCGACGCGCTCAGGGTCTCAGTTCGCGGAGCAGCCGCTTCGCCTCAGAGTGTGGCCACGCGGCAACGCTCTCGATCGCGCGGCGCTTCGCCTTCGCAAGCGCCTTCGTCAGGCGCAGGGTCGGATCGACCAACGACGCGAGGACACCACAGTCGTGATAGGCCCCGAGCCGATCCTGGATCGCCGCCAACGCCGACTGGAACCTTTCGATGGCTTCCGGGGAGGCCTCGAGCGCGGATGCCGCGTATCGCACCCGCTTGATCCGGATTCGGAGCCGATGCAGGGCTCGATCGGGAGCATTTTGCTTCACGGCCTTCGCCCGGCGGCTCACCCGACGCCACTCACGCTCGAAACGCCGACCTATCGTGCTGATCGCCTCGCGGTCGACGGGAAGATCGGCCACCGCGAGCGCGACCTGCTCGAAAGCGGCTCCGTCGGCGACTTCGCGGGTGAGGATCTCCCGGGCCTGGTCAAGAGAATCAGGCGGAGGGGGCGCCAGGGAAAGATCGAAAGATCGGGCTAACGCGGCCAGCACATCCGCGTCGCGCAACACGCCGAGGGCGCGAGTCAGGCTCCTCAGCGCGCCCTCGTCGACGGGTCGCGAGAGCACCGGCCGGATCAGCCACAGGATCGCACGAGTACGGCGGGTCATCACCCGTGCCCGGTGCAGCGCATCCTCGCTCGCGACCTCAAGTTGCGGAGCCAGGTCGATCCATGCCCGCAGCACCTCCATGAGCGCCCGTCGCGCGGCGGCGACGTTTGTTGTTTCCGACCCCACAGAACTGTTTTCGGCCCCCATGCGCGCCTTCTGGATTCGGAGTATGGTAGCGACGTGAGCAACGCAAGTCTGCCTGAATTCGACGCCTGGTGGAACTACTCCGACCCCGGGGAGACCGAAGGACGTTTTGCCGCCCTTCTCGCGGAGGTGGCGGGACGGGCCCCCGCCGACTACCGTTGCGAGTTGATGACCCAGTTGGCGCGCACCCAGGGCCTTCAACGGCGGTTCGAAGAGGCTCGAACGACCTTGGCGACGGCGGAAGTGATCCTCGACGAGTGCGGAGCCAAAGCCCGCGTCCGATGGCTCCTCGAATCCGGTCGCGTCGCCAATTCGAGCGGGGATCGCGACGGTTCGAGGCCGTTCTTCCACGAGGCCCTCGAGTCTGCCGAGCAGCACGGGCTCGACAATCTCGCCATCGACGCCGCCCACATGCTCGGGATCGTCGACGACCCCGCCGGGCAAGTGCGCTGGAACGAACGGGCGATGGCGATGGCCGAGGCCTCGATGGACCCCCAAGCTCGGCGATGGCTCGGAAGCCTGTACAACAACCTCGGCTGGACCTACCACGAACAGGGCGACGTCGAAAGAGCGCTGACGCTCTGGGAAAAGGGGCTTGCCTTCCGCGTCTCGAACAACCAACCCCGCGAAGCCCGGATCGCGCGCTGGACCGTGGCTCGGGGGCTCCGATCCCTGGGACGCCACGAGGAGGCCCTCGCGATGCAGCGAGAACTCCTCGAAGACGTCGAGGCCGAAGGCGAGGACACGGGCTATTCGCACGAGGAGATCGCCGAGAGCCTCTTGGCCCTCGGCCGCCAGGACGAAGCCGGGCCCCATTTCGCCGAGGCCCATCGCCGATTGGCCGAAGATCCCTGGCTCCAGGAAAACGAGAAGGCTCGTCTCGACCGCCTGCGGGAGCTCGCGGGTCCGTGACGAGGAAGCGGCCCCTCGGCCAGATCGTCGTCATCTGCGGCAGCATGTTCGCGGGCAAGAGCGAAGAGCTCATTCGCCGCGCTCGCCGCGCCTTGTATGCGAAGCGCAAGGTCCAGGTCTTCAAGCCCGCCCTCGATACGCGCTACCACGAGTCGATGGTCGTGACCCATATGGGGGTCCAGCATGCCGCCCATCCCGTCAGTTCCGTGCGCGACTTGGCTGCAGCCATCGATCCCGACACCCAGACGATCTTCATCGAGGAGGCTCAGTTCTTCGATCCCTCGCTCGTCGATCTCGTCGAGCGTCTCGCCGACGAGGGGCGCGAAGTCGTCCTTGCCGGGCTCGATCAAGACTTTCGCCGACGCCCGTTTGGGCCGATGGCGACCCTACTCGCGGTCGCGGATGAGATCGTGAAGCTCCGCGCGATCTGCGTGCAGTGCGGTGCCCCCGCTTCCCACACCTACCGAAGCATCGATGGGCGTCCCGCTCATGTCGATGACCCGGTCATCCTGATCGGCGCGACCGAAGTCTACGAGGCCCGATGCCGGAACTGCTACGCGCTTCTGAGGCGCAAACGCCGCGACCGCAACCGGACCTAGCATCTCCCCAGAAAGGACCTCTCCTCCAAGTGGAGAAGAAGTCGGTGAGGGCGTAGCCC
>DKKT01000031.1 GCA_002455425.1 Chthonomonas sp. UBA6659 | reverse complement strand
CCCGGATCTGTCCCTTCATCTGCTCCTTGGTCGACTTTTCGTCGCCCTTGGTGTCTTCCTTGGGCACAGGGTTGTCGAGCGAGCCGTGATCGTGGGCATCGGCGCTGGGCTTGGCCGTCCACGTGTAGTTCGCGAACCCTACGATCCCAAGCAGGACCACAAGGACGGTGAGGGCCAGAAACGGCGGTTTCTTCTTACGCATCGAATTTCACCTAGAATGGCGGATGAACCTATGGATAGGATAGCAGGAATCGCGCCAATCTCCCTTCGAGGTCCCAAGGCGTGACCGTCGCGATCGATGCCCGTTTGGTCGGTGGTCGCCACACCGGTGACACCACCTACTGGCACGGATTGCTCGCGGGTCTCGCTCGAACATCGGCAGACGTGCGCTTCCTACTCTATTCCAACGCTCCGCGGCCCGAGGGGATTCCCGACGATCCAAGAATGGTCTGGATTCCCTTGCCCCATCGCTCCCCGCGCTGGTGGAGCCTCGTCGCGTTTCCTTTGGCGGCGCGCCGCGCCGGGGCCAACGTGATCCACACCCAATACAACCTCAGCCCGTTGGCCGGCAAGGCGGGTGTGACCACGGTGCATGACGTCTCGTTCTTCATCGGGCCCCAGTGGTTCACAGCCAAAGATCGGTTCATGCTGCGGCGATTCGTGCCTCGCTCCTGCGCCCGCGCGGCTCGGGTGATCACCGTTTCCGAAACATCGAAACGCGAGATCGAGCAGTTCATCCCGAGGGCTCGAGGAAAGGTCGTGGTCACCCCCAACGCGCTCAATCCTGCGATCCGCCCCTGGCAACGCGATGCGGCCCAGGCCCATGTCCGCGATCGGCTCGGGATCGAGGGACCGTTCTTGCTGACCGTGGGAACGCGGTGGCCGCGCAAGAACATGCGTCTGGCGATCGACGCCGCACGCCTGCTCCCACCGAGCCTGCCTCATCGACTCGTGGTCAGCGGCAAGCCAGGCTGGGGCGACGACGGCGATCTCGCGGATCCTCGGATCGTTGCAACCGGATACGTCGAAGACGACGACCTCAGCGCGCTCTACTCGTGCGCCGACCTGTACCTCGCCCCCAGTCGGCACGAGGGGTTCGGTCTCCCCTTGCTCGAGGCCTTCGCCTGCGGCTGCCCTGTCCTGTGCAGCACGGGTGGGGCGATGCCTGAGGTCGCGGGTGATGCCGCCGCGATAGAACCGAGCTGGGAACCGTCCGCCTGGGCCGAACGGATCGGGAACCTCCTCGCCGATTCCGGTACATTAGGGTCCATGCGGGAACGTGGGTACGCGCGTCTGACGCGCTTCGATTGGCAGAGTACGGCGGCCAAGACCCTATCCGTCTATCGCGAGGTCGCTTCATGATCGACGCCGAACTGCTCGGCATCCTCGCTTGTCCACGGTGCGAGCCGCGACCGCCGCTGGAACTGCACGGCTCAATGCTCGTCTGTACGATCTGCCGTCACGGATACCGCATCGTGAACGGCATCCCCCATCTGCTCGCCGAAGAAGCGATCGAGCCGAGCGTCGTCGAGGAGGAAATCGGTGCGAAGCCAGAGTCTTAAGGTCCTCGTTCTCCATGGACCGAACATCAACCTGACGGGCTTTCGCGAGCCCGATCTTTATGGCAAGAAGCCGCTCGAGGAGATCGACAAGGAGATCGCCGAGGAGGCTGCAGCCCTCGGGATCGAAGTTCGCGTGCTTCAAACCAACCATGAGGGTGTCCTCGTCGACACGATCCAGGAGCACCGTCGCTGGGCCAATGCCATCATCATCAACCCTGGCGGTCTGACCCACACGTCGGTCGTACTTCGCGACGCGCTCGTGTCGGTGAGGCTGCCCGTCGTGGAAGTCCATCTGAGCAATGTCCACGCTCGCGAGGATTTCCGACGTCATTCGATGATCGCTCCGGTGACGGTCGGGCAGATCGTCGGGTTCGGAGGTATGGGCTACCTGCTCGCCCTTCGAGCCGTCTTGAATCTATCTCAGGAGCTGATCGGATGAGCCGAGTCGAAGCCGTTCAAGAACGTCTGCGTGATGCCGGGGTCGATGGACTCCTGATCACCGATATCGACAATATCGGGTGGCTGACCGGATTCACCGGAAGCTTTGCCCACATCCTGCTGTCGCCGGACGGTGGAGCCTTCATCACCGATAGCCGGTACACGATCCAGGCGGAGGAGCAGGTCCGGGGGCTTCCCGTGAGGAGCTTCCGGAATCCCCAGACGATACTCGATGTCTTGTCCGAGGAGACCGCTCGCGCCGGCGTGCACCGGATCGGCTTCGAGCCTTCGATCGCCTTCGGGACGTGGCAGAAGTGGACGGACGCCATGCCCGGCGTCAACTGGCAGCCGGTCACGGACGTCGTGGAACCGCTGCGGATGATCAAGACGGAGGAGGAGATCGACGCCATCCGACGCGCGTGCGCGCTGACGGATGCCGCGCTCACCCATGTCGAACGCGTTATCCAGCCCGGCGTCTCCGAGTACGACATCGGTCTCGAAATCGAATTCTACATCCGTCGTCAGGGCGGGAAGCTCGCCTTCGATCCGGTTGTTGCCGGCGGCGAAAACAGCGCCAGACCCCACGCCCGCGCCACCGAGCGTAAGCTCCAAGTCGGCGACTTCCTGACCCTTGACTTTGGAGCTCTGCTCGACGGCTATTGCGCCGATCTCACGCGCACGTTCGTCATCGGCGAGGCGACGCCCCGACATGAGGAGATCTACGGTCTCGTTCTCGAAGCCCAAGTAGCGGCGGTCGAGATGATGATGCCGGGAGTCAACGGGCGCGATGTCGACGCGATGGTGCGCGCGAAGTTTGGTGAGAAGGGCTATGCCGAATACTTCGGTCATGGGCTCGGCCATGGTCTCGGCCGGGTCGTGCACGACCTCGGCCGCCTCAGTCCGACCACGGATCAGCCGATCGAGGTGGGCCAGGTTTGGACGATCGAGCCCGGTATCTACATCCCCGGCTTCGGAGGGGTCCGAATCGAAGACGACATCGTCGTCCGAGAAGGTGGGGCGGAGATCCTGAATCGCTATCCCAAGGACCTGCGCATCCTGCCGGCTCGATGACGCCGTCGATCGTCTTGGACGAGATCGCCCTCTTCGACGGGGCTGGCCGGTGGGGCCTCACGCTCCACGCGGGCGAGTTCGTGGCGGTCGTCGGACCGACCGGGGCAGGGAAGAGCACCCTCCTCGAAGTCCTCGGAGGAAAGCGCCCGCCGGTTCGCGGGCAAGCGGGTGTGACGGCGCCGACGGCGTCGTCGCTCCGCCTCGAAGGGGAACGAACGACGCCCCGTTCGGTCGCTCAGAAACTCGCCCCGAGAGGGAGTTCGGCCGCGGTCACGGAGGCACTCGTCGCACTTCACCTTTGGGATCGGCGCCAACTCAGCCTTGAAGCGCTCACCGATGGCGAGAGGGCGGCGGTGGCACTGCTGCCGGTCTGGGTGCCGGACGCCCCGATCCTGCTGATCGACGGTACGCTCGACCATCTCGACCCGTGGCGACGCGCGGAAGCGCTCGCCGCCCTCCGAGCCCGCTCCGAGCAGGGCGCGACGATCGTCGTGGCGACACACGACGTGGCGCTTGCGTCCGCGATCGATACGATCCTGGTCCTCCATCGGGGTGAGCCTCGGTATTTTGGGTCGGCGAGGGAGTTGATCGCCGCCTCTCCGCGGACGGAGCTCCGAGTTACGAGTCGTGACGGATCGGCCGTCACCGCCGTCGCCGACGCCTTCGAGGTGACGGCGGAGGCGATCGAAGGTGGCTGGCGGATCTACGCCGCGGACGGGCAGGCGCTTGCCGCACGGCTCCTGACGGAGGGCTACGGCGCGGTCGACGGCATCGTCCTGCTGCGCCCTACGCTGACCGACGTTCTCAGCGATCTCCTCGCCGGACCCTAGCGGCTTCGGCGAGGCGAAGCACCGGCGGTTCCGAGTTGTTCCCGCAGAGGTCATCGCTCCCCCCGATGAAAACTCATCGATCTCCCGATGCCGGGCACAAGCCATCNNACCCGAGCATCTGGCCCGTCCTACCCCCAGCAAAAACCCGAACCCCACCCGGTTCGCAAGCTCACCGACCTCCCCGATGCCGGGCACAAGCCATCCCGGAATCAGGGAGGTATCTCCCAATTTCGATCACAGAGATCCTCCCCCCGACCTCTCGATCAAGAAGATCCTCCCCTGATTCG
>DKKT01000003.1 GCA_002455425.1 Chthonomonas sp. UBA6659 | reverse complement strand
GCTCCCGCGGGACGGAGGGGGTTTGCAGTCTGATAACCGCCCAGACAAGAACCCCACCCGGTTCGCCACGCTCACCGACCTCCCCGATGCCGGGCACAAGGCATCCCGGAATCAGGGAGGTATCTCCGCTCAACATTCACCGGTGAGCCTTTCCGCAGTTTCCGATTGAATCCTTCCGGAAGATCCTCCCCTGATTCGGCGCTGGGTCGTGCGCCGCATCGGGGGAGGTGGCCCGCTCTCGCGGGACGGAGGGGGTCCGGGATCCATTCCTGGAACCCGATGACCCAAACCTCAAGTAGATTGCCAGGTTTCGGGTCTAAGCCCGGTAGAGGTACGGGCCGATACACATGGTGGGATGAACCGTGGAATTTACGCCACCGCCAACGGGATGATCGCCGGCCAGCAGATGCTGGACTCGATCGCCCAGAACCTCGCCAACGCGAGCACGACCGGATACAAGCGGGATGGAATCTCGTTCCAGGACGCGTTGATCCGCACGTTGCGCGCTGATGGGGGCACCGGACCGGTTCTCGGTGAACTCGGCTCCGGCGCCAAGGAGGTTGGACGATATACCGACTTCGCGCCGGGTCCGATCCAGCGGACCGGAAATCCACTCGATGTCGCGATCAAGACCCGGGAGGGTGCGTTCGCGGTCCAAACACCGGACGGTGTCCGCTACACCCGCGACGGCTCGTTCACGCGGAGCGCGGACGGCCAATTGGTCACCCAGTCCGGCTTTTCAGTCCTTGACAGCCAAGGTCGACCGATCGCGCTTCCCGATGGCGAGGCGCTGGCGATCGGTCCGAACGGAGCGATCACCGCCGGAGACCAGGAGATCGCGACCTTGGGCGTGTTCGAAGGCTCGTTCACGAAGATCGGCAATACGTTATTCGCGGGCTCGGATTCGAAGCCAGTGGCGTCACCGAGCCTCGAGCCTGAGGCGATCGAAGGCTCCAACGTCGACACGCTCCACTCGATGATTCAGATGATCGAGATCAACCGGACGTTCGAACTGTCCCAGCGATCGATCATCCAGCAAGACGAACTCACCCAGAAACTGATCCAGAGCCTATCCAACCCTGGCTAAAGCCGGTCCTCATGAGGAGGCTGTCCGCGATGCTGATTGCATCCGGGCGACAGGCACGGAAGGCGCTCAAACGGTACGGAGGAAAACGCTGCCATGATGCGCGCTTTGAATACGGCGGGGACCGGAATGGTCGCCCAGCAGATGAATCTCGACGTCATCGCGAACAACCTTGCGAACGTCAATACGACCGCGTTCAAATCACAGCGCGCGGAGTTTCAGGACTTGATGTACCAGACGTACCAGGCGTCGGGTGCAAACGCAGGCGGGTCGGCCCGCATTCCCTCGCCGGAGCAGGTCGGACTTGGCGCGGCCTTCAGTGGGAACGCGACGAACATGACGACCGGTGCGCTCCAAGCGACCGGCAGTCCGCTCGACGTCGCCATCGTCGGCGATGGCTTCTTTCAGGTCGAGCGTCCCGATGGAACGACCGCTTACACGCGGGATGGCTCCTTCAAACAGGATTCGAATGGGATGCTCGTGACCCAGGACGGGTACGCGGTCGTTCCGAACGTCACGATCCCAGCCGGCGCGAAGGCGATCACGATCTCCCCGAATGGCGTCGTGACCGCGATCATTCCGGGCAGCGACGACGCCCAGGAGATCGGCACGCTCCAGCTCGCCGTGTTTCCGAATCCTGCCGGTCTCAGTCGAGTCGGCCAGAACCTCTACATTGCCGGCGGTGCCAGCGGCCAGGCGACGGTCAGTGAGCCCGGTGCGGACGGAGCCGGCCAGCTGAAAGCCGGATTCATCGAGGGTTCCAACGTGCAGATCGTCGACGAAATGGTCCGCATGATCCTCGCCCAGCGCGCCTACGAGATCAATTCCAAGGCGGTGCAGTCGGCAGACGACATGCTCGGCATCCTCAACAACCTCAAGAGATAACACGATGACCAGCGCATTGCTTGCTTGTTTGGTGATTCAAGGACCGACGACTCCGATCTACGTCGATGGCGAAGGCTATCTGCGCTTCATGGTCGAGGGAAAAGTCGCGTTTCGACGCGAAGCCTCACTCTCGATCAACCAAGGCGTCCTCAGCGACGAACGCGGAAATCCGATTGCACCTCGAGTGAACGTCATGGCCGACGCGGAGAAGCTTGAGATCGACCTCGAAGGCAACGTCGTTGCTCTCGCTCACGGGTCGAAGTTGTCTCTCGGAAGGATCGTCCTGACGGTCTTCTCGGGTTCACAGCCAGCGGGGCCGGCGGACGGGTACGCGATTGCTCGCGACCGCGGTTCGCTGGTCGATCCTGGCTCGGGAGCGGCCGGCGTGATTCGCACGGGTCGCCGAGGACAGACTCCTGCGGGCAAGGCCACCCTGCCTGCGAACCGTACGTCACCCGCCAGGGGGAGCGAGGCGAGTGTCAGCTCCGACCCCACGATCCGTGTTCGTGCCTTCGCGCCGGTCGAGGGTCCTCAAATCTTCCTTGGCGACGTGGCCGACCTTGAAGGAGTCGGATCCCAGCAGGACGCTCTGGCCGCAGTCTCGCTCGGCGATAGCCCGGCTCTCGGTGTCGAGCGAGTGCTCGACAAGATGCGCATCGAGGGCCGTCTGAGGATGGCCGGTTTCGATCCGCGAAAGTTCACGCTCATCGTCCCGGCGGCGGCCAAAGTCGTTCGCAAGGGCAACGCGGTCGAGCATCAGCAGTTTGTGGACAAGGCGCTCGATTCGCTCAAGACGCAGGGTGGTCCGAACCTTACATGGCGGCCCGCAACGACTCTCGGTCCGATGACGGTACCCGTGGGAAAGATCGAGCTCGTCGTCGAGCAGGTCTCGGCGACACGCCAAACCGCATCGGTCAAGGTCGCCGTTTTCGTTGATTCCAAGCGATTCAACTCACGCACCCTCAGTTTCAGCGGCACGAGCAACGTGGCGACGGTGCCAAGCGGCGCGACCGTGACCGTTCGCGTCCGCTCGAACGCGGCCGCGATCGAAGTGCCTGGGCGCCTCCGATCCGCCGCCGGTGTCGGCGATGCCGTGACCGTCAACGCCACATACGGGGGACAGAACGTGACCCTGACCGGCACGCTCATTTCCCCGAGCGTCGTGGAGGTGAAGCTATGAAAGCGATTCTGAGCGGCCTCTTCGTCCTGACTCTCGTTGGGACCGCCTTCGGGCAAGTCATCGACAAGAATGAAGGCGCATCGGTCGGCTCTCTCTGGTCGGACTCGATGCCGAACCCGTACATCGATCGCGTCGCTCGCCGCGAAGGTGATCTCATCACGATCTTGATCAGTGAGACCTCGATTGCGCAGTTCAAGGCTTCGACCAATGCGAAGAAGGATGACGGCACCAACGTGTTCCAGAAGCTGTTCATCCCGCTCCTCGATCGCATCTTCAAGCCGTTCGAAACCGGCGCCAAGAGCGACGTGAGCGGCGAAGGTCAGACGAACCAGCAGGGCAAGATGCAGGCTCGCATGACGGGCGTCGTCCGAAAGGTTCTGCCGAACGGCAACATGATCATCGAAGGGAGCCGGCTGATCGCGACCAACAAGGAGATGCAGACCTTCAAGCTCGTCGGCGTCATCCGACGCGACGACGTCCGGCCCGACAACACGGTCCGAAGCGAGTCGATCGCCGAGGCCGAAATCCGAATGGAAGGGAAGGGCATGATTGCCGATCGCCAGCGGCGCGGACTCTTGACCCGCATCCTCGACTGGCTGTTCTGAGAGAACGTCTATGAAACTCACCCATTGGCTTTTGTTGACGGCGAGCGCGCTCTTGATGCTGGGTGCGAACGCGCAAGGCGACGGCACCGCCGAGCAGCGCGACGCCAAGCAGGTTCGGGCAGAGCGCCAAGACGCGCTGCGGAAGATGAAGGAGGCCAACCGCGTCGAGAAGGACGGCGTCGAAGTCCGCATCAAGGACATCGCCCGCTTCCGAGGCGTGCGCAAGAATCAGATTACGGGCTTCGGTCTCATCGTCGGCCTTGAGGGAACGGGCGACTCGAAGAAGACGCCGTTCACGGCCTCGCTCCTCGCGAATGCGCTGAAGGACTTCGGAACGACGGTCGATGCCGCGCAGTTCCAGGCTAAGAACATCGCCGCCGTCACGATCACTGCGGAGCTCCCGCCGTACGCGACGCCTGGGAATACCATCGATGTCACGGTCCAGAGCATCGGCGACGCGAAGAGCCTGCAAGGCGGATTCCTGCTCCAAGCCCCGCTCTACGGCCAGTCGGATAAGGCGAAGGCCGTTGCCGTCGCCCAGGGTGCGGTGAGCATCGGCGGATTCAATGCGAGCAGCGGCGGTGCCTCCGTCCAGAAGAACCACGTGAACGTGGGGCGGATTCCCGATGGCGCGATCGTGCAGCTTGCCGTCCCGTACCAGGTCGTCTTTGGCGACAAGCTGTTCCTCGAACTCGATAAGGGGGACATCACGACGTCGAAGCGGATCGCGATGGTGCTCATGGACCGTTTCCCCAGCTACAACGCAATCGCCGTCGATGGCGGCACGATCCAGGTGACGGTGCCCTCGGACTCGACCGCGATGGAGGTCATGAGCAACATCGAACTGCTGACCGTGCTTTCGGACGTCGAAGCCGTCGTCATCATCAACGAGCGTACGGGCACGATCGTCCTTGGCGGAAATGTCCGTCTCGGACCCGCAGTGGTGGCCCAAGGCGGTCTGCAGGTGATCATCGATTCGTACCTGATGATCAGCCAGCCCGAGCCGTTCTCGCAGGGCCAAACCGTCAAGGACGAGCAGAAGTTTGTGAGCGTGACCGAAGACGAGGCGAAGGTCGCGCTGGTCGGTCCGAGCGCAACCATCGCCGACCTCGCCCGCATTTTCCAAGCTCTGAAGGTTACTCCTCGCGATATGATCGCGATCCTTCAGGCGCTCAAGCAGCAAGGCGCGCTGAAGGCGCGCATCGAGGTGCAATGATGAGAATCCCCGAGAGCACGCCGGCGAGCAAGGCCGATCTGCTCAAGTCGCGCGCGAACCGGCTCGAAGTCGTTCGCGAGGGCAAGCTGAACAGGTCCAGTCGAGAAGCCGCGGGCAAGTTCAGCAGTCGTTGGGTTCTTCCGACGCCGAACGGGTTCGTCCGGCGGGAGACCCCGAACGCCACGAGTCCGGCGCCCCCGCCGACGCGCGAGACGATCGCGGCGGAGCCCGTCGTGCAGGCCAAGCTCAAGAAACTCGACGACGCGAGTCGGCAAGTCGAGAGCTTGTTCCTTAAGGATCTGATCGGACAGATGCGCAAAGGGATGGCGCAAGCCCCCAGCACCGGTCCGATGGGTGCCTTCGCCCAAGACATGATGGACCAGCAACTAGCCGATTCGATGGGCAAGTCAAGCGGCATTGGTCTTGCGAAAATGCTTTACAAGAACCTTTCCGAGGCACTCCTCCGGCAAGAAGAAGCCGGCCGCCTCATCGAATCCCAACAGATGGAGAAACAAGCGTGAGTGTGAAAACCCGAGAGCTTCAGCGGCTCTGGTGGGACTGGCTCGGAACATCCGAACGCCTCCTCAGATCGTTGAACGAACAGACCCTGGCCCTGATGGGCCGCGATGTCACCCGCATCGAGAGCCTCCAACCGGAGCTCGAGACAATGATGGGCCGGATGCGATGGATTGACGATCAGGCTGCGGCGTGCGCCGCGAAGCTGGCCGAAGGGATGGGCGTGGAGCCCACGCTTCGAGGCTTGACGCACGTTCTCCCCGAGACCGAAGCGCAGCAATTGAATACGATCGCCAACCGCGTCCGCACCGTGGCCTCCAATGTCGAGGAGGTCCTGGACCGGAACCGGACTTTGCTCGAAAACGAACTCACCTACGTCGGCGGAACGCTCGCCCTCATCGCGAAGGCGGTAACCGAACAGCAAGGCCGATTCGGGCACCAGACCGCGGAGCCGGTTCTGCTCGATCAGGTCGCCTGAAATCCAGACACAACGGTCCTCGGGGCAACGCCCCGAGGACCGTTGAACGCTTTCCCAGAGTCTCTCGCGGCTATTCTTTGAGGAGCGCCTCGACGACCTTGCGGAACTCGGCGAACGAGTCGGGCGAGTAGCCGACCTTGATCTTGTGCACGGCTCCCTTCTTGTCGATCAGAACGACGTGGGGAATCCCCGAGACACCATAGAGGTCGTAGTTCGCCTTGTCGGTGTAGATGACGGGCCAAGTCATGCTGTGGTCCTTGATGAACTCGCCCATCTTCGCGAACTCGGTGTCCTTTTCCATGTCCCGCTTCTGGGCGTTCTCCTGTTTGTAGAAGCCGTAGTAGCTGGTCACGCCGACGACGACGAGGCCTTTGTCCTTGTTCGCCTCGTAGAGGTTCTTCAGGTCGGGGAACGAGCGGATGCACGGGCCGCACCAGTGGGCGAAGAAGTCGAGAATCACGACCTTGCCCTTGTAGGCATCGAGGCCGGCGTACTCGCCGATCGTGCGCTCAGCCGGCATCGCCGGAGCGGCACTGTCGACGATCGCGTACTGGGTCATTGTCGATTTGACCCGGCGCAGGAGCGGGCTCTTCGGGTCCATCGCGCCGATCGCCTCGTCGAGGGCCTTCATCGCGTCGTCCTTGCGCTTCATTTCGACCAGGAGTTCGGCCTTCGCGATCGCGAGGCTGGATCGGGCCGAGTCGCCGCGAGCTTTGTCCTGCTCCGTGGTGAGTTCCGCGTACGGCACGAGCTTCTCGATGCGCTCGATCGCTTTGAGGGCCGCGGCCGCGCCCTTGTCGGCCTTGATCTCGTCGACGTACATGTTCGCGGTGAGCATCGCGAGGTTCACGGCATCGCCCCCGTTGACGGGAGTGACCGCGGCCAGGGTCTGCTCGATCATCGCGCCTTCACCGAGTTCGGTGCAGCAACTGAGCATGAAGATCTGGGCGTCGTACTTGACCTTCGGCTCCGGATTCGTCTTGATGAACTTCTCGGCGAGCATGCAGCCATCCTGGTAGCGTCCGGCTTCGGCACAGAGCTTGGCCCAGGAGAGGGCATCCTTGTCGGCGACCATCATCAGGTCGACTCCTTTGAGGGCCGCTTCCGCCTTGGCTTTCACTTCGGCGTTGACCGCATTGAAGTCGAGGGCCTTCTTCGCCTCGCGCGCCTCACGCGAGCGGGTGGCCCGGAGCTCCTGGATCTCCTTGAGCACCGCCGCCGGATCGGTCCCCTGAGCGAAGGCAAGCGACAGGGCGCACAGCGCGCCAAAAACGAGGGCAATCCACTTTTTCATTCCAGCCTCCGGCGCGTCTTTGCTTGTCGCGCGCCATTCGTTAACCGTTCATACCCGTTCCTGCGGTGGTGACGTTCCGCAACCCCAAACGGCCGCTCGGCATAATGTTCCTTGGTGGCTGCCAACGACCCGCTTCGAACCGAACGTGACCTGGAAGAGATTCTCGCCCGCGCCGTACGCGAAGACGTCGGCGATTCGGCGACGCTGCGCGAGCGCCTCGCCCAGACGGCGGCTGAGATCGGGATCACGCCTGAGGCGCTAGAGCGGGCCGAGGCCCAGTGGCTGCGCGAACGCGATCGCGCTCAGTTCGAAATCGACTTCCGAGCCAAGAAGCGCAAGAGCCTGATCGACACGCTCGGGGGTCTCATCACCGCAAGCGGCATCTGCCTCGTCGTGGATTGGTTCACCGGAGGCTCCGGCCTCAGCTGGTCCCTGATACCGGTCGGCATCATGGGCGTGATCATGCTGGGGAACCTCGTCGAGGCGGCGTTTTCAAAACCGAACGACCGTGACTTCGATTCGTGGAGCCGTCGCCAGAAGCGAAGACAAAAGAGGAGCGAAGACGCCGAGTCCGGTTGAATGGACCCGACGTCCTCGTTACATCCGAGCGAACTCGGCGAGCGCCTGGGGTAGGGCCGCGTCGAAGCCGACGAAGTCCATCATGCCCTGATCGCTGGGATCGGCGATCGTGAACTCGTCCGCGGTCATGCCGACCACGGCCAACTTGGCGTCGATCCCCATCTTATCCCGGTAGGCGGCAAGCGCCTGGGCTGGATGGATGTCGCCAAACCACGTTTGGTTGTCGGTGTAGACCACGAACGTGTCGATCGGCAGCTTCTCTTTCAAAGCCCAGCTCATCGGCAGGGCGCAGTCGGTGCCACCGAAAGCCGCGTCTTGAGTGTGCTTCATCGCCTCTTCAAGGCTCATGTTCGGCGTCAGTCGCAGCTTCCGGAACCGGTGCGAGAACGCCATCGGCGTCACCGCTTCCTCGGTCCGCATCGTCACCATCGCCATCGCCGTCGCCGCCACATGGGGCGTCAACGTCGTGCCGGCAACCAAACCACACGTCATCGATCCCGAGACGTCGACGCCAAGCAGAAATCGCTTGCCCGTCGGCTCGACGTTGTGGAACGCGATCGTGAACGCCGCGTCGAGGGCAGCGACGAGCCGTGGCACCGGCTTCCACTTCCCCGAGCCCAGGAGACCATGCCCCTGCCCGTACTGCGTGCCGGCGATGAGGACCGCGATCGGGTGGAGCCGAGCCTTGCGAATCCGCTCCCCGTTCGTCAGTGCCTCGATCGCCCGCCGAGTTGCCTCCGATCCCGGCGTGAGCAACCCGACTTTCGAGAGGTTGCCGAGATTGCGAAGCATCGCCGTAACGGGCATCCGCTCGAACAACGCCTCCCAGACTTCGGGCCTCGTAAGCCACTCGGTTGGAATCGCCTCGCGAGGGAGGTCGTGCTCTCGAATGAGCGCCGCGACCGACTCGACATCTTCGGCCCTCTTCAGGGCTTCGACGGCGGCGATTCGAACGTTCTCCCCGACGAGCTCGTCGTCGACGATCCACTTGTAGAGCACGCGATGCGCGTCCGATGCCGGCTTCGGGTGAGCAAGGCGCAGCAGGTCTCGATGCGACCACCCTCCGCGCCGGCGATACTTGATCGCCTGGTAGGTGAGGTGATTCACGTCGTCGCCACCGTACCAGCGACCGATCGCGGATCGGAGCCCACGCCCCCAACCTCGGAGAGCGTCGACCTCGCTCGCGAACTGGAACAGATGGGTTCCGGTCCGGCAGACGCGTGGCAGCGCCGCGAATGCGGCCTGACGCGCCGACTCGTTCTCGGCGGTGGTGCAGAGAGCGAGAACGAAGATCGCGGGGTCGTTCTTCGCCGCACGGCCGGCGTCGCTGATCTCGACCACCCGGCGCACGACCCGCTCCCCATCCTCGGCGATGCACGCAAGGACGCTCGTCGCGTTCTGGATGGTGAGCTTGCGCTCGTCGACGTAACACGTACCGCCCTCGGTACCGAGGATCAGGAATCGATCGAGCTGCTGCCAAGGGTCGAGCCGCCAGGCGTAACCGCCCTCGGAATTGGCGACCTGCCCTGAGCCGGGGATCGGCTCGGACTGCGGCGTCATCTTGGTGTTCAAGAATCGTGCGAACTTCATGATCTTCGGGACCTCCTTATTGAGTAGGGACACACGGGCAAGTGAACGTCGATGGGACCTGTCGGCTGCTCTATCCGTTGAGCTACGAGCGTTGTGGCTCGGCGGGACTCGAACCCGCGTCGGCCAACCCTAGATAACCCACAGTGACTTCGGCCCGTGTGTCAGATTGATCGCGGCACGGAGTGCCGCAGGACGTGCGCCTCGGTCCGAAGCGGATGGCGACGCAGACTTGAATCCGCGATCACCCACGCTTCGGTCTTTCGACGAAGAACAGAATTTCTCCCCTTGTCTCCGATGAGAGCAGAAAGCCTGCCCGGAATAGGTGTGAATAAGGGGGCTTGATCTTTCTAAAGATAACCCTTACTCTTCGTCCCAGGCAGGAAGAGAATGATAGCCGGTCATCCGTCGTTTCGCAAGAGCATTGGGACCATCGACCCAACACCAAGTTCCGCGACAACTCGGTAGAATGGGCGGGTCGGGCGATTAGCTCAGTCGGTAGAGCGCCTCGTTTACACCGAGGATGTCGGGGGTTCGAGTCCCTCATCGCCCACCAGCCATCCAAGGTTGCCTCAGTCTCATGCCGGCGGTGGACGGGCGGTGGGGCCGGAGTTGGGCGAGTGCGGATGCGTCGCCGTGCACCCGAAGAACGCACTCAGCCCGACGAAGTTTGCGGGCACGATCTCGATGTTCGACAGGACCCGAAAGGGAGTCTTGGCGAGCAGTACAATGCCTCCATGACGCCCCTTGCCGCCCGTCCGATGCAGCCTGCCTTCGGGGTCGTCGCTGCGATCGGGCTTGGCTCGAACCTCGGGGATCGGCTCGGTCGCATGCACGAGGCGCTCGATCGGCTGGCGAAGCACGTTCGAGTCGTTGCCGTGAGCTCCGTTTACGAAACCGAGCCGATGATCGTGGTCGAACAGCCCCGTTTCTACAACGCGGCTTGCTGGATCGAAACGGACCTCTCCCCGCGATCGCTCGTCGGGCTCCTCAAGCAGGTCGAGCAAGACGTCGGGCGACAGGAACGAACGCAGAACGGTCCCCGCGAGATCGATCTCGACCTGCTCACATACGGGGTCGCGAGGTACCGCTTCTCCCCCGGCGCATCCAGCGAACGAGCCCTTGAAGTGCCTCACCCCCGAATTCCCGAGCGCCGCTTCGTGCTTGCCCCCTTGGCCGAGCTCGATCCGAACGGCTTCATCCCCGGGCTTGGAACGATCGGCGATCTCCTTGCTCGCACCGAATCCGACGCCTCGGCCGTAAGATGGGTTGAAGATGCCGTACTTTCGCTACACGGCTGAAGACACCGGGGGGCGGATGTTGGACGGAACCGTCGAGGCCAACACCGTCGACCAAGCCACTTATGCGCTCCATCTGCGCGGGCTGCGCGTCACGTCGATCAGCGGCGGCCCCGCCCCCATCGCGACGGTAGGGCCCGCTGCTTCGGCACCGCATGCCCCGGTTCGGGCGACCGCGCCGTCCTTGCTCGTGACCCGGACGCGGTCGATCAGCGACGCGTCCCGGCACTTTCTGTTCCTCCAGTTGTCTCAGCAGCTCAAGGCGGGGATCGCACCGTCCCAGGCATTGCAGACCATCGCGCGGCATTTGCGATTGCCGGAACTCCACGAAGCGCTTCTCGCCGCCTCCCGCGAAACCGCGGAGGGGAAGCCGCTGAGCGACGCTCTCGCCCGCTACCCCGACCTCTTTCCCAGCAACGTGGTCGGTTCGCTGCGGGCAGGCGAGGTCGGGGGCTTTCTCCCCCAGGCCGCCGAAGTACTTGCCGAGCAGGCCGGGACCGCGCACCGGTTCAAGCGCTTTTTCTGGTTCGTGTGGGTCCTTGCCGCCAACGCACTGATCGCGATCCCGATGATGTTTTGGCTCACGCGTTCGCTTCTCGGGGCGTACGACCGGTATGAGGCCGGAAGCGGGGAAGGGGCCATCCCAAGCGAAATGATGGCCCGGCTGCCGGTTCTGCTCGCGGTGCTCGTCTTCATCACGTTCCTCGTGTTCTTCCTTCGCTGGTGGTTCGGCCGGCTCGAGATGCGCGGCTTGCGCCACCGGCTCGGCCTCAAGTGGCCGATCTTCGGGGCTCGAGCGCGCCACGAAAACTTGAGCTATTTCTCGTGGGTACTTTCGATGATCTCGCGCTCCGGCATCGTCCCGAACGTCGCATGGGCGCTCGCCGCCAACGCCGTTCCCAACGATGCGGTTCGGGACGAACTCCTAGTCGCGGGCGCGAAGATGCGCGAAGGTTCCCGACTTTCGGAAGCGATGGTCGGCACGCTCTTTCCCGAACAATTCGTCGGTGCGGTCGCCACGGGGGAAATGGTCGGCGATGTCCCGGGTGCGCTGGACCAGATGACCCTCGCGGGCAAGGCCGAGTTCGAAACCGCCCAGACCTATGCCAAGGTGCGCGGCGGGTGTTGGGGAGCGTTGGCCTTGGCCGTGACGTCGGGGATTCTACTCATCCTTTTCTTTAAGTTCTGGTATCAGGACCTTGTGCACAAGGTCATCGGCGACGACATCAGCAACCCCACCTTCGAAACGCCGGTGTCCGAGTGACGCGCCCAGGACCGGTTGCAAACTGCCCGCGGAATCGGGCATACCGGTACCGATGAGTGCACTTGCCGAAGTTCTGCAGGCCGTTACCGATGCCGAGACGCTCGCCAACGGTGAAGTCGACACCGCTCCCGACACGCTGTCGCTGCGGCAGGTCGAGAATCGGTTTCTGGGAAAGACCGGTGAACTGACCGGCCTCATGCGGCATCTCGCGAACATCCCTCCGGCGGAGAAACCCGGATTCGGCAAGGCCGTCAATGACGCCAAGACACGGCTTGAGGAACGGATTGGCGCGCGGTTCGAAGCCCTGAAAGCCGCCGAACGTGCCGAGCAATTCGCGCGTGAGGAACTCGACGTCACCCTGCCTGGACGTCGTCCCCCGATGGGGCGCGAGCACATCCTGCACATGACGATGCAGAAGATCAAGCGCGTCTTCTCCGGGCTCGGCTTCGAATACATCGAGACGCCCGATATCGAGGAGTTCCGCTACAACTTCGACGTGCTGAACTACCCCGAGGACCATCCGGCGATGGACGAACAGGACACGTTCTACATCACCGACTCGCTCCTCCTGAAGACCCAGGCGACCGCGTTCCAAGGACACGTGTTCGAGCAGAGGAAGCCTCCGTTTCGGTTCTTCACGATCGGACGGTGTTACAGGAACGAGGCCGTCGATCGCACCCATTCGCACACGTTCCATCAGGTCGACGCGTTCATGGTCGACGAGGGCGTGTCGATGGCGACCCTGAAGGGCACCCTCGGGTTGTTCGCACGGCAGATGTTCGGCGACGACGTCCAGATTCGATTCCGTCCCGACTTCTTCCCGTTCGTCGAACCCGGGGTGGACTATGCGATCTCGACCCAGAAGCTCTTCGACGGTCGGTGGGTCGAATTGGGCGGAGCCGGACTCGTCCACCCCAATATCCTCGAGTCGTTCGGGATCGACACCGAACGGTTCTCGGGCTTCGCATTTGGGCTCGGGGTCGAACGGATTCCGATGATGGCGCACGGCGTAGACGACCTACGGCTGTTCATGGAGAACGATCTCCGCTTCCTAGAGCAGTTCCGGTAGCGCTGTTGCGGTGGCCCGAATGCGGGCGCAACGCCGCGAGTCCAGGCAGTCGCATAATGGAGTCTCGCGATGTCCACCTTCACCATCCAGAGTTTCGTGCCCTTTCTTCACGTTGCCGACGTGACCGCGTCGATCGAATTCTATCTACGGTTGGGCTTCGGCTTGGACTCGCGTTTCGGTCCAGAGGGCGACCCCTACTGGGCGCGGCTGAAGCGGCCGGGGTGTGATCTGATGCTGGCCAAGGCGAGCGGGTGCATCGACCCCCGGGCCCAGGGTGCTCTCTTCTATCTCCACGTGGACGATGTTCTGGCGTACCGGGTGGCGATGCTCGACGCGGGCGTGCAGGACGGAGGGACCTACGCCGGCGCCTCCTCGGATGAGTTTCCGCGCTCGGGAATGATCTTCGCCCCGACTCACCCGCCCCACATGCCCGCAGGCGAGGTTAGGGTCCACGACCCGGACGGGTACGTGTTGCTGGTCGGTCAACTCGGCGAACCTGGCTGAGGATCCGTCGCCTGCAGCTCAGCCCCGCAGTCGTCCGGGGGTCACGCCGTAGGCGCTGCGGAACGCGTGAATGAAAGCGCTCGATTCTGAGTAGCCCGCGCCAATCGCAGCGTCCCCGACCGAGCCTCCGTCGCTGAGGATGGCGAGCGCTCGTAGCATCCGCGCCTGGCGGAGCCAGCGTCCGAGCGAGAGCCGGGTCTCCTCGACCATGGCACGTTCCACAGTCCGTCGGCTGTAACCGGTCTCGGCGATCAGTCGGTCGGCGTCGCCCGGGCTTTCGGCCACGGTCGTCGCAAACCGCTCAAGCCACACCGATCGTGGCCAGGGAAGACCGACCGGGTGAACCGGGGCCGTGCCGAGTTCGCACCGTAGCAGTTCGACGAGGGCGACGTGTCCGGGATCGGATGCCTGCAGCGGACCGCGTGCGCAAGCGGCGACGATCAGCTCGCGAAGGAGGGGAAGCACTTCGATCGGCGTCTCCCGGAGCGAGACCGGGAACTCGGGGCCGAAGTAGAGCGAGCGCACGCGCGCCGGAGCGAGGAGACGCATCGAGGCCCGTTCGCCCGCTGGAACGCAGAGGGCGCGATTTGCAGTCAATGCCCACCGTATGCCCCCGAGATCGACGAAGAGCGCGCCCGACTCGGCGTAGACCAGCATCGCCCAAGGCGAGGGTGGACCGTCCACGCGCTCACCACGGTGATGGTCCAATGTCCAGAACCGGACGAGGATCCCCGCTTCGGCGTTCTGTCGGATATTCGACACTTCTTGTCGATGATGGTCGTTCGAGTCAGCTCGGTGCTCGACGATACTGGACGCATGGCACACGAAGCTCCGAACACGCTCGCCCACTTCTCGATCAATGTCGAAGACACCGACCGCGCGATCGCCTTCTATCGCGGGGTGTTCGGGTGGACGTTCAACGCTTGGGGTCCTCCGGGCTTCTTCCTCATCGACACGGGCGGGATCCATGGCTCCCTTCAGCGCGTCCAGACCGAGCCGTTTCCGACGCTGATCGGCAACTTCGAATGCACGATCGCGGTCGACGATGTCGACCGGGTGTCGGCGCTCATCGTTGAGCACGGGGGTGAGATCACGCTCCCAAAGGTGACGATTCCGGGGGTTGCCGACATTGCGCGGGTGAAGGACTCGGAGGGCAACACGTTCAGCTTGGCACGCTACATCCGAGACTAACGCCTGCCCGCACGCCTCACTTCTCCGAGGTGTGTGATGAAAGTGCGTACATCCCGAACGAACCTTGGGCAAGCAGAAGCAGCACGAGAGTCACGGAGGCGACGACATAGGTGACATGGATGTTGGACTCCGGTACCGACTGATCCGCGAGCCGAGCGACCATCCGAGCGTGCAGCGCCGGCTGGAGCAGGAGCGCCTTCACAAGGAAGCAGGCTGCGGTGACGGCCGTGGCCATCCGGAGTCTCGGCACGCCGATCGCGAGCAGCGTGCATGCCGCAGGAACAAGGATCCACTCGGCCATATGGAGCGCGGCGAACTGGACGCGTCCGACGTCGAGCAGGTCGAGAAGGTCGGGTCTGGTCGCGGTGAACTTCACGGCCGCCGCAATGAGCGACAGCCCGACGACGAGGCCACTCGCGAAGAACGACATGCCGACGCCGGCGCAGTCGAGGAAACGCCTCATGTCACGACGATGGCGCGTTCAAGCCAGATGCGTCTATGACGGGGATCACGTGGAGTCGCACGGGTCGGTGTCGGGTTCTGGCTCCGCGAGGGCGGAGCCAGAACCGAAGAGTCATCAGCGCGGAACAGCCCTAACGATCACGCCGGCGCTGGTGCACGTCCAGTAGATCGCGCCGCTCTGCGACACCGAGATATCGTTCGGCTCGGGGTCGCCGGCGTTGACGAGTGTCATGGCTCGATCCCGAATCCGCACCTTCCAGACCTTATTCATTCCCCCCATCGAGCCCGACAGTCCAGGAGTAGGCACCTCGGTGAAGAAAAGGTTGCCCCGCTCGTCGGTGTCGATTCCGTTCGGCTGGGAGAGCCCGGAGAGGAAGAGGCTCACGGTCCCACACCGATTGCGGGACAGAATCACACCCGCCGACTTGCAGGTCCAGTACGCCGTGCCCGTGCGAGGGTCGACGGCGATGTCGGTCGGCTCGGGCTCGCCGGTCGTGAGGACGGTCGTCACGTTTCCAAACAGCACGTTGACCGTGTTCATGCCGCCCATCGAGCCCGGCACACCTGGCGTGGGGACTTGGGTGAAGTACAGCGATCCGTGCGGCCCTGCCTCGACCCCGGTCGGCCTCATGAGCCCGGTGAGGACGGGTGCGATCGATCCATTCGGCTGGGCGCGCAGGATGACGCCCGCCGATCGACAAGTCCAGAAGAGGTTGCCTTGGGAGAAGGAGAGGTGAAGCGGGTCAGGCTCACCCATGCTGATGATCGACAGGGTGCCGTTGGGCCGGCGCAGATTGACCGAGTTCATTCCTCCCATCGAGCCGGGCACACCGGGTGTCGGCAGTTGGGTGAAGTAGACGCGAGCGCCGTCGCCCCCACCGACGACTTCGATCCCATAGGGGCGGTTGAGGCCCGCTTGGACGAGTTGCACGTCGTAGGCGGCGAGGGCGACCGAACTGCAGGCCGCGAAGGCGAACATAACGAAGTGTTTCATAGGGTTCTCCGCAGGCAATCAACCTGCGCGAGACAAATGCACAACCCCGTTCGAAAGTTCCGTCCAGCGGAACTTTTCCTTGTTGTCGCGTCCTCTCTGTGTTGTGAGTGAGTTCATGGGGGTGCAGGCCTCAAGCGCCGTTCAGCCCCGAGGACAGTCGGTTGACAAGCGTGCGCGCTACGAAGCGCTCGCCCGTCAGCTTGCAAAAGCGCTCCACGGGTTTGCTTGGCGTCTTGTCCGCCCGGACCACGAATTAGCGGAGGACCTCGTGCAGAATGCTCTTGTGACGGGTTACCGGCTCTACGTCGAGGATCGGTTCGATCCGACGCTTGGCGCGCTCACCTGGTTTGCGACGACTATCCGGAACGACTTTCTGGCTCAGCGGCGCAGCGGGAAGCGTATCGACCGTTCGATCTCGGCCACCGATCGGCTCGCTGACGCCGCCAGCCATCAGCCCGACGCGTACGATCTGCTGACCGCCGGACTGCTCAGCGACCCCGTGCTGGCGGCGCTCGCCGCGTTGCCCGATGATCAGCGAGCTTGCGTCGAACTCGTCGATCTCGGTGGGCTCGACTACAAGACCGCCGCTCGACTGGAGGGTGTCCCGGTCGGCACGATCCGATCGCGGCTTGCCCGCGCCCGCTTGAAAATGGCCGAGTGCCTGCAGTCGGAGGAGTACGCATGAGCCCATCGACAACGCTCAACCCGTGTCGGACCATGCGCAAAGCTCTCGAAAGGCTCGCTCGGGGTGAGAGAGGGTGCCTCTGGTTGGCGTACGTCCGGCTACACGTCCGGCGTTGCCGCAGGTGTCAGCAGGCGCTCGATGCGCTGCTTCGGTACTTCGACCGTGTCCGCGACGTGCCCGAAGTGCCAACGTTGGATTGGGATCGCATGTCAGCAGGTTTCGACGAGGTCGATCGCGAGCATCGATTGGGTTCCAAGCCGCCGAACCGTTCGCCTTGAGAGAAACTCGCTCAGATCGACGCGAACGCCCGCTCCAGGTCGGTGACGATGTCGTCGACGCTTTCGATCCCAACCGAAAGGCGGATGAGGTTGTCGTGAACGCCGATCTCGCGCCGCACCTCGGGGGGTACGGAGGCGTGGGTCATGATCGCGGGGTGCTCGATCAGGCTTTCGACGCCTCCGAGCGACTCGGCAAGCGCGATCATCTCGACAGCCGAAAGGAAGCGCCGCGCCTCGTCGAGGCCGCCTTTGACGAAGAACGTGATCATGCCGCCCGAGCCGCTCATCTGGCGCGCCGCGAGCGCGTGCTGGGGATGAGACGGCAGCCCGGGGTACAGAACCCGCTCTACCTTGGGGTGCGATTCGAGCCAGGCGGCGACGCGGGCCGCATTCTCTCCGTGCCGCTGCATGCGGAGCGCGAGCGTCTTGATGCCGCGGAGCGCGAGGAAGCAGTCCATCGGCGCCGGCACCGCGCCGATCGCGTTTTGGAGGAACTTGAGTCGGCCGTACGTGTCGTCATCGTTCAGCATCAGGCAGCCCATGACGACGTCGGAGTGCCCGTTGATGTACTTCGTCATCGAGTGCATGACGATGTCGAGACCGAGGTCGATCGGACGCTGGTAGTACGGGCTTGCGAAGGTGTTGTCGACACCGGTCAGGATGCCGCGGCTGCGTCCGATCTCTGCGATGGTGCGAAGATCGACGAGGTTCAGCATCGGATTGGTCGGCGTCTCGACCCAGATGAGCCGGGTGGCGGGTTGGATCGCGTCGGCCACGCGCTGGGCGTCCTGGGCGGGAACGAAGCTGAAGCTCAGGCCGCGTCGCGCCGCGACCTGGGTGAAGATCCGGCGCGTGCCGCCGTAGAGGTCATCCCCGGCGACGACGTGATCCCCCTCGCTCAAGAGGTTGAGGACGGCGTCGATCGCGGCGAGCCCAGACGAAAATACGAGCCCATGCCGCGCGCCTTCGAGGGCAGCCAAGCACCGCTGCAGGGGTGTTCGCGTCGGATTGTCGGTCCGCGAGTACTCATAGCCCCGATGGTCGCCGGGGGCGCGCTGAGCGTACGTGCTGGTTTGGTAGATCGGGGTCATGACAGCCCCGGTTTCTGGGTCGGGATGCACTCCGGCGTGCACGGCGAGGGTCTCGAAGGCGGGCATAAGAGAGTCTAGCCTCTGGAACGGCCCTGCGTCCGAACTGTCCGATGGTGCTCGTTGGTCTTGCAAGATCGGCGGCAATGACAAAGCCCCAGGCGGTCTTAGCCCCGTACGTCCCGACCTTGTTGAGGCACCCTCGAAAGGGACGAAGCCGCACCACGCGACTCACCCCAAGAACGAGTCGTCCGGGCGTCGCAGCATCCGGCTCAGAACCCGTAGATAATGCCATTCATGCCGGCCACATAGACGGTTGATCCGCCTTGCGAGCCAACTCCAACCGCCGGCGTGGAAACAAACCCGTCGGACGTCTGCCAGAAGGCTGACGTAGTGCCGTTCGGAGAAACCCGATAGAACTTCTGGTTCCGCTGAATGGCTGAGTTCCAGGTGCCCACATAGATCTCGCCGTCTCCTCTGAGAACGGGCGAGGACCAAATCTGGTCGCCGAGATCGAGCTTCCATTTGATGGTTCCATTTGGGTTGAACGCATACAGGTTGTTGTCGAACGAGCCGACATAGATGGTGCCATCCTCAGCGATGGCGGCGGTTGTTGCGATGATGTTTTCCGAGGTGGCGGTCGCCCATTTGAGGGCGCCGTTGGGATTGAAGGCATAGAGCTTCCCATCGCCCGCACTGCCGATGTAGATCGTGCCATCAGAGCCGATCGCGGGGGAAGCGGCCAGGGTTGGGTTCGCGCCACCGGTCTGAGCGGTCCACTTCAGCGCGCCATTGGCCGTGAACGCATAAAGTTGCCCCGATTGGGAGCCCACATAGAGCGTGCCGTCGCCCGCGATGGCGACACAACCATTCGCATTGGGAGCCGGTGATGACCATTTGATGGCACCTTGCGGCGTGATCGCATTGAGGGTGCCGTTCAGGAGGTCGGCAACATAGATCGTGCCGTCGTGACCAAGGGCCGGCGAACCGCTTGGGGCGATGGGAATCTTCCACTTGACCAGACCGAAGAAGCCCACCGCCGCCAGGTGATTCTCAAGTGGAACATAGATCGTGCCGTCCGTTGCAAGGGCAAGGCCGAGTTCGCAGCCCTCGTTGAAACTGTAGTTCCACCAGGGTTCGTTCGTCGGGTATTGCGCGTAGAGCACCCCGTCGAAGCCGCAAACAAACACCGTTCCGTCCGCGCCAATGACGGGGGACGATTTGATGTATTGACTGGGGGTTTGAAACTGGGACTCATAGTCAGGCGGTGAGGCGTTTTCACCACGGCCGGTGTTTGCCATGTCTCCGTGGAACTTTGGCCAGGGCGAAGTGGTGCTCACGGCGTAGAGCCCCGCCGCGGGTGCTGTTCGGCCGCCCCGCTCTTTGAGCCAGCCGACGCTTACAAACCGTTCAACCGAACCATCATCTGCCATCTTGGTGCGTTCGTTCTTGATCTCCAAGCGATATCGACCCTGTGGCAGAGTGATGGATTGAATCGGCTCGCCGGCACGGGCGCTGGCCAGCTCGTTCCCGCTCAATGTGAGAATGCGGAGGCTGCAATCCGCCACATCGAGTACCCCGAAGCCGAATCGAAGTCGGACGGAAACGCCGAACTCCCATCCGTCAGTCCCGGGCACGCCGCTGTCTTCGGGGTGTGCCTGAGCGTCTGCTGACTCCAAGTGGGTGATGACCTTGTCGCCAAGAGTGACTTGCCTTCGTCCCAATTCACGCTCGAGGATCGGTCGACCTTGCGCGAATGGTGGAGGATCAGTAGTCGGCGCGTTGCCTCCACATCCGGCAAGCAGCAAGAGTCCGAGGGTTGAGGCAGTGTATATGGGCTTCATGGGATTGGCGGGGCGCATCGTTCGGTTCGCTGATAATACTCACCTTACGTTCGATCAGCAGCAGGCATGACGTAGGGCATGGGGAAGCTCCGGAAGATCCTGTGAGGATTCGCCCGGCTCGTTGATCTGCTGTTTCCCGTCCTTGGAAGATCTGAGCCGGGTGGGTGTCGCGTACCGGGTGCCGCGAAATGCGACCACACGCAGGCGCCAAGTGGTGCCCGGTGTGCGGCTCAAGGGGGATTTTCGACTTCGACGTCGTGCCCGCCACCGTCCATCCACTCGGCCCGGTTGCCGAGCCTTCGACGCGGCACAGCGTCCATGCCGCCCGACGGCGATCGTTGGTCCTGGACGACCGGCGGCAATGAGGGAGCGTGAAACGACACGATTCCGCGTTCGTCCGACCTTTCATGAGGTGTCTCATTTTGCTGCTCGGTGCGAGTCTCGTCGGGGTGGGCTGTGGCGGGCGCGGGATTCAGTGCGATGTTCTTCCCAGAAGCCAGCTCACTCTGACCATCACCAGGGATGGCGCCCAGACGACCCGCGACCTGAGCGGGACATGGAAGGGCACCTACGGTCCCTCCGGTCGCAAGTTCATCGATCGGACGGGCACGATGAGTGCTTCGCAGGCGGCCGGGGGCGAGCGCTGGTCGATCCAAGTGATGCTCGACGGGAAGCGCTTCGAACCAACCCCCGCCTTCGTCATCGACATCAACGACGTCGGCACGATAGAAGGCATGGTAAAAGGGCCCGATGAGTTCGGGGGAAGAGGTGATCGACGTAGAAGCCTCGTTTCAGGTACGAGTGGTCAGCGAAGAGTAGGCACGCGCGTTGCGTCTCCAAGTCTTCTATGCCTCAACCCTCTCTGAAGGGTTGAGGCTTGATGCTGGGGGGACGGAGATGATCTGTGGCCTGGACCATCCAGGGAGTGTCGCCTCCACCGTAGGAGCGGGTGGAGCATAGAAAAAGCGCGAAGCGAGGTGCAGGAAACCGGATAGACTCCGGACGGAGTGAGCAGATGCGAAACCTCGGACGTTTCTTCTTGGCAGTGAATGCCCTTGTTCTTCTTGCGCTTTCATGCTCCTGCGGCGGGTCGGGGGTTCCGTCAGAGCGCCCAGCCCTTGTGGTCGTTGCCCGGTTTGAGCCGTACACGGGCCGTGATGTGCCGGGCTACGTCGGATCGCTGAAGATCACCGCGCAAAGCGGGGCTGAGGCACCCCTCGGTCCCTTCCTGATCGTCCGGGGAGAAAAGCCCCTCAGGATCGAGGGAGTCAGCCCGGGCAAGACGTATGTTTTGTCGATCGAGGGCTTTCAAAGTACCGACGGAAGCGGAACCAAAGTGGCGTCGGCAACCCTCGAGCGAACAGCCACCGACGGGACGTCGGCGATCCTCGTCGACATGCTCGACACCGAAATCGCTCGAGTGGATGTTTCACCAAGCCAAGTCCACTTGGAACCCAACCAGAGTCAGCACTTCTCTTTCGAGGCGGTCAATTCCGCCGGCGCGACGATTCTTGAGGATGGGCAGGACACCGGCTTCGCCGTGAGCCTCTCGCCTGCCGTAGGCACTTTCGATCGATCCACAAACACCTACACCGCGCCACCGTACACCGATGGCCAGCCGCCAGAGGTACGTCTTGACGTGAGCATTGCCGGTCGAACGGCCTGCGCGACCATCATTTTTGGCCGCGAACCGAACCTCATTGTCGTTTTGAGATGGAATGCGGATGGGAGAGGTTTACCGGGATATGCCTCGAGCGCGAGGCTGACGGTCTCCGATCAGTCTGGGCACCCCGTCGATTGGGGTGAACAGGTCAGCAGCCGTAGGGAAGCCGGAGCCTATACTGAGTACGCGGAGTTCTACGTTCCACCTGGCTCGTATCTTCTCAAGGTCGGGGCCTACGCCACCAACGACGGCACCGGCCCAGCGCTTGGCTCGCAGACGATGCCGGTATCGACGGATGAACTCAACGCGATCGATTTGGACTCAAGCTTCTTCCGGGGCGAAGCCATCCGGATCGTCGTGCGCGATCCGGCAAGCGGATCGGCCCTGGCGAACGCGGGCCTTGAGATGATCGAAGGGCAAGTGCTCAAGGTTGAGCCGTCGCTGGTCGATGCGGCTGGGGACGCACTCGTGGGGCCGGACGGATTCGCAACGGCGTTGATGAGCGGCGTCGCCGTGTCCCTCGCAGGGCGGCAGCTGCGAGCCCTCTCGATCGGAGAGTCCGTTCTGCGTTGCGACCTGGGCGACCATCCCGGCAGCTTGACGATTCCGGTTGTGGTGAAGCCGCGGACGGTCTCGTGCGACATCGACTGGGCTGCGCTGGATTCGTCGGCGAAGTCTGCGCGAATCCTCATCGAGTGGCCCAACGGCGCTCAGCAAACTCTAGTGGGCAAGTCGGGTGGAAGCGACCGGGTTTCATTCGACCAACCGCTCGTCTTCGGCGTGACCCGGCGGGTGTTGGTTCAAACCTACACTTCTTCGAACGGAACCGGGCCGATCAGTCGCGAAGAGCACGTCGGGGACTTTCCCGGCCCGATCCCTCCGGGTCTGCGAGTTCCACGTGGTCCCTGAGGGTCGCTCGCGAGGCCGAGCGGTGATGCCGGGCTGGCGAAACCGGCTGTTGTTGAGCAAGAGACAAGCTGTGATATAGTGTGAGCAGGGGTTCGACCCCATGGGGGCATCACCTTGAAGCGGTATCCAGGACTCGTTCTCGTCCTCCTTCTCCTCGCCCACCCCTTCTCCGCGTGGGGGCAGAGGGGCATGACCACCCGGGTGTCAGTCGCGACGGGGGGCGGGCAGGGGGACAATGGAGGCCTCTACCCGTCCATCAGCGGGGGCGGACGCTTCATTGCGTTTCAGTCCCACGCCACGAACCTAGTTCCAGGAGACACCAACGACTCCGACGACGTGTTCGTGCACGACCGCCACCTCGGGGTGACCACGCGGGTCTCGGTGGCGACGGGCGGGGGGCAGGGGAACGACCATAGCGTCGGACCGTCGGTCAGCGCAGACGGGCGGTTCGTCACGTTCTTATCCTCGGCCACCAACCTGGTTCCGGGAGACACGAACGACCGATACGACGTGTTCGTCCACGACCGGCAACTTGGGGTGACCACGCGGGTCTCGGTTGCGACAGGCGGGGGGCAAAGCAACCATTGGAGCGGATACCCGTCCATCAGCCGAGACGGGCGGTTTGTCGCATTCGATTCCTTCGCCTCGAACCTGGTCCCCGGGGATACCAACGACACCGACGATGTATTCGTCCACGACCGCCACCTGGGGGTGACCACGCGGGTGTCGGTGTCCACGGGCGGAGGGCAGGGGAATTCATGGAGCTACGACCCGTCCATCAGCGCGGACGGACGGTATGTTGGGTTCAATTCGTGGGCCTCGAATCTGGTTTCGGGGGACACCAACGGGACGTGCGACGTGTTCGTCCACGATCGGCAAATGGGCATCACAACCCGGGTCTCCGTGGCCACGGGAGGTGGGCAGGTACTGGGCCACAGCTATGATCCATCCATCAGCACGGACGGACGGTTCATCGCATTCATGTCGCAAGCTGAAAAGTTGGTTCCGGGGGACACCAACGGGACTTACGACGTGTTTGTCCACGACCGACAACTCACCACCACGACTCGGGTCTCAGTGGCGACGCGCGGAGGGCAGGGGAACGACCAGACCGTCGAGCCGGCCATCAGCGGCGACGGGCGATTCGTCGCGTTCCGGTCTCCGGCCTCCAACCTGGTTCCTGGGGACACCAATGGCAGGGACGACGTCTTTGTCCACGACCGGCAACTCGGCAGCACTGTGCGGGTCTCGGTTGCGACGGGCGGAGGGCAGGGGAACTCAGATAGCTACCGCCCATCCATCAGCTCGGACGGACGATTCGTCGCGTTTTACTCCTTCGCTTCCAACCTGGTTCCTGGGGACACGAACGCCTTCCCTGATGTCTTCGTCCACGACCGCTCTATCGCCGTTCCGCCCCCTCCCGGGTCCGATACGGCGATCCCCACCGTACGAATCACGATCACCCCGTTCATCGCCAAGGACGCCACCAACGACGACCGCTGGACGATCTTCCTCGGCACTGAACACACGGTCGTTACCGACAATGGGCAGGTCACGGTCACACTCGACGGGCTGAGGAACCGACAAGGGCTTCCGGTCGTACTCAGCAAGGTCGCCGCTCGGATCACCCCGAGTCTCTCGTGGAAGTTCGACCTGGATCAACTGGATGTGCCCCGTTTCGAGGGGCCTGTCCGAGTGACGGCCGTCGCCTCAGTCACGGACAGCGGCCAAGCGGGCACAAGCGATCGCCGCAGCATGCCGGAGATCAGGTTACCGGTAGTGGTGCTGCACGGCATCAAAATGCCTCTTTGGGGGGACGGGGTGGACCAGCAGTTCGTAAGCGGTCTGGAGGCTTACGGTTACACCCGCCTCCAGCCCTATCCGACGCTTTTCCCGGACGTCCCGGCTTACGATCCCACGCTCCAGGCGCTCGACGACAGCGCCGCTTCGCTGTTCACCTTCCTCCTGGGCTCGTCGGGTCCCTTGGGCGGGGCGACCTACGCGGGGAAAGTGGACTTGGTCGCCCACAGCAAGGGGGGCTTGGTCGCGAGGACCCTTCTCGCCCGATTCACACCTATGGAATCACGAGTCCGACGGCTCGTGATGGCCTGCACTCCACACACGGGAGCAGCGTCGGCTTCGCTGCTCCCTATGACAAATCCCATCGTGGAGCTACTCCCCACCCACGATTGGTATAGGGACGGGCATGCCACCGCCTTCTACCAAGCCCGGAACAACGCCACACTCAAGAACCTGAACCTCACCCCGATGCCCCAGGAGGTCGAGTACCATCTGCTCTACGGTACCGGTGTGTCCGGTCAAGCGCCCACCCCCGCCAACTACACGGCGGGTCCGGTTCCCTGGTTCAACACAAACGTCGGCGACGGTGGGGCTTTGGGGACGCCATTCGGCGTTTTGAAGTTCAGTGCCCTGGGCTACGAAGTGATCAACCTGAACAACGCGGGCGGAGACTCCATGATCGGGACACGCATCCACGCCTTCAATCCGGCCTGGGGCGGAAAGGCACCGAAATCGGAGAGGGGTTTGCCCCTTGCACACAGTAGGTTCTTGGGAAATGCCGTGGACGTCATCCATGGCCTGTTGGCTGCTCCATAGTTGGGGGTTATTGCTCTTTCCTGTGACCGTCGACTTCATTCCCACAAAGCGAGCAGGACGCTGCTGCGGGCAGAGCTCAAGGTGAACTGCCCGAGCGTCGCTTGCGGACTAGCGCTCCGGGGGCGTGAGGGCTCCCGCTTCGTACAGGGCCAAGCCCAGAAACCAGAAGAGGGTGAGAAGCAGGCTGCCCAGCAAGAGCGTGATCGCGAAGGTCAGCACGCGAAGCCCGTGGCGGCGGGCAAAGCGGTCTTGGCGGTACATCGAGCGTCGCGCCGCATCACGCCGCTCCGGCGGCACCCGCGAGATCGTCCATCGCTGAAGCCGTCTCATCCACGGCCGCCGCATCAGCCAGAGCATCGCGAACCAGAGCCGCCGGGCGAGCCAGGCGGCGATGCGGCTCACTGGGGCATCGGATAGAACGTCGACGGACGCACGATGCGGCCATCCTCCCCGACGAAGTAGACGACGATGGGCACCAGCGGGGTCAAGTTGCGCAGGACCTTGATCAAGAGCACATGATCTCCGGTCGCCTGGAACTCGGCGAGGTAAGGCTGAATGGCGCGCGGGACGGGCACATGTTCATCGTGGTACTTGACCAACTGGCGCTTGTCGATCCAGGCTAGCGCGCCGGTCGAGGTTGCGACGACGAGGCGGTAGCGACCCTCGGCCGGCATCCGGAACTTGGCCCAGAGGTAGACGATCCCTGGCCCCGAGGCGAAGATCGGCTCGAGGTCGAAGATGACGCCAGGGAACCCCTGTTCCATCCAACGGACCGGCATATGGCTTCGGCCGGCGAACGTCTCTCCGAGAGTTTGGGCGTCCTCAGGCCGTCCTGGCTTGTCGAATCCGGTTCCCTCGATGTTGGGGATCGGGCCGACCACGTACCACTTCTCCGGCCCGAACACGGGCAGGTGTGCGGCCTTGCCGTCGAACTCGAGGGTGGCTCGGGCGCTCGCCGGAAGGTCTGCGCCGGCCGGTGGCTGAAGGACGACTCCGAAGCTCGTCCACTCACCCGCCCGCAGCCGGAAGCTGGCAAACTTGCTCGCGACCGCCCAGCCTTCGGGCCCCATGAGGATCGGGTTCACGGTCAGCTCTTGGTCGCCGGCGTTGGCGAACGTCGTGACGAGCCGGAGGCTCTTGCCGGGGTGGGCGACGACCCCGTCGACATAGTCCACGCTCAGGCGCAGGCCGTCGTAGCCGAACGCCATCGAGTTCGCCTCATCTCCAAGCTGCTTGGCGAGCAAGGCGAGTTCCGCGGTGACGATGGCTGCGCCGTCGGCCGGCGTGACGACGGTGAGAGCCGGCGTAGGTTCGGGTTCGACGGCTTCTTCCGGCTCAGGAGTCGGGTCGGGCTCCGGAGTGGTCTCGGCGGCCCCGGCCGGAGTCTCCGCGACCGTGGCATCGTGCGCGGCGGTCTCAGTCTCGGACTCGGACGCGGGATCGGTGGGGGTGGGTTCGGAGGCCGGTTCCAAGATTCCCGCGGTTTCCTCGGCGGGCTCGGCGACCGGCTCGGGGAGCGGTGCGATGTCGACGGCGAGCTTTGGGCGCGCCACCGACGCGACCACCTCGACGAAGCTATCGAGCGTATCGCCGGCAAAGCCGATCGTCCGAGGTGGATCCAGATCGCGGAGGCCGTGACCTCCGACGTAATCGTCGCCAAGCGGCTCGGCCCATTCCTCGATCCCGGCGGGATTCAGGCGGGCGGCGATCGCACCCGCCGCAAGCGTGGTTTGGTCCGCACTGCCACCGCAGCCGGCGGCGATCCGAATCGTCGCGCCGAAGTCCCCCTTCCCATACAGCAGAGCAAGAAGCAGGAAGCCGAAGTTGAGGGGAGCGAGGTGCGGGTCCCGGGTCGGGAGGATCATCGGCAACCGCTCATAGGCGGCAATGACGTCCTGGCCGTTGTTCAGCGAGTAGGCGACCTGTTGAAGCACCCGGTGACCGATGCTCGCCTTGGGGAGGACGGCATCGGCTGCGCGCAAGAGTCCGACGACCGTCGCACCCTCTTTGGCCAGGGACGCGAGGACCGCGGTCGCGCAGGCCATCCACACGCCCTCGCCGTCATGATCGAAGCCGGCATCGGCCGCGGCCCACGTGGCGGCCAGGGTCGGGTCCCCGGAGAACGCAAGCCCCCAGAACACCGATCGGCCGAGGGCTTGTGCCCCGGTCGAGATCGGATTCTGGAAGTGTCCGCAAAGCTCGCCGCGGAGCCCTCGGGAGGCGTTGGCTTGCCCGAACGCACTCTCGTGGGAGACGTAGGTCCAGTGGCGCTGCAGCGCTTCGGTATATCCCGACGGGTTGACGCCGTCACGCAACGCTTTGGCTCCGACGAGCCAGGCATCGAGCGCCTCGCTCGGAGCCATCCGAAGCGGGATCGGTTCGTAATAGTTGAGCTTGCGGAAGTTCGCGTTGCCGCGCTGGGGCGCACCGAGGGTGGCGCCGATGACCGCGCCGCGCACGGCCACGCCGAGGGAGTCCAAGGACATGCCTGCTGTTTACCCGGCGAGGACGGTGGCGGATTGGGTCTTCGCGGTTCAAGGATGCGAATCACCCCCCGATTCGTCGTATCATGGGAAAAGCCATGAGGCGATACCTTCTCGCGCTCTTGCCATGGATGGTTGCGTCAGCGTCGGGACAGGCCGGTCGGCCGGTCACCGTCGCGTACACCCACCTGGGCACCTTTCAGGAAGCCGTGCGCTTCGGCGATGAGTGCTTCGCGCCGGTCACGACCGTCCAGCGATGGGGATGGGACGTCCGCATCAGCGAAGGGGAGGCCGACATCGTCGCCGAGGGACGCTCGATCCGCGTGGTGGCGCGAAGCGAGGCCGGCAAACTGCACCTGCCGCTGATCTCCGCGCTTCAGCAGCTGGGTGCTCGGGTCGATTGGTCGGAAGACGGCTCCACACTCCGGGTGCGGGGGATGGTACGGTCCGTCGAGGTGACGGCCAACGCGATCCGAGTGGATGCGAGCCTCGCGTTCCGCGTCAAAACCGAGCGTCTCGATTCACCCTCTCGTCTCGTTTTCGATCTCGAAGGCGCATGGCTCGACCCGGCGATCAAGTTCGATCTTCCGACGAGCGTTCGTGTCGCCCAGCGCGACGACGACACCGTCCGCGTCGTCGTCGAACGTCCCGGTGTCGACAAGGCAGCGGTCACCACCCTGGCGTCGTCGCGGACTCTCCAGTGGTCCTCGGAGACGATCGCCTTGCGTGATGGGGTCGTCGCGAAGCCCGCTCCAGGCACCCACGTCGACCCTGCTTCGACACCGCCGACGCGACCGAATCAGGACCTGACGCCCCCGCCGACGGGTGACGAGACGCCGGCTCCGCCGCCGACTCCGACGACCGTCGCCTCGGCGATCCAGATCGACGGCGAACACGACAACGCGGCCGTGCTCGCGATTCCCCTCAGCGGCCCGATGACGCAGCGGCCCTCCGCACGGTACGAAGATCCGCTCACGATCGTGTTGACGCTCCCCGGGGTCGCTCCCGGCCCGAACGCTTCGGACGATCCGAAGTCCCGTTTCGTGGCCGATCTGGCCGTGGGCGACAACGGCCGTGGCGACCTCGTGTACACGTTTGCCCTCAAGCGGGCGCTTGGCTTCGAGCTGAGCATGGCCGGAAGTCGGGTCTTGCTCCGACTGGTTCGCCCGAAGGCGTCCGATGGGAAGCTCGCGGGAAAGGTCGTCGTCGTCGACGCGGGTCACGGCGGTCATGACCCGGGTGCTCGATGGCAAGACGCTGTCCGAGAGAAGGACGTGACCCTAAAAGTCGCACGCCTGATCGGACGCGAGCTATCGGCTCTCGGGGCCGCCGTCATCATGACCCGGAGCGACGACACCTTCATCCCGCTGCGCGAACGCTCGGCGATCGCGAATCGGAGCAAGGCCGACTTCTTCGTCAGCGTCCACATCAATTCGAACAAGGTCGCCGATAGTCGGTCGGGCAGCATCACGTTCTATCACAAGCAAGACCCCCTCGGAATCCTGCTCGCCGAGTGCATCCACAACGAGATCGCCAAGGTGAGCGGCCTTCCCGACATCGGAACGTGGAGCGATACCCGGATCTACTCGACCGGATTCGCGGTTCTGCGCTATTCCGAGATGCCCGCGGTGCTACTCGAACTCGGATTCATCAATCATGCGACCGACCGCAAGGTGATACAGACGTCCAAGTTTCAAGAGGACGTGGCGAAGGCGGTGGTGCGAGGGCTCAGGGTGTACTCAGGCGATGGCCGGTAAGCGCCCATCCGTTCGGGCGGTTTGGACATTGATGATCGCCGCGCTCTTCGTTTTCGGCGGCCTGGCGATCTACGCCAAGTTCAGTTCCGCGAATCGGGTCCCCGTTGACGAGTTACGCGACCCGGCCGGAGGAAAGCTCGCGCAGACCGGGGAGCACCAGCCGAAATCGGTCGTGGTCCTCAAACCACGCTACGAGGGCGACGATCTCGTCTTCGATAAGCGTGAAGCCGACCGCCCATCCGAGCAGGACAAAGTCGTCTTCGCCGTCAACAGTTTCCTCGATGAAGCGAAAATCACGCCACCCGGAGCGAAACTCAAGCACTGCCGCGTGGAAAAGGGACTCGCGGTGCTGACCTTCACGTCGGAGTTCGAAACGACCTACGGCACGGAAGATGAGCAGACCCTCATCAAGGGGATTCTGACTGCGGTCGGTCAGTTCGAGGAGATCAAGCGCGTCCAGTTCATGATCGATGATCACAAACTGGAGACGCTCGGCGGCATCGAGCTCCTCGACCCGCAGCCCGTCATCCGTTAGATCGAAGTCGTCAGCGAACGGCGTAGACGTAGAAGTCTGACGCCGGGAAAACCACGGTTCCATCCCCGGCGAGAGCCACGGCACCGCCGATGAACCCCTGCGTGCCGATCGTCCACTTGGCGGCAAACGTTGCTGCGTCGTACGCCGTGACACCGCCGTTCGCTTCGACATAGAGCGTCGAGTTCGTCATCGCGTGAAGCCCGACGTTGCCGAGCACGGGCTTGCTGCGAAGGACCTGGCCGTTGGCCGGGTTGTAGGCGATGAGAGCGTTCGGGTTGAGTGAACTGGTGTACACCGTGCCATCGGGCCCGATCACCTGGCCCCTGTTGTTCGAATTGGCGGGCACGCTCCAGACCTGGGCGCCCGTATCGGCGCGAAGAGCCTGAAACTCGTTCAAGCCGGCGATGACGTAGAGGAGTCCGTTCGGGCCGACGGTGATGGACGTTCGATGACCGACGAAGTTCGTTTGAACTTTCCAGAGCAGACGCCCGGCCTTGACCGCCACGATCGATCCGTCGCTCTGTACGGCGTAGACATTGCCTGAGCCATCCAGCGCAGGACAGGAGACGACCGAACCGCTCGAGCCCGTCGAACAGTCCCAGAGGGTCGCGCCCGTGCGCCCGTCGAAGGCGACGATCGACGGCTCGGCGGTGCCGATGTAGACGGTCCCGTCAGGGCCGACTGCGGGACCGTCCGTGTTCGATCCGATCGCCGCTTGAGCCCAAACCTGGTTTCCGTTCTGGGCGTTGAATGCGTAGAGGCCGTTGTTCAGATAGACGTAAAGGAGGCCGCTTGAACCGATTGCCGGGGCTCCGACGAAATTTGCGAACTGGGGTTTGCTCCATTTGACCGCGCCGCTTGCGAGATCGACGGCGTACAGCCCGGACCCGATCTCCTGGATCCCGAAGTACACCGTGCCGTCAGGACTGATCGCCGCCGGTCCCGCCAGGCCGTTCACTCTGAACTTCCAACGCACCTGACCGCCGGCATTGGCCACGTCGACCCGACCAGTGTTGGCCGGTGTGCCCATGAATTTGGGCCATCCGGCGAGTGTCGCCCCGGGGGGCGGTCCACCGAAGATCGGACGCCGGGAACTGTCTCCGCCACAACCGACCAAACCCGAAACGACTGCAGTGAGAAGAAGCGACCCGACGAGCCAACGCATGGACAGCATTATGGCTTTTGCTGACCGGCCGTGTGCGCCGGATGAAGGCCTAGGCGAGGCCCATCGGGGGCAAGATCAGCCGCAGGCAGACCCACACGACCGCGAAGCCCAACACGTCGACATAGAGCCCGGCCTTCATCATCTGCTTGCCCGGGATCATCCCCGAGCTGTAGACGATCGCGTTGGGAGCCGTGCTGACCGGAAGCATGAAGCCAAGACTTGCGCCGATCGCGACGCCGAGCGCGGCCGGAATCGGATTCACTCCCGCGCCTTGCGACAGCCCGATGAAGACGGGCACGAGGGTGCTGGCCGAGGTGGTGTTGTTCGCAATCTCGCTCAACGCGATTGCACACGCGATCCCGAGGGCGGTGATGGCCCAGACCGATTCCGCACCCGCGACCCGGGCAACCGCCTCGCCAAGGCTCTTGGCGAGGCCGGAGGCGAACATTCCGTGCCCCAGCGCGATTCCGCCACCGAAGAGGAGAATCGTCCCCCAGTCGATGGTTGCCGCTTCGCGCCAGGTGATCGCGCGCCCGCCCTCGCGGTCGCGGACGGGAAGCACGAACAGGACCGACGCCGCGATCAGGGCGGCGACCGCGGCCGTGATATGGTCGCGGAGCCAGGTCGCGACCGGATCGGCTTGCCCCGCAACCGCTGAATACGTATCAGGCAGGATCCAAAGGACCAGGGCGAGGACAAACGCGGACAGAGCGACGCGCTCTGAGCCCGCCATCGGGCCCATCGAGGCGAGGCGATCAAGCGCATGCTGGGCCTTGCCCGCGGTGTCGGGTTCGTCGCGACGGTACAGAACGCGGAGAAGCCCCCAAGACCCGACCAGCATCAGTACGGTCACCGGCATGCCGAAAAGCATCCATTCCACGAACCCGATCCGGGTGCCGGTCACGTCGGCGATCATCGAGATCGCGATCAGATTCGGTGGCGTGCCGACGGGCGTGCCGACGGCGACACTGCTCGCCCAGGTGAGTGTGAGCAGCAAGGCGACGGCGAACGGCGTGCCCCGGGCATCTCGGTTCAAGCTGTGGAGGATGCTCAATCCGATCGGGAGCATCATCGCGGTCGTCGCCGTGTTCGAGACGAAGAGGGAGATGACGCAGGTGACCGCCGCGAGGGTGAACAGCATTCTCGACGGCGTTTTCGTCGTCCATGGACGGCGAAGGATCACCCAGGCCAGACGCTCGGAGAGGCCGGTGGTCTCCATCGCCTTGGCGAGGATGAAGCTCCCGATGAAGAGCGGAACGATCGGGTCGCCGTAGGCGGCGAAGATCGTCTTCTCCGGCAGTCCGGCGACGACGATGAGGAGGCTTGAGCCGACGAGCGCGGTGATCCCGAGCGGGAGCGCCTCGGTGATCCACAGAATGACGGTGAACGCGAAGATCGCACCGACCTGCGCCTGCGGGGCGGGCTGATTCCGGAGCAAGATCGCGATGACGCCGGCACCGATGAAGGCGGCCACGAAGGGCATCGGGTTCCAACGACGGGGACTGTTCATCGCCGAACAGAGAGTTCGACGGCTCACGACATGTTCCCCCTGGTGGGTTGGAACACACATCGGCGGCGCAAGGTATCGTGCGAAACGTGAATCCGCTCGCACCGACTTCGCCGATCGATCCGCGTTTCTTGCAGTCTCACTATCACTTGAAACGCCAGGTGTTCAAGCTTGTGGGATCGAACTTCTGGGTACACGACCAGGGGGGCAACGTCGTGATGTTCGTCCACCAGAAGGGCTTTAAGCTCAAGGAGGATCTCCGGGTTTACGATGACGAGAAGAAGACCACCGAACTCCTGCGCATCCATGCGCGAAAGATCATGGACTTCTCGGCTGCGTATGACGTGATCGATGCGCGGACCGAACAACGGGTGGGCGTACTGCGCCGCAAGGGTTGGCGCTCGATTGCCCGCGACGAGTGGCAAGTATGCGATGCGAATGAGATCGAAGTTGCGACCCTGATCGAGGACCAGCTTCTGCTGGCGCTCGTCCGTCGGTTTTTGACGAACCTCATCCCGCAGAACTACGACCTGCTTGTCGGAGGGCAACGCGCCGTGGACTACAAGCAGAACTTCAACCCGTTGACCTACCACCTGAAGATCGACTTCACGCCGGGTTTCGTGTCGCCGGTGGACCCGCGGACTGCTCTCGCCGCGGCGTTCCTTGTTGCGGCGATCGAAGGCCGCCAGGGCTGATCGTCGTTCGATCGGAATGGGCCGCGCCGGCCCAGAGGCCACGCCCTGGGTCGGACGACGCCGAGTCCGCCCAAGGCGGACCCAGCGCAGTCCGACCCCTTGCCCCGGCGCGGAGCCGGGGAGCGCGCGCTTCGATCGCCCTGACCGTAGCTAAGGACCGACTTCCTGGTATGCCTTCGGCGGGAACACGCCGTTCGGCTGGAATGTGCGGGAGGTCACGACGATGGTGTCGATCGCCAGAAAGGCACCTTCCTTGGCATCCACGACGATCTCAAGTTGGTGTTTCCCCGGCACGAGGTTGAAGGAGCCGAGCCGATACCAACCGAGGCCGTTCGAATACAGACTCAGCGGGCCTTGCTGAATGCGGACGACCTGATCCCCGATGCGGGCGCTGACTTCGGCCCGCTGCGCGACCGGGATGCGGCCCGCGATCCAGACTTCGTGCGGCGCCTCCGTGCGCGAGGTGATCTCGTAGCGCGCGACGTAGCCCTCGGGCGGGGCGCCCAAGCGTGAGCGCAGCGTCAGCACCGCTCCATTCGAGACGCCCGGCTCGGGGGTGATCTCGCTGAACGTCGTCTCGCGTGTGTTCTCAGCCTCGATCCACGAATAGCGTGCGAGGCGGATGTACAGGCGCTGGAGCTGGGCCCGAACCGTGAGCAGCGAGCCGCCCGGGTTTCGGTCGAAGCCGGCGAGACTGTCTTTGTAGAGGAACGACTCTTCTGGAGCATCGATACGCCGGTCGTTTCGGGCAAAGATCTCGTCGAACTCGCGCATGGTGTCGAGCAACGCATCTTCGGGGACCGGGACCTCTTCACTGCCGGTGAAGAGGATCGGCACGTTGCCGATCGTCATCTCGATGCCGTCCTTGGCCGGCTTCATTTTCAGGTCGCTTCCGTCGATCGCGGCAAACGTCCCTTGCTTCGGATTGGCGAGCCGGACCTTGACTTTGGCGGGCTGGCCCGTGCGCCAAAACGCGACGAACGGCTCCGCGCCATCGATGAGGCGATAAGCGGCGTAGCCGCTTCCGAGGTCGATGCGGTTGCCATTGACGGGAGCTGGGAGCCACCACTTGCCACCGGGAAGGCGCTGGGCGGCCGGAGGATTCGTCGTCGTCTCAGGAAAGAAAAGGGGGATCGGCTTCCAGGTGCCGAGCGTCGCATCTTGACTCAGATCGGCGGCATCGGCGACGGCCTTACGGGTGGCTGCATCGCGTGCGATGACAAACCAGCCCCGCGCGCCGAGCGAGGCGGCATCGTCGAGGGTGTTGCGGATCTGGGGTGCCGGATTCTCGCCCGTCACCTCGATCTGGCTCGCGAACAGCCAGCCGGGGTTCTTCCAGCGGAGAATCTGACTCGCGGCCGGGGCGGCGGAGTCGATGAGAGCGGTAGGGTTCGGCCCGCGCATCGGCATGCCGATCCCATTGACGCCGGGCGAGGGTTGACTGTAGGGACCGGTCCACCCGTTCCAATCTTGGAGCACGGGGACGTCGCTGATCTGCTGAATCGAGGCCACGAGGCGCTCGAATCGACGGCTTGCAGCCTGGCGGATCGCCCCCTGGATGTCGCGCCATGCCGCCGACTTTCGCCCCTCACAGGCAAACAGGAAGTCCTTCTCCGGATCCCAAAACTGGGTGACGCCGCGGGTCGAGCTCCACAAAGGCACCAGACGCGCCATCTCTGCGAACGAGCCGATCTCGGACGCGGCCATGGTCCATGAACGCAGCGCGGTGTCGACGCTCGCGTATTTGGAACGAAGGAACGCCTCGAACTCGGATCGGAAGGCGGGGTCGTTCGGAACAAACTGGCTGTCGGCGTTCGGAAACTGGATCAACACGCCCATCGGGTTGAGAATGCCGCGGAGTCCGCGTCCAGGTTTGTGGGTTCGGAGAGTGGCCAGAAGCCGATCGCGGTAGACGTCGAATGCGGACCAAAAGTCGGGCACCCGGAGCTCGGTCACGACCGGATAGACCAGAAACACGTGCTCCAGTGTCATCCGCGGGTCGATCTCGGTCTCGATCCGACCGTCGGTGACCGCGATCCGACGATGGTCCTGCACCGCACCGTCGCGCTGGGTCGCGATGACGGTCAGGGCAGACGTGGCCCCAGGGATCTTCATGTCGATCTTCGTCGGTCCGGTGATGTTGGGGATCCGATAACCCTCCGGCTCGACCGCGACACCGGTGCAGGCCGGGGCGGCACTGTTGATCGCGATCAGGTACCGCATTCCGGCGTCTTCGAGCGAGCGCAGAGCCGCCGCCCATCCGCTTCCGTCGGCGGGGAGTTCGACGATCACGTCGTTGACGCCGGCGGAGCGAGCCTGCTGAATCGCCTCCGGCGTTCCTTCGATCCGGAGGCCGACCGGCAGGTACGGCTTGCCGTCCCAAACCAAAGTGTTGTTCGGATTGACCATCCACAACCGGCTTGGCGCAGCGGCCGGCTGAACGGGTTCCTGGAAAGAGGCGATCAAAGCGACGGCCACAAGCGCGGCGATCATTGTGTGAAACTACCCGATCCCCTGACGCGCCGAACGGGCGATCGGCACGGCCATAATCGCCCATGCGTCGTTGGGTGGTTCTCGGGTGGCTGGTTTCGTGGGTCGGAATCGCGGAGGCGAAAACCCAGATCGTGATGCTGGGAACCGGGAGCCCCGTCGCCGACTACGCCCGGAGCGGCCCCGCCACGGCGATCGTCGTCGATGGCACGGCGTACCTTGTCGACGCCGGCGCGAATTGCGTCCGACAGGCGGACGCCGCCTATCGGGAGAAGGGGATCGCCGCGCTCAAGCCCGTCAAGATCGAGCGGCTCTTCCTGACCCACCTGCACACCGATCACACGCTCGGCTATCCCGACCTCATTTTCACGCCGTGGGACATGGGTCGCATGGGCCCGTTGCGGGTCTACGGACCGGTCGGGACGAAGGCGATGACCCAGAATCTGATTCGGGCCTGGAAGATCGACATCAAGGTGCGCACCAGCGGATTGGAGGGAAGCGCCGCCGGCGTCTACCAGCCCCTCGTTCGCGAGATCGAGCCGGGCGTCGTCTACCGCGACGGGAAGGTCTCTGTGACCGCGTTTCGGGTCCTCCACGGCTCGTTCCCGAACTCGTATGGCTTCCAGTTCAAGACCAAAGACGGGAAGACGATTGTGGTCTCGGGCGACACCAAGCCGTGCAGCGAGGTCGTGCGATACGCCCGGGGGGCCGATGCGCTCGTCCACGAGGTGTACTCGAATGGTCACTACGCACAAAGCACCCCTGAGTTCCGGAAGTACTTGCTTGCCTTTCACACCGCGTCGTGGCAGCTTGCCGACATCGCGAACAAGGCCCGGCCGAAGCTCCTGATCCTGACCCACAAGCTCGGTTACCTCGGCGAGAACGTCGGCGAGATCGGGGTCGAAGTCGCCCGATTCTACGAGGGGCGCATCGTCGACGCCAACGACCTCGACGTCATCGAGCTCGACTGATGGAACGTCACGTCACATTCCAGCTGAAGACCGAGTTCATCGCCCTGAGCCAGCTGCTCAAGGCGGTCGACTTTGCCGACTCCGGGGCGGACGCCAAGCACATCCTCCTCGATGGCGGCGTCACCGTCAACGGCGAGCCCGAGAATCGACGGGGACGGAAAATCCGACCCGGTGACGTCGTCAGGATGCCCAACGGGGACTCGATTCGAGTCTTGTAGCAGGAGAGGGTGGCGCACCCGCCGAGAGCCCGCCGGCATCGTGAGCGCGGTTGCAGCGATCGAACCGAATCGGGCATAATAGCCGTTCGCGAGCAAAACAATGGCTAGGAAGAAGGGCGAAAAGCGCGAATTGATCCGACTGGTGTGTACCGAGGACGGGAAAAACTACTACACCACGACCAAGAACAAGGTCAATACGCAGGGTCGACTTGAACTCATGAAGTTCAATCCGAACCTGCGCAAGATGACCCTGCATCGCGAGAAGAAGTAAGATGCCGAACCCGAAACGCAAACACAGCCACGCCCGATCGGCCAAGCGCCGAACGCACTACACGACCGACCTGCCGGAGATCACGCCGAACAAGCAGGTGGGCAGCGACGTGCCGTTCCACCTCCGCCACCACGCCTCTGCCGACGGCTATTACAAGGGCCGGAAGCTCCCCGGGTTCAAGTAAATCCCCACCCACCAAGAAGGCCCGGAGCACACTGCTCCGGGCCTTCTTCTGTTTACGGGCCTCCCTAGGCGGTCCAGACGAACGGCTCGGCGTCGGTGAGGATGCGGCCCTCCTCCTTCACCGCCTTGAGCAGGTACTCGGGCAAGGTGAAGCAGGCCTGATGGAAGCGGCCGGTGTAGTAACGGGTCGTCACGCCGCGCTCGCGGTGCCGCCGATCGATCTCCTCGGCCGTGAGCGCCATCGGGTCGTGTTTCTTCGACGCGAGCACGAAGCCCCAGGGTTGGAAGAACGTGGACACGATCCCGTAGTAGCCGGCGACGAAGGGGAAGACCTCGTTCATCGACTCGAGCGTCCGGATGCAAGAAGCCATGCACGCCGGGTAGTTCTCGTTCGCCGAACCGGCTTGCATCGCAAACACGCCTTCATCGCTCATCGCGCCCGCGCAAAGCTCGAAGTACTCCCGGGTAAACAGCATCTGGCCAGGCCCATCCTCATGGGGGTTAGGGAGGTCGCTCAAGATCACATCGAAACCCGCCCCTTGGTTATCCGCGATCCATGCGCGCGCGTCGGTGTGAAGGAGCGTCGTCCGCGGATCCTCGAACGCTCCTTGGTGCCATTCGGGCATGTGGACTTTGACCATGTCGACGAGCTCTTCGTCGATATCGACCATCACGGCATCGCGGACCGTGTCGTGGGCGAGGGCCTCGCGCAGCGTGGCCCCCTCGCCGCCTCCACAAACGAGCACTTTGGTGGGGTTCGGGTGGAGGGTCATCGCGGGTTGGCTCATGCACTCGTGAAAGACGTACTCGTCCAGGATCGACGTCTGGATGTTGTAGTCGAGGAAGAGCGACTTCCCGAATCGCGGAACCGTCGCGATCTGGTAGGTCTGATACTGGGTTCGGCCTTCGAGGATCATCTTCTCGACCCGGTACTGCCAGATCGCGGCCGAAGTGTGGGTCTCGTTGATGAACATGCCGGTTGCGTCGCTATGGCTCACGGGCGGGAATTGTGGCAGATCGTGAGATAGAATGCGCTCAAGATGGAGCGCGTCGAATATGAGGCTCTCGTCAGGGAGATGGAAGGGTTGTCGGCTCGCGATCCCGCGGGATATGCGAAGAAAGTCGATCGGTGGGCGAAGGGAGGCATCTTCGCCTATTGGACCTTGGTCATCGGCGCGGTCGCCGGCGCCCTTGGTCTCGGCGTCCTCATGCTTGTTACCGGGCGCATCTACGTTTGGCTGTTTCTTGCTGCGTTGGGGCTGCTGGTCGCGGCCTACGGGATGGTCGCGGTCCTCTTCACGAAAACGGATCCACCCGAAGGCCTCGAACTCTCCCAAAAGGACGCACCGGAGCTTTACACGCGTTTACAGCAGCTGACGCAAGCCACCCAATCGCCCAAGGTCGATACCATCTTCCTGTCGGACGAATTGAACGCGGCCGCCTTCACCTATCGTCGTGGCTTTGGAGTGATGCTCGGTTTGCCGCTCCTCGTCACGCTCAGCCCCGAGGAAGGGGACGCGGTGATCGCGCACGAGCTCGCCCATCACGCCAAGGGCGACACCGTTCAGGGGATGCGCGAATATCGGCTGAGGCAGCGCTGGGCGCTCGTGCAACACACCGCCCAGAGCTCATCGGCGATTACGTTTCTCGCCTCGCGTTTCCTTGCGTGGTATGTGCCCCGTTTCGAGGCGATCACGGAGGTCTCGTGCCGACAGGCCGAGTTCCGGGCCGATCGCGTCGCCGCCGACGTGACGTCTCCCCGAGCCTCCGCGATGGGTCTCGCGCGAATCAGCGTGGTGTCACGATCGAAGTACGGGCCCTTCTACCGACAATGGGTGCTCTCAAGGCACGAGAACAGTGACCTGCGCTTCTTGTCCTCGCTCGTGCACGAGTTCCGCTCCGCGCCGGCCAAAGAACCTGGACAGGCCCTGAAGGCGGCCCTGACCGCGCAGACCGTCTTCGGAGACACCCATCCGGTGTTGACCGAGCGGATGGTGGCCCTCGGCGTCACGCCACCCTCTTCGGACTCCGAGATCGATCGGTTAGCCCGGGAACTGGTGGAGACCCCGGATCCGAATGCCGCCGAGGCCTACTTCGGCGACTGGCTCGACTCGACGGTCCAGGCTCTGGAATCGAAGTTCGGCCTCGCGACAGACGAGGAGGCCGTCCGCAAGATCAGCGCCCTGCAGGAGCGCCGGCGCAAGGTCATGGAGGAAGCTCGAGAGAACGATCCCGACTGGTGGATCGAGCGAGCCGAGATCGCGTTGATCGAAGAGGACTTCGAGGGGGTGCTCGGATTTCTCGAAAGTGCGGCCGCCCTCCAGCCCGACAATGACACGACGAAGTTTCGCCTGGCTGGGGCGAAGCTGGTGCTTCAGCACGAAGGCGCTCTCGAAGCGATGGAAGCCTATGCAAGGGATCCACGGTGGGCGGCCGGCGCCTACTCCGCGATCTCGGACCACCACGAGAGACACGGCCGGTCCTTCGAAGCGCGGGAGGCGGCCATCAAGGCGCACGAGGCCATGGAAGCCGACTCCGTCTATTGGGAGGAAGTCGACAACCTCGCGAATCAGCACGAGTGGTACCCGGCTGACGTCGCACCCAGCTATGTCGAAACGTTGAGCACCAAGTTGCGCGTCCTGCCGTTTGTGGTCGCCGCCTATGCGATTCACCGGCGTCATCCCGTGCGTACCGAGATCGAGCGCACGATCGTCCTGATCGTCGTCGATCCCCCGAGCTTCAGTACAAACGCGGAAACCGGATTACTGAAGCGGATGGAGGAGCTTCAGAATGCGGACTTGCCCGACGACCATACGCTGGTGGCCTATGCCAAGAAGCATCCGGTTGCGGTGCGGGCGGGCAATCACGTTCCTCCGATTTACTCCCGGGTCTCCTAGGCTCATGGATAACCTCGCGGCGGAGTGGTGTAACCCGGGCGAAAGGCCCGGGTCGGGAACGGCACGCCCGGCACCCGCGTCATAATAGATCGACAACGTGGGGGCGAAAGGGTTCGACAGAGCCGGTTCGACTCGTGGTTGCGAGCCGAGGCGCCGCTGGCCTCGTTAAAAGCGGCAACAAAGTAGTTGCGAATAACAATTACGCTTACGCAGCCTAAAAACAGGCCGCGCGTCGACCATCCCCGTGCCGGTAGGGGATGTCCTCGGCGTCACAAAATCCGGACCGTTCGGCAAGCTTCTGTTCGTAGCGAACCGAATTAAATAAACCGTAACTAAGCGCGCGGTATCGCCGACCCCGGGCAGACCGCCGCCGACAATTGAACTGGGGAGACGCTCGTGGTGACTGCGGGGGCGACGGTTTTGGAAGCGAGTTCAATTCTCGCCGCCTCCACCAATATCTTCATGATGAGGATTCATCGATGCTGAGCCTCCTTGTTGTGGCCGCCTCGGTCCAGTTCTCCGAATCTACCGTGCGCCCGATCGCCGAGTGGGTCCGGCCCCATGCCGTAAGCCGGGAGCTTCAGGGAAAGAACGTGGCCGCGTATGGTGGGGTGCCGCCCCCTGAACTCGTTGCCGAACTGGTCGAAGGAACTTTTGAGCGTGAAGGCAAGGATCTCCGGCTGGTACGGTCATTGGCCACCGAACGTGCCCTCAAGGGTTGGCATCGCGAGCTTCGCGAAACGTCCGTGAAAACCGCCTTGTCCTTGCGGGCGAAGACGCGCCGGATGAAACCGCTCGACGAAGCCCAGGCCATCGCCAAAGCCCTCCTAGACCCTACCGCGCGGGAACCGACGAATGCCGCGGGCCGCCTCGCGGAGACCCTCCTGTTCTCCATACCCCCAGCACAACTCGCTGCGATCCCGATCGGCGAGTCCGTCACGTACGGGAGTCGCCCGATCCCCGGTCTGTCGCGGCTCCCGCCGCTCGCATCGATCGAATTCGACCGCTACACGGAGATCCTAGCCGCCTTGCAGGTGGCCCTCCAAGAGGCGGAAGTCCCGGATGAACGGAGCACACTCGTGCGACAGTTTCTCGGTCCAACCGAGAGCCCGCCTTCGGGGTACGTGCTCCTCTTTCGGGTCTTCGCCGGCCCTGGTTCTTTGAGTGCGACGCTGGGTTTGTATGATGCCCAGGGAGCGCGGCGCGACTTTGGCGTGTCGAGGCTTGTCCTTGCCCGGGACGTCGCCCCGACCAAGATGGTCGTACCCTCAGACCGCGTAGCGCCCGGCCCCCTGGCGCGAGCGTGGGCGGAGGGGAAGAGTACGCCCGAGCTTCTGGCCGCACTGCGCGGCCCCGAACCTGTGGGTGCCCTCCTCGAGGATGCCTTCCGCTCCGCAAGCAAGGCACTGGGTCGGCCCATACTCGTCGACCTCGAAGATCGTGGTGCGGAGGTGGCGCGGCAGATTGGACGTCTCGATCAGGTGTCGTTGGCGGAGTTCGCGAACTTCTGTGCTCAAGAAGGGCTCCCTTGGGTGGAGCGCGGAGAGTGGATCTTGGTGCGAGCACGAGACCCGCTCGGTGCAGCGATCGAGCGGGTTGATCGGAAAGCGCTACGTCACCACATCGACTCCCTGGTCAAGGACAAGCGGAGGGACAACGCCACTCTCGGCCGCTTCGCGTGCGATACCGGTCCGCTTGCCTACGACGGGGACTTTGCCCGCGCCGTCGATCGGCTGATCACCCAGCAAGGTGTTCCTGAGCGCACCAACCCCCCTGCCTCATATGCCCTCGCGCTCTACGGATCTCTCGACCCTGCCACCCGAGATCACCTGGCTCGCGGCGGATCCGTTTCACTATCGCAATTGAGTGCAAGGCAACAACAATGGGCTTGGCGGTGCATGCGCCCGTTCGACAATCCGGGTCCGGCTCCCGAGATCGATCGACATCCGGCCGTCGCCCTGCCTAAGGGTCCCGCCGAGGCGATACTGTTTGCGCCGGCCTCGAGCACCCCAGTCGTGCTCGGATTTGATTCGGCGGGGAAGCCGATCCCTGAGTTCGGGAACGGTCTCTCGGCTGCGGACTGGCGATCGGCTCGTGAACATGGTGGGCCGGCTACACTGCCCGCCGGGGCAAGATTCGCCCTTGGGAAGCGGGGAGGGGTGACCTTCCGCTTCGTCGCCCCCAATGCGACGACGTTTCTCTTCGATCTGCCGGATCTACCGCAGCTCGAAGCCGGGCTGGTCGATCACCTTCCCGAGGAGTACCGATCCCCAGGAACAGGTGGTAGCCGCGAGGTATACTCCCTTCCTCATTAGAGGACCAGGAGCGCGATGAAGAGAACCTACCAGCCGAATAACCGCCACAAAAAAACCACCCACGGATTCCGCGTGCGGATGCGATCGACCGATGGTCAGAACACGCTGAAGCGCCGCCGGCTGAAGGGCCGCGCGAGGCTGGCACCGTAGGACAGGGTCTTCGCCGGGCGCGATTCGACGCCCTCTTCGAGTCTGGCCTCCGAGCCAAGGGCGCATGCGTGCGGGCCATCGTCGGGGCTGGTGAAGGGAAAGTCGGGATCGCAACCGTCCGAGCAATCGGATGCCACGCCCGACGCAACCGGCAAAAAAGACGGGTGAGAGCAGCGCTCCGGAGTCAAGTCATCGACCCCCGATGCGACATCGTAATCGTGGCCAACTCGACAACGGGGCAGGCGACGTTCGAGCAGCTTGAGGGCGACCTCGCTCGGGCGATCGGTGAGGGAACGAGGCGATGGGCCGAAGAATCGGCGTCTTCTTGATCCGATGCTATCAGAAAGGCACTCGCTGGAAGCCCCCGACATGCCGCTACACGCCCAGTTGTTCCGAGTACACCCTCGTCGCCATCGAGCGCTACGGCCTGTTCAAAGGGAGTTGGATGGGCCTCAAACGAATTTGTCGCTGCCATCCATTCCGCCCCGGCGGCCACGATCCCGTTCCCTGAACCAAACGATTTGATGAGTCAACAACCGCGACCGAAGTCGAACATCATGAGCACGCTGCTCTTCGCAGCGGTGATTTTCCTCGGGTTCCAGCTGTTCTTCGGGTCTCAGCCGCCGGACGTGCGCCCGGCGGACAAGATCCTCGAGCAGCTTCGGACACTCAACCGCGAGATCAAGGACGTCTCGATCGCGGCCGAACTCCCGCGATACGAGTCGAAAATCAACCAGGAAAAGCTCAGCCAGCAAGAAAAGGACCGGAAGATTCTCGAAGCCGTAACTCTGGTCACCGACACCGAGTGGAAGGCCGCCAAACAGCGGAACGACATCAATCGGATGACGACGGCCTACATGACGATCCAGGCCCGGCACAAGGCGTTCCATGAGAAGCCGGTCTGGTCCGAGAGTTTCCCCGTCGCAAAGCATCCAGACTTTCCAGCCGAGAAGATCTCGCCGAAGGAGTCCTACGAACGGATCGTCCGCGACCTCGGGGAGATGAACAAGACCGACAAGATCGTCGGTCTCGTCCCCGGCTATGTCGTCATCGACACGCTCGTGGCCGCCACAGGTCGCCAGCCGGGGTTCTCCTACGCCTTTGCGGCGCTTCTGCTCGCGATCGTCGTTCGGTCGCTCGTCTGGCCGTTCGCCCAGCGTCAGCTCATGTGGAGCCGCCAGATGAGCCAGCTCAGCCCGATGCTCAAGGAGCTCCAGGAGAAGTACAAGAGCGAGCCTGGCCAGTACCAAGCGAAGTCGATGGAGCTGTACAAGACGTACGGCATCAATCCCGCCGCGGGCTGTCTGCCCATGCTGATCCAGCTCCCGCTCTTCCTGCTCGTGTACCAATGCATGGTCCACTACCGGTTCGAGTTCCGGAACGGCACCTTCCTGTGGATCAACCCGAGCTTCGCCCAGGGAACGCACGGATGGACCGCGCCGAACCTCGGCGAGATGGACTACCCGCTCCTGGTCCTCTACGGCATTTCGATGGTCGTGACCTCGATGCTGACCCCGGTCTCGGATCCGACGAATGCCAAGCAGCAGCGGCTCCTTGGGATCGGTGTCGCCGTCTTCGTGACGATCATGATGTTCTTCTGGCCGCTGCCGTCGGCCTTCGTCCTGTACTGGATCTTCACCAACATCTTCTCTACGATCCAGTCGCTCCGCGCCTATCGGATGCCACTGCCGCCGCTCGTCAAACAGAACGCCCCCGGCGGCGGCGTGTTCCCCCAAGCGCCACCGAACAACGGAAAACCGTTCAACGGAGCTCCGGGTAACGGCATGTTCAAGAACACGGGTACGCCGAAGGTCCAGAAGCCGAAGCCCAAAAAGAAGAAGAAGTAAACGCTATGAGCATCGAGATCACCGCCAAGTCCATCGACGAAGCCGTCCGCCAAGCCGCCAACCAACTCGGTGTCGATACCGAACGGGTCGCGGTTGAGGTCCTCGAGGAATCGAAGGGTCTGTTCGGCAAGAGCCAAGTCCGAGTCCGTGCCACCGTCTCTGAGTCCCCCAGCAAGGGTAAACCGAAAGCCGGCAAGACCGCCGACAAACCGGTCAAGGACGCCAAGCCCGAGAAGCCGGCCAAGCCTGAGAAGCCGTCGGTGAAGAAGGAAGAGGCTCCCGCCAAACCGGGGCGCGGCGCGAAAGCCGACAAGCCTGTCAAGGCGGCCACCCCTGAGGCATCGGCCGAATCGGACGAGGAAGAGGGTCCCGACCGCCCCGACGTCGTGGCCACCCAAGCCGACGCCGAGCAATTGGCGGAGATGGTGCGCGAAGTTCTGGAACTGGCCGACCTCCAGGTCGTCGTTGATATTGCGGAACTGAACGGGCGGTACGTCAACCTTGAACTCGACGGCAAGGACGTCGGCTTCCTCATCGGAAAGCAGGGCGAGGTCCTGAACGCATTCCAGTACCTCATGAACGTCATCGGTGGACGCCAACTCGGTAACGGGGTGCGCGTCACCCTCGATGGCAATCACTACCGGCGACGTCGGGCCGAGGCCCTGACCACCCTCGCGGTTCAGATCGCCGAGCAAGTCCGCGAGCGCGGCGAAGAAGCGGTCCTCGACGCCCTCCCCGCATTCGAGCGACGGGTCGTCCACCATGCCCTCTCGACGATGGACGGCATCACCACCTACAGTGAGGGCGAAGAGCCGAACCGGCGAGTCGTCATCGCTCCGGGGGAGTAGCTCTCAACGGCCGGGATCGATTCGTTGGGCCACCGCCCGGACGGTCGGGATTGGGTCCTTTCGTAGACTGAGGAGCACCGTCCGGTGCTCCTCGGGGCAGCGGCCGTTGAGCGCCAACAGCGCCTGAATCCGTACGCCGGGTCTGGCATCGACCAGCTTCGTCGCGATCTCGCCGAGCGCCGGCTTCGTGCCGAGCATCCCGAGGAGCTCAATCCCGAGCCGGGCGGTCTTTTCGTCGGGGTCGGCCGCCATCGCCTGTCCCGCCTCGAATCCTTGCTGGGGAAAGCCCGCGAGGAGTGAGAGGGCGGCCTTTCGGATCGGAAGTTCGGCGGTTGCGATCAAAGCTCGCGCCGTCGCGATCGAGGATTCGTCCTTGAGCTGGGCGAGGGCGACGACGGCGTAGAGGGCGAGGATCCGGTCCGCATCCGCGCATAGGGGGAGCAGTTCGGGTACGGCGGCCTTGGCGCCGAGAAGTCCCGCCGCGCGCACCGCCGGTCGTTGGAGCGCGGGACGCTGGATGGCACCCGGGATCAGCCCGGCCGCCTCGAGAAACGTCCCGTCGACGCAAACCATGAGGGCGACACGGGCTTCGTCTTCGTTCGGACTGGCGATCTTCAGCGCGATCGCCTCTTTCGCTGCGGCTCCGACTCCGGCGGCAACTTGGACGAACGCTCGCTGTTCGAGCCGGGATGCCGTGCGGAGCTTGTTGGCCACCATCCACTCGACCGCGGGGAGTCCGATCGCGATCAGCTTGTCGATGTTCTCGGCGACCTCGTCGACCGCCGTTCCAACGCCCCATTGGGTCGCTTTGCGATAGATCGCCTCGAGGTCGGCATCGCTCGGCTTCGGGACCGAACCCGCGACCGGCTTCGGTCGCTCCGCGGTCGGGCCGCTCCCCGTCCCACGGACGTCTTCAACGTCGTATGCCACCCCCCAGGTGTCCTTGGAGACGCCTTGGCCGTCCGCGAGCCCGTCGCGATATCGGTCCTGGCCGCTCAGATCGCAGAAGACTCCCAACGAGCCGGACCCGCGCGCTGCGTTGCCCGTCGCGGGCGGGCCTGCATAGCGATCCTCCCCGGCGGCTTCGAGAAAGATGCCGAGACCATTGGCGTTGCCGATCCCCGGCTGGCTGTCGCGCGCCGCGTAGACATCGCTCCCGGCGCGGTCGAAGAGCATCGCGACGCCGTAGTCATGGCCGATCGCGTGCGACGCTCCGAATTTGGTCAGATAACCGTCGTCTCCCGCGAGATCGAAGAGAAACGCCGCCGTCATATGCATCGCGCTCGACTGACAATAGTGGTAGCCGGTGTAGGTGTCATGGCCCGATCGATCGAACAGCGATCCGATCGCGAACCAGTAGCTCGCCGCCTGCATGTACGTTTCGCCGAGGTAGAAGTCGTCGCCGGCAAGGTCGGTCAGGAGTCCGATGCCTCCGCTCGTGCCCCCGGTGTCCTCGCGATAGCCGGACGAGAAGCCTTGGGCGAACGAGTAGTAGACGTCCTTGAAGAGCGGAGAGTTGAGGATCAGTCCCCCGGCCCGATAGACGTCGGACCCTTCGCGGTCGATGAGCCACCCGACGCCTTGCGTGCGGGCCGCGCCCTGGCCGAACAGCTTGAGGTCGTAGCGATCGTTGCCGCGACTGTCGAACATCAGGCCGACACCGAACTGGCCGAATCCTTGGGCCAGGGAAGTTGCGGAGTAGACGTCCTGCTCTCCACCTTCTTTCACATAGACGCCGACCCCGGCGAGCCCGGCACCCAAGCAGAGCGAGCGACCGTGAACGCGGTCGTCCCCTCCGATGTCACGGGCAATACCGATGCCGAGGATGCCGCAACCGAGCGACGCATCGGGGAGGTCGTAGCGGTCGTCGCCACCGAGGTCGAGAAGGACGCCGGACCGTCCGATCCCAGAGCCGACACGACCGACATAGTGGTCATCTCCCCCGAGGTCGATCACGAGCGCCCGATCCGATTCGGGGTGGAGGTCGTTGCCGCTCCCGGACAGGACGACGGCGAGGCCGCCGATATCGACCATGATCCGCTCGCCGAGCAGGCCCGCACCGGTGGCCGCTTGGCGCAGGAGCGGAAGCGCACGTTCGATCGCGGCCGAGAGCTCGATTGCGGCAACCCGAATCCGAGCCACATCCACTTTGGCGAGGAGAGCGAGGATCTTAGGCGCCGGAGCCGGCGTCGATCGAACGAAATCGAACTTGATCGTAGGTTCCTCGACGGCCCAGCCGGGCATCGACTCGACGAGCACACGCTTTTCGTCGAGGGTGAGCTGCTCCGTGGCTTTTGCGACTTGGTTGTCGGCCTCCAGGATCGCCATCACGAGATTCAGCACCGGTGCCTGGAGCGAGGCCGGAACGGCGGGCGGGATCATCGGAGCCTTGGTGACCGTCGCGGCCAGTGTAAACGGGCCCGGGTCCGCGAGCCCCTGTTGGCACAGCACCGTGAGCATGCGGCTGATCGGACCGGTATTCCCTTCGGCATGGAGCGCCATGAGGCGGTCGGCCGCGTCGAGGGGCCGATCGAGGGCAAGATCGACGAGCGGAAGCCGTAGGGGGTCCTTGAAAGGCTTGCGCTCGAACGTCAGGTCCTTGACCGTCAAGTTGCCGAGGGAGAGCGTGTCTTCGAGCCCTCGACGCTCGTCCTGGGTGAGCTGAGCAGAGGTCGAGGCTCCGATGAGGAGACAGCCGAACCCGATCGCGCGCCAAAGCATGTCCTATTGTGACGCTCGCCGACCCCGGCTCATTCGGGCGGGGAAAGCGTCCCCACCATCACGATCTGCCCGTCGCGCGCATCGACGGACTCGATTGTGCAGGGTAGTGGGAGCTGAGACGCGTCGAATAACGGATTCAGCTCTTCGAGCTTGCCCTCGACCATCCCCTTGAGCGGCCCACCCGGGTCGAGGGCGGCGAGCTTCACGTTGAGGCGCGTTCCGTCTTCGACTTCGAAGCGGCAGGTCGCCATCGCGCGGATTTCGATCACGACCCGGGCCGACGCCTTCACGTAGACGACGCCGTCCGCGATGGTCACTTCGAAGTTGGAGAGTCCGGCCGGAGCTTTGGCCTCGAGGAAGGCCTGGATGCCGGCCTCGCCGATGACGGCCCGAATCCGGCCCGGAGAGGAGGCCACAAGCTTCCACGGGTCGTCGAAGACGTCGGTCTGAGCCATCGCGAGCACGACTTCGTCGACGATGAGCCCCATGGGGAGCCGAACCTCACGCAGGGTGGCGTCCAATCCGCTGAAGGACACCGAGGGTTCCGTTGCCATGGTTCGCCATGCTACCATCGGCAAAGAAACCGCGCATGACCTTGGCCCTGATCGCCGCTTCCGCCCTCATGACTGTCCCGCTGTCCGAACCGCCCTCCCCGGCGCGGGAGTTTCGGGGTGTTTGGGTGGCGACGGTCGACAACATCGACTGGCCATCGCGACGCGATCTCTCGACCTCCCAGCAGCAGCGCGAGCTCCTTGCGATTCTCGACCGCGCTCAGAAACTGCGTTTGAACGCGATCGTTTTTCAAGTCCGGCCGAGCGCCGACGCCCTCTACAAGTCGGAACTCGAACCGTGGTCGGAGTATCTAACCGGCACCCAGGGCAAGGCCCCCGATCCGGAGTGGGATCCGCTCTCCTTTGCCGTTGAGGAAGCCCACCGGCGCGGCCTCGAACTGCACGCGTGGTTCAATCCCTACCGGGCCTGGCATCCGGCGGCGAAGGGTCGACCGGCGCCGACCCACGTGAGTCGTGCGATGCCGCGAGGAGTCGTTGAATACGGACGCTACCAGTGGATGGACCCGGGCGACGCGCGGGTCCAAGATCAGGCCCTTAAAGTCATGATCGACGTCGTGAGGCGCTACGACGTCGACGGCGTCCACATCGACGATTACTTCTACCCCTATCCGATCCGCGAGAGCGGGGCGGTCGTGCCGTTCGGCGACGACGCTTCTTACCTGACCTATCAGAAGCGGGGCGGACGCCTCTCGCGAGCCGATTGGCGGCGCCGGAACACCGACCAGTTTGTCCAGCGGATGTATCAGGCGGTCAAGCAAACCAAGAAGTGGGTCAAGGTCGGGATCAGTCCGTTCGGCATCTACCGCCCCGGTGTTCCGGAGGGAATTCAGGCCGGGATCGACACGTTCGAAGATCTCTACGCGAACTCGGCGAAGTGGCTGAAGTCAGGCTGGTGCGACTACTTCAGCCCCCAGCTGTACTGGGCGATCGATCGCAAAGCCCAGAGCTACACCACACTGCTCGATTGGTGGATCGCCAACAACCCGCGCGGCCGCCACCTGTGGCCCGGGAACTACACGACACGGGTCGGAGAGAAGTTCGGCAACTGGAGCGTCGACGAGATCATCGACCAGATCGACGAGACGCGGAAGCGCAAGGGAGCGACCGGCAACCTCCACTTCAGCATGAGGGCGTTCAAAGAGGACTTCAAGTCGATCAACACGCGGCTCGCAGAAGGCGTCTACGCCCACGCGGCGCTCGTCCCCGCCTCACCTTGGCTCGATGACCCGCGCGAGACGCCGGCGGCGCCAGTGCTCACGGGCTCGAAGCGCGTCGGCGATCGGCTGCGGATCGGACTCAAGGGTCAGGCCGAAGTGCGTTTCTGGACGGCCTATGCGTTGCGTGGGGGCACGTGGCGGCTTGAGCGCGTCCAATCGGAGCCGTCGATCGAATGGCGCGCAGACGGACTCGAGGCCGTGGCCGTCGCGGCCATCGATCGAGCCGGGATCGAAGGCAAGCGTACCGTGATCAAGGTGCCATAATGTCCCGATGTCCGAACCTGGACGCGACACGCGTTTGATCCTTTCCGACGTCAAGGTTCGGGAACTCGCGGCTCTGTTCGGCACGCCGCTCTACGTGCTCGATGAGGGCCATTTCCGAACCCGGATCCGCCGCTACCGCGAGGCCTTTCGGCAGGCATGGCCCGAGTGCGAAGTCACGTTTGCCTCGAAGGCGAACAGCACCCTCGCGGTCCTCGCGATCGCCTACGAGGAGGGTTGCCTCATCGACGCCGCGAGCGAGGGCGAACTCCGCGCCGCCATTGCGGCCGGTGTCCCCACCCATCGATGCCACCTCCACGGCAACAACAAGTCGTTTGCGGAGCTGGAGTTCGCCTTCGAGGTTGGGGTCGGCCAGATCGTGGTCGATCACTTCGTCGAAATCGAGCAGATCTTCGAGCTCCAGCAGACCTATCATCGGTGCCCGGATCTCGTCCTTCGGCTCGCGCCCGGGGTCGACCCTGTGACCCACGAGAAGATTGCGACCGGTCAGGCCGACACGAAGTTTGGCTTCAATATCGCGAACGGGGCTGCCGATCGTGCGGTAGGGGTCATGTTGGGACTCAATCTCCCGCTCGTTGGCTTCCACTGCCACATCGGCTCCCAACTCCTCGACTCCGAGGCACACTATGCGGCGGCCGAAGTCGTTGCCGAATTCGCGATCGGACAGTGGCGACGGGACCGGTTCATGGCCCGCGTCCTCAATCTCGGCGGTGGGCTTGGCGTCCGTTATCTTGACACCGACGAACCCCCCGCGGTCGAGGACCACTGCCGACGTCTCGTCGACGGGGTCGTCGAAGGACTCGGCGGCTTCAATCTCCAGCCGAAGCTGGTGCAGGAACCGGGTCGGGCCCTGATCGCCGAATCCGGCGTGACCCTCTACCGGATCGGAGCGATCAAGACGGTGCCGATCGGCGACGGGAAGAGCCGCACGTACCTGGCCGTCGATGGTGGCCTCAGTGACAACGCGAGGCCGGCGCTTTACGATGCGAAGTACTCGGTCCGGGGCATCCCGGCGGATGCGCGCGAAGAAGGGGGCGAGGTGCCGGTGTTCGATGATCTGGCCCCCGTCCTGGACCGGTTCACGGTCGCGGGCAAGCACTGCGAAACCGATACCCTTTTCGCCGATGTGCTCCTGCCCCACGATTTGCAGGTGGGAGACTATCTCCAGGTACTTTGCACAGGAGCGTACAACAGTTCGATGGCCAGCAACTACAACCGATTTCCGCGCCCGGCGACGGTTCTGATCCTCGAGGACGGGACGCCCGAGTTGGTCCAGCGTCGCGACACCTGGGACGAGATGTTCGCCCGTGAAATCCTGCCCCAGAGGGAGAACCGATGACGACCCTTCTCGCACAAGGCATGCAGCTGCCCCCTCCGCCGGTGATGCTGGCGATCGGCATCGTGATCTTCCTTGCGATCGGGCTCCACGAGTACGCGCACGCGAAAGTCGCGGATGCCGCCGGTGATCCGACGCCCAGCTTCTATGGCCGCGTGACGCTGAACCTCACGAAGCACTTCGAGTTGATGGGCACGATCATGATCATCTTCACCTCGATTTTCGGGGTGGGCATCGGTTGGGGCAAGCCAGTCCCCATGAACCCGAGCAAGATGCGCAACCCGCGCTGGGATCACTTCCTGGCGGTGCTGGCGGGACCGCTGACGAACGTGCTCTTGGCGGCGATCTTCGCGCTCGTGTTGCGCCTGGTCGGTGGCAGCGAACTGATGAGGAACGAGTTTTTCTCCAGCCTCTTGATCTACGGTGTGGTGATCAACCTGTCCCTGTGCCTGTTCAATCTGCTCCCGATCGGTCCGCTCGACGGCATGTGGCTCCTGGGGACGTTTCTTTCCGAGCCCATGCGCCTCAAGTGGACCCGATGGAACTTGACGGTGGGGTCGATCGTCTTCATCGCGATCATCCTGATCGGCCAGCTGAGCAACCTCCACCTGATCAGCAACATCATCTATCCGCCCCTGGAAGCGCTGTTCCGTTTCCTGACCGGATCGCGCCTCCGATAAGGCATTGGCGGTTCCCCGTGTTCTTGCCGGTTTCAGCGGTAAGAACAAGCGTCGTCTCCGCGTCCGGAACGAACTTTGCCCGGACGGGAGCCGTCCGAGAGGGCAGGCGGCCGTATCACGTTCGATCGGACCGTCATCCTACTTGCAAGGAAGGATTCATACCTATGCGTATCTCTCAAAACGGGGCGCGGTGGCTCAGTGTCGCGCTTGGAATCGGCGCGCTTGGCTTCGTCGGCTATCTCGCCGCCAACACTCCCGTCGCCAAGGCGGCACCGAAGGGTTCGAGCCCGGAAGAAGAGGCTTGCGTCCTGACGGATACCGGCTCCGACGCCGGCCGCCACAAGATTCTCTACCGGGACTACATCTCGCTCTTCCAGTCACGGAAGGCGGTGAACAAGGCCGCCAACATGATCGACCTTGGACCCGCGATGGCCTGCTTTGCCGAGGGAACCCCCGAAGAAGTCATGCAGGCATTCCTCGCAGCAATGCAAAGTGCCGAGGACGGAGCATGGCCCCCCTCTGAAGGCCCCGGCAGCGAGTACCAGCTCAATACGCGCTGGAGCGGTGTGCAGGGTTCGCCAAGGGCACTCACGTGGAGCTTCGTGCCCGATGGTCTCTCGATTTCGAGCGGAGCGGGTGAGCCCGTCGCGAACAGCACGCTCTTTGCCCAGATGAATGCGCAGTACGGGGGTAACCAAGCGCTCTGGATCTCCAAGTTCGAATCCGTCTTTGCTCGGTGGCAGCAGCTGTCAGGTCTCACCTACACCCGCGTGACCTTTGGTGGGAACGCTTGGGATGACGGCGCAGCTTGGGGGACCGGCGGCGCGGCGGGCTTCCGCGGTGATCTGCGCATCGCGATGAAGCCGATTGACGGCGTCAACGGGATCCTTGCGTACAACTACTTCCCGTCGAACGGCGACATGGTCCTCGACGGCGGGGACATTGCCCGGTGGGGCAACGCGTCTGGCGATTACATCAACGTCCGCAACGTCATCTCGCATGAGCACGGCCACGGCATGGGCATCAGTCACGTTTGCCCAGTGACACAGGGCAAGCTGATGGAGCCCTTCCTCTCGACGAACTTCGACGGACCCCAGCATGACGACATCCGGGCTGCTCAGCGCCACTATGGCGATCCGTATGAGACGAACGACACCGCCGCCACCGCCAAGAACTTGGGCACGTTGGCTCCTGGATCGTTCACGCTCGGCCCGGTCCCAGCGCCGAACGTCACCTTCGGATCGGTGCTGAGCATCGACGCCGACGGTGAGAACGACTACTTCCGATTTAGTGTCGGGGGCCCGAGAACCGCGAACGTCACGGTGACCCCGATCGGGTTCAGCTACAACGATGGACCCCAGAACTCGGGTTGCACATCGAGCAACGTCACCAACAGCCTCGCGATCGCGAACCTGAACTTCGAGATTCGCGCAAGCGACGGAGTCACCGTCATCGCGACCGGTGCTGCGGCCGCGGCCGGGGTGAATGAGGTCGTGAACGGCATCAACCTTCCCGTCGCGGGCGATTACTTCATCCGCATCTTCGAAGCGAATACGCCGACCCAGAGCCAGCTCTATCACTTCACGATCGCCACGTCTGTCCCCGCGAGCAACACTGCGCCGACCTTGAATCCGATCGGCAACAAGAGCGGCAACGAGCTCACCAACATCGGCTTCACGGCGACGGCGACCGATCCTGACGCGGGCCAAACGCTCACGTTCAGCCTCGTCGGTGCTCCGGCAGGCGCTTCGATCAACGCGTCGACGGGCGTCTTCTCGTTCACGCCGACGGAGGCTCAAGGCCCCGGCAGCTACACGTTCGACGTCCGCGTGACCGACAACGGGAGCCCGAACCTGAGCGACTCCGAGACGATCACGGTGACGGTGAACGAAGTCAACGTCGCCCCGGTCTTGGCGGCGATCGGCAATAAGAGCGGGAACGAGCTCACGAACATCGGTTTCACGGCCACTGCCACCGACACCGATCTGCCCGCGAACACGTTGTCGTACAGTCTCGTCGGTGCTCCGGCGGGCGCTTCGATCAATCCGACCACTGGTGTGTTCACGTTCACGCCGACCGAGGCTCAAGGCCCGGGTAACTATACATTCGATGTCCGAGTGACCGACAACGGCAGCCCGAACTTGAACGACTCCGAGACGATCACGGTGACCGTGAACGAAGTCAACGTGGCTCCGGTCCTCGGGGCGATCGGGAACAAGAGCGGGAACGAGCTCACGAACATCGGATTCACCGCGACGGCGACCGACTCCGATCTACCCGCGAACACGCTGACGTTCAGTCTCGTCGGTGCCCCGGCGGGTGCTTCGATCAATCCGACCACTGGAGTCTTCTCGTTCACTCCGACCGAGGCGCAGGGCCCGGGCAGCTACACGTTCGACGTCCGCGTGACCGACAACGGCAGCCCGAACCTGAGCGACTCCGAGACGATCACGGTGACCGTCAACGAGGTCAATGTCGCCCCGGTCCTCGCCGCGATCGGCAATTCGACGATCGATGAGGAGACGCTCTACACGTTTACGGCAACGGCGACCGACGCGGATCTGCCCGCGAACACGCTGACTTTCAGCTTGGTTGGAGCACCGACAGGTGCCTCGATCACGCCGGGCGGCGTGTTTACCTGGACCCCAACCGAAGCGCAGGGCCCTGGTAGCTACACGTTCGATGTCCGCGTGACCGACAACGGTAGCCCGAACCTGAACGACTCCGAGACGATCACGTTGACGGTCAGTGAGGTGACCAAGACGCTCTCGGGCAATGTCACGCTCCTGAGTTTCGTAGGGGCAGTCAATGCAGAGTCGGTGGTGATCGAGGTCCGGCAAGTCGGATCCACGACGCCCGATGAGGCGCAAACGGTGGGGCTCGCCGCGAACGGAGACTTCTCGTTCGACTTGGCGAATCCGCTTCCGGCTGGCACCTACGACATCACGGCGAAGGGTGACACTTGGCTGCGACGGAAACTCGGCTCCGTCGTCGTCGGACCGACCGGCACCAGCTCGTTGAGCTTCGTGCTCACGAACGGAGATTGCGACGGTAGCAACATGGTGGATTCGGACGACTTCGACCTGCTGGTCGCTTCGTTCGGCCTCAGCGTCGGAGATAGCGGGTTTGATGCCCGCGCGGACCTCGACGGTTCCGGAACCGTCGACTCGGATGACTTCGACATCCTTGTCGCGGCCTTCGGGGCCTCCGGCGACCTGTAAGGCTCCGATCGACCCAACGGCCCCCCGTGCTAGCCGCGGGGGGTTCGTCTTTTCGTTCGAGGCTCGTCACGGATTCGTCACAGTTCGCATGTTACAGTTCCTCCAGCAGTCGGTGGCAACCGCCATTTGACCGGCAAATAGGAGGCAATCATGAACTTGGCAATCATGACGAGCAACTCAGTCGCAAGGCGACTGCTTGCGCTCGGCTGTGTGATCGCCCTGGCCGCCTCGGGAAGCGCCGTCCGGCTTTCCACGAGAAGCGCGCTCAACAGCTATCTATTGAGCAATGGCCGCTGTGACAGATTCGACAAGGTCACATTCACCGGAAATCAGCTGCAACTCACGCCCGGCGGCAAGCTTGACGAATTCACTTCCGCGGGCTCGCCGGCGCAGACCGGATTGGTTTCTCCGATGGTCGAGTATCTTCCGGGACCGCCTCTGGCGGGATCAGTCGTGTTCCTGAACGCCAACTACGGCGGCGGCACGACCAAGCGCATTTGGGCCAATAACAGCCAGGGCATGACGATCACGTACCGGGTTCCGGTGCGTGCTTTCGGCATGGACTTCCATGCCTTTCCTGGCTTCGGAGGCAACCTCAACGCGCGGATCACCCTTGCCGACAGCACGGTCTTGAACGTGCCGTTCAGCTTCACGAACGCTCAGACGCCGTACTTCTTCGGTTTCGAGGACTCGCGGTGTATTGTCGAAGTGCAATTCCAAGACCTTACCGGCCAGGCGGCGGTCAACATCGACAACCACTGTTTCGGCTGTCCTCCCGGCCGCGGATGGTGTGAACCGTTCCCGGATTGGGCGTACCCGTTCAACTCAAGCCCTCACCAAAACGTCTCTCGCGGCTGGTATCTGGCCGAAGGATTCGCGAACGAGGCGGGCCTCATCCAGGACCTTTTCTGCTCTCCGAGCCGGGGCCTTTTCCTGTCGACCACGACCGACTTGATGCGCAATTTCCGTTGCATTTCCAACGGCAAGTATGTGTTCAGTGGATGGTGGTGGGTGCCGTCGACCTCGGACCCGTTGCAGCGATCTTACTTCATGCTCCTGAATCGGCCGCACACGCAAGCCGGAGCATTCAGCATGCAAGTCGGCGCGAACTCGACCAGCGTGACGTTCGTTCCCGTCGGTGGGCAAACCGTATATTCGGTCAGCCCCCCGATCCCGACGAAGACGAACCAATGGGTCAACGTGTGTGCCTTCATTGACCTGACCAATGACCGATTCCAGGTCTACTATGACGGTCAGTTTCTGGCAGACGCGCGATGGCGCTCGAATGTGACCCAGAGCCTCTTGCAGATTCACGCGGTCAATGTTTACGGGGGCGACTTGGGCGGTACCTCGTGGGTCGATGATTTGGCCCTCGTGCGAGACTGTCCGAAGACGTATCAGATCGGCCGAAATGACTTCTTCAACTTTGGACCCGACCTCACCCCCGTCAGCTCTCAACTGGCCCCGCAGCTCGGTGCCACTCCACTCAAGTTCGATCAGAACCCGCTGGATCAAGCCTTCGGAGCCTCTTTCCTGGGTCTTCCGAGCGGACCGTGCAAGAACTTCAAGGGACGGTTCGTCTCGCGGATGCGAGCGAACAACCTGAATGGAGTCAACGCCAACAACGACCGGCTCTTCCTTGGACTCAACAACTCTAACGTGTGGGCGTACAACACTCTCCTGACGCCCTTTGCCAATCCTGCACCCTGGACGACCACCGGACCCGAGATAGTCGCCCTCAATCTCAACAACAACGTGCTCTCGACGATCAATCAGGTGGGTCGCCTCGATTTCAAGACGCAGTGGTTCACGGCCGTGGACTATGCGCGTCTCCAGCTTTGGAACTGCAACCCGTGCTGGAGAGGCTACTGGTGGGATACGACGTACCCCGTCGAGCTCGACTTCACCGGAGCGGGCAACTTGAAGCCCTCCTTCCAGGCCGGTCCGGGGTCCGTCATCTGCGATCTCGGAAACGCGATTGGAGGGGAGCTCAGCTTTGCCGTCAGCCCGGCATTCGACGACCCGGATATCCTCTTGTCGCTCACGACGATTGGCAGCGTCAACGGACAACCCTTGCAGCAATGGGCTCGCCTGAACGTCGCGGGTGGTGAGTCTGCCGCGGCGCTGACGGCGGACTTCTCGACCATCGGCCCAGCTTCGGTACGGGTTAAGCTCTACAACGCTGCCGGCGCACTCCTTCTCGACCAAGCACGGCCGCAGAACAGCCTCGCGTTGTTCACCCAGCCTGCAAGTCTCCGAATCCTCAAGCTGGTCCAGGATTGCTTTGCGAGCTCGACTGAGGCATGCTTCCTCCTGAACCTGAACCCAACGACGGTCGTCGTCGGAGCTTCGACGGTCAATAACGTGGCCCAGGTCGTTGTCCAAGCCGTTGGCGTGTCCGCGGCGCTGGGCAAGGTCACGCACCTGCAACTCTACGGGCAAGGCAACCCGGCCATCGAACTTTCGGACGTCCGTAGCTTCGTCCATGGTGAAGTCGGCGTTTCGACTTTGGGAGGCGCCGCCCTCTCCTCGGTCGATGACGGGATCATCGTCAACGGGCTCCTTGAGGCCGAAGACGATGGCGTTCGCCTCGATCTGCCGAACACGAACGGCTTTCGTTTCGGCTTGGTTGCCAGGTGGGTGCCGCTCGCCAATGACTGCTACCCGAAGATCGTGGCCTACGCGAAGAAGAATGGGGTTCCAGGTTCGCAGGTCGGCACGATCAGACTGGACGAAGGACCGGGGTTGGTCCAAGTCACCGCGGACTACTCGGCGGTCAGTTCGCCGACGACGCGAGTGATCGTCTATCGCCAAGGAACGGTCGTCGCGAACCGAACGGGTCTCCCGACCAACTCCGTCCAACTGGCGGAGCTCCCCATCGTCTGTGAGAAGGGCGGGCCTACAACGCCCCCTACGCCGCCCTGCTTCGTGCTCGAGATGGACTCGATTCAGGCGATCACCGTTGCCGGAACGGCCTATCAAGGTGACCGGGTCGCGATCCTCGCCGAACCGACGGTCGCAACGACGGTCACGGAGTACAGTCGAGTCGACATCACGGGTGGCGTCGCCGAAGAAATGCTCATTGCCGATCCGATGGCGCTGCGCCCGATCTCCGGCACCGTGACCCTGCAGAACTTCCTTCCGGACGAAGCCGGTCAACAGGTCATGCTCGAGTTCCGCTATCCGGGACAACAGCAGATTCTCGACACGAAGTGGGCGGTACTTGGCCCGGGCGGGACGTTCTCGACGGTCACCGGCCTCTATGGACCCGTGGAAGTGCTGATCAAGGGTTCTCATTGGCTTCGCAAGAAGATCAATACCAACATCGGCAGCAGCGGAGCCGTGGGTGCGAACGTGAGTCTGATCAACGGCGACTGCGATGGCAACAACGCGGTCGAGTCGGATGACTTCGACTTACTCGTCGCGGCCTTCGGTTACAGTGTCGGAGACAGCGGCTACGACGCCCGTGCCGATCTGGACGGATCGGGCACCGTCGAGTCGGATGACTTCGACATCCTGATCATGAACTTCGGCCTCGTCGGCGACTAGCCGCGCCACGGAAGCCTCTCGCGGCATCGCCGCGGGAGGCTTCTTTGGTTGGACCTTGGCGGTACACTCTCGCCTCCCATGGACTACCGCAGGACCTATGTGCGTGACCTGTTCTCGATGCCTCCGGGAAGCTCGACTTCCGCGTACGGGTGGGTCAAGACGCGACGCGACAGCAAGGGAGTCAGCTTCGTCCAGCTGAGCGACGGGTCCTGCTTTCGGGACCTGCAGGTCGTGATCGAAGCAGGATCGATTCCGGAGGAGCAGCTCAAGCTGCTCACGACCGGGGCATGCGTCCGCTTCGATGGGGAAGTGGTCGCATCGCCGGCGGCGGGACAAGCGGTCGAGTTGAAAGCCACGGGTGTCGAGGTGTTTGGTCCTGCCGACCCGACCCACTACCCTCTCCAGAAGAAGGGGGCGAGTTTCGAGTTTCTTCGGGAGATTGCCCACCTCCGCGCCCGAGGGAACACGTTCGGCGCGGTCTTCCGTGTGCGAAGTCAGGCTTCGTTCGCGATCCACAAATTCTTCATCGATCGCGGATTCCATGCGATCCACACCCCCATCATCACCGCCAGCGACTGCGAAGGTGCCGGGGCGATGTTCGCGGTGACGACCTTGCTGGAAACGCCTCCGCATGAGGAGCCGGAGGCGGTTCTGAAGGCGAGACCGTATCTGCAGGACTTCTTCGAAAAGCCGGCCTACCTGACGGTCAGCGGGCAACTTGAAGCTGAGACGCTCGCACTCGGGATGACGAACGTGTACACCTTCGGACCCACCTTCCGAGCCGAGAACAGCAATTCCGTACGCCACCTCGCCGAGTTCTGGATGATCGAGCCGGAGATGGCGTTCTGCGACCTCGATGGGAATATGAACCTCGCGGAGGAGTTCCTGAAGGAGGTCATCGGCTTTCTTCTCGAGCGTTGCGCCGAGGACCTTGAGTTCTTCAATCAGCGGATCGAACCGGAACTGCTGACCACGTTGCATCACGTCGTCGAGTCCCCGTTTGAGCGAATGACGTACTCCGAGGCGGTCAAGCTTCTGGAAGCGAGTGGGGAGTCGTTCGAGTTCCCCGTGAGTTGGGGAAGTGATCTTCAGAGCGAGCACGAACGTTGGTTGACCGAGAAGAAAGTCGGTCGGCCCGTCATCCTCACCGACTACCCGAAGGAGATCAAGGCCTTCTACATGCGCCTCAACGACGACGACAGGACCGTCCGAGCGATGGACGTGCTCGCCCCAAGGATCGGCGAGATCATCGGCGGTTCACAACGCGAAGAGCGCCTCGAAGTGCTCGAGCGTCGGATCGACGAGCTTGGCCTGCCCAAGGAAGCCTATTGGTGGTACCTCGATCTGCGCCGCTTCGGGAGCGCCCCTCACGCGGGATTCGGGCTTGGATTCGAGCGCCTGCTCATGTACGTCACCGGGATGAAGAACATCCGCGATGTCATCCCGTACCACCGCGCCCCGGGCCAAGCTGAGTTTTGACGAACAGGCCCGTGGTGGTGGCTTTGTGCTACAATATCGGCTGATAAGTCGCGTCTTGGAAAGGTGGCTTCTGCCGCCTTTTTTCATTCGCGGGGGACAGAAAACATGGATATCTGGCAGCAGCTCAATCAAATCGCACAGGAACGGGACATTCCGGTCGACGAGCTGATCCGGGAGTTCGAAGAAGCCCTCGCCGTGGCCTACAAGAAGTTCGTGGGCTCGCAGGGCGATGTGACGGTGCGCCTTGACGTCAAGAGCGGCGGCCCGACCGGCTACAAGCTCTACGTCCAAAAGGAAGTCGTCGGCGAACTCCTCGACCCGTCGTACCAGGTCGCTGTCACCGACGCTCGGCGCAAGAAACCCGACGTCGAAATCGGAGACTTCGTCGAGTTCGAGATCGATCCCAACCGATTTGGACGCATCGCGGCACAGACCTTCAAGCAGGTGTTGAGCCAGAAGATGCGAGAGGCCGAGCATCGACAGGTTCACGACACGTTTGCGGAGAAGCTCAACGACGTCGTGAGCGGCACGGTGACGCGCCGGGAAGAGCAGACCGTTCTCGTGCAAGTCAATCGGGTCGAAGCAGAGCTCCCAAAGTGGGAGCAGGTGCCGACCGAGCGCTATCGCCCGAACGATCGGCTTCGCGTGTACGTGCTGCGAGTCGAAGATAGCCGCCGAGGCCTGAAAGTCATCGTCAGCCGTACCCACCCGAACCTGCTCCGCAAGCTGTTCGAACTGGAGATTCCCGAGATCGCCGAAGGCATCGTGGTCATCAAGGCCGTCGCGCGCGAGCCGGGTCAGCGGAGCAAAGTCGCGGTCGTCAGCACCGACGAACGGGTCGATGCCGTGGGCGCGTGTGTCGGCCAGCGGGGCTCACGGGTCCAGACGATCGTCGACGAACTGTTCGACGAGAAGATCGATATCGTGCCGTGGAGCGAGGATCCGAAGACGTTCATCATCAATGCGCTCAGTCCGGCCAAGGTCAATTCGATCAAGCTCGACGACGAGGCGAAGAGCGCGTACGTCGTCGTGCCCGATACGCAACTCAGTCTCGCGATCGGAAAGGGAGGCCAGAACGTGCGCCTCGCCGCCCGTCTCACGGAGTGGAAGATCGACATCCGAAGCGAAACACAGGCTGCGGCCGAGAAGGCGGACGAAAAGAAGTCGCCGGAGGGCGCAGCGAGTTAGCGTGACCCGGCGTCACAGCCCGCAGCGCTCCTGCGTTGCCTGTCGACGCAAGGACCATCCTTCGACGTTCCTCCGCGTCCACCGCACGGGACAGGGTGACGCCGATGTGGGAGCGAAGGGAAGTGGCCGCGGAGCCTATGTCTGTCCGCAGGCCGAGTGTATCGAGAGGCTATTCCAAAAGGATCGCCTGGACCGGGCGCTGCGAACGCGCCTGCCAGACGCGACACGGGACCGAGTGAGGCAAGCGTTATGGGACAGACTGGGGTAAAGAGAAAAGCGATGCAGGTGGCGATCGCCGATTTGGCGAAGGAATTCGGTTTGGTCCCGGGGCAGGTCGGAGGCGTCCTGCTCGACTTCGGGATCGAGAGCGACGGCGTCGGTTTCGATGCCGACGACGACGTGCTTGAGTTGGTTCGTGAGGGCCTGCAGGGGCTCAAAGGCTCGAAGGTCGTGTCCCTGCTGCCGAACCGGACCCCGCGTGACATCGCTGCGGCGCTCGGCGTTCCCCAGCCCGACATCCAAAAGACCCTCATGCTCAAAATGAAGGTCATGGCGACTTTGACGACCACCCTTAAGCCGGAGGTCGCCGAACAGCTTGTCGAGCAGCTCGGATACCAGTTGCAGTGGGCCGAACCGTCGGCTCCGAAGCCGGAGCCCTCCAAGACCCAAAAGCCGAAGAAGGTCGTGGGAGCCCAACCCCGCCCTCCGGTTGTGACGATCCTCGGGCACGTCGACCATGGCAAAACCAGCCTTCTCGACTACATCCGCAAGGCGAACGTCGCAGCCAAAGAGCACGGTGGCATCACTCAACACATCGGTGCCTACCAAGTTCAACTTCCGGAAGGCGTGATCACGTTCCTCGACACGCCCGGCCACGCCGCCTTCACGGCGATGCGCGCACGAGGAGCCCAGGTCACCGACATCGCGATCCTGGTCGTTGCGGCCGATGACGGCATCATGCCGCAGACCATCGAAGCGATCAATCACGTCAAGAACGCCGACGTTCCGATGATCGTGGCTGTCAACAAGATCGACAAAGCCGACGCGAATCCCGACAAGGTTCTCTCCCAATTGACCGAGCATGAGGTCGTGCCCGAGGCCTACGGTGGCCAGACGATCGTCTGTCCGGTGTCGGCGATCACCGGCGAGGGAGTCCCGCATCTGCTGGAGATGATCCTCCTCCAGGCCGAGATCATGCAGCTGACCGCCGACCCCAAGGGCGAGGTCGATGGGGTCGTGATCGAAGCCAAGCTCGACAAGGGCCGGGGCCCGGTCGCGACCATTTTGGTCGAGGAGGGAACGCTCAAGATCGGCGACGCGGTCGTCGTCGGAGCGTGCTCCGGCAAGATCAAGGCGATGATGAACTACCTCGGCGAGAGCATGCGCGAGGCCGGTCCGTCGACTCCGGTCGAGATTCTCGGGCTCGGCGACGTTCCTCTGGCCGGTGATCGGGTCGAGGTCGAGAAGGACGAGCGCGCCGCCCGCGAAATCGCCGAAGAGCGAGCTGAGAAGGCGCGCCTCGCCGTCATCGCCGGAACCAGCGCTAAGAAGATCGTCTCCCTCAGCGAACTGAAAAAGCAGCTTGAGGAGGGTGAGACGAAGGACCTCAACCTGATCGTGCGGGCCGATGTCCAAGGTTCGGTCGAAGCTGTCCGCGGCATGATCGAAAAGATCGAGAACGAAGAGGTCACGGTCAAGGTGATCTCGACCGGCGTCGGCTCGATCACCGAAGGAGACATCCTCCTCGCGTCCGCGGCAAGTGCGATCTGTATCGGCTTCAACGTGAAGCCGGAGCCTGGGGCGAAGCGCGAAGCGGAGCGAGCCAAAGTCGAAATCCGGACCTACAACATCATTTATGAACTGATCGAGGATATCGAGGCCGCCGTCAAGGGCATGCTTGCGCCGAAGTTCGAAGAGGTCTATACCGGTACCGTCGAGATTCGGAAGGTGTTCGATCTCAGCCGACAGGGCAAGGTCGCCGGCTCCCACGTGACCGATGGCAAGATCACGCGCAACTCGAACGTTCGGATCCGGCGCGGCCAAGAGGTCGTCTGGACGGGCAAAGTGGGATCGCTCAAGAACGTCAAGCAGGATGCACGAGAGATGATCGCCGGGCAAGATTGCGGCCTTCAGTTCGACGGTTGGGAAGCGTTCGAGGAAGGCGACGCTGTCGAAGCCTTCGACATCGTTCAGGTCAACTAGACCCAAACGCCGTCGTGACGCTCGGTCCACGGGCGTACCGAACCCTCCATCCGACTGAGCTCCAGGGCGTCGAAGTCGAGGGTGGCGATCGCCAGGCCCTCCTGGTTCCAACCCGTCTCGGCGAGGATCGCGGCTTCGGGAAACGGCTCGGTGCTCGGGGCGATCACAGCGCTAGAGCCGACGGCCTGCGGGACCGGCTCTCCGCCAAGCGAACCGGTCAGCGAGGCGTGGACGACGAACATCTGATTCTCGACGGCCCGGGCGAGGCAACACCAACGGACCCGCTGAAAGCCGCGTCGCGTCTCCGTGAATGCCGGCACGGCGAGGACGCGGGATCCGCGTTCGGCCTGTGCCCGCGCCGCTTCAGGGAACTCCGAGTCGTAGCACACCAAGACCCCGAGTTCAGGAGGCATCGCTGTGAGGCCTCCACCGGCCTCGAGGTGCCAAACGTCGCGCTCGTATCGGGTCAGCCGGTTTTTCCGCTGACGCCAGACGGTGCCGGTCGGATCGACGACCGCACAGAGATTCACGATGCGGTCCCCCGACCTTGCGAAGTGGGAACCACCGATGATGCCGATCGCGTGGTCTTTCGCGAGCCGGACGAGCAGCGCCTCGTACTCGTCGCCGAACCCTGCGAGCGCACGCGCGAGGTCCGGCTCAGCAACCTCGGCCCCGAGCAGCGGCGCGAGCTCCAGGATGAGAAGCTCGGGGAGGATGAGCCAATCGACGCCGACGGCTTGATCGACGATCTCCAACAAGTGCTCCTCGAAGTCTCGCACGGATGCGACGCGGCGAAGGACCCAGTTCGCAGCGGCCACCTTCACGGCGTTCGCTCCAGAAGGGCGGCGGCGTTCCCGGACTCGGAGTCGTCCATGTACTCTTCGAGCACGGCGATCAGATCGAGCCCGACGCGCAGCAGCGGCGTGAGCGTCCGATCGATCGCCTCCGCCCGAGCGACGGCTGCGACGTAGTCCTGGACGGTACCGCCGGTGCTCGCGGCCCACGAGGCGTAGTCGGGCACGCGACAGGCCGTGCCGAAGCGACGGCATCCCAGGCGTGCCAAAGCGTCGAACCGGGCCTCGTACAAGCGTCGACCGAGGCCTTGTCCGCGGGCCGATGGCGCGACCGAGATGTCCATCCCATAGAGAGTCGAGCCCTCCGGGTCGAAATGGGTCATGAATGGCCCACCCACGGTCTCATCCCAACTCGCGTGGGCTTGCCAGCGCTCCTCCGCGATGCGGGCCATGCTGGCGCTTGCGAGGACTTCGGAGCCGAGGACGGCGACGAACTGCCCGTCCGGGAACAGCTCGTGGTGCCGATGCAGGTGCTCGACCTTCCAGAGCAGCTCCTCGGGGAAGGGGGGCGGGAAGCAGAGTCGCTGGAGGGCGACGGCACCCTCGACGTGTTCGGCGGACAGGGGGACGATCTGGACGCTCACAGGTGGATGCCGAGAATGTCGAGGATTCGCTGGAGATCGTCGTCGGAGTAGAAGTCGATTGTCAGCTTGCCCCCGCTGTCCTGGGCGTCGAGGTGGACGGGCGAGCCGAAGTAGATGGCGAGGCCTTCTTCGAGGGCGACCCAGTTCGGGTCCTTGGTCGGTCCGGGCCGTTCGCGTTTGGTCCCCTTCTTCGGGCGCGTGACGCCCGAAACGAGCGCTTCGACCTCCCGAACGGAGAGTCCCTTCGCCACGATCCGTCGACAAAGCGCGATTTGGGCGACGGCGCTGGTGAGTCCGAGCAGCGCGCGGGCATGCCCCTCGCTGATCGTCCCGGCTTCGAGCTCCCGCAGGACTTCGGCCGGGAGCTTGAGGAGCCGCAGGGTGTTCGCGATCGCCACCCGGCTTTTGCCGACGCGGTCCGCGACCTGCTCCTGCGTCAGACGAAACTCGTCGACCAGCTGCCGATAGGCTCGCGCGCACTCCAGGGCTCCGATGTTCTCACGCTGGACGTTTTCGATCAGGGCGAGCTCGAGGGACGACTCCCCGGTCGCAGACCGGATGAGGGCGGGAATCGTCGCGAGTCCGGCTCGGGCCGCGGCCCGCCATCGCCGCTCGCCGGCGATCAGTTCGTACCGTCCTTCGGCGATCGGACGGACCACGATCGGCTGAAGAATGCCGACTTGCTTGATCGAGGCCGCGAGCTCATCGAGGGCATCCTCGTCAAAGACCGTTCGGGGTTGGCGCGAGTTCGGCTGGATCGCCCCGAGTTCGATTTCGGCGACCGACGAGTCCGACTGCTCGCCGATGAGCTGCGTGAGACCCTTTCCTAGTGAACGGCGCATTCGCGCATCACCTCGTCGACAAAGCTGAGATAGGCACCCGCCCCCTTCGAACTCGGGTACATCGCGACGGCAGACTGGCCGAAGCTGGGTGCCTCGCTCAGCCGCACGTTGCGCGGGATCATCACCTTCGACACTTTCGGCCCGAAGTACTCGACGACCTCCTCGATCACCTGACGCGTGAGGCGGTTGCGGCTGTCGACCATCGTGAGCAGGACCTTGACGATTTCCAGGTCCGGATTGATCCGTCGCTTGACGACGTCGATCGTGCGCAGGAGCTGACTCAGGCCTTCCAGGGCGTAAAACTCACACTGCATCGGAACGAGGACCTTGTCCGCCGCCGCGAGGACACTCACCGTGAGGATGCCGAGGCTGGGCGGCGCGTCGAGGATGATCCAATCGTACTCATGGCGAACGGGTTCGAGAGCATCGCGAAGGATGAGTTCCTTGCCCACTACGGACATCAACAAAGGCTCTGCCCCGGCGAGATCGAGCGTGGAAGGCACCAGATCGAGGTTGGTGGCGACCGAGCGGATCGCCGCCCGCAGGGAGTCGGCGGCAACGCCAGGGTCCTCCGCCGCCTGACTTAAGACCTCGTACAGGGTGGATTCGGCGTGCGTCTTGTCAATCCCGAGGCCGGTGGTCGCATTCCCTTGAGGGTCGCAGTCGATCAGGAGAGTCCGCACCCCGCGCCGAGCGAGGCCTGCGGCCAAATTGACGGCGGTCGTGGTCTTGCCGACCCCGCCCTTCTGATTCACGACACCCCAGACCGGCACAGGGTGATTATGGGGCATCCGGAGGGCCTCGGTTTTCCCCATCAGGGCCGAATGGTCGCGGCAAGTTGAAGGATGTAGCCGAGCGAATAGCAGAACGCGCCCGCCACCAGGAGCCTCCGCTTGAGCCCCGAGTGATCGGCGTCATCGGAAGCGATCCGATCGAGCACATGGCGCCGCATGGCGAAAGCGGCTAGGAACGCGATCGGAAGCGTCACCGCTCCCATCGTGAGAAACCGAAACGTGTGCCCGTACTGCTCCGTGAGGTCGAGGAAGAGCACGGTCCAAATGAGCGCGATCAGGGCGACCGCCACCGGAACGGCGAGCGTGATCTCGAGGACCCGTCGCATGAAACGATCGATCCGCCGAATTCGATCTCCGAGAAGCTCCGGAACCGCGAGCCAAAAAGCGAGAAACTGCAACGTGATGCCAATACGGTCAAGCCAGATCATGCCGGGTCTGAGTTTAGACCTCAGAACCGAAATCGAGGGGAAGGAGGCCCGCCTCGAGCTCAAGGAGGCGCTGCTTCCGCCACAATCCGCCACCATATCCACACAGCGACCCGTCCGACTTGATCACCCGATGGCATGGGACGATGATCGCGATCCGATTGTCACCGTTCGCTTTGCCGACCGCCCGCATCGCGCCGGGCTCGCCGAGCTTTCGAGCGATGTCCTGGTACGAGCGTGTTTGCCCGTACGGAATCTCGAGGAGGGCACGCCACACTTGCTGCTGGAATTCGGTGCCCGGCAAGCGCAAGTGAACGGTGAACTCGCGCCGTGCCCCCGCGAAGTACTCGCCGAGTTCACACGTAGTCTGGGCAAGCATCGGCGTCTCACCCGGGACGAAGACGCAACCGAGCCGGCGCTGAAGGGTACGCACCTGAGTCTCCAGCATGCGACGGTCCGCGAATTCGAGCAGGATCAGGGCGTCGTCGTTCGCTCCCGCGAGCATCGCGCCGATCGGCGTGTCGATCCACTTGACGGTGAGGACCTTGTCGGCATCGATTCGGCTCGGGGCGTCACCGAACAGCCGCGCGAAGGCGTCCCGAAAGCCGCTCGAAGACTCAAATCCGTGGTCCAAACCGGTCACGAACAGATCTTGGCCCTTTCGCACTCCTCGAAGGGAGAGCCCTAAGCGCCGCGCACGAGCGTAGGCGTGAAACGTCATGCCGTACCGCTGTCGGAAGTACCTCCGCGCTCGCTCGGGTTCGACGCCGAGGACCCGCAAGTCCCGATCGCGCCAACGCACCTCGGGGTGCTCTTCGATCCGATCGAGCAGAGTCTGCACCCACGCTGGTGTCCGCGCCTCGCGTTCCATCGGCCGGCAACGCTTGCAGGGTCGAAAGCCGGCAAGGAGAGCATCCCGAGGCGTGGCGAAGAACTCGACGTTCTCGGGTTTCGGGGTCCTCGCCGGGCATCCCGGGCGGCAGAAGATTCCGGTCGTCTTGACCCCGACCAGAAACACGCCGACGTAGCTCGGATCACGATCCGCGAAGGCGCGAAGCATGACGTCGTGAGGTGGCAGCGCGAGGCTCATGCAGTCACTGTACACAGCGGAAAGCAGGTCTCACCACCGAAAAACCGACGCCAATGTCAGTGCGCTTCCCGTAGGTTGATCGATTCGAGGCGATCGAACCGGCGCAACACCATCGCCGAAACCGACTGTAACCCGAATCGAGAATAGAAACCCTCCATCGCCGCATCGCAGACGAGGTCGACGGCATATAACTCGTTCAGCTCTTCGAGCATGCGACGGACCAACTCCGATCCGATTCCTTCATGCTGGAAGGACGGATGGACTTCGAGAAGCGGGATGAACGCGCACAGGACTCCGTCGGAGATCGCGTTGATGAAGCCGACGACGTTACCCGTCGTGGCATCGATTGCCACAACGACGTGGCTGGAACCCTCCAGGACGCGCTTCAAGGTGTTCGGCGCAAGGGGAACACGCCAGCCCACGCCAAAGCCGTGGAAGGCGCTCACATCCAACCCTTCGATCGTCGTTCGATACTCCACCATGAAAAGGGCACCTGATTCAGGTCCCCGTGAGATTACTCGCCTTGCGTGGGCTGAGAGGACCGGAGGAGGTCGTACAGCGTCTGGGCGAACACCTCGATCCCGTCCGTGTTCGCGATCACGTGCCACTGCGTGAGATCGGCTGATTCGTAGGCGGCATGCACTCCACGAATCACCGGAATCAGAACATTGGGGTCGAACGCCTTGTTCTGCCGGGCGGCATTGCGCTCAAGCAGCTGCTCGATCGGCGGCAGGATCGCGATTCTGTGGACGTCGAGACCCGCAAAACTCTCCGTCACCCAGCGATCGATCTCGCTTGGTATTCGGCAGTGATCAAGGAAGACGTCGAACCCACCCACCACATAACGGCGGGCGACATCCGCCGCGGCGGATTCGGCGATCCGAAACTGACGAGCGGTTTCATCGGTCCACTCGGGAACCGGGTCGGAGCGGCCGGCCCAAACCCACTCACGGAGGTCATCGACCGGGACCACGATCGCGCGCTCACATCGGCTCGCCACGGCCCGCGAAACGGTGGTCTTGCCGGCTCCCGGCGGCCCAGAAAAGATCGCAAGGGTGGGCACGGCCGGATTATGGCGCTCGCGGTATCTTGCGTTCATGCGCGTCGCCAGCTTCAACGCCAATTCGGTCCGTGCTCGCCTCGATCTGATTCTCGATTGGCTCGCCGAGCATCGTCCGGATGTGCTCGCCATCCAGGAGACCAAGGTTGAGGATGGGAGCTTTCCCGCCGCGGCGTTTCAAGAGGCCGGCTATAACGTGGTCTTTCACGGCATGAAAAGCTACAACGGGGTCGCGATCGCCAGCCTCAGCCCGGCGCGAAACGTCGTGCTGGGATTCGGAGATCCCGAGTTTCAGGCCGATTGCCGCATGATCCAAGCGGAGATCGACGGGATCACGATCGTGAACACCTACGTGCCGAACGGCAACACGGTCGGAAGCGACAAATGGGCTTGGAAGCTCAAGTGGCTTGACCGGTTCGCCGACTACGCCCGAGTGGCGCTCGACCCGCAAGCGCCGACTCTGTGGCTGGGAGACATCAACATCGCGCCGACCCCGGATGACGTCTACGATGCTCATCGGAAGCTGGGCGAGGTCGGGCACCATCCCGATGAGTTTGCCGCCCTCGCCAAGATCGTGGATTGGGGTTGGATCGACTGCTTCCGCAAGCACACGTCCGGCCCCGGCCACTACACGTTCTGGGACTTCCTCGTCCCCAATGCCGTCGAACGGGGTAAGGGGTGGCGGATCGACCACATCTACGCGAGCTCAGGACTTGCCGATCGATGCACGCAGTGCGTCATCGACGTCGCGCCACGACTCGTCGCCCGCCCCTCCGACCACACAGTCCTCTGGGCGGAGTTCAGACCGTGATTTCGGCAAACCAAGCCTACAGAAGCTTCGTGACGATCACCTTGGCGTTTGCGGCACTGCCCATTCTGTTGTTCGCCCTTGTGTGGCTCCCCGCGAAAGTTCGACCGGACTCGTGGTGGCATCCGTTGATCGTGCTTCCCGCTCTTGGCGGTCTGTTCATCGATCGATGGATCCCAAAAGTGGGAACCGGCATTGCCGCGGTTCAGACGATGGCGCTCAATGCATACGCTTTCGTTGTGCTCCCAGTCTTGGCCGCGATCTTCGTCCTTGGCTCGCAACTTGCCGTCGTGTCTGCCTATGTGATGTGGGCGGTCACCATGAGTTATGTCTCGACCTCCTATGTGCGAAAGGCCAAGATCGCTCGCGACGAAGCCCTCGATCAAGAGTCTGATCCTGATCCTCCCGAGTCCTAGCCCGTGCCGATGATCTCGCGTGTCCAGTCCCGCAGGATCTTCACGATGTCGGGATTGAAGGTGCCGTTGGGCCAGTGCTTCATGCTCTCGGCCTCCGTCGGCCAGTTGTTGAAGACATGGTCGAGCGCCGGTGCGATGACGACCTTCGCCTTGCCCGGCCGGGCGCGATTCACGATTTCGCCGATCAGGGTGTGGTCGACGTTGTAGGTCACGAAGTCGCTTGCACCCCGAATCGAGAGGACGTCGGCATCGACCTTCCCCCAGACTGCCGCGAAGTTCGTCGTCCCGAGTTGCCGCCAAAAGTCGAGGGTCTTGCCATTGAACATCCCTCCAGGCAACATCTGGTCGACCATCGCGGCGAGTTGGGGATGCGACTTCTTGACCTCTTCCGCGGACTTGTTCTCCTGAAACACGAGCGAGATGAGTCGACTGCCCTGACGGACGGATTCATCGGCGTTCTCGAAGCTCGCGCCGCCGACCAGGCCCTGATACCGCATCGTGTCGAGAAGATATTCGTGCCAGGTTCGGCTCGCCGTCCCGTAGACGGCGATACCGCGCACCGGATTCTCAACCGCGATCATCGGCCCGAACGCTCCTCCCATGCTGTGGCCGAAGATGAAGACGTTCTTGGGGTCGACGCGGTCATGCCCTTTGAGTTGTTTGAGGGCTTGACGGTAGATGTCGAGCTCGGTCGTATAGTCGAGGTCCGCAAACGGACCGCCCTCGCTGTCCCCGACACCGGGCTTCTCGATCCGGAGCGTGACGAAGCCGGTGTCCGCGAATTCGAACAGGATCGGGGCGGCGAGGGTCTGGATTCCATTCTTGGAGCCCTCCAGGACGTAGTCGTACGAGAGAGGCGAAAATCCCTGGATGAACATGAAGCCTGGGTGTTTGCCCGGTTTCTTCGGTACCGTGAGGATCGTTCGCATCCGATTGCCGTGGCTCACGATGTGCGAATACACGACGTCGTAGTTCGCGTTGCCCGGGTCTCGGGGCTTTTCGGTGAGCGAGGCCGTCAGGTCGAGCTTCTTGCCGTCGCGCACGATGCCAAGCGTAACGGTGGACCCCGTCGGTATCTCGCGGATGGCCGCCGAGACCGTCGACTGCATGACCGGCTTTCCGTTCAGTGTCAGCACGATGTCGCCCTCCTTGAGCCCGGCCTTGTGACCGGTCAGTCCTGGCGACGGTTTTTGGACAAGGAGCCCTTCTCCTGGCTTGAGAGCAAGCGACGTGCGCTGTTCGCTCGGCACGGCCGCAAATGGAACCCCAAGGGTTCCGCGGCGGGGCAAGGCGTCCGCTTGGGGAAGGAACGCGAAGGACACGGCGGCGAGGATCGAGGTCATGGGAGTCATATTACAAAATGTAATACTGGCTCCGGAGCGCAGCGGTTCCGCGAGATGGGTCTTGCCAGAATGTGCTCACCGGCCATGAACGATCGCAAACTCTCGACTTTGGAACACACGGTGCTCGGACTTGCCTGGCTTCGGGGGCCGCGTACGATCTACTCGATCATGAAAGAGCTTTCGCTGTCAGCCTCCTCGTTCCATAAATCCCGGGCGGGCACGGCCTATTCGGTCGCGAACCGACTCCTGAAGTTTGGGTTACTCGAGTCCCTCGGCGACGAACGGGTCGTCGTCACCGAGGCCGGGCGCAACGCGCTCCGGGAGTGGGTCGCGCCGCCTGTGCCGATGACCGATGTGGCGCACTCGGCCGATCTGCTGCGGTTGCGCTTCTTCTTCCTCGGGGTCGTCGATCCGGCCGAGCGCCTGGCCTTCATCGACGAGGCGATCGCGGGGCTCCAGGTGTTCGAGCGGCAATGTGTGAATCTGATCGCTGACAACCAGAACATCGGCGACTACTTCGGAGCATTGGCCACCGTTTCGAGTGTGATCGAGACTCGGGGCCGCATCGCATGGCTCAGGCTCGCGCGGGGCTGGGTCGTCGAACCGATGCCTGCCGGTTCGGATTGGTGTCAGCGGATCGTCGCCGCCCTCGATGGTTGACGATCGTGTGGGCTTGAGAGCCCCCGGATGCGGGAAAGCGGAAACCACACGAACTCGCACCGTCCGATGATCGCGTCTCGCCGCACCAACCCCCAGGATCGGCCGTCGTAGCTGGAGTTTCGGTTGTCGCCCATCATCAGGAAGCAATCGGGCGGGATCGGGGCGGGTGGGGCCGTCGCCAGTTCGCGCATCACTTGGCGATCCTCAGCGGTGGTTTCGTCGAGAGGCAAGAAGCCTCGGTCCGGTGCGAATCCGACGGAGAAACGTGGGGCGGTCGTCGTCAAGTAGTTACCCAGGCCGTCCGGGTTCAGAAACACCGGGATCGTCTGTCCTTTCCAGGCGGAGCGGACACCGTCGTATGCGACGAGCTTGAAGTCCTCAAGATACGGCCGCTCGGGAAGAAACGGCTCCTGGGCGGCTTGACCGTTCCGAAAGAGCTTCCCCTGGCGGATCTCCACGACGTCACCGGGTGCGCCGACGATTCGCTTCACGAAGTCAACCCTGGCTTGGCCCGGAAGGAGGGCATCCTCGGGGGGCTGGAAGACGGCGATGTCGCCGACTCTTGGTTCACTGAAGCGGTAAACCAGCTTGTTGGCGAGAACGAAGTCACGAACCAGCAGCGTGGGCACCATCGAAGGCGACGGGATAAAGAACGATTGGACAAGAAACGGGCGGACGATGAAGAAGACACCGATGACGGCAAAGACGAGCACTTCCATCACGTACCCGCCCGCCTCGGCGATTCGGCGCCAGAGCCGTGTTGAGGAAGGGTCGTTTCTTGAAAGAACGAACAGGACCCGGATCACCGTCAGGAGAGCGGCAAAGAGGAGCACCCCACGCGGTGTGACATCGGCGAAGCGATCGACCAGGCCGGGCGGTTCCGCAACCTGAGCGATCATTCCGCGCACCATCACACCATCCTACGCCGCGGAGGTCGGTGCCTGCCTGGGCAGACGCGAAAGCGNNCGTTCCGATCGGAACGGGCGCTTCGAGAGGAGACTTTCGATCGTGGTTACTTGCTTCGGCGTCGGCGTCGGGCCAGAAGCCCGACCAACCCTAGTCCCATCGCGGCCATCGAGGCCGGTTCGGGCACGACTTCGAAGTACGCGGTATTACCGCCGAACGGGAACGTACCGTTGACTCGAAGGTGGACGCCCGTGTTCTCGACGGTGCCCGTGAGGGTCGAGAAGTTGAAGTTGAGCGGACCGCCACCCGGGCCGATACCGGCGTTCGGATTGGTCTTCCAACCGGCGATCCCGCCAGTGCCGGAATAGTTCTCGTCATATGACCAGCTATTCTGGTTGGTGCCCGTCGCGGCCATGTCGTCGTCGTTGTCGAGCGCCCAGACGCCAAACGCTTCGGTCACGTCGTACACGACACTTTGGTAAGTGATCTTAGGGTTCGCTCCCAGCTGGAGGCTGAGCGTCGTACCACTCAAATTTACGAAGATGTCCTGCATTGCGGAAACCTGCAGGAAGGAACTGCGGGACTGGGCAAGCGCGCCGCTCGTAACGGCCATTGCAAGCACAAAGAGACCCAGGATTTTTCTCATGTTTGCCACCCTACTCTCAAAAATGAAACGGACCGGCTCGGATCGGGTTCCTTGGAAGCCCATCCGCAACGCACGTCATTCAAGAGTTGCGCCAATCGGCGGATTCTGTGACATGAAAATAGACGAAACTGTTCCGCGAGTCCGAAACCCGGTAACAAGTCTATGAGACAGTGCCAAGACATTGAAAGATGCCCACGGTGAGCATGTCTGGATGCCTGCAGGAGCAAGAAAATGTCGGAGGATGGTTCGTCGGGCTCTGGCTTCCGGACGACGTTAGTGCTGCCCTCTCACGAGACACCGTGAAGCTCGAGTCTATCGAAGGCGTGGTCGTCGCAAGGCAACCTCACGTCACGATGGCGTTCCTGGGTGACGTCCCCGATGCCGTGGTGCCGATCTTGGGTGAGCGGCTCGCCCGATTAGCCGTACGGATTCGGCCGCTCCATCTCATGATCGACGGGCGGGGGGCTTTCCCGAATCGAAATCGCCCAAGGGTCTTGTGGTAACGGCGTCGCGGGTGAGGTACGGAGACTGGCGGCGGTCGTGAGCGAAATGCGGCGAGAGACGCTCCCGCTTGCTCCCGGACAAGACATGAAGCTGTTTCGACCCCACGTACACGCGGCGCGGGTCCGGACGAAGGAGCTCGATGGGCGGGTCGAGCGCTGGCTGAAGGACGAACAAGAGCGCTACGACTGGCAGGCGGAGGAGCTCTCGCTCATACGGACGGTCCCTGGACGGCCGTATGAGACGACCCAGACCTTTCCGTTCCGCGGGTGAGTGCCGGCAACGTGACGCGAATCACGATATATCGTGATGGGCGTCACGACTTCCGGTACCGCTGACGCCTACCCTCTTGACGGGCCGCACCGGCGGTCTGGAGAGAGAATATGAAGCTAAACCCCGCAAAACTGATCGTCGCAGCAATCCTCGTCGCCTTCATGTTGAGTCTGGCCGCGGCAGACGACAAGAAGCCCTACGACAAGCGCATCAAAGCGACTTCCACGAAGAGGATCATCGTGGCTCCGTTCTCGAAACCCCCGAGCTTCGAGTACTCGTGGATGGGGATCGGTAACGGACTCGCGACGATGCTTATCACGGAGCTGTCGAGTCGGGATGCCCTCGTCCTCGAGCGCCAGTACGAGGGAGCCCTGGAGCGCGAGAAGGAAGGCGCGCTGAGTGGGCTCCGCGACGCCGAAACGACTCCGGCCCTCGGCAAGAACCTCGGTGCTGATTGGCAGGTCATCGTCACCGTCACCGACATCGGCTTCTCCAGCAACAAAGTCGGACTCGGATTCATCACCCGAAACCTGGGGTTCGGCGACGTTTCGGTCGGGTCTTCCAAGGCGCGGGTGCGTCTCGATGCGCGACTCGTCGACATCGAAACCGGCCTGATCTTGGCCAGTGCCAGCGGCGAAGGCGCCAACGAACAGGGCTCGTTCTACGGCGCCGGCGGTCGTTGGTGGGATTGGGCCGGCGGCGTGTCCTTCGAGAGCAGCGAGTGGCTCGACAGCCGACTCGGGCGCGCCTCGCGCCAGGCGATCGAGGAAATCGCCTGCCGTCTGATCGCCGAATTCCCGAAAGCCGAGCGCAAGACGGTCAAGAACGACCGACAGGAGCTGCTCGAGAAGCTTCGCGAATCCGACCGCAAGCCGACCGTGAACCTCGACGCGCTCCGCGGCAAGTCGGTCATCGTCGTCGTGCCCGAGCAGATTCTCACCCGGCCCGCTCCCGATCCTGCCGCCCAGACCGCGCTGATCAAGTCGCTGATCGATCACGGCATCACCGTCAAGGACGACGAGCGGATCCGGGAACTGCGCGAGGATCGGGCGGTCGCGGAGATGCTGCGGGGTCGCGTCGATGAGGCCAAGCTCCACGACCTCCGGACCCGATTCGGTGCCGACATCCTCATCGTGGGTGAGGCGTTCGCCGAGCGCAACAACGAGCAGCTCGAGGGCTCCGCCTCAGCCTTCTATACGGGCCGGTGCGAAATCCGCGCGATCTGGATGGAGGACGGCACGATCCTCTTCGCCGACAACATCCGCGCCCCGGGCCGGGACTTGAGCGAGGCGTCTGCAGGGAAGGATGCCCTGTATCGCGCCGGGGAGAAGCTCGGTCCCGCCCTGGCCGCGGGTATGGCGAAGACCCTCGGGTCGATGCAGCCGAACGCCGCGACGGGGATGGTGAAGATCAGTCTCGAGATCGGCGGTTGGGCGAGCCTCTCTGAGGCGAAGAAGTTCCTCCAAGCCCTCGATCAGATCGACGGCGTGGAGCGAGCCAACTTCGATGAATTCCGGGGGTGTGTGATGTTCGCGACCCTCGAGGTCGATCGGATCATCCACGGCGAAATCGGGGCGATCATTGAGACTCACCAGTCTCTCCAGAGCTTCGGCATCGCGCTGGATACGCAAACGAAGACGACGATCAAAGGAGGTGTCAAGAAGTAGTTGCTTCCTGCAAAGCCGGTCCGCCCCTTCGGGGCGGACCGGCTTTTGCTGCTAACGAGCGGCTTCCAGCAAAATCTCGTACGCTAGCATCGTCGTGTCGATGAGGTCCTTCCGCGAGACGTTCTCGTCGTGGGTGTGGATCTTGTCCATCCCGGTCGCGAGGACGATCGACGGCACGCCCTTCTTGTTGTAGATGTTGGCATCGCTGCCGCCGAGCGTCGTTCGAAGGTGTGGGTTCAGCCCGAGCTTGGCGCTCGCCTTGAGTCCGACTTGCACCACTGGCGACTCTTCGGGAACGTGGTAGGCCTCGTAGTGTCGCCGATGATCGATGGCGACAGTGGTGCCCCATTCACGTGCCGCGCGCTCGAACTCGGCGATCATGTGGCCGATCTGGCCATCAAGCTCTTCGACGCTCGTGCTCCGAGCTTCAGCCTTAATCTTGACGCTTGGGCAGACGACGTTGACCGCCGTTCCGCCTTCGATGATGCCGAAATTGGCGGTCGTCTCCGGTCCGACGCGACCCGACTTGATCTTGGCGATCGCGTCGGCAGCGACTTCGATCGCATTGATGCCTTTCTCCGGGTCTTTGCCGGCGTGCGCGGGCTTACCCATGACGACGAAGTCGATCTTGTCGTGGGTCGCCGTCCGGTTGACGAAGCTCCCCACGGGCGGCCCGGTATCGAGCACATAACCGAAGTCGAGCTTCAGCTCGTCGAGATCGAGGGCGGCTGCTCCTTTGAGGCCGATTTCTTCGGCCACGCTCAAGAGGAGGACTACGTCGCCGTGGGGCTCATTGCCCTCCATCAGCAGGTGAACGGCTTCGATCGCCGGGGCCATTCCGGCCTTGTCGTCCGCCCCGAGGATGGTGTCGGAGATGCTGATCAAGACGCCGTCCCGCTCTTCGATGATGAGGCCGGCCGTCGGCTCGACGGTGTCGAAGTGGGCGGACAGGTAAACCCGGGGCGCCCCGGGCTTATTGCCCTTGAGCCAGGCGATGAGGTTGTTCGCGTTGCCCCCGATCTTGTGTCCCGCCTCATCTTCCCAGCAATCGAGCCCCATCCGATGAAGGTAGCCCTTGGTGAAGTCGACGGAGGCCCGCTCGCGCAGGGCTGGGGCATCGATCATACAAAGCTCGGTAAAGAGCCGAATCAGTCGTTCCTCGTTGACCACGGCCCGATTGTGGCACCGCCCCGGGTCTAGTTGACGAACGGGTATTCAGCGCGCTTCTTGTCTAGGAGCGTCTCGTACTGGGAGATTTGTCGTTCGATCTCCTCGGGATGGCTTTGCGCGTACCGAACCGCGGTCTCAAGTTCGCCGCGGGTGAGGCTCGGGTAATGCTCCAGGAGTTTCTCAAGCGATCCCAGCTTGCGGAATTCGCGAACGATCTCCCAGATCGCGACCTGCGAATCGGCAAGACGTGCAATCTTGCCGTTGGTCGAATCGTGGACCACGGCGCAATCATGGATGGTGGTCGCAGTTCGGAACGCGCCGAGTCGAACGAGGACCTCCTCTTCGGTGACTCCGAGGAGTTCCGCGCTCCGCTCCACGGTGATTTCGTCCTGGTCGAGGGCACCGAGCGTGACCTGCTCGAAAAGGTCCGGGCGAGCCTCCCACAGCTCGCTGAGGGCCTGTTCGGCAACTTTGGGTTTCAGCTTGGCGAGGCGCTCAAGCTGGGTGATCTGCCATGTTTCCAACGTCTGCATAAGTGCTTCGGGACCAAGGGGCGAGCACGTTCTCGCGTCGGAAACGGCGCTGTCTCCAAAGCTAGGTTACCCGCCAACCTCTTCGCGTCCCACACAAGCGACGAGACCAACCCCCGCTTTGTTTCCGGCTTGGGTCCCGGCAGGGGTTGTGTTGCAAACGAATTGCGAAGAATCTGGCAATCACGAGGAACCTTTCTTGTTCCCCAACCGATCATGATCATGGAGGGGCGCCCGCCGCGTCCTGAAGATTGGTGATGAATGCAACGGCGATGACGATCGGTTGTCCGCATTGCGGGGGTCAGGTCCCTTGCGAGGCGGGCTTCTGTATGCACTGCGGGGCCGCCCTGCGCCCTCCCGCCCCGGGATCGGCTCCTGGGCCGAAGCGCGCCTGGGGCTGGTGGGGCGCCGGAGCCGGCGCGCTCGTCGCAGGGCTTCTCGCCGCGATTCTCGCGCTTTCGGGCGTGCTCGGGCTTGGCGCGGCGAAGCAGGCTCCGATTCTCGCCGCACGCGGTAGCCGGGAAGCTCCGCCCCTCCTCGAAAAGCGGGCCGATGCTCCACCCCCCTTGCTCGCGGACACCACGGATCACATCGAAATGCCCGCCGACGTCCGGGCTTGGCTCGAGCACTTGGAGCGGATCGAAAAGGAGAAGGTCCAGATTCACGAGGACCAGGCGATCGAGATGATGGGGATGATGGGTTCGATCCAGCAGCGGGTGCTGGGCAACATCGGCGATCTCGCCGATCCGGACAGCGACTCGGTACCGCAGACGAAGGCCGACGACATCCTCCCGATCGAGGACTTGAAGAAGCCTTGGATCGAGTTGCGGGAGAAGTTCAACGCCGGGCCCCCGGTCCCGGCCGAGTGTCGCCCGCTGAGGGACCGGTACGACAACGCGTTGATGCAGGTGCCGGGAGCGATGGCCGACATCGTCGACATTGCCGGCAATCTCTTCGATCCCGAGAAGGGACCGAGGATTCGCGAACTGCGCGATCTGCAACGCAAGCACAAGCAGTACATCGACGAGCCGATGCGACAGGCGGATCGTGATGTCGGCGAGATCTGCGCCAAGTACCGAACCCGAAAGTGGTTCACGATAAGCCCCGACGTCTCCTTGGGCGGTGCCCTCGGCGGATTCGGGGGCGGCGGAAGCGGTCTCGGCGGCTTTTAGGCGGGTTCGGTGCTTAAGGCAACGGGCCGCGGATCGGCGCAGGAAACAGGAGCGACGTCTCGATCAGGCGGCTCGACATCTGCGCGGCGCATCGACGGGTGCAAGCTCGGCATTCAACCCTCGAGTAGGAGCCTGGCAGTCTCACGGGTATCCTTCGGTCCCGATGTCCGTTCGCGTACGCGTCGCGCCCAGCCCAACCGGAGCTCCCCACCTCGGGATCTTGCGTACGGCGCTGTTCGATTTTCTGTGTGCTCGCCACCATCGGGGGACGATGATCCTCCGAATCGAAGACACCGACCGGAATCGGTTCGTGCCCGGATGCGAAGAGGAGATCATGGCGAGCCTGCGCTGGCTCGGGATCGACTGGGACGAGGGCCCCGATGTGGGTGGCCCGTTCGGACCCTATCGCCAGAGTGAACGCAAGGAGGCCGGCATCTATGCGATCTGGGTTCAAAAGCTCCTGGACGAGGGCTACGCGTATTGGGCCTTCGACACCCCCGAGGAGCTCGAGGAGATGCGCGAGTACCAGCAGGTCAACCGGCAGCCGGTCGGGTACTTCGGTGGGACATGGCGCGACGCGTCCGGGGCCCAAGTCGAGGCTGCCCGCGCATCCGGGAAGCCGGGCGTCATCCGACTGAAGATGCCGAGGGGGCGGTTGCTGGTTTGCGACGACCTCGTCCGGGGACGGGTTGAATTCGACAGCGATACGGTCGATGACCCGGTCTTGATCAAAGCCGACGGTATGCCGACGTACCACTTCGCGGCGATGGTGGACGACCACTTGATGGAGATCACCCACATCATCCGAGGCGTGGAGTGGATCAGTTCGGCCCCGAAGCACGTGTGGCTGTTCGAGGCGTTCGGTTGGACACCGCCTCAGTTCGTCCACGTCCAGGTGATCAACGGACCGGACGGAAAGAAACTCAGCAAGCGGCACGGTGACACCCGCGTTTTCGACTTCAAGTACGCGGGCTTCCTGCCCGAAGCTCTCGCCAACTTCGTCGCCCTGATCGGCTGGGCACCCGGCGGAGACCGCGAGATCATGTCCATGGACGAACTGGTCGAGGCGTTTGAACTCGACGGGCTCCAACCTTCTCCCGGCGTGTTCGACATCGAGAAGCTCCGATGGATGAACGGCCACTACCTACGCGGGCTTTCGGGGGAATCGCTCCTCGAGAAGGTCGGCGCGTACTCGGGCGACCCCGACGTACGGGCTTTCTGGGCGCGCGACGAACACGCCGCTTTGCCGACCGGGCCTGCGCTCGCCGATCTCAGCCGCGCCCTCACCCTGGATCCGGCCTTGGCCGAGGAGGCGTTCGTGCTGGTTCGGGAGCGGGTCGTGACGCTCGCCGACTTTGGCGAGGCGTGCGACTTCGTGTTCGTCGATCGCCCGGTGATGGATCCGGCCGCCGTAGGGAAGTGGCTCACGGTGCCTCATGCGCGGCGACTCTTCGAATGTCTGGCAGCTGATCTGGTGTCGCCCGAGGACGCGATTTCGGTCGAAGCGTGCGAACGGCTGGTTCGGAGCTTCGCGGAGGGACACGGGATCGACAAACTCGGGCCCGTGGTGCACCCGGTTCGGGTCGCTTTGACCGGTCGCACGGTCGGGCCTGGGCTCTTCGAGTTGATGAGCGTCCTTGGCCGCCGCCGCATGATCGAGCGCTTCGAGAACGCGCTCAGGTTGCTCCCGTGAGCTTGTGTCGCTGGATCGACGTGCGCGAGGCCGGACTGGAGGCCCTCCAGCAAGAGTTCGACTTGCGTGCGCCCGAGCGCACGCCGGAGATGATTCGGAGCGTCGCCGAAACGATCGACGATGTCCAGCGTCGGGGTGCACTTGCCGCCTGGGATGCCGCGAGGCGGTTCGATGCCCCCGACCTTCCCTTCGACGGCCTCGTCGTCAAGCCTCAAGAGCTCAGAAACGCCCAGGTCGAGGTTGGGCACCATGAGGCGATCGCGCATGCGATCGCGAGGATTTTCGAGTTTCATCGAGCTCAGCTGAGCGCGTTGACGATGGGCTGGGAGCGGGACTATCTGCGGGACGGGACCGCGAACTTCCGATGGCAGATCCCCGCGCGTCAAGCGCGCGACGGAGCCACGGGCTTCGAAGGCCAGCGCTTGATCGCGCTCGAAACGGCGGGCATCTACGTCCCCGGCGGTCAGGCCAATTACGCCAGCTCCGTCCTCATGAACTGCATACCCGCGATCGTTGCCGGGGTGTCGGCGATTCAGATCGCTTGCCCGGCTCGCGCCGACGGTGAGCTGAGCCCGGCCATCCTGGTGGCGGCCCGCGAACTCGGCATCCGTAACATCGTCAAGGTCGGGGGCGCGGCGGCGATCGCGCTCCACGCCTTCGGGGACGTGACCGGAGACCTCGGCAAACTCGGGGTCCATTGGTCTCGCGCGGACAAAGTCGCCGGACCCGGCAACCGATATGTCAACGAGGCCAAGCTCCAGCTCTTTGGTCGGGTCGGCGTCGACACCTATGCCGGCCCTAGCGAGGTGTGCGTGGTGGCCGACGAGTCCGCCGATCCCGCTTGGGCTGCCGCCGACTGGCTCACCCAGGTCGAGCATAGTGACGACAACGTCGGGATCGTCGTCACGTGGTCGGAACGCCAGGCGCACGCGATCGTCGAGGCTGCTCGGAGCCAACTCGCGAACGCCCCGCGCGGCGAGGTCATGGGCCGAGCCTTGCGCGACCGAGGCATGGTGATCCTTGCGGCCAACGAAGTTCAAGCCTACGACCTCGTCAACCGGATTGCGCCCGAGCACCTGACGCTGATGGTGAGTCGGGTGGAGCAGGCTCTCCAAGCGATTCGGAACGCGGGCTGCGTGATGCTCGGTGACTTCACGCCACAAAGTGCCGGTGATTTCTGCTCGGGACCGTCCCACACTCTTCCTACGGGCGGCGCCGCCCGGTTCGGAAGTCCGCTGAGCGTGATGGACTTTCTCAAGTTCCAGAGCGTGAGCAGACTCCGGCGCGAGGATCTCCGTGAGCTGATGCCGATCGTGCGGGCGTTCGGCGCGATGGAGGGCTTCCCCCAGCATGCGAGGGGAGCCGAAATCCGGTTCGAAGACGACGGCGCTTAGGGCTGGAGCGCTCGGAACTCGTCGAGGAACATGTAGTTGGCCTGGAACTGCCGGGTGTTTGGGTTCCTGACCACGGTTTCGTTGACCAACAGCGGGTTGATGATCCACGGGTCGGTCTTGGGGCCGAAGGTTTTGGGGCCATTTTGATAGAGGCCGTAGGTCGCCATCGCGAACTTCGGATACCCGGTGAACTTCCGCCACGCGATCGTCAAGTAGTCCTTGTTGCTCTCGAACCAAGGGCATCCGCTCAGGAACGCGACCCATTCATCGCGCGATACCGGCTTGCGGAGCGTATCGTTCAGATACTGATAGACCTTCCAGCTTGCCGGACGCTGGTACTGGGTCGTGAGGATGGCCGGAATCGGGTCCGAGTTGTGGAGCTTCCAGAGGTTCTTCAACGAGAATTCGGTGCAAAGGATCTTCTGATCGTCCCGAATTCTGGGGCTGGCGAACTCGAACGCGCCGTCGATGTCGGAAAGCTCGGTGTGGTGAATATGGAGATCGACGCCCGCAATCCAGGGCGTTCTCTGGGCGAACTTCAGGAGGTCGTTAGCGGCCTGCGTTTGCCAGGTCGGTTTCCAGAGATTGTTGAAGGCACCGATGTAGAGGGGCACCGAGCGGCTTTGGCGATCGCGGTACGCCTTCACTTGGTTGGCGACGGCTATGTAGAACGCGACAAGCCTTTGATCGCGTTGAGCCGGCTTTGATTCGATGAACGGTTCGTTGCCGGCTACGAGAACATCGGCGAGCGGATAGACGCGCGGGAGCAGCTGTCGCAGGTATCGAAGCTCGGTCGCGATCGCACGAGGCGTGTTCGGGATGTCGGATTTCTGGAAGTTGAACTTGAGGTTGAGGATCACGCGCGTGCCGGACTTGCGTAGGTTGGCGAGCTTGGCGAGTCCGGGGTCGGAATCGAGCCGATAGGTCCCGTTGCGAAAGAGGTGGTAGTCGACGAAGCCGCGGACCCAGGTCGCCTTGGTGCGCCGAAGATCGCTCGCGTCGATCTGGATGAAGAACTGATTGTAGTTCACCCCGAGCACGGCCGCACGGCTTGCCACCGAGGCGACGAGAAGAGCAACGAGCGCAAGGAGCCTAGGCATCGATCTAGGGACGACAACGAATCACTCTAGGGAGCGGCAGGCTCCAGAATCGTGGCACGGAGCCAGTAGAAATACGAGGTTTTCGTAGCAACTCAAGTTCAAAGTCTGGGCACGATGAGAGAATATGTTCAAGGATGGAACATTCCGCACTAATAATGTGTACAATACAGTACAGAACGACGAAACGTTCACGAAGGATTTTCTATCCAGCAAGACGACAAGCACAAGACCTGAGATTGCCGGCTTCGAAAGAAGCCGGCTTTTTTTTGCGTCGGGGTGCCCGAGTATGCTTTCGAATCGATGGAACCGATCGTCTCGACCGCCAACCTTCACGATGACGAACACCGTGCGAACCGCGCGCTGATGGACGAGACGATGGCCGAGTTCGGCGCTCAGCTCCAGCGTGCCCAGGCGGGGGGAGGCGAGGACGCGGTCGCCAAGCACAAAGGTCGAGGAAAGCTGCTCGCGCGAGAACGCATCGACGCCCTGCTCGACCCCGGGGCACCTTTCATGGAGTTCAGCACGTTGGCCGCGCACGGCATGTACGATGGCGGGGCGCCTTGCGCGGGCATTGTCACGGGCGTTGGTCGGGTTCACGGCCGCGAGGTCGCGATCGTGGCGAACGACGCGACGGTGAAGGGCGGAACGTACTTCCCGATCACGGTCAAGAAGCACCTCCGTCTGCAAGAGATCGCGCTCGAAAACCATCTCCCGTGCGTCTATCTCGTGGACTCGGGCGGGGCGTTCCTGCCTCTTCAGAGCGAGGTGTTTCCCGACCGCGAGCACTTCGGGCGGATCTTCTACAACCAGGCAGTGATGAGCAGCCGGGGCATCCCCCAGATTGCGGCCGTGATGGGTTCGTGTACGGCAGGCGGAGCGTACGTGCCGGCGATGAGCGACGAAGCGGTGATCGTCAAGGGCCAAGGCACGATTTTCCTCGGCGGTCCACCGCTGGTGAAGGCGGCGACGGGCGAAGAAGTAAGCGCGGAGGATCTGGGTGGCGCAGATGTCCATAGTCGGATGAGCGGTGTCACCGACCACCTTGCCGAGGACGACGCCCATGCGCTCCAGATCGTGCGGAACATCATCGAGAATCTAGGGCCGCGCGACCGCAGTCTCACGGTGTCGGATCAGATCGAACCCGAGGAGCCCTTGTTCGATCCCGAGGATCTATACTCGCTGGTCCCTGCGGACGGCAAGGTACCGATGGCGATGCGGGAGGTCCTCGCCCGCATCGTCGATGGCTCCAAGTTCCAGGAGTTCAAGGCGCTTTTCGGCACCACGCTCATCTGTGGGTTCGCGCGGTTCCACGGCAACCTCGCCGGGGTTATCGCGAACGACGGCATTCTGTTCAGCGAATCATCCCAGAAGGGCGCGCACTTCATCGAGCTGTGTTGCCAGCGGGGGATTCCGCTCGTGTTCATCCAGAACATCACCGGCTTCATGGTCGGCCGGAAGTACGAGAACGAAGGCATCGCCAAGCACGGGGCCAAGCTCGTGACCGCCGTTTCGACCGCCAACGTTCCGAAGTTCACGGTGATCGTCGGGGGTTCGTTCGGGGCCGGGAACTATGGAATGTGCGGGCGTGCCTACGGACCTCGCCAGCTCTGGATGTGGCCGAACGCTCGGATATCGGTCATGGGCGGCGAGCAGGCCGCCAACGTCCTCCTGACCGTCAAGCTCGACCAACTTCGCGCGAAAGGCGAGACGATGAGCGTTGAGGAGCAAGCAGAGTTCAAGGCGCCGACCCTGCAGAAGTACGCCGACGAATCGTCGGCGTACTTCTCGACCGCGCGTCTGTGGGATGACGGGATCATCGATCCGGTCGATACGCGCCGGGTGCTCGCTTTGGGAATCGAAGCGGCGCGGAACGCACCGGTGCCTGAACCGCGCTTCGGCGTCTTCCGGATGTAGCGATCACCGACGTCGGCGGCGGAGGAGCGCGGCCGTTCCGACGCCGACGGCGATCCACGTGCCGGGCTCGGGAACGGGATTCATGGTCGCCATCCACGCCTCCTGGCGGCCGTTCGGGTTGATCCCGTATCCGACGATCGTCCTTCCATCCTCGGAGATGCCGGTGGCGGCTTGCAGCAGCCATCCGTGGGTCGAGAGCCCCTCGCCACTCAGGAAGTCGCTCAGTCGTCGCATGCCCCCGGCTTCCGTCCAGTAAAACGCCTCGGAGCCGAGCGCGCTCGTGCCCCTTCCGACCACGACGCCGCCGAGGTGCGTGGTCGCGAGAGCGACGCTGTCGTAGGCACCGCCGCCGAGGTCACCCAGTCCGGTCATCGTCCCGTTGGACCAGCGAAACGCCTCCATCCCCTGGGCGGAGGTGCCGTAACCGACCACGACGGCTCCGTCGCCGGAGCAGGCTTTGGCCGAGCTCTGAGAATCGCCGCCCGCGAGATCTCCCAGTCCCAGCCCGCCTGCTCCGGTCCAACGGACCGCCTCCAGCCCGTTGGGGCCGAAGCTTTCACCGACCGACACGTTCCCGTCGGCCGCAATTCCATACGCCTTCGCGCCCGCCCCGTCGGAGAGCGGCGCGAGTCGCTGCATTCCCGCGAGGGGCGTCCATCGGAATGCCCCGGGTGTCCCTCCGGAGAGCATCGAAAAGCCGACCACCGCCTGGCCGTCTGCACTGACACCGTAGGCTTCGCTGTGCTTATGGCCGCTCCAAAGGTAGCCGAGCCCTTGGATGCCGCCTCCTTCCGTCCATCGGAAGGCTTGTGGGCCTTGGGCATCCGACGTGCCCATCCCCACGATCGTCCGCCCGTCTCGGGAAGCTCCTTGGGCCATGCTCTCGAACGCGGCTCCGGGTAGATCTCCGAGGCCGATCATGGCCGATCCGCGATAGCGGAACGCCTCGACCTTACCGTCGACGTTGGTTCCGCGTCCGGCGACGGCTTGGCCGTCACCGGAGACGGCAAGGCCCGAACTCTCTGTGAGCGGGTTCCGGAGGTCGCCCAAACCTCGAAACTCCGCCGCCCTCACCGTTCCGATCGTCAGCGCCATCCCTGTGATCGTCGAGAGTCGAGCCAGTTGTCGTGCCGTCATGTCTTCTCCTGTTGCGGCGTTGCATCGCCACGAAGGAGGAGAGAGCACGGGTCGTGCCAGCGGGACCGAGACAAATGCTGGAATCGCCACGGGATCCAGAGATCAGCGATCGAGCCCTCGAAGGAACCGACCGAAGGGGTCAGAAGTTTCCAAAGGTATGGAACGTTCGGTGAGGACGGTTACTGCGATCATCGCGTTAGCGCTCGTCGCGACCACGTTCGGACAGCAGGATAGGAAGCGGATCACCCAGAACACGCGTCCGATCACCCGCGCGCAAGTCGAGGCCCTGTTTGCGAGCGTTCCCGGCGGCAAGGTGCTCTCTGCCGCCGTGCATGCACCACGCAGCATAGCGGTGTTGGTGTGGCCAGCCGCGGACGCCGATCTGATCAAGTTGCTACCCCAGTACAAGGGCTGGGTCGTTCAGGAAGCGGTCCTGCGAGCCACGCCGGGCGTCGTTCCGACTCTTGCGGAGGCGCTTCGGATGAGGATCGGCATGTCGACTGTCGGGCACGCCTCTTGCGGTCCCTACTCCTCGCCCCTCGGTAAGCTCATCGACACCCTCGCAAAGATCCCCGGCGCGTCGAGTTCGCGGGTGTTGCATGGCCTTGTGGCATCTACCGATCCTCAATTGCGAATCGGTGCCCTGCATGGCCTCAGCGTCCAGAAGCGAGCCTTCAGTGACCGCCGAGAAGAGGTGAAGCGAGCCATCGAACGTGAGATCGCCCGGGACTTGATGTCCGCCGAGGCGCTCGGCCCGGGATACCTCATGCTGGCATCGCCGTCGGAGTCTCGGAGATTGTTGCGGCGGGTCTTGGATCAGGTGGTGAAAGCTGAGACCATCGTGCGCGGCCGACGTTCTGCCGGCTCTCCATGGCGGTTTCACCGACAAGCGCTTCGGTCGCTGCGGCTGAGGACGTCGATGTGGCTCGCTTCGGTTGGCGACCGTACGACCTTGCCGCAAGTGAGGGCCGTGCTTCAAGGAGTCCCAGAAGGTTACCTGGCGGTCGAGGCGCTGCAGGTTTTGGCCGAGCGCATCGGATCTTCAGAGCGGCGGACGCTGGAATCGGCACTTCTTTCCCCCTCGTCTCGAACGCGCGAGGTCGCGGCGATGTACTTAGGGCAGTTGGGCGACAAGCGCTCAATCACAGCCTTGCGCGGTGCAGCGAGGGTCCCCGCGCCCGACGAGGCGAGCGGCTGGCATAGTGGAGTCCGCTCAGCGATGCTCGTGATTGCGGACAGGATCGAGAAAGGTGTGCGTCGCCCGCCCAGATTCCGCTCAGGCACGCCGGTGCCATGGTGGAGGCTCTAGCAGGGATTCTCAACGACGGTGCGGTCCGCTAGATCCACTTGAGACGTCGGAAGATCACGTACTCTAGGGCGGCGACGAACGCCATGAGGCCGATCGCGAACGGGTAGCCCCAGTGCCAGGCGAGCTCGGGCATGACGCGGAAGTTCATCCCGTAGATCCCGGCGATCAGTCCGACCGACATGAGGATCGTCGCGAGCGCCGTCATCACCTTCATGACCTGATTCAGGTTGTTGGAGACGATGTTGAGTTGGGCATCGAGGATCGTCGCGAGGATGTCGCGGTTCAGATCGATGTTTTCGGCGATCCGGAGCGCATGGTCGTAGAGGTCCTGGAAGTAGGGCTTGCACTCGGGGCCGATGATCTCCGAGTCGAGCTTCAGAAGCGCATTCTGGACGTCGCGGATCGCGGTGATATGGCGTCGCATCCGGAGCAAGCGGCGCTTGAGCTTCAGCGCGTGCGTGATCGTGATCGTCTTTCCGGAATAGATGGCTTCTTCGAGGCGATCGACCTGGTCTTCGAGGGCGTCCGCAGCGGGGAAGTATTCGTCGACGATTTCATCCAGGATGTGATAGAGAAAGTGTCCGGACGAACGACCGAGGTCTTCCGGACGCCGCGCCCAGGATTCCGCGACGACCTCCACGGCACGGCAGGGCCCCTTGGTTACGACGACGACATAGTGCTTGCCGACAAAGAAGGCAACCTCGAGATAGGTGTCTTCGTCTTCGCCGCATGCTGTTTCGGCGGTCGCAAGGAACAGATAGCCCGGAAACCTCTGGATCTCCGGTCTCTCCGCATCGCTGAGACTGTCTTCGACGGCGAGGGGATGGAAACCGAGCGAGAGGATGAAGTTGTAGGCGGCTTGCCGTTCACCCGCCTGAACGTGGGCCCAAACCAGCTCCTCCCCACTGAGTGACCGACGCAGCTGATCGGCATCGACCGACTCCGTGTGGCCGTGCCGATAGAGAGTGGCGAGTGGCAGACCTCCGGCATCCATCGAAGGAGTGGACGAAGCCGGCCGCAAAGAGGGTTCTCGAACAGGAAGTGGAGCCTTTGACGGGAATTGAACCCGTGACCTTCCCCTTACCAAGGGGATGCTCTACCTCTGAGCTACAAAGGCCTCCGGTCGTCTATTGTAGCACGCGTCAGTCGCGTTCCAGGACCCCTGTCAACTGCTCGACGTGGTACCGGTCGTGGCCCACGAGCATGTTCGCCTGGTCCTCGATCGTCATCTCCCCGCGCTCAGGATGGGTGAAGGTCAGTTTCCAATCGTCCGGCGCGAGCACCGAGAGCCATTCGATCGTCTGCTTGCGCCGCTGCAGAAAGAGATCGGCTTGGGCGAGCGGGTCCTTCGCTCCGTAGGCATGTTCGATCGCCCATTGGGCTTCGTCGTAGACATCGACTCTGGCCATCGGGCAGCTCTTGGCGGTTTGCATCCGCTGCAGGAAAACGGGCTCCCAGTCGGCGAGGTGTGCGATCACCTCTCGGGGTGTAAACCGACCCTCTTCGGTCGGGATGTCGATCTTCTCCGAAGGGACCTGCCGGAGCAAACGCTTGATCGAATGAGGTCCCAGTTCCAAAGCGGGCATGAGGTACGCGTGCACGACTCGGCATACGAGCGATGACCGGATTTCGTTTCGATCATGCCAGACTAGCGACATGATGCTCGCGACCCTCGTTGCCTCGTCGCTCGTCGCTCAGCCGTGGGTGCTCGGCTACCACCCGACTGGACCGAAGATCAAGGTCGCGATGAGCTCGGGCCGTTCGTTCGTGATCCAGACCGACCCGAAGGGTTCACCCAAGACCGTGGCGCGGATTCTCCAGTTGGTCCGCCGCGGCTTCTACAACGGCCAACGGTTCCACCGGGTCGAAAGTTGGGTCGTGCAGTGGGGCGACCCGATCAGCAAGAAGGGTCTGAACCAGCCCGGTATCGGCGAGGGCGGGTCGGGTTGGCGTCTGCCGTTCGAGGAACGCCCCGATGTCGATTTCTCGCGGGGCGTTGTCGGAGTCGCGTCCGACGGCCTCCAGAACGGGGGCGACTCCCAGCTGTTCATTCTCAAGACCGATCGCTTCTACCTTTATCGCTCGTACGCGGTCGTCGGCAAGGTGGTCCAGGGCATGAACGTGGTCGGCACGATCGAGAAGGGCGACCGTATTCGCGCGATGACGGTCCTGGGTTCGATGCGCCGCGCCCGACGTTAGCGGCCGCCCGTTTTCATGGCTTCCCGGAGGGCCGATTCGGCTTCTCCCGACCAGTATCCGCACTCCAGTTGGAAGAACACCGACGTGTACGGCTGGATGTGGGGCGTCTTGATCAGCAGCACCTTGAACGTTTTGCCTGCCTCATCGAGCCTTGCGATGATCTGTTCGTGGAGGAGCCGTTCCACGGTCTTCCCACGCAGGAGCTTGGCGAGGCTGTCACGATATCGCCCGATGCCGGGAGCATGCTTTTCGGGTACGAACGCGAGTTCCTCGTCGATGAGGATCGTCGGTCGGACATGCTTCGTCTTGGCAAGGGCGGCGAGGACGGCGCGTACCGTGTCAAGTTGGCTCGCGTCGACGACGATCGTCTCGATGCCGGGTGAGGTCTGGAGCGGGTACGCGGAGTCGGCGACGACGATCCAGTTCCGGTGGCCGAGCGCCGGGAGCTTCGACGCCACGAGTGCCTCGATCGAGGTGCCTTTGCGTTGGCTCGCAACGCCGGTCGAGGCGCAGACGGCGCCGAGCAGCAAAGCAAGGAGTGCAAGTCGTTTCATCACGCTTGGCCAGTTCGCCATCTACCGCATGCCAACCTCCTGGTGGTTAACCTTCCGACCCCCTCTCCATATGGGGAGAGGGGGAAAGACGGCCCATCGTGATTCGCGGTGACCACCTCACCCGGTTCGCTGCGCTCACCGACCTCTCCCCCAGGGGCGGAGAG
>DKKT01000027.1:29306-29477 GCA_002455425.1 Chthonomonas sp. UBA6659 | reverse complement strand
TGCCCCGCCGCCAAACCCGAGAGCAGGAGGACGCCCAGGCGGCGCCACGCTCTGTTTCCTATCACCGTTGAAACACCTCGAAGCTCAGTATAGCGAAAACTCGATTCACAGTCAACGAAGACTCCTGACAAGCAGACGGAGCAACTCCCCCAAAATACTCGGACGAATTGG
>DKKT01000027.1:0-29257 GCA_002455425.1 Chthonomonas sp. UBA6659 | reverse complement strand
GTCACGCTACCGGCGGGGGATCGGGGCGTTGCCCCTTGATCGCCTTCGCCATCAGCTCCGGAAACGCCTCAGGGGTACACGCAAACGTAGGGATGTCGATCGACGCCAAGAAAGCCGCGTTTCTCGCATCGTACGCCGGCGCACCTTCGTCGCTGAGCGCGAGGAGGCAAATGAGGTTGACGCCCGACTGTTTGATCTTCGCCGCCCGGTTGAGGAATTTGATGTTGTCGCCCCCTTCCAGGAGGTCACTGATCAGAATCATGATCGTGTCGGAGGGAGCCCGGACAAGCCCCTGAGCATAGCGGAGTGCCTGCTCGATGTCGGTTCCGCCGCCGAGCTGAACACTGAACAGCATGTCGATCGGGTCCTGGATGTCCGCCGTTAAGTCGACCACCGTGGTGTCGAACGCGACCACATGGGTTTTGAGGGCCCGGATCGACGCAAGGGTTGCCCCAAAGACGCCGGCGTAGACGATCGAGGTCGCCATGGAGCCGCTTTGGTCGAGACAAAGGATCACTTCTCGTACTGCTTGGCCCCGACGGCCGTAGCCAAGGAGGGTCTCAGGAATGATCGTCCTGTAGTCCTGTTGGTAATGGCGGAGATTGGCGCGGATCGTTCGGTTCCAATCGATGTCCCGCAGCTTGGGGCGGCGGTTGCGGATCGACTTCGCCAGACTTCCGGCCACAGCTTGCCGCAGGGGACTGGCCAGCCGGCTCTCCAGATCCTCGACGACCTTGCGAACGACTTGCCGTGCAGTATCGCGCGTCTTTGCGGGCAGGATCCGACTGAGCGAAAGAAGGGTGGCGACGAGGTTGACGTCCGGCTCGACCGCTGCCAGGCTCTCCGGCTCAAGAAGGATCTTCTGAAGATCGAGCCGATCGATTGCGTCCTTTTGCATCACCTGGACGACCGATGTCGGAAAGTAGCTACGGATATCTCCGAGCCACCGGGCAACGTTGGGCGACGAGGGCCCAAGTCCGCCCTTGCGCTCGCTATCGTAAAGGGCGGCGAGCGTCTGGTCGCGCGCGAGGTCGAGGCCTTCGAGGTCATAGCCGGTGCCATCGGCTTCGCCTCCGCCGAGGATCAGACGCCATCGCCGGACGCGTTCGGTTTCATTCATGCGGCAACCCCAGGATTCGGCGAACGACGGGAAGCACCCGCATCGCCCGCCCTTCGTCGATCCCCACAACCTTCGCCGTGAGCGAGCGGCCCCCCGTCACGCGCTCGCCGATCTGTCGGCGCTCAGGCTTCGTGAAGAGGGAAAAGGTGCGTCGAATAAGGGGCAGGATTTCGTCCAGCACGGCTCCGTCGAGGCCCGTCACCCAATCATCGATCGCTTGGAAGAGGGCCTGCTGATGGAGAAGGATGGCCCCGGGACCGTCCAGCAGCCCCTCCAAAAACGCGGCGGTATCGTGAGCCGTCGCCCCGAACGAGGCTTCTTGCCCGAGCCGTAAGGCCAAGTGCTCGCCATCGACGGCACCCAGATCGAACCGAATCCGCTCGGCTTTGCCCGCCACCAGCGCGTGGCCGCCTCGGAGTTGCGTGATCGACTCCAGAGTGCTCAGCCATTCCGCAGTCTTCTCGGGGGCGTCAAACAGCCGTACAACTCCGCTGACGAGATCGAGGCGACCCGCCATTGCCGAAGCGGCGTCGTCATCCAAGGACACACAGGCCCGCGGCAATCCGACACACAGTCGCGTGAAGATGGCATCCAGTACGGGGACGACCCTCTCGGACTCCGTTCGGCGGACGGTTCCGTAACGGACGACGGCCGCGAGCGGAGGCAGCGCCTCGGCCAGTTCCCCCGTGTCGGTGCTCGTCGCAGAGAGAGCTTGGAGTTTGTTTACCGTCGGTTCCACCGCCTCTTGGAGGTCAGCCAAGAGCACGCGCTCGATCAGGACCGCAATGTCGGCAAGGGAACTTGCGTGCGCGGCAAGTTCGACCGCACGAGCGGTGGCAGCACCTGCGACGGTGTTCCCGTAGATGCTCGATTCGATCAGCGAGATGGTCAGCTCCGGACGCCACTGGATCCGCCAATGCTCGTGGAACGTGCCCTTCTTGCCGACCACCTGTTCCGCCCGACCCCAAGTCACTTCCAACAGGGCCAGGCGATGGAGCAGGTGACTGCGCTCCAAGTCCATCTCGCCGCGGAGGTCCAACTCCAACCTGCGATCGGTGTCGTCCACCTTCATTCGCAATCGCTTCTGGAGCGCGGCAAGATCGGCTTGGAGCGGGATCATCGGGATCGAATCGGGCACTTTGCCCATTCGATCGCCGACAATCAGCCGCCGACCGATGAGACGCCAGATCGCTTCGTGGCGAATCAGCACCGAATTCGCGGAATCGCGCAACTCACGTAGGCCCGGGCGGGGCCGCCCGCGCAGCGACGCGAGGGCGTCGGCGAGCCGGATCGCTTCGATGACACTTGCGGGAGAGGCGTCGAGGTCCTCGGATCTCATCAATCGCGCCACGGAAAGCAGCCACTGGGACGGCACCTCCTCCGGAGGCGTCCGCCACAGAAGATCATAGAACGCCGGCGATCGTGCCCCCGCGCCGTAGCCTGAGGCAAAGGTGAGCCGCTCGAAGGTCCAAGGAACGATGGTGGCACCGACCTTCACCTTCGGCAAGCCCCGCAACAGGGCGTCGTCCTCTCGGGCGTGGGGCAGGTGCTTCAACGCCGGCACGTGCCAAGCTCCGCAGACGACCGCAACGCGCTCGTAGCCCTCCGCCAAAGCCTGGCGCAGTGTCCGCCTCATGTGCGCCTCGCGCATTGCTTCGAACTCGTCGCTCGAGACCTTTCTGCGCTCGTCGGGCTCTTCTTCTTCCTCGTCGTCACCATCGACGTCGATCTCCATGCCCGATTCCCGGAGGGCACCCATGAGCGACTCGATCCCCGCGAACAGCTCGTGGGGATCGGAGCGGTGCTCGACCAAGTGTTCCCACCAATCCTCGACCTCGTCGAAGCCCGCGACTTCTGCGATCCGATCCATCGCTTCCGAACCCCGGCCTCCGACGACGTTCAGCCCGAGCATCGACGTCGCCGGCAGATCCATCAGCCGCACTGGCACCGACCGCAACGTGGCCCAGCGAAAAGCCTGCAACTCTGGCGAGAAGTCGGCCATCGGGTAATAGGCCGCCCACCGCGGCGTGTCCTTTGCGTAAAGCAGCATCGCGACGGGGGTTCGCACCTCCGGATCGAGGAGATGAGGAACGAGGGACTCCGCCTCGACAGGTCCCTCGACGAGGACGGCTTGAGGCTCCCATTCGTCCAGGGCGGCGAGGAGGGACCGCGACGATCCCGGACCGTGGTGACGAATCCCGAACAACCGAACCCGTTCGCTTACAGCAGTTCGCGACATGCTCGGTACAGATCCTTCCAGTCGCCGCGCTCTTTGACGACGGTCTCGAGGTACTCCTTCCACGCCAGCGAATCCTGCGTCGGATCTTTGACGACAGAGCCGGTGAGGCCGCTCGCAAGATCCGAGGCGCGAAGTCGTCCGTCGCCGAAGTGTGCGGCCATCGCGAGACCGTTGTTCAGCACTGAGATGGCCTCCGCGGTGCTGAGCGTCCCGGACGGGATCTTGAGCTTCACCTTGCGATCCAACGTCATGCCGTCGCGGAGCTCTCGGAAGATCGTGACGAGCCGTGTGATGTCTTCCAGAGCCGGAGGTTTGGCCGGCAACTCCAAGGCCCGGCCGATCTCTGCAGCCCGTTGTTGAACGATCTCCGTCTCTTCTTCTAGGGTTTCCGGTAACGGGAGATGGACCGTGTTGAATCGGCGTCGCAACGCAGACGAAAGATCGTTGACTCCTCGGTCTCGATCGTTCGCGGTTGCGATGACGTTGAACCCCTTCGCGGCCTGAACTTCGTCGTTCAGTTCTGGAATCGGAAGCGACTTCTCGGAGAGGACGGTGATGAGGGCGTCTTGCACGTCGGAGGGAATCCGGGTGAGCTCTTCGACGCGCGCGATCTTGCCGTCGGCCATCGCCCGCATGATGGGAGAGGGGACGAGCGCCGCTCTCGAGGGTCCTTCCGCGAGCAGCTTGGCATAGTTCCACCCGTACCTCAGGGTCTCTTCGCTCGTTCCCGAGGTGCCCTGAACGAGCAAGGTCGAATCCGCTGAAGTGGCCGCAGCAAGATGTTCGGCGAGCCAGGTCTTGGCGGTGCCCGGCACTCCCAACAGGAGAAGAGCCCGATCCGTGGCCAGCGTGGCGATCGCGACCTCGACCAACGATCGCTTGCCGATGTACTTCGGAGTCACGGAAAACCCGTTCTCCAGGGTGCCCCCAAGGACATAGGTGGCGACCGCCCAGGGTGAGAGCTTCCAGTTTGGCGGTCGAGGTCTGTCGTCGGACTTGGCCAGTTCGGCGAGTTCCGTGGCGTAGGCCTGCTCGGCGTGTTGACGGAGGAGGGAGTCGTTCATGTTCGTTCAGTTATCCAGGCTGTCGAGAAGTCGCTTGCGGGTGTCCAAGATTCGACACAAACGCTCGCGAACGGATTCCGCATGCGGCTGGTCGGAGTACGGAGAGGAAACAAGGTCCACGGATTCCGGGTGCAGATACGGCGCGAGTTGGAGGAGCAACCAGGCTTGCGTCGCATGCACTCGAAAGGCGAGGACGATCGCTCGGGAGAGGGATCTCGAGAGCGGCCGCTTACGCGCTACAAGGGTTTGGCCCAAGGGACTCGGACCCTCACCCTGGCTCTCAAGCTTTGGCTTGACCATCCGCTCGAAGATGACCTCACTCGCCCGATGGGAGAGCTGGTCCCAGCCGTCACGCGCGAAGTCTCGGTCGAAGAGGAATTCGAAGAGGGTGTCGATCCAGGACTGATCCTCGAATCGGATCGCAGACTCAGCGAGCCCCTCGATCAGGGCATCCGCGTAGTCCGTCTTCTCGGCCAAATCCAGCAGCTGCACGGGCGAGATGCTCAGGTTCCAACGAGCGGGCGGCGTGAATCGGATCACGTCGAAAAGAGCCAACGCCTTGGGCCCGTAGCTCGGGTGAACAGTCGTCTTTGGCAGCCACTTGGGAAGCGCCTTAGGCTCAGGGGGCCGCACGGTAAGGGACTTGTGAAGGGGAGCCTTCTCAAGTAGCAAGGTGGACGTTGCGAGAGCCGTCACCTCATGGGATGCCTTGGAGTCTGGTAGGAACATGAGCAGGTCGCACGCAAGGTCCCGGACTTCCTTTCGTGGATCGGCCAGCGCGTGGTCGAGCAGCGGTTCATCGGCCAAAGTCAGCCCGGCCCGCATCACTGCGATCGCTTTGGCTCGCTGCTTCCAATCCCGGTCGTCCCACTCGGCCGCCAGGCGCTCTCGGTAGGCCCCCGGATCGAGCGCTCGCTGCGCGCGTTCCTCCTCTCCTGGTTCTCGCAACGTGATCCCCTGCAGGTCGGCTAACCACTCGCCGCGGGCGCCCAAGACCGGGCCGAGCCGCTTGCCGTGCTTCTGAGCAAGGGGCAACAAACGCACCAGCGCCGACGGGGGCGCGACCTTGTTCTTGAGCGCAGCCCTCGCGGCCCACTCAAGGACGGCTTCCTCCATGCCGCCCTCCAGAGCCTCGTTCAAAGGACCTGCAGAGCTTATCGCGATGGGCCGAGGGTCCGATGGAGCGAGCGAGATCGGCTCCACATCCGGGGCCGGAACCGAGCCGGCCCGGGCCATGAGGTCAAAGGTGCCCGCAAGAATCAAGGCTCGCCGCTCCGTCCCCACGTCCGGCAACTCTGGCAACACCGTTGTTTCTGGGATGGTCGTTCGCCTTGTTCCGACTTGCAGTGCCGCCGCCAGGTCCTCGCGAGTATTCAAAGCCCGAAGTACCCCCAATTTCCCCACGCTGCCAGCAATCGCATGTCCCTCCCGTTCCACTCGCCGAACATCTCGCACGGAACGTTGCCCGTCATCGAGAGCAGACCCCAAGGCTCCCGCCCGCCCAAGGGCAGGGCTTCACCGCCTTCGTCGATCGCGTACCAACTCTTCTCGTCCCGGCCCAGAACCGCCTTTGAAATGTGGACGGGGACTTGCTCCAACCACGGATTGTGCGCCCAGGCGTCGGCCGCGGAATCCAGGCAAGACGAGAACCGCCGGCCGGCGTTGGGACGAAACGGGACCATCTCTCCCGGCTCGAGATACACGCGCAGAGGCCAAGAGGAGGGCGCATACCGGGCATCGCACTCGAGGGCAGAACCGGCAATCGGGCGCGAATCGAACGGCTGGCCTGCGACCGAGAAGGTCAGGTGCATCCCCCACCGCCCTGTCGAGCGTCCCTTCAACCACGTTCGGCACGTAGAGAGCCGGTCCTCGACTTGGACAATCTGTCCGATCACGTCCCATGTATCGGAGACGGCCTCCCCTGACACGTCCTCCTTGCGCGTGGGAATACCGAGAGCCGTAGCCACGTCGCTGCGAAGCCCCTCGTCGAGTTCGTCGACGCGACGCGCGGCTTCGTTCAGAAGCGCCAGGCTTCCGATCTGCCCCGACACCGTCGTTGCCCACCCTTCACCGACTCCGATGCGTGCGCCGACCCGCCGTAGCAGGGTCGCCACTCCCGGGGCCTGAGCATCCACCATCCGAGCCGCCATCTGATCCCAGCTTCGCGTCGATTGGACCGCCAGAAGACCTTGAGATGCGGCGTCCACGAGGAAGGACTCGCACTGATCGAGTCCGGCGAGGATGTTCGACCATCGCTTCTCCACCCGCTTCTGAGCGGCTTCGATATCCGGAGGTCCGGCAGTGGCCTTTTCCGATTGCTTGGTCGCTCGTGCTGCGCGTTGCTCCAGCCATTCCGCCACCCATGGGGGTCGGGCAATGCCCTCGAGTTCACCTTTCGCATAGCGAAACAGCAGCCCGAGAGCGTGCTTGCACGGGAGCTTCCGGCTCGGGCAGGAGCACTTGTAGGCGAGATCCTTGAGGTCGACCGCGGTCTGATAGGGGCTGCTGCCGCTCCCGATCGCCTCCCCCCAGGCTGCGGCGTCATCGCTGCCTACACTCGCCCACTTTGCCGGACTCGCCATTGCTCGGCTCGCTGCCGCCGCCGCCGCGTCGGGAGCAAGCGCAAGAACCTGCTCAGGCGAGTAGAGCAACATTGGTTCGTTTTACACTAACCCGAGGGCACAGTCAAGTCATTGGCCAGGATTGGCGCGTGAAGCCGTACCCTAAGCTCCCCCGGGACCCGCGTGACGCTCGCTGGGTTCCTTCCCTCTGGAGTCCGAAAAAAGTCATAAAGTGGCCGTCCGTTCATTCGCGCGATCTCGAACGGCGGTATACTGAGATAACGATCAAGCGGGGTTTCCGCCAAATCGCCAACGAATTCGATTGAGGTTCTGAAAAATGAAAACGATTCTGAGCATTCTCGCTCTCGCCGCATCGACGTTCGTGTTCGCCCAGTGCTGCCCCAAGGTCGAGGCCAAGATGGAGAAGCAGAGCTGTTGCGCCTCCAAGGAAGCCAAGATGGAGAAGCAGGGTTGCTGCGGCTCCAAAGTCAGCGCTTCGATCGGTGACGACGCGTTCATGGCCGAAGCCCACCGCATGATGATGAAGGCGGAAGGCAAGATGTCCTGCTGCAAATCGACCACCACGAAGATGATCGCGAAGGGCGGCGAGGGTTGCTGCAACAACATCAAGGCCAAAGCTAAGTTCAAGGTCTACGCGAACGGCAAGTACCAGTTCTTCGGTTGCAAGGGCTCCGCGACCATGGCCCGGAATCAGATGGTGGCGATGGGCGTGAAGGCCGGCAAGATCCAGCCGGTCCGAAGCCGACGATCGATCGGCTGAGCCTCCCACTGCGCAAGACGCCCCCGTGTTCACGCACGGGGGCGTCTTGCTGTTCACCTGGCCTGCCATCCGCTTCGCGCGGCATAATGCATCCCATGTTTCGGCGAACGCATTGCATTCTCTTGACGCTGGGCGTCGCTCTCTTCGCGTGGGGCTGCTCCAAGCCGGCGGATTCCGGCGATTCCGGATCGAAGCCGACCGGTGACGGCAGTGGAAAGACCGCGATGAAGATCGACTTCGAAACCGAGATCAAGCCGGTCCTCCAGACCTACTGCATGCCGTGCCATGGCGGCGCGGGTAAAGGTGGAGTCTCGCTCGATGCACTCGCCACGAACGATCAGGCAGCGGCGAACAGTGGCATCCTCCAGAAGATGGCAGGAGCGATCGAAGGCGGTAAGATGCCGCCCGCGACCGGGAAACCGATTCCCGACGACGTGAAGGCCAAACTCATCGCCGATCTCAAGGCAGCGTCCAGCTAGCCTCGACGCGGCTCGAGTTTCCAGAGATGCCGGACGAAGAAATCCTGCATCCTCCGAAACGCGTACGGCATCCCGAGCACGCCGTGCCCGACGTTGGGCGCGACGAGGAGATCGAACTCCTTGCCGGCCTGGATGAGGGCGTTCGCCACTTGGAGCGTGGAGGCGGGGTCGACATTGGTGTCGACCTCGCCGACCATCAGGAACAGCTTGCCCTTGAGATCCTTGGCCGCCGTCACGTTCGAGTTCGCTTCGTACCAAGGGCCGACCGGATAGCCCATCCAGAGTTCGTTCCACCAGACCTTGTCCATTCGGTTGTCGTGGCATCCGCAGTCGGCCACCGCCGCTTGGTAGAAGTCACCGAAGCGCAACACCGCGGACGCCGCGTTTTGGCCCCCGGCGGAGGTTCCGTAGACGCCGACGCGCGTGGCGTCCATCCAGGGTCGCGTCGCAGCCGCCGCCTTGATCCACGCGATCCGATCCGGGAATCCGGCATCCGCGAGATTACGCCAGGCCACGTCGTGGAACGCCTTCCCGCGCCAATTCGTCCCCATCCCGTCGATCTGAACGACGACAAAACCGATCTCCGCCATTCTGCGACTCGAACTCGTCGGTGAGAACGCCTTCGGCACATGGAAGTCGTGGGGGCCGGCGTAAATGTTCTCGATCACCGGATACTTCTTGGTCGGATCGAACTGCGACGGGCGGAAGATGATCCCGTAGATGTCGGTCTTGCCGTCCCGACCCTTGGCGACGAACCGCTCAGGCGCTTCCCAGCCTTCCGTCTTCAGCGCTCCGATGTCGGCCTCTTCGAGAACAGACAGCAGTTTTCCGTCCCGTGAGCGCCGAAGCTCGGCCCGAGGAGGCATGTCAACCCGGGAGCACGTGGCGACATAGGTCTCACCGTCCGGCGCCCACGTGAGGCGATGGGTGCCGTCGCTCTCGGTGAGCCGTGTGAGTCCCGTGCCATCGAATCCGACTCGCGCATAGTGCATGTGATACGGGTCTTGCCCGGGGATCTCTCCCATGACGCGCAGGGTCAGTTGCCGTTTCGCGGGGTCGACGCGCTCGACGCTCCGCACCATCCACGACCCCTGCGTCACCGGCTTGATCGCACCAGTTAGGAGGTTCACCAGGTAGATGTGGTTGAACCCGGAGCGTTCCGACATCCAGAGGGCTTCGCTCGACACGGGCAGGTACTCGACCCACAGCTTGCCGGCATAGTCGAGAAAGGTCGGACTCTTCTCTTCGACGATGGTGCGAACCTTGCCGGTCACCCCGTCCGCAGCCAGGAGGCGGATCGTCTGATGCCCGCGCTCGTTGTACACGAAGTAGATCTCGCGCCCATCCGGTGCCCATCGGAGCCGTGTGAGGTCCCAGGGGTTGGGAGAGAGCGTTTCGTCGGCCGCCTTCGCCTGGCGAGCGTCGATGTCGATGAGGACCAGGCGTTCGTGCGGGACCTTGTCTCCCGGCTTGAGGTACTCGAACGACCTCACTTTCGGCTGGATTTGATCACGCGGCGACGATTCGACGAAAGTCACCTTCCGATCGCCGCCGGCTTCGGTGCGAATGGCGGCCAAGCGTTTGCCATCCGGCGACCACACCAGGCTGCCCCCGCGATAGGTATCCCCGGAACGGCCATCCTTGGTCACCTGAATCGCATCTCCACCGCCGAGCGGCTCGATCCACACGTTGTCGGTTCGAACGACGGCACGCATCTTGCCATCGGGCGACAGGTTCGCTTCACGCGCTCGCCGGGGTGCCGTAGGAGTCACCGGACTCCCGTCATAGATCGCGAAGCAGGGGCCCTCGATCGCTTCAAAAGCGGCGAGAGCGGTGTTGTCGGCCGAGGTGACCAACCAAACGTGGCCGGCGAAGGTGCGCTGGACGAGGCTCGCTCCCGGGGCGAGGGTCCCGTAGGCGATCCGCTCGTTCGAAGTGCTGACCCAAAACAGCTTGATGTCTTTGTCGCTACGGTTCTCGATCGTGATCAGCGTCTCCTCGCCGGAACCCGAGGCGCGCGGCGGAAGAAACGCGGGCAGCGAGTCGGTCGAGACGGTCGCTTCGCCGACGCCGGCCGGCTCGACCTTCTGAGACTTCCGATCGACACGCCACCACTTGCCTTCAAGGCCGACGACGACTGCCTCCCGAGTCACCTCTCGGATCTGGGCTTGAAGGTCCTTCGGATCGAGGGTCTTACCGATCGCCCGGCCGACTTGCTCGGCAACCTTCGCGGCGTCGAAGGCGAGTTCCCTACGTCCGGTTCGGATGTCCACGACCACCGTGTCGCGTTGCTGGGGACCGACTTGAACTCGATACCACAGCCAGTCGCCCCCGGCAAGCCATTTCGGGGCGACGCTTATCCGATACACCTTGTTTGAAAAGCGTTGATTGAGCGACTCGGACCGCGCGTAGTCAGCCTGGGTTCCCTGGCCGAAAGCGCCGATCACGGCAAGAACGAAGACACCGACAAGGGGAAGGCGCATGGCCTATCATACGCCGCCGAACCGGCTCAAACCACGGAAAAGCCCGGCGAGTGTCCCGGGATCGGGAGGTGGATGCTGGGAGCCGTGTTACCCTCGTCTCATGAACTTCACACGGCGATTGCTGATCACCGCTCTCGCGAGTCTGGGTGCGCTCGGGGTAGAGGCCCAGACCTACTACACGGTGGACGTCCAGAATTCCAAGCTGTACTCCGTCAACCCGAATACGGCCGTCGTCACGTATCTCGGCAACCTGAACGCGTCGGTCACCCAGGCTGACCTTGCCTGGCATCAAGGGAACCTCTACATGCTCGACTCGGGGGTACCCAACGCAGGGGGCCGCGTGTTTCAGGTGGTCACCACCGGCGCGTGGCGCGGGTGGGCGATTCCGGGCGCGGTCCTCTCCGGTGCCGGGTATGTCATTGCGGACCAGCCCGGCGGCCTCACCTCCGACGGCGTGAACCTGATCGTCGCGCACGGAACGACCCCGGGCACCCTCTCATGGAAGCTGAGCTCTGTGAATCCTGTCAGCGGAGCGTTGACGCTGGTCGCGTCGCTCGGCCACGACTGCGATGCCCTCGCACGCGACAGCCAGTATTGGAGCATGGATTGCGATAACGGCAGCGGATTCGATTGGCTGATTCGCGGCAATCCGCCCACGATTCTTGCCGGGCAAGCTCCCTACAGCGCGGCAAGCGCGCCCGGCGATATCGAGGTGATCGATGCCATGACGGTCGTCGGTCCGTCGAAGGCGGGCACGACGCTCGTTCGGATCTCGAAGACCACCGGCGCGAAGACCGTCCTCAACATCACCGGAGCTCAGGACGCCAACGCCCGATTCGACGGCATCGCCAAAGGCACGCCGACCCCGATCTGGCGCGGGCAAACGTACTACTCGATCGACACGCAAGGAGACATGCTCTACCGTGTCGGGATCACGAGCTTGAACAACTTGACGGCGTCGGCGACGCCCGTCGGCTCGCTTGGGATCGACTTCAACGACCCGGACCTCGCTTGGCACGTCGATGCGCTGTATGCAATCGACAACACGTTTGGACCGAGGACGTTTCAGATCGTCACGTCGGGTGCGTTCGCCGGTCGAGCCATCGGGGGAGCCCCGATTCTGGCTCCTGGCCCCGTCGACGGGCTCGCCTCGACGGCATATCCCGGTGCAGGCAACCTCGTCTTCGCCTATTGGGAGCCGAACGGATCGAGCCAGTTCTGGATGGCCAACTTGAGCCCAATGTCGGGCGTCCCTTCGGGGGCCTTCTACTGGGACCCGGACGTCGACGGCTTGTGCTACGGCTGGAGTCCGGTCGACAACGGGATGCGTCTACTCCATTACGACGCGGGCATCCAGTTCGGCGGTGACATGTTTGTGTCGCGCCCCCTGAACTTCAACGGCTTCAACGTGTTTGGCTTCGGGGCGTACAACGCGTCGCTCTCCCCCAACGATATCGAGGAACTCAGCAACACCCAGGTCGTGGGGATCCATGCCGCGACCCGAAGGCTCGTGCTGATCAACAAGTCATCGAACTTGGCTCTCACGCCGTTCACGACCACCGGCTTCCCTGCCGGATCCACGCCGATGGGACTCGCATATGCTCCGACGGCGAGGCCCCCGATCGGTGTCATCGACGACCCGAAAGACGTCCGCAACCCCTGAACAGAAGAAGGTCCGAGGCGAACGCCTCGGACCCTCTCTCTCGGTTCAGTTGCCGGCTTTCTGCCCGGCCGGAAACTGGGCCTGGGCGGCACCTTCACCCGACACGGGCGGTCCGCCGGTCGGCGCCGTACCCGACTGGCCGGCATCGGGGTTGGTGTACCGGCCGTACTCGCTCTGGGCCTGCTCCGAGTGCATTTTCTCCAACTGGGCGTCGTTGGCACTGCTCGAAGAGGTTGCTCGATTCATCCAAACGAATCCCAAGCCGACGATCACCACAAGGGCGACAGCCGCCACGAGTACGACGGTTCCATTGCTGAGGTCCTTCTTCATCAGTTATCCGAGGGGAGTGGGCAGTCGCCTTCGTTGATGTCCCATCCCGAGTCGAGGCAGCTCAGACCCTTGTGCCAATACGGATCGGGGCTGTTGCCGCTCTGGTTGTCCTGCCACCGCGGAGATTCGCGGTAGCCGGGGAAGACCGTGCCCCAGAGGCGCGGGGTTCCCTGATAGATGTGGTAGCCATTCATCTTGAAGAACTTCACGTGGCCATCGGCGAACGCCCAGTTCGCTCCGTCGGCAGCCTTGTACGAGATCTCGCCGAAGGCGAAGGCGGGCTCGCCGGGAATCAGGTCTTCGCGACGCGTGTTGTTCGCTTGGATACCGTAGAACCAGTCGTCCTTGGTCCAAGGATCGACCACGTTGTTGCCGGTCGTCTGGCGACGCTCTCCGAACAGGATGGTATCGGCCGGCCGGGGGACCGAACTCGTCGTGATCGGGTCCTTGCCACGGAAGCCGCCCCAGTAGCCGTCCCGAACCTGGGTCGACTTGAAGACGTTGCTCGCGAGGGCGAAGCTGCGCCGGATCTGGCCCCGCGGAGTCGTGTACTTGGTGCGGCCGTCGAGCGGCGAGTACCACACCTCGAAGCTCTTGACGTACGGGTCGATGATCTTGTCGTACGACATCGCGTTGGTGGGGTCGCCACCGGCCGGCGGGCCAAAGCCGACGCGGACCTTCGGTCCGTAGTAGTCGTCGTTGTCACTTTGGTACATCAGCGTCGCCTTCGTCAGCTGGTTCAGGTTGTTGAGAGCAACGACCTTCTTCGCAGCGGTCTTGGCCTGGGCGAAAACGGGGAAAAGGATCGCGGCGAGAATAGCGATAATCGCGATCACCACGAGCAACTCAATGAGCGTAAAGCCCTGTCGTCGTTGACGGTTCATGGGAGTGTTCTCCTTGGTGGACTGAATGATGGCGTTCATGGGTTCACAAATTCCTTGACTTGGGGAAGGCGGGCCAGACCCTTGATCAACGTCGTCGTCTCCGGTGTCCGCTTCAGAGCGACGAACGAGGTCAAGGGTTCGAGACGGATCGAGAAGACCCCGTCGCGAGCGCGCAGGAGGTTGCCGGTGATGCCGTCGAGCATTTCGGTCACGGGCTTGCCAGTGCCGTCCTTGACGGCGAACTTCACGTCCTGGGCGCGATCGCTGCGATTCAAGGCGGTCACCGCGACCTCGTTGCCCAACGTCCGCGAGAAGACGGCCACACGGTTGGCATCGTCCGCAAGCACGATGCCGGGATCGCCCGATTGGAGGACTGACGCGTTCGTGCGGAGGTGGGTCAATCGCCGATACAGGTTCAGCAGGCCGTTGTTCGGGTTGACCATATCCCAGCGCATCCCGCGGCGATTTTGCGGGTCGGCTCCTCCCTCCATCCCGATCTCCTCGCCGTAATAGACGCTCGGCGCCCCAACCCAGGTGAACTGGACGACGGCGCCCATCGCCGCCAGCTTGCGGTTGTTGCCGGCGAGCGTGATGAAGCGCGGGGTGTCATGGCTGGAAATGAGGTTCAGCTGATTCCGGGAGACTTGGGGAACCGTCCAGCTGTAGACCGTCATCAGCTGATTCAGAAACTGGGTCGAGGTGGTCTTGCCCTCGGCGACAAATCGGAGGACGGCGTCGCGGAACGGGTAATTCATCGACGCATCCCACATGTCGCCTTTGAGCCACGGCGCGGCGTTGTACCAAACCTCGCCGACGATCCAGGTGTTCGGGTCGATCCCTTTCACCCGCTGTCGAAACTCTCGCCAAAACCAATCCGGCACTTCGTTGGCGACATCGAGCCGCCAACCCGCCAGGGTCGCGTTGTCGTGCCAGAAGTTCACCGAATCGAGCAGGTACTTCTTCAACTCTGGCTGAGCGAGGTTGACTTTGGGCATCGACTCCGCGCCCCACCACGCTTCGTACGGGGGGTTCTGCTTGACGGCGACGGGGAACGACTTGATGAAGAAGTAGTCGAGGTATTTCGACTTCTGCTGGTTCTTCAGGACGTCGACGAACGGCGGGAACGTCACGCCCACATGGTCGAAGATCTGGTCGAGAACGGTGCGGATACCGACCTTTTCGAGCCCTGCGGTGAGCTTCTTGAACTCAGCGTTCGTTCCGAACTCGGGGTCGATTTCATAGAAATCGACCGGATCGTAGCGGTGGTAGGCCGGCGCTTTCATCACGGGGTTGAAGTAGACGGCGTTGACGCCGAGGTCCACGAGGTGCCCCATCCGCCGCTCGACCCCGGCGATGTCGCCACCATAGCGGTTCCAATACGTGGGTTCGTCGCCCCACTTCTGGACGTCCTTGGGGTCGTTCGCCGCGGATCCGTTGTCGAACCGATCGGGGAAAATCTGATAGAAAACCGTCTTCTCAACCCACTTCGGGACCTCGAACGGCTTGAAGGTCTTCGGATCGAGGGCGAACCACTCGGCCTCCTTCTCGCGAACGCCGTTCGCGCCGAGAACCCAAGTTTTCGGGCCGTCGCCGAGTTCGAACCGGTACTTGAGACCGTCGCGCCGGTTCCACGGGACTTTCGCTCGCCAGGTTTCGAGGATCTCGTCGCCCGCGGTCCGCGTGAGTGGAATTCTCCGGTTCGGCGTCACCACTTCGAGCTTCGCGACGTCTTCGGGCCTGACGGTGATCGCGAGCGTCAATTCACCTCGATCGAAGTTCAGGTCGGGTGCGCTCTGAAGATGGCGGATCGCCGAAGGCGTGACGACGCCGTCACCCTTCTTTCCCGGCGTCTTCAGGTACTCGCTCGGAAAGAGGATGAGAATCGAGTTGATGTTGCCGTTTCCGTCGTCCTCTTGCTTCTGCGCCTTCGGGTCGGTGACCCAGTTTTCGTCGTCGAGGACGAACTTGTACTGGTGTTTCCCCGGTTGAAGTCGGCGTTTGAACGTCCAGGTCCGCCCGTCGGCGCCGCGCGCCATCAGGTTCGCTTTCTTATCCCAATTGTTGAACGTCCCAGCGACGGCAACGGATTTCAGGTCGCGATCGGCGCGGTACAAGAACTCATGGTCGACGCCGAGGTCCTGAATGAGAAGTGCGGCAAGGGTGGCGATCATCATCGGTCTCCGGTCTCCTCGGCGCGGCGCGAAGAGCCCCGCGCGACGAGTTCACACGCGATTTCTACGCGCCGCGAACTTTCGATCGGCTTGCCTTCTATGACTTTCAGTAGCCTTTTTATTGCGCGTGCGACCAGTGCCCCGATGTTGAGACTGACCGACGACAGACCGCCCTCGACCGTGCCACAAAGCACCGAGTCGTTGAAGGCGACGATACCGACGTCGGGACCGATTCTCAGACCATGCTCACGCACGGCTTGGACCGCGCCGAGCGCCATGAAGTCGTCGAGAACGACCAGGGCATCGGGACGGCTCGGTCCTGCGAGAATGCCGCGGGCAGCATCGCGCGCCGCCTCGTAACCGAACTCGGAGTGGACGACGACGGCCCTTCTCCCATGAGAAGCCATCACCGACCGGTAGCCGGCGATGCGATCGTCGCTGACCGTGACCGCTTCCGGACCCGCGAGCATCAGGATATTCGCGTAGCCTCGCTCGACCAGGTGCTCGGCAGCAAGCGAGCCGGCAAAAACGTTGTCGTTGTCGACCGAATAGAACCGCGCCGGGTCGGCCTTGCCGAGCACCACGAACGGGAAGTCATCGTGCTGCAGCCGGACGATACGCTCGTCGTCGGCCTCCGATTCGACCAGAAGCACCCCGTCGACTCGGCGCGTTCGGAGAAGCTCGTCGTAGACCGCCACCTGGCCGCTGTCCGTCGTCGCCATGTCGACGCAGAGGTGGTAGGGCGTCGAAGCCAGCGACTCCAGAATCTCGGAGATCAGCTGGGCGTAGAACGGATCGCCCTGGAGCGCACCGTGCGGGCGCTTCACCACGAGTCCGATCAGGTGCGTCTGCAAAGTGCGAAGCGAGCGGGCACGGACGTCGGGTTTGTAGTTGTGCGTCTCGATCGCAACCAGGACTCGCTGCCGGATGTCGTCTTCGACCCGCTCATCGCCCGACAGCACGCGCGAGACCGTGGCTTGCGACACGTTGGCGATCTTGGCGATATCAGACTGTCGGATTCTCATGGCGTCTTCTTTGGCGCGGTCTCGGTCCTTCGTGAACCGTGAATACGTATTCTGACGCCCCTATGGTAGCACAGGTTTCAGGATTCCGCAAGATTCCCCGTGCATTTTCCGGACCAAACTTCGCCGCCGAGCCCGGATCGCTCCAAGGGGGCGTGGCGATCGGACGTCCCATCTCAGCGAGACGAGTTTTTACCATCGCAAACTTGACAACCCTCCAGGACAGCCAGGTAGCGTCCACCTTACTGAAAGAAGGAGGATGACCATGACTCGGCTTCCCGATGCCCGGATCCCCGTCGACCGCGAGGGCGCAGCCCGATGATCCTCACGCTGCCTGCGCTCTTCGTGGGCCTGATGGTCACACCGAAGCCGGTCGTGATCGTCGATCTCAAGCCGCGTGAGGAGTTGAGGGGGCAGCTCACCCATCCCGAAGCGGATGTCGCCAAGATCGCCAAGACCCATTCCCTGAAGCTCGTCGAGACCGAGGGTGCGACTGTGCTCCTTTCGGAAGATGCCCTCGGCATTCCCTCCTTGCGCGCGAAAACACGACTGGTGGACGCGTTGATCTCCGCCCTTGATCCAGATTCACAGGTTCTTAGGGCCGAGCGGCTGCCCAAAGACGTATGTGATCACTTGCGGTCCGCTCTGGCCTATCTCGGCGGAGAGCTTAAGGTGTTCGTGGAGCGAGAGTCCTTCCGACTTTTGCTCGCGCCCAGCATGACGGTGCGGCTGAAGTCGGGCACCGACACGATCGAGCTGCGGCCCCATCAACGATCCTCGGATGCGGACGAGAACATAGCATTCGAGCAAAGTGGGCCGATCGTCAAGGTGGAGCCTTCCGAGTCCGCATTCAGCGACCTCTTTCAGCCAACGATTCCGAGCGGGCTTTGGATCGGTTCCACGGCCTCGACAACCGTCACCAAAGCCGCCGTATCCAAGTCCGCTCTGGACGTCTGGGTCGACGAAAGCGGAAAGGTCTTGCGAGAGCTTGAGGAGGTCCGCAACCGCCTCACCGACAGAGTGACCGGGCTCACGGTCAAACCCGGCACAAAACTCACGGAACTTGATCCATCTGTTCAGAGAAACTGGCGTCGGATGATCGAGATGAACCATGGTCACTTTGGTTTTTCGGATGCAGCCGCAGCCCAAAGGTTCCTTGATCGTGCCGTGATCGACAAGGTCTGGGCATCGACAACCCTTCGCGGGGTCTCAAAGGTGTCAGGCGGCGGTGTGTCCGCAAGTCAGATCGAGTTCCGAGTCTGGCCATAAACGCCGTCACGGCCGCCCGAGGGCCGTGACGCCCCCCATCCGGCGGGTACCCTCCCTGGACCCATGTCGCTCCCCATCGAGGACCTTACGCCCCGTCAGATCGTCACCGAGCTGGACCGCTACATCGTCGGCCAAGATGCGGCCAAGCGCGCCGTCGCGGTCGCGCTCCGGAACCGCTATCGACGCCAGCAGCTCCCGGCCGCCGAGCGCGACGACATCCTCCCCAAGAACATCCTGATGATGGGGCCGACCGGCGTCGGCAAGACCGAAATCGCGCGGCGGCTGGCCCAGCTCGCAAGGGCTCCGTTTATCAAGGTCGAAGCCACCAAGTTCACGGAGGTCGGTTACGTGGGGCGTGACGTCGAGTCGATGATTCGCGACCTCGCCGCCGCCGCACTCCGCCTCGTAGAGAAGGAGCGCATGGAGCAGACGCGGCCGGCCGCTGAGGAGCGAGCTTACGAGATCATCGTCGATCACTTGGAGTTCGAGGACGCCCCCTCCACGAAGCCCAAGCGCAAAAAGAAGGGGGCGAGCGCCGGCGCTTCCGCCGAGCTCGCGATCGAGAGCAATCCGTTGCTCAAGCAGGCGTTCGAGGTCTTTGGACACCAGGCGATGAGCCTTGAAGACAGCGACGCCGAGGAGCCGGCGGAGTCGGAGGCAACTCGGCAGCGTCGTCGCAGGCGACTCCTGCAGGAAGTCAAATCCGGCAAGCACGACGCTCGGACGATCGAGATCGAAACCGAGGAATCGTCGAGCCCGTTCCTCCAGGTGTTTACGCCTCAAGGCATGGAGGAGATGGGGTTGGACATGGCCAATCTCAACCATCCGTTCGCCGGCCGGAGGGGGTCGCGGTCGGTCACGATCGGTGAGGCGAAGGAGATCCTCATCGACCAGGAGGCGCGCCGGGCGATCGACCAGACTTCCCTTCACCGCGACGCCGTGCTCCGCACCGAACAAACCGGCATCATCTTTCTCGACGAGATCGACAAGGTTGCCGGCAAGCAAGGCGGCTCAGGCCCCGATGTGTCTCGCGAAGGCGTCCAGCGCGACCTGCTCCCGATCATCGAAGGCTCCACCGTCGCCACGAAGTTCGGGCCGGTGCGGACCGATCACATCCTGTTCATCGCCGCCGGTGCGTTCCACATTTCGAAGCCGAGCGACCTGATTCCCGAACTTCAGGGACGCCTCCCCATCCGCGTGAACCTTGAGAAGCTGACCGAAGACGACTTCCGGCGCATCCTTCACGAACCCAAGAACGCGCTCATCAAGCAATACCAAAAACTGCTCGAAGTCGATGGGGTCGTCGTCGATTTCGCGGCCGACGCACTCGACGAACTGGCTCGGCTCGCCACCGAAGTCAACGAAAAGACCGAGAACATCGGAGCGCGGCGTCTGCATACGCTTTTGGAGCGATTGCTCGAGGACATCCTCTTCGAGGCTCCGGACACGAAGAGGAAGAAGGTTAAGTACACGGCAAAGATGGTCCGTGACGCGCTCGCCGACCTGGTGCAGGACGCCGACCTGAGTCGGTACATCCTCTAAGCTGATGGACTGGCTGTGGCAGCTCGATCGCGAAGCCTATCGCCTGATCCACGTCGAATGGCGGCAAGACTGGCTGAACCACCTCATGGTCGCCATCACGACGACCGGCCTCGGATGGGTTCAGGCGATCGCGTTGATCCCCTTCCTGTGGCTTCAAACGACCCGCCGCGCGGCGATCGCCGTCTTCGTGGCGGGGGCGGGGGCCGGGCTGCTTCGCATTCTCCTGGTCCGACTCATCGATCGGCAGCGACCGAGCAACTTCGCGTGGTCGACTCCGCTCGAGGACTTCTTCGGGCATACGAGCTTTCCGAGTGGGCACACGACGACGACCTTCGGGATCGCATTCATGCTCCTGCTGCTCTGCCGGGAGACGAGCAGGGCTTGGGTCGGCTGGCTCGCGCTGGTTTGGGCGTGCTTGGTGGCGACCAGCCGCATCGTCGTCGGGGTCCACTATCCGACCGACGTGCTCGGTGCGGCGATGCTCGGATGCGTGGCGGCCTGCCTGTCGTGGCTCGTATTCGAGCGCAAAGGGTGGTTGCCCGCCTGAAAAAATGGTCGGGGCGGCCAGATTCGAACTGGCGACCCCCTGCTCCCAAAGCAGGTGCGCTACCAAGCTGCGCCACGCCCCGACATCCGGAGCGTACCCGAGCCTCGCGTTCGACCCCGGTCGATGGTCCTTTCAGGACAAATTGCGGTGAAATTTCGATCCGAAGCGAACTTTCCGCATCGCGCGACGACTCTCACCTGTAGAGAGAATTCTAGCCACGCTCGCTCCCATTTCCCCCGGGGGTCAGGCATCAGACCTTAAGAAGCGGATTCGGGCGGAGTTCCCCTCAAGTCCTCCCTTGCCCGGCCACAAGCTGGGCTTCTTTCTTTCTGGAGGTCGGTCGCCCGCAAGGTACAATCCTTCGCCGTGAGTGAGAAGCCGATTCCGCAGCCGATGTGGTGGAAGAACACCTACTTCTGGTTTGCGGCCATTCTCCTGATTGTCGGCATTGTCGGGCTCCCGTTCCTCGGCGGGCCGAACGCGATCCGCGATCCCGGCCAGCGGGAGGAGGGCGGACTGGTCCTGATCTACTGGGGCGGCGCGCTGGTGATGCTCATCAACGGGTTCATCAGTCACCGTCAGACCGTGATGCACTATCAGGAGCAGCAGGACGCGCTTCGCACCGCGACCAAGCCCGAATCTCGCGAAGAGGAAACGGAGTAGACCGATGGTTCAATGTACGTGCGGAAAGGCGATGGACAAAGTGCCGGATTGGCTCCAATCCGTCACCGTCGAATTCGTCTGCAACAACTGCCCCAAGCGCAGCGTGAAGAGTATCACCCAACTCACACCCGAGGAGCTGATGCCGACGGCGAAGGCCGTCGAAACGGAAGATCTCGCGGGGATCGAACTCGCCGAAGAGGACGACGAAGAGTAAAAAAAGGCCCCGCAGGTGCGGGGCTGATTCCTTTTTGTCTGCGGCAGGATCGATATGTCTTGCTCGCTGCCCCGAGGGGGCCGTCTGTCTCATTCGGAGGTCACTCCGATCGACAGGATTCCACACCGATGTTAAGGGCAGGTTGAATCGCTCGCCCGGAAGATCGTCTCAGCGTCGTGCCCCGCGTTCAAGCGCGCCGACGCCGTCGCGCCACCAAGAAGACACCCCAGCCGACGGCCATCAAGGTGGCCGGCTCAGGAACCATCGTGTACTCCAGCCGCGGGAAAACCGTCGCAGGGGCGACGGCTCCCGTCGGGTCGGTGAAAGAGAACAGGAGCTGGTCCGTGAGAGGCGGATGGCCCGCGAGGGTGGTGAGCCTGCCGGTTGCGGCCCACTTGCCGCTCCCGAGTCGCGCTTCGTTCAGTTTGATCAGCGCCGCCGCACTCATCGGAATGACAAGGTCGGTCCCCATCGAATCGACCGAAGCCGTGGTCAAGCCATAGGGCGTGCCCGTGCCGAAGGTGCCCCACATCGCGCTCGCGACCGGGACGGGAATCCCGGGCGTCGCGATATCGTCGGGACTGAAAGGAGTCGAGGTGACGAGGTAGTCCTCGGTCGGGTCGGGGCTGATGTAGCCAAATCCGCCGTCGGGCGGAAACTTCGGAACGTACACCTTGAGGGTCGCCGAGACGATCGGCATCGAGGCCCCGGAGACGTCGAACAGGAAGAAGTTCCGTCTCTCAGCGATCGGGGTCGAACCGACGAATGTGTTCCCGACTGCGTGGTTTTGGAAGGCGGGGCTATTGCTGACGCCTCCGTCGGCGAAGAAGACTCCGGTGAGATACGCTTCGATTTCGACCGCTTGCGCGGAACTGCCGAAACAAGCGAGCGCACTCGTGATGATCAGTCTCGTACGATGGTTCATGGACGACCTCAAAACGACATTATGGGGGCGGTGAGCCAGATCCGGTGGATCATCGCACAAAACCTGGTATCTGGCGACGAATTGAGTGGGAGCGCGCAACCGCAACGCGAAACCGCTTGAGGCACCCTTCCGTAGTCGTCCTCGATGAAGTGTGTCCTGACGCTGATCGCCTTCCTGGTATCGATGGCGGTCGCCCGCGCTGAAGACGGCGTCTTCGACTCGAACGGCGTCCCGATCCGGTACCTGACCGAGGGGCAGGGCGAGGCCGTCGTCCTCATCCACGGGTGGCTCTCCGACGCGTCGATGTGGGGGACGGATGGAAAGGGCAATGCCAAGCTCAAGCCGCTTCCGGGCTTTCGACTCATCGCCCTCGACTGCCGCGGCCACGGAAAGAGCGGCAAACCACACGAGGAGTCCCGTTATGGGGCCGAGATGGCGAGCGATATCGTGCGCTTGCTCGACCATCTCAAGATCCGTCGTGCTCACCTGGTCGGGTACTCGATGGGCGCGTTCATTGCCGGAAAGGTTGCGGTCGAGCACCCGGACCGCGTCATCAGTGTCGTCTACGGAGGGCAGGCACCGATCCTGCAGAACCCACGCTCGACGCCGTCGGCAGAGGTGGAGGCGCTCGCTGAAGCCGCCGCGCGGGGAACCGATCTCGGAACCTATATCATCGCCATCACCCCGCCCGGGAGGCCGAAACCGTCGATGGCCACTGCGAACGCGATGGCCCAGATCCTGTTCGCCGGAAAGGACGTCAAGGCACTCGTGGCCGCCGGGCGAAGTCTGGGCAAGTTGGCGGTGGCTCCGGAGGATGTGAAGCGGTGCAAGGTGCCGTCCCTGTTTGTCTACGGTGGCAACGAGGGTGAGTCGGTTCGGGCCGGTATCAAGGCGGTCCTGCAGCTGCTGCCGAATGCCAAGGAGCAGGTCATCGCCGGCGCCGACCACATGTCGACCATGCGACACCCAGAGTTTGGTCAGGCCATCCGTGACTTTCTGAAGCCGAACGCCTGCGGGTGAAGGGAGCCTACAAATCTTCCGAAAGATCCTCCCCTGGTTCGGCGGTGGGTCGTGCGCCGCATCGGGGGAGGTGGCCCGCTCTCGCGGGACGGAGGGGGTTTGAGATTCCCTGCAATCTTCCAGACCAGAACCCCACCCGGTTCGCGGAGCTCACCGACCTCCCCGATGCCGGGCACAAGCATCCCGGAATCAGGGAGGTATCTCCGCTCAACATTCACAAGGAGGTTCCACCCGGAAGATCCTCCCGCTCGCGGCACAGGGGAGAAGACCTCTCCGCCTCTGGGGGAGAGGTCGGTGAGCAAAGCGAACCGGGTGAGGTGGCCCATATCCCAGCACACAACAGTTCCGGCCTCCTCAACCGGTTCGGGCGCGCCCTCACCGACTTCTCCTCCAGGGGAGGAGAAGTACAAGAAGGACCCCAGTCCGGTTCGCAAATTCTCACGCACACGAAGTCAGGACAACGCCATGGTCTGGATGAGCCGGATGCGCTCCTGGACGGCGGGGTGACTGCTCGTCGAAATCGTGTGGATTCCGGGCTGGTCCGACGCAAGCGTGATCTTTTGCAGGGCTTGCTCGGCCGCATCCCGATCCTTCAGGAGGCGTAGCGCGAAGGCATCGCAGGCGAACTCGTTTTGGCGACGCCACCTGGGAAGAATCCAGAGCATAGGGCCGGTGACCAATAGTAGGAGTATCGCGGCGACAGGCAACGTCCACGCCGACTTTAACAACGAGACCGTCACAAAGCAGAGATTCAGCACGAGCAACACGAATAGCAGGCGGAAGCGGACGCGGCGGTGCCCGAGGACGTGGTGCGCCGCCTCGTGGGCGAGGATGAAATCGAGTTCCGCATCCTCAAACCTTTCGGCCAAGGTCGGCGTCACCCCGACGACATTCTTCTTCAACGCGGCGCCGTGATAGCGACCATACGAGGTTTCATCCAGTAGCTGGCCCACGAACGGTTGACCGATGAGTTCGCTGATATGCCGCAACCGATCCTCGAGCCGATGTTGTGCCCCCGAGGTTTCCGCGGTACGCGCTGTCTCGCGTGTGAGAACCGGGCTCACGAGCACCCGATGGTATACGGCAGCAAGAGCGAGAGTGATCGCGAAGACGGCGAAGCACTGGAAGACCCACCCCTTTGTCGGCCAATCATAAGAAAACAAGGTGGAAAAGGGAGTAACCGAGATTCCGACCAAGACATACCAACCGCAGACGAGGGCCTTGAGGCGCAAGCTGTAATCATGGAACGACAGAGGAGGGCGATCAGGGGTGGGCTGCAGCGCTTCGCGAGCGAGCCGTTCTTCGGGCGTCGGTCCCATGATCTCCGGCTCAAGCTTCATGAGCATGCGGAACGGGATGTTCGAGACCAGCATGCTCAGGAAAAGCAAAGGTACGAGGAACGGTGTGAAACTCATATCCCACCACAGCTGCGTCACCGAGTCAAAGGTGCGATAGCGATAGACGGTGACGGTCAGCACAGTGTACGTGAGGAGGCTTGCAAAGCCCATTCCATTCACGATGTTCGCATACTGCTTGCGAAGAACGTCAATCGGAATGCCCGGAATGAGCTGTCGCCTCTTGACTAAGCGAATCGCGATCATCGTTGAGGCCGGTAGAGTGAAGAAGAGCACTGCCAGCAGGACGAACTGTTGAATTCCGATGGCGGCACTGACCGTCGCCGTTGTAGGAAGTGACCGCTCGTCACTGAGTTTCCAAACTCTCGCGTAGTCGCCTGAAATCACGTCCGGCACTCGATCGAACGTGAAGGCACAGTTGTAGGGTAGTTCGGGAACGATGACGGCAACTTGGACTGCACCTTCAATTCCCGACACTGCCTCATAGATGCTACGAATCGGAATCGATGTTGAACCGTGCATGAGCCCGAACTCGGGTTCCGAAATCGTATACGCTGCCCCGGCTACGTCGTTCTCAAAGCCGTAGAACACGCCCTCAGGGAGTCCTCTCGAGCGACGCCACCGTTCGAGGACACCGGCATACCGTGTGGCTTCGCAATCCGGTGCCCCGAGGATGAGCACTGCGTAGCCAGTCCCGAGCGTGCAGATCGCGACGAACGCCGTTTTCTTGGGTATCGGTAACTTCGGAATCTTCACGTCGCCGGCCGTGGGTCTTATCAGTTTTCTCGTCAGTTGGCGTAGCCCGGCGTCCCTCTGCTCCACCGGATCCGCAAAGGACGTCGCCGTCAACGAAACCAGCAACATCAGGAGCGCCGCCACGCGAGCCCAGAGCTTGGTTGTCAGATCGCCCTCTCCAAAGCAGTGATGTAACTTTACATCGGAGGGTCGGGTGTACGCCATAACGTCTCTCAGTCTCTCCTTCTGGCGATGGCTCAGGCGGCAGGAGCCTTGCACACGCGGGCAGGGTCCTTAGGATACTCGGGTTTGCACGGAGAGCATCAAGCCCCGCGGGTCGGAGGGGGTCTGAAAAGGATGCCCCTCACCCCCTACCCCCTCTCCCCATCAATCGTGGGGCGAGGGGGAAGAAGTCCGGTTCGCGGTCCTCACCGACCTCCCCGATGCCGGGCACAAGTCATCCCGGAATCAGGGAGGTATCGCACGCGGGCGCCCCGACAGGCGTCATCCCAAGGAGGTAGAACCGGACAAGCTCCATGATGAAACTGACGAACTTGCGTTTTGGGTGGCTCCTCGGCATCGCGGTCTGCGGATGTGGCGGCCGCACGACCCCCGTGCAGAGGGCGGGCTCGGAGTTCAGCGAGGACCAACTCCGGGGGCAGATCCTCGGGTTCCAAGATCAGGTTGTCGCCCATCTGGAGGCGGCCGGGGACTACACGCCCACCGGCGACACCGGGACGCCGGGCGTCGATGAGTGGGAGATCGCCCTCCCGCGTTCCGAATCGATTGTGCTCGCGGGCCCCACGCTGCCCGAAGCCGAACTGAGTGTCGTCGCGGCCAGCGGGCAAGCATTGGCGACCGTGCGGTCGGGAGACGCGAACAAGGCTCTCGCCCTCGAACCCGGACGATACCGAGTCCGGATTCGCAATCTTGGCACCGAGACGCGATACGCGCGGGTCGCCCTCGTCGGCGGGGCACTCGAGGCTGGGCTCGCGACCGCCCCTTGGCCCCAATTCCACGCGAACGCCTCGTTGACCGGACTCGGGACCGGTTCGGGAGCGGCGGGCCGGCTGAAATGGAGCTTCAGAACGGGCGGCGCGATCGTGGGCTCGCCGATCGTCGGGCCGGATGGGACCGTTTACGTGGCGTCGACCGATGGCCAGTTCTACGCGATCGACTCCAAGGGCACCAAGAAGTGGTCCGTGCCTCTCCCGAAGTCGAACAACAACTTGGCCGTGGCCGCAGCGATCGGATCCGATGGCACGATCTACGCCGGCTCCGGGGCGGGCGGCGTGCTGGCGCTGCATCCGGACGGAACCCGCAAGTGGACCTTTGCCTGCGGTGCCGTGAATGGCGGCATCACGATCGGGCCGGATGGGGCGATCACCTTCGGCTCTGCCGATCAGAACGTCCGCGCGCTCAACCGTGACGGTACGCTGCGGTGGTCCTACCCGACGGAGGGCGACGTTCCCGGATGCCCAGCGGTGGGCAGCGATGGCGCCGTCTATGTGGTTTCTGCCGGCGGTAACGGGTATGCCATCAATGCGGATGGCTCCGAGCGCTGGACCGAAGTGAATAACAGTCCACGCTTTGCTTCGCCTGTGCTCTTAGCGAACGCACAAATGATCTGGGTGACGGGGGATAGCCTTTACAACGAGAATGTCTTCTCGGGGCAATTCCAGAATTGGTTCGAGACGGGCGGCTATCCGATATGGACCACCCCCGCCATCGACCGGCTCGGCAATATCGGCTTCGTGGCGGTCGGTCCGAATGGCTATTCGGGCGGTGGAACCGCCATCGACCTCTACAGCCTGAATGGCGGATCGGTGCAGCCAAACTGGACGACGGTCATCGGCGGTAACAGTCAGCCGAGCACGTCCTCCCCCGCGGTGGATACCGCCGGCGTCTTCACCGTGGGGACGACGTCGGGAAACCTGGTCGCCGTCAATCCCGATGGCTCGACAAAGTGGACGTTCGCGACCCAAGGCCCGATCCTCTCGTCGCCCGCGATCGGACACGATGGCACGATCTTCGTCGGCTCGACCGACGGCTTCCTCTACGCGATCGAGTGATCGCTGGGTGGCCACAAGCGAACCCAGTGAGGGGATCGTCTCTGGTTTTCGGGTGCCTTTCTCGTCGAGCCTGAATCAAGGCCCGCCCCCACCAAGACGGCTGAGACAAGGGCGGGCGTCACTGGGGTCGGAGAGCACCTCGTAGGCAGCCGGGGCCGGAGCTTGAGCCGCCAAGATCGCGGCAAGAAGAACGCTCGTCATGTCGAACGAGTACGGGCCGGGCATCCCCGATGGCTCCTAAGACTGAACATAGCATCCCTCGCGCGATCCGAAGCGCACGTTGGAAGTCTGCGCTCCGACCCCCGGAGCACTGGATGGCAACCTTACGTGTTGCAGGCGTCAACACCCGCGCCGGGGCAAGGGGACGGATTCCGACGCCCGGGCTCCGCCCGGGAGGAGAAGATCTGTCCCAGGGCGTGGCCTCTGGGCCGGCGCGGCTACGACCGCCTGGCGGCTGCTAGGATGCCGAACTCCCTGATGGTCTGCCACCAACCCGCCGCAGGACAACAGACACCAAACGTCACAGGCTCACTGTAAGCTCTCTCGTAGACGTCTCATGAAAGCGAAGGTCCTACACGTAATAAGACCAATTAATAGTTTCCTGCTTCCTGGAAAGCAACGCTAGTCGTATGACCTGGACTGTCAACCAAGCTATGAGTGCTGTCGCAACGAGCACGCCTGCTCCAGGGTTGATGCGACTTGCGAGAATGTCACCTACGATGATGGCGGCAAAGAGATCGCCAATTCGACGATAGAAGATCACTAGAGATTGCTTCCTTCTGATCTGATCGAGCTTACCCAAGATGTTCAACAAGCCTCTTACAAAGAGCCAGAACGTTAACCCTTGGAAGACGAGGCCACCAAAGTCACCTTGATTCTCTTCGTCTAAAACGATCGAAGAGGTAATCAGCGCCCATTGCAGTACAAGTCCTGCTAAGCACCGCAGAAGCTCTCCGCGCATATTTCCCGACAATGTCTTGGCCACCACCAGTCAGTCCTGCTTGCGTTTGTCTAGCCTTGCTAGAAATGGGTCCGGGTTCCTGCTGATCAACGACGTGCTATCGGGACGTGACGAGGAGCACAATAGGGACGCCATCAGGGAAGCTTCCGACTCCGAACCAAACGGTACAAGTATGCTGAAATGCTCAGGAAGGCAACTGACGCCAAAAGAACATCCAGCCTGGCTATCCGTCTCAGGTGCCAATTGCCCGTCAATATCGCCAATACACAAAGAAGCGATACCAGCGCACAGATTAGAGCCGCAGCTCCAAACCCTATCAGGAGAGCCTTTCGCTCTTCTTCCGGCCACTTCGTCATTGCTGAAGTCCTTGGTAGTAGGCGTCTACTGCAGAGCCCCAGAGATCTCCATTGATCATGTACCCATGTCCATCATACACTGGATACGAGGCGGTCCCGTTGGTTCGGGTGCCAGAAGCATAGGTCCAGGGCATGATGCGGTCGATGCCCCGCGCCCCCAGCGCATATGAATTCCCCGAGATCGTCGGTGCCCCCATCAGATTCGGGATCGTCTTGTCGTCCTCCTGCATCATCTGCCCGTCATAGAAGTACCGGTACGTCGGCGCCTCGTAGTTGGACCACTTACACGTCGTCGTCTCTAGTTGCGGCGTCCTTCGGCACTTCCGAATACCGCATAATGACATACCCATGAGAAAGAAGCCTAATCGTCAACGCCTGGTTTTGGAATCCTAGGTCAAAGTGAACTGACGCAATCAGAAGAAGTGTCGTCAACGCAAGCATGGCACCTAATCCTAGCTTGGCCATGAAGGTTCGCCCTGCCTTAGGCACCATCGTGAGCACACACGCAAACAGGCTGAGACACAGGAAAAGGAGGAACACGATACCCGTGATCATCGATCGGTTCCAAAGAACTGATCGGGTAGCCAAACAGCCTGCTTTTCAATGGTCGCACCCAAGATCATGTCTATGTCTATGTCCATGATACACCGGACACGACGCAGTCTGGTGCTTTCGCGGCCGCCGCCTAGCCCCGGAATTGCGTGTGATCGATGGCCTCTCTTCGGCCCGCGCCGGCCCAGAGGCCACGCCCTGGGACGGATCCTCTCCTCCCGGGCGAAGCCCGGGCGTCGGAATCCGTCC
>DKKT01000067.1 GCA_002455425.1 Chthonomonas sp. UBA6659 | reverse complement strand
GAACATCTCGACACCGGTGCAGACCGTCTTGCGGCTCTCCGGCTTGAGACCGACGATCTCGACCTCTTCGTTGACCTTCAGCTGGCCACGCTCGACACGGCCGGTGGCGACGGTGCCGCGACCGGTAATCGTGAAGACGTCTTCCACGGCGCAAAGGAACGGCTTGTCGACGTCGCGCTCCGGGGTCGGGATGTGGCTGTCGACCGCATCCATCAGGTCGAGAACGGGCTTGAGAGCCGCGTCGTCGATCCCGCCACCCTTCTCCAGGGCTTCGAGCGCCTTGACGGCCGAACCCTTGACGATCGGGCAGCCCTTGAAGCCGTACTTCTCCAGAAGATCGCTGACCTCCATTTCGACGAGCTCGAGGAGCTCATCGTCATCGACGAGGTCGGTCTTATTGATGAAGACGACGATGTACGGAACGCCGACNNGTCGTCGACCATGTCGACCTTGTTCATGAACACGACGATGTACGGAACGCCGACCTGGCGAGCGAGCAGGATGTGCTCGCGCGTTTGGGGCATCGGACCGTCGGTCGCGGCCACGACCAGAATCGCTCCGTCCATCTGTGCCGCGCCGGTGATCATGTTCTTGATGAAGTCGGCGTGGCCAGGACAGTCGACGTGGGCATAGTGCCGCGTGTCGGTCTCGTACTCCTGGTGCGAGATGTTGATGGTGATGCCTCGAGCCTTCTCTTCGGGAGCCGAGTCGATCTCGTCGTAGCTCACTTTCTTCGAGAAGCCCTTGAGGGCGAGGGTCTGCGTGATCGCCGCGGTCAGCGAGGTCTTTCCGTGGTCGACGTGACCAATCGTGCCGATGTTGACGTGCGGCTTGGTTCTTTCGAATTTAGCTCTTGCCATGTGTGTTTATGTTTGGTCCTTTAGGATCTTGGGTGGCCCGGCACTGCCGAACCGAATCACACCACGTGCGGCCCACGTGAATGAGCCTCCAGCCCGCGATAGAAGGGCTGAAGTATACCATGCCCCACCGGTTCCTTTCAAGGTCGCCGGGAAGCCGACAGCGCCACCACGACCAGGATCGCGACGACGGCGGCGGCAACGAGAAGTCCGAGCGCGGATCCGATCAGAACGCCGCTCCATCCGTGTCGCCAACCCCCGATCGTCGCACCCGCGACGAGGCCCAGGACCAAGAGCCCCGGTACGCAACACGACGTCCCCCCAGCCGGTCCCGGCGGCGCGGAATCGCTCACCGCGGTGAGCGACGCAGAACCGCTCGCTGCACGCTGAGCACCTGGAATGCCGTGACCTCCGGCACCCCGTCCTTGCCCCCCGTCTTCGAGCCGCCGCCGAACGTGGTCATGATGCTCACGAGCGTGTCCCCCTCGCGGCTCAGGTGGGTCTGAATCGTGTTCCCTCCAACCGAAAACACGCTCACGAGGCGTTCGCCCAACCAGGCTGCCTCCAAGACGATTCCGTTCCTCTCGTCGATCTGCCACGTGCCCTTGGCCGCGTCGGTCGGTTTGAGCACGTACGGGCGCTCGTCCTTCCCTGCCTCGCCGTAGGCGAGAAGATAGGTGTAGTCGGTACCCGCCGCGGCCCTCTCGATCTTAAGTCGCATCGCGACCTTCTGCCCGGGCTGCCCGGGCCGAGACCACTCCATCGTCCCGCGCCAATCGCCGACAAAATCGGCCGGGAAGTCACTCGCTGAGAGAGCGGCGATCGGCAAGACGAGGGCCGAGAGCATCATGCCCCGAAAATACCTGCCGAAGGAAGAAGGGCGGCCACCCTTCTGCGGGTGCCGCCCTCCAAACTCGCCTCGATCGGACTTAGGCTTGCTTGCGCCGCCGACGAAGGAGAGCGAGACCGCCAAGACCGAGGGCCGCGAGGGTCCCCGGCTCCGGCACCGCGGAGGATGTGAACGCCGCAGTGGCACCGAGACCGCTGTCGGTCGAGCGAAAGTTCGCGAACGAGAAGTTGAACGTCTCCTGGCTGAGGCCCGCCGGGACGAGCGGTCCCGAGAAGGTCACGTTGTTGCCGAACAGGTCGGAGCCGCCGACGCCGTTCACGCTCAGGTTGCCGCTCGCGAAGTTGATGCGGAACACGAGGTTGTTGGCGCTGTCGGTGAAGTCGACCTGTCCGGCGCCTGTCGACCAGAATCCCGGCGCAACCGGAGCGATCGCCACGGGTGCCATCGAGAACTTGGCGTCGGCATAGTCGGGGGCCGACCAGCCCGGGGTCTGGAAGAACAGGCCGGTGCCGCTCCAACCCCCCGAAACCTGGTTGTTGACCGTATCGATGTTGAAGAGCGACGGCGTCCCGGTCGGAGACGGGTCGGCGAAGGTCGCCATCGTGAAGGCCTGCGAAACGGCAGCCCCGCCGACGGCGACTCCAAGAAAGCTCAAGCGAATCAAGTGCTGGGTCAAAACATATCTCCTTTTTTCCAAAGCGTCCTTCGCGACCATTGCCGCGAACCTCTGTTTGCGACGAGAGAAAAGTGCCTCAGGTTTGCATCTGTCGTCAAATTCAGGACCATTAGCCGGTTGAGAGCCCAACATCTGGCATTCCTATCACGGCAGTTGTGCCGGTGGGCCGTTCGGCCCGGTTCGGGAACCGCCCGTGGTCCCTTGGTCCCGTTGATGCTGTTGGGAGGGTCCAAGCCCCCTAGAATGTCGATGGGTGAGCCTAACTAACGAGGAAGAGAACAACAACGATGGCAAGCAACAACAACGGTTTCGACGGTCTGATCGACGTGGTGGACAATCCGAGCAGCGGCGACTATGTAGACAAGATCGACACGACGGGCGACGGGATCGCCGACGTCTACACCTACGACAACAACAACGACGGGATCGCCGACTACTTCTCCGGCGACACGAATGGCGACGGCGTGACCGATATGCAACTCCAAGACACCGATTTCGATGGCAAGGTCGAATCGGGATGGGGCGAAGAGAACTGGACGGCGATCACCGACAGCGACGCTAGCGACATGACGGTCGATGACGTCACCCTGAACCAGGATTACAGCCTCGACAGCGACCACGATGGGCTGACGAACGTCGACGAATACGAGTCTGGCCTCGACGCCTCGCTCGCCGACTCCGACGGCGACCATTTCAGCGACTCCGACGAACTGTACATGGAGACGGACCCGACCGACTGGCAAAGCGCCGGGTGGGACGACTCGGCGAGCACCCAGGAGTGGGACGCCTCGGTCGACACATCGTACGATTCCGCGAGCTACGACACCACGTCCTACGACACGTCGAGCTCGTACGACTACTCCAGTTCGTACGACAGCTCCAGCAGCTACGACTACTCCAGCTCGTCCGACACGTCGAGCAGCTACGACTACTCGAGCAGCTACTGATCGACTCTTGGACCGATCCTCCAACGGGCTCCCGCGCGAGCTGGAGCCCTTACCTTGCCCGGGATCGCTTCGGCGGACTCGCGAGCGGGTTGGGCGACGCCGGCTGCCGGCGGCGCGACGGAATCGGGATGCTCTTCCGCCCACTGAGATAGAGCGCCGTTCCCTCCTGGCCCCTCAAAAACTCCTCCACCGTGCCCTGGTTGATGATCTGGCCGCCGTGCTCGCCCGCCCCGGGTCCGAGGTCGATGAGCCAATCGGCGGCGAGCATCGTCTCCTCGTCATGTTCGACGACGATGACCGTGTTCCCGAGATCGCGTAGCCGCTTGAGCGTCTCGATCAGCTTGCGATTGTCGCGCTGGTGGAGTCCGATCGAAGGCTCGTCGAGGATGTAGAGGCAGCCCATGAGGCCACTTCCGATCTGGGTCGCGAGCCGGATGCGCTGGGCCTCACCGCCCGCCAGCGTGCGCGCATTGCGGTCGAGGGTGAGATACCCGAGCCCGACGTCGAGCAGGAACTTCAAGCGCTCGACGATCTCCTTGATCGCACGCTCCGCGATCGTGCGCTGGCGCGCGCTCAGCTTCTTCGTGACTCCGGTAAAGAACGCGAGCGCGTCTTCGACCGGCAAACCGGTGAGCTGACTGATGTCCCGATCGCCGACCTTGACGCTGAGGCTTTCCGGTTTCAGACGCTTCCCAAGGCAAACCGGACACGGCTTAGTGCTCATGTATTGGGCGAGGTCGTTGCGCACCCACTCACTCTCGGTCGAATCGTAGCGACGCCGGAGTTCGGCCAGCACGCCGTCCCAGTTGCGCGTGAACTTGCGTTCGCTCCTCCCATAGCGCATCTTCACGACGATCGGGCGATCGATACCCTTCATGACCGCGTCCATCGCGACCTGATCGAGTTCGGCAACGGGAAGACTGGCGTCGAAACCCATCGCTTCGCCGACGCCGTCGAGGAGATCAGGCCACCACTCTTTCGTCTCGCCCGACTTATACACGAACGGCGCGATCGCGCCGTCGCGAAGCGGAATCGTCCGGTTCGGGATGATCAGTTCGGGATCGAATTCGGTCTTGGTGCCGAGGCCCGTGCACTCGGGACAGGCCCCGTACGGCGAATTGAAGGAGAACGCTCGCGGCTCGAGTTCGGGCATCGAGAAGCCGCACTCCGGACAGGAATAGCTCTCGCTGAACAGCTGGTCCTTCCAAACGTCGTCGGCACCCGCCGAACTGAGGGTCACCAATCCCTTCCCCATTTTGAGGGCGGCCTCGATCGAGTCGGCAAGGCGTCGATCGACGCCCTCTTTCATGACCAAACGATCGACGACGACCTCGATCGTGTGCTGCTTGTAGCGGTCCATCGGGATGTCGTCGGTGACCTCATACATTTCGCCATCGACACGAACCCGGACATAGCCGGCCTTCGCCACGTCCTGAAGGATGCTCTTGTACTCGCCCTTGCGTCCCCGCACGACCGGTGCGAGGATTTGGAGCTTCGTGCCTTCCGGAAGCGCTCGGGCGGCATCGACGATCTGATCCGTGCTTTGACGCTCGATCGGCCCGTGGCCGTTCGGGCAGTACGGCGTACCGACACGGGCAAACAGAATGCGGAGGTAGTCGTAAGTCTCGGTGACGGTGCCGACCGTCGAGCGGGGGTTGCGAGACGACGACTTCTGGTCGATCGACACGGCCGGTGAGAGCCCGTCGATGTGATCGACATCGGGTTTGTCCATCTGTCCGAGGAACTGTCGCGCGTACGCACTCAGCGACTCGACATAGCGTCGCTGGCCTTCGGCGTAGATCGTGTCGAAGGCCAACGACGACTTCCCGCTCCCGCTGAGGCCGGTGATGACGACCAGCTTATCGCGCGGGATTTCGACGGTCAGGTTCTTGAGGTTGTTTTCGCGCGCTCCGACGACGACGATCTTGTCCTGGCCCACGCGCGCAGTGTACCAGTAGACGCAGCGCTACCTCTAGCGGCCGGGACGCGTCGGCATGGCCGGCGTGACCAGCACCTTCCACGGCATGACTTCGGCGGAGAAGGCGTTGCTCTTGACTCCGGGATCGTTGTCGGCGAACGCGCGGGCCTCGTCGTCGGTCTTGACCGCGAGAATCACGAGTCCGCCTTCGCTGTCCCGCCACGGTCCGGCGTAGACGACCCGGCCCAGGGCGGCCTGCTTCTGCCAGTAGTCGACCTGGGCATTGAGCACCCGCTCGGGGTTGGTCGCCGCCGGCTGTTCTTGGGCGCGGTAGATGACCGCGTGGGTCGGCGTCACATGGAAGTTGAAGCCGTTTGCCGACCCGCCCCCCCGGGCGAAGCCGCTTTGCGAACCGCCCGCCGACGCTTGACCACGAGCCGAAGCCGACCCTGATGCGGTCGCGGACGCCTGGCCCGATCCGGACGAAGACCGCGACTGCTGGGTCTGGGTGGACTGAGACTGGGTGACCTGTGCCCACACCGCCGCTCCCGTCATCAAGACGGTCAGCGCGAAGGCCTGCACGATCGGTCGCATTTGCATCTTCCTTTCCCTCCTGAGGGGATCCCTCAAGGCTCGGACGTATCAGGCCGACCGCGGGTTCGCCGGTTTCTCGTCACGGTTTCGTCACGTTCGACATCGGACACTGCCCCTAGAGACAGATCGCAATTGGAGGATTTCGTAATGAAACGCACGACGAACCGCTCGACTCGGACCTTCCTCGCCGCGCTAGGCCTCGGCATGGCCGCTCTGGCCCTCGCGGGGGACAGCGCCGCCGACCCCGTGTACAACAGCGGCTGGACCACCGGTCAGAACGGAGGCACCGGATGGCAGCCCTGGTTCCTGTACCCATCAGGGATTTTTGGCACCGGGGATTCGAATTCAAACGGAAACGGCAGCGGACCGGGCATCAACACCGCCGGCCGGGCCTGGGCCTTAGGAACTTCTGGCGTTGGCGTCGCCGTTGCACGGCGCAATATGAATGCGCCGCTTTCCATCTCCGATTGGCTGTACGTAGACCTTGATCCGCTTTTTGCTGCAGAAACCTTCTTCGAACTCCGCCTCTACGCAGGAACCACCATGGTGTTCATGCTGACGACGGTTTATAACCAGGGCGGCTTCGGTTTTCGTGACGCAACGGGATTTCATCAGCTGACAAACACGTCTTCAAGCGGCGGGTATCGTTTCGGCTTCATGCCTACCGGGAACGGCACCTATGGGGCCACCTTACAGGAACTGGGAACGATCAACACAGCGGTCTGGTCGGGGACGATCGGATCGTCGACGATCGACACGGTCGTGGCGCGGGGAGGGATTGACGAGATGTATCAAGCCCAAAGACACTACATCAACTCGATGTCGATCGTGCCCGAGCCGAGCACGCTGCTCGCTCTCGGGGCCGGCATCGCCGCGCTCGTCGCCCGGCGTCGCCGCCGAAGCCGCTAGTCTCCGCGCCGGGGCAAGGGGTCGGATTCCGCCGGGTTCGCCGACGGTGAACCCGGCGTCATCCGACCCAGGGCTTGGCCTCTGGGCCG
>DKKT01000047.1 GCA_002455425.1 Chthonomonas sp. UBA6659 | reverse complement strand
CCCCGAGGATGCATCCTCGGGGGCTTTTCGTTGCTGAACACGCGACCGCGCGTTAAGGCTGGTAGAGGGCGCAGACCGCGCCGGCGGGATCCTGGATGCAGGCGAATCGCGACGAGCCCATCGTGCGTGGCTCCTCGAGAACGGTCCCGCCGAGGCGCCGGACTTCAGCGAGCGACGCATCGAGATCCTCGACGACGATGTATACGAGCCATTGTGCGGGGAGTTGGGCGTTAGGGCCTCGGCGATGGCAGATGCCGGCGACGGGGTCGGTTCCGCCGGGCGGGATCATGCTGTAGTCCTCGTAGTCGCCCATCGATTCGCCGCGCCAGGTCCAGCCGACGACGGCGGCGTAGAAGTCGCGGAGAGAGTCGGCGTCATCGACGGCAATGTCTCGCCAGGGCATCTGACCGATTTGGAGGTCCATGCGCGGACATTACCCCCCGTGGGGGTTCAGAATGAGGGCATGAGTCGTCTTCCGAAACGGTACACGAAGTTCTTCGAAGAGAATCCGGAAGTCGGAAAGGCTTACGAACAGTTCGGGGCGGCGGTGGCTGCGGCGGGGCCGCTCGACGATCGCACCCGCAACCTCGTCAAGCTCGCGATCTCGATCGGGGCGCGGATGGAAGGGGCGTCGAGGAGCCATGCCCACAAGGCGCTCCAGGCCGGGGCTTCGGCTTCCGAAGTGCGGCACGTGGCGCTTCTCGCGGCGCCGACAATCGGCTTTCCGAACATGATGGCCGGCCTCGGCTGGGTCGAGGATGTGATCGCGCACGAGGAGGACTGAAACAGCACGAGGGACGGGCCCAGCGGGCCCGCCCCTCGTGTGCTGTTTCAGGCTTGGTTGCCCTGGATGCGCTTCTCGAGATCGGCCAGCTGGGCGTCGATGTCCGACACCGCATCCTGCTTGAGCGCGTCGGTGGTGCCGGTCGTGGCGGCCGGGGAGGCGATGCCGAGCCGCTCTTCAAGCTTGCGGAGCTCTTCGTCGGCCGCGTAGTCCATCGCCTGGTCCTCCATCTGCATCATCTTTCCGGTGAGACTCCCCGCCATCATCTCCTGGCGAGCGGCGGCTTCGGCCTGGGCGTCCTTGATGCGGTCGCGGGCCGACGCGAATGAGCCTTCGTACTCGTTCTCGAAGGTCAGGCCTTCGAGGGCCTTACTGATGGAGCTTTGGATCTGGGCCTGCTTCCACTGTGCCTTCATCGCGAGGGCTTCGGCGGTCTTGCGTCGGACCTCTTCTTCCTGGCGCTTGATCGCGATCTTCACCGCTTCGACGGTTTCGACGGCTTGAGCGAGGGTCCCGCGGAGTTGCTCGATCGTCTGGTCGGTGGTCGCCTTCTCGCGAAGAAACTGTCGAGCGAGCTCGCGGTTTCCTTGGCGAAGGGCCATCTCGGCCTGTTGCTGGAGCTGTTGGGTCTTCCGCTCCTGCTCGTCGAGCATCCCTTGAAGACGATTTTTTTGAGTGATCGCCTGAACCGCTTTTTCGCGGTTCTGAATGAGGGCCTGCTGCATGTCGCGTCGAGCCTGATCCAGCATGATATCTGGATCCTCGAGCTTGTCCATGCCGCGATTGAAAATGGCTTTCAGCCAGCGAAAGAACCGCTTGAACATCGTGTTTTCGTTCCGTTGCCTCGGTGAGGCTCCCAGGCATTATACACGCTTGACTGAACAGGCCCAGGTCCAACGACGAAGGCCCCCCGGCGGAATGGCCGGAAGGCCTCGACTGCCTGCCCGCGTGCGTTCGACCAGTTCAGACCGAGAACGCAGCCGTTCCTGAATCCGAGCAGAGCGACTCTCTCTATCCCCATCCAAATGATGTTTGGGTTTGGCAATGCCTCGCACGTGGCGAGTCACGAGATTCATAGTATCACAGCATTCTCGGGATTCCAAGGAGCGAGGGCCTCGGACGCCGAAAATCGGGACCATGCAACTCGAAAACCGCACTCGCGCCCCGATCATGACCGGGCTTTCGGGCAACGAGATGTTCTGTTTGAACAAGAAGGGGCTGCGTGCGGGCGAATTGGTCATCGGCAACTCGGTCTTTTCGCTCGGTCTGATCCTCGGGATCGGATCGAGCTTCCGCACGCTCGCCGGCGGGGAAGTGACGCACCTGACGGAGCTGATCCACGATGGTCGGCAGGCCTCGTACGAGCGCCTGTTGGCCCATGCCGAGGTACGGCGCGGAAGTGGGATCACCGGCGTGACGAACGAACTGATCCTCCACCCGGGGACGATCGAGTTCCTGTCGATCGGGTCGTGCGTTCATCGAGAGGGTGCTCCGAGCGAGCGACTGGAGTTCACGTCGAGCGCGGACGGCCAGGAGCTCTACTGCCAGTTGGACTGCGGATTCCATCCGATCAAGTTCGTGTTCGGCAACGTCGCCTACTCGATCGGGATCGGTGGCGGCATCGCAGGGGCGTTCCGCAGCCTGGCCCGGGGCGAGGTTCCCGAGTACTCCGAGATCTTCAACAAGACGCGACACCTGGCGCTCGAGCGCATCACGAAGGAGGCGCACGAAGCCGGCGGGAACGCGGTGGTCGGGATCACGACCTCGATCATTCCGTTTCGCGGGATGCAGGAAATGGTGATGATCGGAACCGCGAGCCGCCACGATTCCCTGCCGCCGGCGTTCTCGAAAACGCCGATCACAAGCGACCTCACGAACGAGGAGATGTGGAACTTGATCCACATGGGCTACATGCCGATCCAGCTCGTGCTCGGGGTGTCGGTCTACTCGGTCGGATTCGTGGGTGGCGTCTCCGCGTTCCTCAAGTCGTTCGGACGGGGTGAGATACCGGAACTGACCACCTTGATCTACGAAGCGCGCGAGAACGCGATCGACAAACTGATGAAGGACGCGGTGAGCTGCAACGCTGACGACGTCGTCGGCATCAAAGTGTATGTGTATCAGCTCGGGAGCGGCATCATCGAGTTTATGGCGGTCGGCACCGCCGTTCAAAAGATGGACGGACTCAAGACGGACCACGACCACCTCCCTGCGCAGGCCATCATCCGAGATAAGGACACGTTCTTGAACACCGCCGAGAAGACGATGGGGAAAGACCTGAATCGAGGGCAGAAGGACGGATGATCGCCGGCGCACTCTGCGTCGTGGCGAGCCTGGCGCGGATCGAAGCCGACTTCCAGCGCGACATGAGGGCGTTGCGGCGTGACGTCGACGCCCTCGTCCACCTGACGAATGAAGCCCGCCGCGATGCCGGCTTGCGCCCACTCCGACTCGATCCTCAGCTCTCGCGGATGTCGATGTGGTTCGCCCGCCACATGGCGACCCACCGTCATTACGACCACCAAGATCTGCGGGGACGGGGTCTTGAAGAGCGCTTTGCCGACTTCGGGTTACCGTGGGCCTCGATTGGCGAGAACATCGCCAAGGGCTATCCCACGGCCGAACGTGTCTTCCGAGGCTGGATGGGAAGTAAGGGACACCACTCGAACCTCGTCAACCCCGCATTCCAAGCCATCGGCATCGGCATCGGGATCGACCGCGAGGGTAGGCGTTACTGGGTGCAGAACTTTCTTCAATACGACCGCGGGCGCACAACGAGCAATTCGCGCGGGTCCAGTCGTCATACTGCTGACTGAGCATGGAACCGACGCAGGCTTTCGATCCAAACCGAACCGTGATGTCCGGCGCACCGGCGGCCCCCCAGTCCGGCGACCCGAATCGAACGACGGCCATGGCCGCACCGCGGTCGCTCGTCGCGACGATCACCCCCGGTCGAGAGGCGACGATCGCGAACGGACCTGCACGCGAGCAGTTTCTCGTCGAATTCAGCGCGCGGGGCCAGGCCATGCCCGGGGTCGGGGTTTCGAGTGCCCGCGCGCCGCTCAATCTATGCCTTGTGATCGATCGGTCGGGCTCGATGGAAGGGCCGCCGTTGGAGTACGTCAAGCAGGCTTGTTCCTACGTCGTCGACCTCCTTTCCCCCAACGATATCCTGAGCATCGTGACGTTCGAGGAGATCGTCGAGGTCTTGATGCCGCCGCAGCGGGTCACCAACAAACAGCCGGTCAAGGACGGAATCCAGCGTCTCGTGCCCGGAAACACGACGAATCTCTATGACGGCCTGTCGCTGGGTGCCCAGCAGGTGGCGTCGGTGAGCGATCCGGGTCGGGCGACGCGCCTGATCGTTCTCAGTGATGGCGACCCGACCGCGGGGATCAAGGACTTCTCGGCCCTTGTTCAGCATGCGGCCGACATCAAGGGGCGGGGCATCACGGTGACGTTCCTCGGCTTCGGCCCCGACTACAACGAGGAGCTCCTCGCGGGGATGGCGAAGCGCGCGGGCGGAAACTACTACTACATTCCACGCCCCGAACTCATTCCGGAGATCTTCCGGACCGAACTCGAGAAACTGATGACCGTGGCCGCGCGCAACCTGCAACTCCACGTGAACGTGGCCCGTTGGGTCAACCTTCGAGCCGCGACAGGTCACCCAGTGACGCCGAGCGCTCGTGAATTCACGATCCAGCTGGCGGACCTTGAGCAAGGGGCCGTTCTCCAGCAGATGTTCGATTTCGAGTTTCCCCAGCACCCGATGGGCTGGTATCGGGTCGCGTCCGGCCGCCTCACCTACGACGATTCGACGAGCGGTCGCACCGAGTCGATCGATCTCGATTTTGTCATGGAGTTCACGGCCGACTCAGCACGCTACTCGGTGCCGGTCAACGTCAAGGTCGCCGGCGCGGCCGAGATCGCGGCGGCGACGCGGACCGTCGAGAAGACGATCATGGGCCTCAAATCCGGCCAGCTTACGGGGCAGATGGCTCTTGAGGAGCTCCAGAAGACGCAGATGCTCCTGATCCAGGAGGGGCGCACCGCCGAAGCCCAGGAAGTGACGCTCGCGATGCGGGCGCTCCAGACCGGCGACCATGGGCAAGCGGAGAAGACCTTGATGGGGACGGTCGTTCAGCTCGATCAAGGCAAGCGATCGACGTGACGCTGGGACGTCAGATCGTTTGCGAAGGACCGACCGTCATTATCGGCAGATGAAGAAGTTCCTTTCCTTGGCGGTGCTGGGTGCCGCTCTCCTCGTCCCTGCCTTCGCCGCTGGTCCCCAGGTGAACCCCGACGTCAAAGCGATCCAGGACGCCTACGCGAAGCTGGCCCATGCCTACAAGTGGCGGAGTCCGGTCGCGATCCGAAATCTCCAATACGAGTACAGCATGCCCGACTACGTCCGTCTCGACGCCAAGGGTCGCGTCATCGCGACGCTGTACGAGGTCGTGGCCGACAACCCGGTGCCCGACAAGGTGCTGAAAGTCGCCATGAAGGCGACACCGATCTCGGTCAGCAAGGACCGGATTTGGCTGAACTCCGCGATCGACATCGAAGAGGTCTTCAAGGGGCCGAAGGGCAACGTGTGGGTCGGTTACCGGTCGGTCGTCAAGTCCCTTTGGGTTCGGACTTCCGGAGGCTGGAAAGTCCAGTCGACCCAAACAGTGAGCGAGAGCATGAACGAGCGCCCCTATCGTGCCCGCCGGTAACATCTCGGGGAACCGGCTCCGGCTCGGGGCTGTTGGGTGGAACGGAATGAAGAACTCTCTGTGGTGGATTGCGGTGTTGGTGATGCTCGGCTCCGTCCTCGGTGGCTGCCAGAGCGACACGTCAGGTTCGAACCCTGTCTCGGAGACCTCCGTCTCGAAGCCGGGCGGCCAGGTCGCCAAGGACACCGAAGGCAAGAAGCCCCTCACCGATCCCCGCACGATGGAGCCCAGCCAAGGCACCGATACGGGCGAAAAGAAAGGCCCTGAGGCCAAGACCGATCCCGGTGCAACCAAGCCCCCAGGCAAAATCGCCGAGAGGGATGACTTCAAGATGAAACCGGTCGAAAGCCCGACCGGCGCGGTCAAAAAGGCGAGCGACGTCCCGGTCGGTCAATACAAGGCGTCGATCCATCTCGAAAAGGGGATTCGGACCATCGTGTTCGGCCTGATGGAGGACAAGAGCTTGATTTGGACCGAGTCGGTGATCGGCGTCGAGCCGGAAGAACCGCAAAAGCGTTTCGCCGGCGTCTGGTCGGTGAGTGGGAGCAAGGTGACCCTCGAGATCGACTTCGACGGGCGAAAGGAGAAACTTGTCGGGACCCTCGACGGGCGCTCGCTGCTGATCGGCAGTTACGACAAGGCTCGCTACCCGGTGAAGTCCCTCGAGTTCTTCAAGCGGTAGGGCCGCGCCACGGTGCGCGATCAGCCCCTCGATCCGTTGGGAACGAGGGGCTGTGCGCTTTCAAAGGCGCGTCAGAAACGCGAGGAGCGCGCTTCGGTTCGCCTGGCTCAGGCCGATGTAGCGATTGGTCGCCGGGAGCGCTTCGCCACCATGGCGGCGAATGGCGTCGTCCAGGTTCTGCGACCGTCCGTCATGGAGGAAGAATCGGCGTACTCGAAGACCCCAGAGCGGCGGGGTTCGCCACTCGCTTCCGGTCGCTTGCCCCTGCCGGACGCCATCGGCGAGCTGCGGCCCCATGTCGTGGAGTAGCAAGTCCGAGTAGAGGCGGACGTTCTTGTTTGCCAGCGCCGGATTCGGGTGATTGCCAGTTCGCAGGACGGGGCTATGGCACACCGCGCAGCCAATAGTCGAGAACAGTTGTTCCCCGGCTGCGATCTGCAGGGTGATCGCTCCTTCGCGCGCCGGGGGCGCGAGGAACCGCATGAAGTTCGCGAACGCCTGAACGTCGTTCCCGTTGTCTTCCGGGTCCGCGACTTGATCGGCACCAGGCGGGATCGGCATTCCCTGCGGCAAGTTCTCGTTCGGAAAGAGCGGGCTCGTGATGCCCATCTCATTCAGATACGCGTCGGCGGCGAAGACGAATAGATTGGAGTGTTGCGACTTCCAGCCGAACCGGCCGACTTCAAGACCCCCGGTCAGGGGATTGAGGACCATGTTCACACGACCGGTCACGCCGTCGGGCTGAGCGCGGTTCGCGTTGTCGATGAGGGTCTGGCCCGGGATCGCCTCGATCAGGCCTGCGCCAAACGTCGGCGTCGTTTGTCGGCGGCTTACGAACGTCGCCTGAAACGGGACGTTTTCGCGCGGGACCGGGTAGTTCGGGATCAGCTCACGCAGCGACCGCGCCTGGATGACGGCACCCCCAAACTGCGTGAGGTCGGAATAGAGCCCGTTCACCGTGCCTCCGATGCGAGTCACGCGTGCGACGCCGAGATTCGTTCCCGCACCTCCAGGGGCTCCTTCGCCGTGGCATTCGAGACAGGAGCGACCGTTGAAGACAGGCCCCAACCCCTGAGGAGGTCCTTCGAGTCGCCCGAACTCTTGGCGACCCTGGTTGAAAGCCTGGAGATCGTTCTGGTTCAGGCCGGGCAACGGGCTCCCGAGCGGGCCCGGAGGAATGTCGCCCGCGCCGCCTCCCCCAGGGGGGCCTCCCGAGGCCGACGCCTGCTCCGACCAGAAACAGGCCCCGACAAAGACGGCGAGACACCCGAGTTGAACCGCGACACTGGCAAAACGGAAGCGGTGTCCTTTCATTCGTTTTCTCCTTGGGGGGCGGAAACCGCCCCCGAGGAGATGTTCGCTTCGGTTTGTGAGGAAGTCGTGAGGATCAGGGCTTGTCTTTGACGGCGTGGAGGGCGACCGACCAGAGGAAGTCGACTTTCGTCATCTTCTGGAAGTACGGATCGTTCGGCGGTCGGTAGCCGTCGTTGGCGACGCCGCCCATGTTCGCTGAAAACGGGTTGGCGTCGTCGAAGGCGGGATAACCGGCTCGGTTGTGACAGTTCATGCAGTTGCTGCGCGTGCCCGCCATCGGGTCGGGCCCGTACTGCTTCCCGCTCAGGGTGATCGCCTTCGTCGGCCCAAGATCGGTCTCCAGATACGGATTGAAGCAGATCGGGTAGCCGCCGTCGGGTTCGCGGGGCGAGACCATGCTGTATGCGTTGCACATCACGTAGTTGCGCCACACGCCCTTGATCGATGCCGGCCGATCGTGGCCATAAGGCGGGGCATCGGGCTCGGGAAGCCAGTAGAACGTCTGGAAGGTCCAGTTGTCCATTTCCTTGGTCGTTGTGTGCATGGCGAGGAAGACGATCGAGTCTCCGATCTCAGGCAGCTGGTTGGGATCCGTGATCATCCGCTCCTGTTCGCCTCCGGCGCTCGAGAGCTCCCGCGCGAACATCTTCACCGCCGCGACTTCGGCCGCGTCGCGGAGAGGGATCGCGTAGAACCGGGTCAGCGGGACGGTCTTGGCGGTGACCATTTTCCCGTTGAGCGGCACCTGGACCTCCGTCCCCGGCTTGAACTTGCCGGCGGGATCGACGGCGACGCACTGTTGCCACGTACGGTGATCGGGTGTTACGCCGCCGGGCGGCGGCGGAGCCTTGGGGTCCCAATAGGGAAGCACCGTAAGGCCGTTGTAAGACTGCTTGCTCTTCGGGTTCTTGACGAGCCAAAACACCGGTTTGAGAGCGATCGCGTCATTCGGAAACGGCTTGATGCTACGCTCTTCGATCGGGGTCTTCTCGCGCTCGAACCGCGCCTGGAGCGCATCGAGTGTGCTCTGAAGGTGGTACTTGTTCTGCCACACGAACTCGGCCGCCGCGCGGTTGTACTTGACGAAGGCGAACAGCACCGGATCGGGGTTGCGCGCGTTCGGATGGGCGAGAAACGCCTGGTTGGGTCGGGCGAGTTCGAACGTCCGGTCGCGGCGCTTCGGAGGCTTCGGACCGAGGCTGTAGACCTCGCTGACCGAGTACCAGGTTTCCCAAACGGGGACGCGCTGGCCGTTCCAGACCGACTGGGAAGGAGCTGTCAGCGCCGCCCACAGCGCCCAGGAATGGCGCCGGGTCGCAGCCCAGTCGCCGGACAGGACCGAACCGACGAGCTGGTTCTCGGGAACGGGGAAGTTCTTCGACTTGGGGATGTCTTCGATCTGAAACGTATTCGTCTTCGGATTCTGTGCCACCACTCCCCAGCCAAGGAGGCCCGCCGCGAGTGCGGCGATCGCGAATGAACTCGATCTCATGGCCTGAGTTTCGCGCCCGGCGCGGAAGCTCCTGCCCCGACGGTCCCATTCCGAACCGAGTTCGGGAACTCTGACTCCATCGGGTCGGTAGTCGCACCCGAGAGAGTCGATGGGCGCATCCGGAAGCGCGGCATCGAAGCTCTTCGCCGGCCCGGGTCAATGGCGACCACACGACGGGCCGGTAACTTTCACGAACAGGAGATGAGAATGACGACACTGAAGTGCATGCTCACGCTTGTCACCGCGCTGGTGCTCTCGATCGCGGGCCATGCGCAATTCCAGATGGACAGCAAGCGCGTGCTCCTGGGTAGCAAGATCTTCTCGGCGTTTTCGCCGGTCGTCCGCAAGGAGCTCAAGATCACCGATGCCCAATACAAGAAATTGCAAGACGCGTTCGAGGGCCAGGTCGAAGCCGAAGGCGAGAGAGTGATGGTCAGGATCACCAGCGATACGCCCATGGAGGACATGACCGCGGCGGCGATGAAGGTGCTCGATACCGAGCAGGTCAAGCGGCTGAACGAGATTTGGCTCCAGAACATCGGAGCCGCTGCGATCCTCGACCCCGCCATCGCCAAAGAACTTGGGGTGACCGCGGATCAGCGTCAGAAGAGCGAAGCCCTCGCCGACAAGATCGCCGACGAACTCATGAGTCTGATGCAAGACGGTCCGAACCCCGACTCGATGAAGAAAGCACAAGCGGTTCGAAAGGAAGCAGGCAAGAAGTTCGAAGCGCTCCTTACCGCCGAGCAGCTTAAGAAGCTCGAAGTCATGAAGGGCAAGCCGATGATTCGCGACAAGGCCGAGAAGTGAGCTGGGGGACCCGGATACGGGTCCCCCGGGGACTTCAGCTCCGTCGAAACCGCCGCGCGACCACCGCACCGAGACCGACCAAGAGGACGAACGCCGATACCGGCTCCGGCACCGTCGCAAAGATGCGGATCTCGTCGACGACGTTGAACGTCCTGAACTGGAAGTCGAGCCGCTTGCGGTCGGCCGAGATCTGGAACGACTCGACGGTGGGGGACAGTTCGGATCCGCGTCCCACGACCCCGCCGGGGTACGTCACGCCAGGAGCGCCGAAGACGTCCGTCAGATCGAGCGTCGCCGACCGAACGGCGACACCGACGATCGGGTTCGCGAATTCGAGATATCCGACGTAGGCAGTACTGCCGGTCGCTCCCAGCCGATCGGACCAGAGCAAGAAGCTCTGGACCGGCGCGCTTGAGGTGACCGATGCGGGCGCAGCCAAATCGGACGGTTCGTCGAACAGTCCTGTGGTGGCGGTGTCGACCGTGAACGCCGCCCCTGGCGCGAGTGCCGATTCGATCATCAACCACGCGGTCGAGTTGTCTTCTTGGGCGCCTGGCCTGACGTCGGTTGGCACGGTCGCGGTGACCCCCGACGATGCGACGACCTGGGCGTGCGCCCCGCTCCCGATGAGAGCGATAGCGGCCAGAGCCAACAGCCCCTTTCCTTTAACGAACATGATTTGCCTCCTCGATAGTGGAAGGCAACGCGCGATGCCGACGAGGCATGACGATGGAATCGCGAAAAAGTTGAGTCAGCCGGGACCTTTGTCGGGACGACTTTTGAGGCTCGCCATCGACTCCCGTCTGAGGAGGCCTCCCATGCGGGCTGGGCCGGGATGCCCCTCACTCGGTTCGCTTCGCTCAGTGACCCCAAAGAGCGACTTTCTCCCCCCGGGAGGAGAAGTCGTTGAGGACGGATCGGGTGGGGGACTACTCCGTTGGAGCTTCGGCGGGAGATTCGCTCGCAACCTCGACGGCCGGTTCGGCGGCCGCTTCGGCGACCGCAGCCGGTGTCGTTTCTTCCGCCTTCTTCTTGGCCGGGGCGCGTTTCGGCTTTTCGCCTTCGGCCTTCGGGGCCGCGGCGGCTTTCTTCGGCTTGGCCTCGGCGGCGGGCTTGGCCGCCGGCTTGGGCTTCGGTGCCGTCTTGTTATCGGCCGCAGCCTTCATGGCTTCCTGGCGAAGCTCCTTGATGCGCTGCTCCTTTCGATGCCAGCGCTTGCGCAGTTCTTTGTTTCGGATTCGCATAAAGTCGGTATCTCTTCCTCAGAATCGAACTTTCAGGATACCCCTCAGCTCCCGATCGATGCCCGGCTGAGTTCGGCGAGATCCTCCGTGGAGGGTGTCGCAACCCCGACATGACGCACGACGCGTGCGCTGGTCGCCGCCGCCAATTCGAACACTTCCGGTCGAGGCCCCAAGGTTGCCATCCCGAGAGCGACCGTGGCGATCACCGTATCCCCGGCACCGGCGGTGTCGTAGACTTCCACCCGCCTTGCGTCGACGAGGAACCGGCCGTGCGTGCCGGCGGCGGCCATTCCTTGTTCACCGAGGGTGATGAGCACCGTCTCGACGCCGAGACGCTCGGCGAGATACTGGGCCGCATCGAGGGCCGATTCACGGTTCACCTCGAACCCCGAGAAGAGGGCATTCGCCTCGACCCGATTGAAGCTCAGAAGCTGCGCCCCAACGAACTCGGCCGCGCCGGCCGGCTTCGGATTGGCGACGACCGGGGTGCCGCGATTCTTGGCCGCCGCGATGACCGCGCGCGCCACGCCGGAGCCGAGCGCTCCTTTCTGGTAGTCCGAGAGGACGACGACGTCGCTGTTCGTCGCGAGTTCGTTGGCCACGCTGGTCAACTGCGACGCCGTGGCGTCGGTAAGGGCGAGGTGGGTCTCGCGGTCGATTCGCAACACTTGGTGCGCATGATCCGCCACGACCCGCGTCTTCGTCGTCGTCGGGCGGGTCGGATCGACGACGATCCCGCCGGCTCCGACCCCGCGATCACGGATGGCCTGGAGCAGGTGGGCGCCTTCGGCGTCGTCGCCGACGACGCCGGTGACTTCTGCTTGCGCGCCGAGCGCCTGGAGATTGAGGGCGACGTTGGCCGCGCCACCGGGTACGGCGCGGCTGCCGGTCTCGCGAACGACCATCACCGGAGCTTCGGGGCTGATCCGCGTCGCATTGCCGAAGATGTAGGCGTCGAGCATGACATCACCGACGACGAGCGCACGCAACCCGGCGAAGCGGACGAGGAGGTCACCGTACGTCACGCTGCGCTCGCTTCGACTCGGGGTTGACGCCGTCCGAAGACGATCACTCCGACCACCCCGAACGCGGCGATCACGAGCGCCGCAACCTGCGCTTGGGTGATCGGGAGCGATCCGAGGTAGGTCGAGCTGGCGAAGCCCTCGCGGACCTGCTCGGCCGTGCCGGCCCGCCAGAACTCATACGCGAATCGGCTGAGACCGAAGAGCACGAACATGAGCGCAATCGACTGGCCCAGGTGGAGCCGCCATCGACGCTCGATCCCGATCAGGATCAGGGCTGAGGCAATCCCGAAGAAGGACTCGTAAATCTGGGCGGGATGGTGGAGACCGACCGTGCCCTCGACCCGGACCGCCCAAGGCAGTGTCGTCGGGTGGCCGAAGCAGCAACCGTTGAGCAAGCATCCGACCCGTCCGATCGCGTTGCCGATCAGAAACGGAACCGAGAGGGTATCCAGGAGGGCCAGAGGTGGCGCCTTTGTGCGTTTGCACCAAACAAGGGCCACCAGAAGGCCGCCGATCACACCGCCGAAGCTCGTCAGACCATCGAACTTGAACGAGAACAGCTCCTCGCGGTGTTCGCTGAAGTAATCCCACTCCTGGGCAATGTACGTCACGCGGGCCATGAGCACGCCGACGATGACGATCCAGACGACGACGTCCCAAAGCCGTTTGGGGTCGATATCGTAGCGTGCGGCGCGTTTGGTCGCCATCCATGTGGCGATCAATACGCCGATGACGAGCAGGACTCCGTACGAGCGGACTTCGAAGCTGCCGATCTTGAAGAGAATCGGATGCATGCCGTCAGAGTATGGCGCGGAGAGAGGGGCTGGAGCCGACGAGGGGAGTCGAACCCCTGACCCACGGTTTACGAAACCGTTGCTCTACCTCTGAGCTACGTCGGCGGACCGGGATATTATGGCCAAATCCGTCTGCGATTTGGAGGGACCTTCAGCTCCCTGGGATGGCGAAAGCCTTGTCGTCGAGCGGCTTGGTCCAGGTCCACCGGGCCTGCCACTGGGACTTGATCGTTTTCCCGTTTCGGCTGTCGACAACGCGTACGGCCAGTGGGAGGAAGTGGTCGGCATCGAAGCGTGCTTCGAACTCGGCGGGATTTTCGCCTCCCCGAGTGGCCACGACCCGGAAGTACCGTTTGGTGCCTTCCGGCGACTTCACGGTTCGTTCTTCGACTTGTGCCTTGAATCCGCCCTTGCCAGCCGAGAGCTCTTCGAGGAGTTGGGTCCAAGGCGTCCCAAGCTCGGTCACCCCCGCGAAGATCTCCCGCGGAAACGTCTGGAGCCAGGTGTCGACCTCGACCGAGGTTTTGGGCTGTGGCGTCCACTTGTCGTCCTCGAACATCACCCGTTTCGTTCCGTTGCCGACGAGCTTGTTCGTGGTCGTCGGGTCCTTGGGCAGGTGGTATTCGATGCTGTACTTGGTGCGATCCTTGACCTGGATCGTGCTGTTGACCGAGCCTGCGAGTTCGCCGTTGTCGACGTAGAGCGTCGCCTCGCCGTAGAGCTTTTTGCTCCCGGCCATGGTTTGGTCGATCTTCTTGCCGAGGGCGGGAAGGGTCAGGGTCGTCGCGCCCCAGCCACTGGTCTTGGGAGGCACGACCTGGATGTTCGGCTTCGGCGGCGGGCTGTCCGGCGAGTTTGCTTTCGGCTTATCGGGCGAGGCGCCCTTCGGCTCACCGGGTTTCGAGGGGTCCGCTTTCGGGGATTGAGAGCCTGGTTCGCTTCCAGCCGTTTCGCCACCGACCATCCCCGGATCGGCTTTCCCCTGTGCGTCGTTCTGGGCGATCGGACCCGAGGCGGTGCCCGACGAGGGCTCCTTCGGACCGCATCCTCCCGCCGCGAGGACGATGGCGACGACGGCAACGGCAAGCAAGAATGGGGTGGTCTTCATCTCTCTCGACTTGTTCAACGGGTGACGGCGACCGGACGATCCAGCGCCGCCCAATACGACAGGTCCAGATCGGCGAACGCGGCATCTTTGCTCTCGCAATCTTCGAGGAACGCGATCTCCGAGGCGGTCAACTTCCCGCCGATATGGACACGGTCCGCCATTTCTGCCAGACGTTCGAAGCGCTCGACATGGTCGTCGAATCGCACCTCGGCGTAGTCCCGCGCGGCCCAGGTGGAGATCAGAAACTGCCAGTCGCTCGCTTCGGCCATCAGGAGTTCGCGGGCGGCCTGGAGCACGACCCGGTTGGCGGGGCCACCGGCGTACTCCCGCGCCATCTGGCGCATCTTGCGCTGTGCCGGGTACAGCCGCTCCCAGGTCCAGTGGTTGTCCTGGTTGATCCAGATGTAGTGGTAGCCGCCCTCGCCCCAGGACCCTTCGGGCATCGTGATCATGTGTCGCGCCGGCTCCTCGTCGAGCAATTCGCCGCCGGTGACGGGCTGGAGATCGGGGTCCGCGTGCATCAGCTTCGCGACCTCGTAGAGGAACTCCGGCCCTTCCCACCACCAATGCCCGAACAGTTCGGTGTCGTACATCGCGACGAGGGTCCCGGTTCGGTCGGCAACGCCTTTGTAGTTCGCGAGAACGCCCTTGACCAACCGGACGAAGTCCTCGGCGTGGTGGGCGATGTTCTCGTACGCGCGCCACGGATCGTACGGCTGCTTGGCCCCGAGGTCCGCCTTGTTCGGGCTGATCCGCCAGTAGCGGTGGCGCCCCGGGTAGAGCTGCTTGTGGAACTCCAGATACCACTCGTCGCCGGGGTAGCCGACTTCTCCCGACCAAACCCGGGCGGTCGTGTTCGGGTCGCGGGCGAAGATCGTCGCGCCGGTCGGCAGCACGTAGTGCTCGTACTCACTTCGAAACTCCGTCGGCGGGGTGAAGAGCTTCGAGCTCCGCGCGAAGAGTTCGGCGAGTTGCGGGAACTGAGCCCCGTACGTCCCGAGCGGCTCGCCGCCTCGGATCATGTGGCTGTCGACGAAGAAGTACTCGATGCCGTTCTCGACCAGGAGTTCGTCCACCGCTTTTCGCGGCCAAGCGACTTCATCTTGACCGACCGGCGACTTCCAATCGTAGGCAGGTCGATACGCGCACTCCGGGAGCCAGATCCCGCGCGGCTGGCGCCCGAACCGCTTCCGGTAGCTTTCGACGCCGAGTTTGATCTGCGCTTGGACCGACTCGTCGGTGCCGAGCAGCGGAAAGTAGCCGTGGGTCGCACCGCAGGTGATGATCTCGATCGCCCCTTCCTCCTGGAAGAAGCGAAAGCCCTCGCAGATCGAGCGATCCCACTGATGCTTGAACTGGACGAGTGCCTTGGTGTAGACACGCTGCCACATCGCGGCGAGGCCTTGCATCCAGAGCGGCCCTGTGGCTCGGAACTGCTCCTGGTCACGGAGCGCCCAGTCGATCTTCTCTTGGCAGTACTCCGCGAACCCTTCTTTGAAACTGGGATCGTCGAGCTGCTCGGCGAGGACCGGCGAAATGTTGATCGTCCAGTGCGGCCGAATTCCCTGGTTTCTCAAGCGATCGAGCGCATCCAGGATCGGCAGATAGCATTCCGCGGCCGACTCGAAGAGCCAGTCCGTTCCATGGGGCGACTTCCCATGCGCCAACACGTAAGGCATGTGCGAGTGAAGGCAAAGGAGAAAGCGTCCGACCGGCATCGGTTCATTCTAGCCGTTCGGGGTTGGGTGCCGGGGCGCCGCCGCCATCGAGCGTTCGAGGGCGTCGCTCAGAGCGTAGGCCGTCCAATCGAGCGAGATCGGCGTGAGGGAAACGAACCCTTCGCTGACCGCGTGCACGTCGGTTCCGGGTTGATCGGCTGCGCTCATGGCGACGACACCGCCCTGCCAAAAGTAGGGCCGGCCCCAAGGATCGCTGCGCTCTTCCAGGCGGTCTTCGTAAACCCGGCGCCCCATCACGGCGACGCGTTCGCCCCGCAGTTCCTCGTAGGCGATCGCAGGGATGTTCACGTTGAGGAACGTCAACGGTTCCCACGGGGCCGTCGCGATCGTCTCCAGGCGCTCCTCGAGCCAGCGGGCCGCGGTGCGAAAATGGAGGGGCGCTCCATCGACGAAGACCGCCATCGAAACCGCGATCGAGCGCACGCCGTTGATCGCGCCCTCCATGGCGCCACCGACCGTGCCGGAGTAGGTCACGTCGAACCCGAGGTTCGGACCGTGGTTGATGCCGCTCAGCACCAAATCACAGCCGTCGGGCCAAGCCACGGTCAGGCCGACGTTCACGCAGTCGACGGGGAGGCCGTTGACTTCATAGGCTTCGATCGAGCCCGAAGGCGTCTCCATGCCGTAGGCCTCAGGGGCGGCTTGGGTGATCGCGTCCCAGTCGATCGGCTTCACGCGAAGAGGGTCGCGAAGCGTCATGCCGTGCGAGCACGCGCTCCGCTCCCGGTCTGGAGCAACGATCTTGACCGTGCCGAGATGCTGCGCGGCCCGCGCGAGGACGGCGAGCCCAGCCGCTCGAATCCCGTCGTCATTCGTGATCAGAATGCGCATCAGCGGCGCGTGTAGACGACGCCGTCGTCGCGCTTGAGATCGAAGCCATTCTCCGCGAGTTCGAACTGCGACGGCCGCTTGTTCGTGCCCTCTTTCGCCTTTCCGTCCATTTCGATCTTGACCGAATCCGGTTCCAGCGCGACCTTTTTGCCGTCTTGCTTGGCGGTTCCCGTCTCGGTCGTGGCCGTGCGCTCGGTGGTCGTCACGAGCTCGTAGCGGGTGCCCTTGATCGTCAGGATGCTGACGAGCGGCTTGCGACCCTGATTGCTGAGGGTTGCATTGATCTCTTTCTGTCGCTCGGACGGCTGCAGTTGGTAGGTCCCCTCCATGCTTTGGCTCGGAGTTCGATCGGCGGGCGGGGTCCATTCGCCGAGCGCATTCGGCGCGTCCGGGGTCCCAGGCGCCATCTTCTGAGTCGAAGTGACCTTGGGCGGGGCTTCTTTGGCCTCATCTCCTGCCTTGGCTTCGTCCGAACCCTTGCTACAACCGACAGCGACAATCGCGAGCACCGCGATCATCCCCATGATCCATTTCTTCCTCAATCCAAACTCCTGTGGTCTCTTCCCCGTGGTTCGTTCCAGTAAACCCCAACCATCAGGCTTCGTCATCGGTTCCTTCGAGGAACGCCCGTGCCCAGGCGCCTTGGATGTCGCCGTCGAGGAGGAAGGCATCGTGACCGAAGGGTAGGTCGATCTCGCGCCACGTCGACGGGCAGCCGGCGTCACGCGCGAGTCGATCGAGGTGCCGGCTCTGGTGGGACGGGTAGAGCGTGTCGCTGGTGAAGCTGGTGAAGAGGTACTCACTCGCGGAGCCGACCAAGCTCGTTCGCTCGTACCGATCGATCGCCCGGCTGAGCACGATCAAGCTGTTGGCATCGAATCGGTGCGTGAATTTGTCGCCCTGGTAGTTGAGATACGACTCGACCTGGAACTGGTCGCGGCCCTCCTGAATGTTCCGCCCAAACTTGCGGTCGAAGCTGACTTCGGACAGGTAGCTCAGATGGCCGACCATCCGAGCCACCGCGAGACCGGCATTCGGTGGATCGGCGGGATCGTAATCGCCGCCGGCCCACTTCGGATCGCGCATCACAGCTTGGCGAGCGGTTTCGTTGAATCCGATTTGGAGCGCGTTGTGGGCCGCGCAACTCGCCGTGATCCACGCCTTGCGCACCCGACCCGGATTACGCAAGGTCCATTCGAGCGCCATCATCCCACCCATGCTTCCTCCGGCCACGGCCTGCAGCTGCTCGATCCCGAGCGCGGCGACGAGCCGCTGCTGAACCTCGACCATGTCGCCGACGGTGACGACGGGAAAGCGGCTCGCAAACGGGCGCCCGTCCGACCCGCCCGAGGAAGGGCCGGTCGTGCCCTGGCAGCCGCCGAGGGCGTTCGTGCCGATCACGAACCAGCGCTCGGTGTCGATCGCCTTGCCGGGTCCGACGACACGGTCCCACCAGCCGATCGCGTGGGAATCACCGCTGAGGGCGTGGCAGATGACGACCGCGTTATCTGCGTTGGGGCTCAGCGTTCCCCAGGTCTCGTACGCGACGACGACGTCCTCGAGCACGCCGCCGCTTTCGCATTCGAGCCTGCCGACGGAACGGAACTCGCGGGTGTCTCGAGACGGGGCGAGGCGCTCGTTCTCCTGGAACAGGGCGGGATCGATGCGCACCTGAGGAGGGTACCCGCAGTGCCTTCACGCTCCTGTCACGACCCGTCACGGTTTGGTCACACTTCGGGGTGAATCATGGGCTTGTCGCCGCGAGCGACGGAGGTAACCATGAGACACTCACTGACTTTTGCCATCGCCGGTTCTCTTCTTGTCTTCGGTGCGGCGGCCCACGCCACAAGCTTCGACGACGGAATCTTCGGGCACGGCTGGTACGATGCGAAGGTTGTCGACACGACCGCTGGGTCGCTAGCGACCTACTCGGCCCAGCAGTTGTCCACCGGGGGAAATCCGACCCATCATCGCGAGGTCACGCACAGTTACGGCTTCGGGGCGATCGTGGTCGCCCACTGGAAGTCGGCGTTCACCTACGACCCGAGTTCGTCAGGTGGCTTGTCGAGCCTGAATTACTCGTTCGATCTGATTCACAAGCAGCCGCCGGGAGGTCAGGCCGTCGCGTATCGACTCTTGGTACGGCAGGGTGGTGTCGACTTCGTCGGGCCGATCCACGGGATTTTCCCAGCCGTCTGGCAGACGTTCTCGGGTACTGGTTTGACGGCGACGAGCTTCAACAACCTTCTGGCGAACGGAGCCACGGGCACTCTCAATCCCGATTTCGGCTCGACCGGATCGCCACTGACATTCGGCTACATCAGCGCAAACAGCAATCCGAATTCCGGAACGACGAGCGTTCGGATCAGCGGCATCGACAACTACCACGTTGGAATCGTGCCCGAACCCGGGACCATCGCTGCCCTTGCTGTCGGCATTTCCGCGGTCGTGGCCCGCCGAAGACGCCGCCGCAGCGTCTGAATGTGACGCACGCTGGGAGTGGATCCGGGCCAGTTCAGTCTACTGCGCCCCGAGCCACTCCCGCGCGGCGAGCACGTCCGCCTGACTCAGGCCGTGACCGGTGGCGTGAATCCGATGGTCGACCTCGGCCCCGCAGGACACCAGCAGATCGCGCAGACGCGTCGCGTCTTGGAGGGGGACGATCGGGTCGGTGGCACCGGACAGCAGGAGGACTCGCTTCCCTGTGAGATCGGGAAGCGGCTCGGGCGCGAAGATCGTTTGCGCACGAATCAGGATCGCCCCGGCCAGCGTCTCGGGATGGAGGAGCATCGTCGATGCGGCCATGTTCGCCCCGTTCGAGAACCCGACCGCGATGACCCGAGCCGGATCGAACCGATGGGCCGCCGACGCCTCGCTGACAAACGCAGCGAGGTCGGCCGCCCGGGCGACCACGTCTTCGACATCGAACACGCCTTCGGCGAACCGGCGGAAGAAGCGATTCGAACCCAATTCGCTCACGTTGCCGCGCGGGCTCAGAAGGGCCGCTCCGGGCAGGAGCGCTCGTCCGAGCTCGATCAGGCTGCTTTCGTCGCCGCCGGTCCCGTGGAGGAGGAGCAGGGTCCGCGGTTCATCGGCAGTCAGCGCCGGTTCGAAACGGAAGTGAGGATGGGTGTATGCCGTCATCAGCCCGCTCCTCCCCCGATCTCGACGCCATTCGGCAGCCGGAGGGGCGGAAGGCGGCGCACGATCGCTTCTCGGTGCGGCTCGTACTGGGCCGGCAGCTTGAGATGGGTGCCGAGATCGGCGTCGGTCTCGTCGATCAGGAATCCGGGCGGATCGGTCGCCACCTCGAACAGCACTCCGCCCGGCTCGCGGAAGTAGATCGACCGGAAGTAGTTGCGATCCATGATCGGTGAGACATTCCGCCCGTCCGCGAGGAGGGCCGCGCGAAGCGCGAACTGATGCGCGTCGTCGGGCGTACGGAAGGCGACATGATGGACGGAGCCCTGCCCCCCTCGGCCGGGCGGAAGGTCAGGAGAACACTGGACCTCGACGATCGTTCCGCTCCCGCCCGATCCCACTTCGTACTGGCGCACGGTGCCTTCGGTACCGGTTTCGCGGAATCCCATGAGTCCGGTGAGGAGTCGTGCCGTCGATTCGCCGGCCTCCTCGGCGAGCCGCACGGAGTGGATTCGTCGGATCGCGATGTCGGGAGCCAGCGGGGCACCTTCCCATCCGGACGCGGCAGGAGCCTCTGCCTCGACCAAGGCGATCCTCAGGCGATCGGGGTCGAGGAGTGTGATCTGGCGGCACCCGAATGCTTCCGTCGGGGCGTCGAAGTCGATCGTGCGCTCAGCGAGCCGTGCCATCCAGGCGTCGAGGCTCCCGAGCGGGATCGCATAGGACGTGGTCGTCACCTGGCCGACGCCGGGCCGACCGGGTCCGCTGTCCACGTACGGAAAGAACGTAATGATCGACCCCGGACTGCCGACTCCGTCGCCATAGTAAAGGTGGTAGGTCGTCGGATCGTCGAAGTTGACGGTGAGCTTGACGACTCGCAAGCCGAGCACTCCGGCATAGAAGTCGACGTTGCGCTGGGCGTCGCCACAGATCGCGGTGACGTGATGGATGCCTTGAAGGTCGCCGGGGGCCATGGCCCATTATGTTGCGCGACGGTCGATCCCCGATTGAACCAAGTACACTCCCGTCTCCCATGCAGGAGCTCCTCTTCGAACTCGGATGCGAAGAATTGCCGGCTTCGTTCGTGCGGCGCGCCTATGAGCAACTGGAGCGCGAAATCGTGGCCCGGCTCGACGAAGCGAATCTCGGCCACGGTGCGAGCCAGAGCCTCGGCACTCCGCGGCGGCTGATCGTTCAAGTGCGCGAAATCGTCGCGCGTCAGCCCGACCAAGTCAAGGAGATGCGCGGGCCATCGGTCAAGGCGGCGTTCGATGCGAACGGCGCACCGACTCCTGCGCTTCAGGGCTTCTGCCGGGGGCAGGGCGTTGCGCCGGATGACGTCCGCAACGACGGGGAATATGTGTGGGTTTCAAAGACCATTCCTGGACGAGACGCCCGAGAAGTCCTCGCCGAAGTCCTGCCCCAGTCGGTTGCCGCGCTCACTTTCGACAAAACGATGCGGTGGGGTTCCGGCCGAGTTCGTTTTGCCCGCCCGATTCGATGGATGTTGGCAAGTCTGAGCGGTGAAGTGATACCTTTTGCCTTCGAAGGGGTTGCCTCGGGTCTTTCGAGCCGAGGACATCGCTTCAATGCTCCCGAGCCGTTCGAAGCGGCGGGATTCGCGGAACTCCTCGACCTGCTGCGCGCGCGCGACGTGGAGCCCGATCCTGCCGTCCGGGAGCGGAAGATCCGCGAGGGGGCGATGACCGTAGCGACCGGAAGCGTAGAATTGACCGACGGCCTCGTGGACGAGAACGTCTTCCTGACCGAATGGCCGGTCGCGCTTGAGGGCTCCTTCCGGGAAGACTTCCTCGAGCTTCCGGCGCCGGTTTTGGTCACCGCGATGGCCAAGCATGAGCGCTTCTTCCCGATCCGGGACGCCGCGGGGCGCATCACGAATCGCTTTGTCTCGATCCGCAACGGCGGGGTCGACGAAGTCGTCCGGGCCGGTAACGCTTGGGTCCTCAACGCGCGCTTCAACGACGCGAAGTTCTTCTTCGACGAAGATAAGAAGTCGAACCTCGACGAGTTCCTCGCCAAGACCGAGGGCATGATGTTCCAGGAAAAGCTCGGCTCGGTTCGCAAGCGCGCCGATCGCCTCGCGCGCCTTGCCGAGAGCATCGCGCGATCCGCCGGCGCGGGTGACGAAGAAGCCGGTTGGGCGCGCCAGGCAGGTCTCTACGCGAAGGCGGATCTTACGTGTGGGCTGGTGAGCGAACTGCCTTCCCTTCAGGGCGTGATCGGTGCCGAGTATGCGCGCCGCGAAGGGATGCCGGAGCCGGTTTGTACGGCGATCGCGGCCCAGTACAGCACACCGCGCGAGACGCTTGATAGAACGGGTACCGCGCTTCTCCTTGCCGATCAGCTCGACAAGCTCGCGGGGTATCTCGGTGTCGGCCTCGCCCCGAGCGGTTCGAGTGACCCCTACGGTCTGCGCCGGTCGGCCACGATCCTCGTCGAATCGAGCTGGATTGGTTCCGGTGTCGATCTGTCTGCGGCGTTCGACGCCGCGCTCAAAGGCTACGCGGAGCAGGGCATCGACGTCGATCGCGATGGCGCTCGCCTGGCGATCGAGGCGCTGTTCGAGTCCCGATACGTGGCGCTGCTTCCAGAAGTTCGCCACGACGTGCTCGCCGCTGCGGTGGCTGGTGGTGTCACCGCCGTTCTTGATCCGGTCGGGGTGCGCTTTCGGGTCGGAGCGTTGGCGCTGTGCGCTGACGACGAGGCCCTTGTGCAGACCGCACGCCGACCTCAGAACATCGTGGAGGCCGCGATCCGGAAGGGACAGTGGGCGATGCCCGACGGCGATCCACTCGACTCTGCGACCGGCAAGCTCGACTCTGCCGAAGGCGTTGCCCTCGAGACCGCGGTGCGCGATGCGCGGCCGACATGTATGGCGCTTCGCGAGGCCGAGGATGCGGTCGGGCTTCTGGTCCAGCTTCGCGGGTTGGCGGATCCGATCAACCGGTTCTTCGATGCGACGATGGTGATGGTCGACGATGCGGCGACTCGGAACGCTCGTTTGAGCTTGCTGGCGGGTTGTGGTGGGCTCCTCGGCCTCGTCGGCGACTTCTCGAAACTGGAAGGCTAAAGGCCCGCGGTTCGTCCTTTTCGGTTTCGTCGTCGTAGAATGGGTTGAGGATGCCGGTGAGGAATCTGCCCACTGAACTGGAGATCGACGTTCGCAGGCTTGGCCGGCGGCGGTTCAGCCGGTTGCGCCGCAACCTTCAGACCCTCCTCATCCGCGGGGTCGATCTTTCCGATGCGCATCGATGGCTTGAGCGCAAGGGATGCTCGGCCGCACTCGCCGAATGGCTTCTCGAGGTCGATCGACCGATGTTCCGGACCGTGTCGAGCGTGGACTGGGATCAACTCGAGAACGTCGAGCCGTCGCCTGTGACCGAAGTCGTGGCGGGCGTACTCCATGCTCTTGCGTGGATCTTCCTCATGATGGTCGCCCTGCGCGCCACGAGCGGGTCTTTCGCCGTCAGTCTGCTGGCGATGCCGCTGATCATGATCGTGCTGCTCATCGCTTTCGGTTCGCTTCAAAAGGGGATCGGCGAGCTTCGGGACGCCTATCGCGACTGGCGTGATCAGCGTGCCGGCATCGACTGAAGTTTACAATTTCGTAAAAATCATCGAAATACGCTCATGCCCTTGAAACAAGTCAGGGCCTGCCGATGTAATAATAGGTAGTCCCTGTGAGGGGGAGTAGCGCCTGTTTCGGCAGGGGCTGGGTCCGTCAAGACGCCGCGAGGCCGGGCTCAGCCAGAAACGCGAGACCTTCACCGTGTCAAGCACGGTGAAGGTCTTTCTGCTTCTCCGGGGTGAAGAACACTGAAAACAACGATGAGTACGATCAAAGTCGGATTGTTGATGGCAGCGCTGACGGCACTCTTTGTCGTCTGCGGACACCTGTTGGGCGGAAGTGTCGGCGTCGTGATCGCCGTCGCTTTCGCGCTGATCATGAACATCGGGTCGTTCTGGTTCAGCGACCGGATCGTGCTGGCGATGACTCGGGCCCAGCCCGTGACGCGAGCCGAGGCCCCCGATCTCTATGCGATGACCGAGCGATTGGCACAGAGGGCGAACATCCCGATGCCGCGCCTGTACGTCGTGCCCGACAACTCCCCGAATGCCTTCGCGACCGGCCGCAGTCCTAAGCATGGCGTCGTGGCTGTGAATCAGGGTCTTCTCGACCTGCTCGATCGAAGCGAAGTGGAAGGCGTGGTCGCCCACGAGATCGCCCACATCAAGCACCGTGATACGCTTACGAGTGCCGTGATCGCCACCGTGGCGGGCGCGATTTCGGGCATTGCGAATCTCGCCTACTTCACGACGCTGTTCGGCTTCGGCGGGAGCGACGACGACGCCCCGAACCCGTTCGTGATGCTGCTCATGATGCTGGTCGCTCCGCTTGCTGCGGCCATGATCCAGTTCGCCGTATCCCGAGCCCGCGAGTACGAAGCCGACAAAACGGCGGCGGAGCTTGTCGGTTCACCTTACGGCCTTCGGAACGCATTGATCAAGCTGACGCGTGGGGTCGAGGTCGCTCCGGGTCATATCAGTCCGAGCGCGGCCCATATGTGCATCGTGAACCCGTTCTCTGGGGCGCGGGGGATCGTCAATCTGTTTTCCACGCACCCACCTCTCGAAAAACGCGTCGAACGGCTGGATGCCATGGCGCGCCGAGTGGCCTAACCTCCTCCACCGGGCCGCCTGAGGGCGGCCCGGACCCCTCACGAAAAGACTATGAACTGTCCACACAACTGTCCGACTCCGCTCGTAATTGCCGAGCGACATGGCATCGAGATCGACTACTGTCCTACGTGTCGTGGCGTCTGGCTCGATAAGGGCGAACTCGACAAGGTCATCGAGCGCGGTGCCGCGTACGAAGCACAACCGCCACGACCGCAGGCTCCGGCCCCGTCGCAGCCGACCTACGCCCCACCGATTCCGCAGGCACCGATGTACGAACGCGATCGGCACTACGACGACGATGACGATTACCGCCGGAGGAAGAAGAAGAAAGGTTTCCTCGGAGAAATCTTCGACTTCGATTGATCGCAACGGCGGGGTACCACCCCGCCGACTTTCTGTTGGCTTAGCACTATCGCAAGAATGAGGAGCTTTTGATCATTGGCAGAACTGGCTGGGATTCCAATCTGGATTTGGGGGGCGTTTCTCGCCTTCGTTCTGGGCATGTTGGCCCTAGACCTGGGGGTGTTTCACAAGGAAGCGCATGAGGTCAAGATCAAGGAGGCGCTCACGTGGAGCGCCGTCTGGATCGCGCTCGCGCTGGTCTTCAACGTCGGCATCTTCTTCCTCTGGGACAACATCTATCCGAAGAGCGAGTACAGCAGCCAGGAGGCCGGGATGGCATTCTTGGCCGGATACCTGGTCGAGAAGGCGCTGAGCGTCGACAACATCTTCGTCTTCTTGATGGTCTTTGCGTACTTCAAGGTGCCGGCGCAATACCAGCACCGGGTCCTGTTTTACGGGATCATCGGGGCCCTCGTCTTCCGCTCGCTGTTCATCGCGGCGGGCGCGGCGCTCCTCGAGAACTTCTTCTGGCTGATGATCGTCTTCGGTGCCTTTTTGATCTTCACCGGGGTCAAGATGGTCATCATCAAAGACAAGGAGGTCGATCCGGAGAAGAACCCGATCATCCGAGGCTTTCGCAAGATGATGCCGGTCACTCCCAATTTCGTGGGGCAGAACTTCTTCACCCGCATCGATGGTCGGCTATGGGCGACGCCGCTGTTCATCACTCTCCTGTTCATCGAGTTGACCGACATCATTTTCGCCGTCGACTCGATCCCGGCNNAGCAACGTCTTCGCGATCCTGGGGCTTCGTGCGCTTTTCTTCGCGCTCGCGGGCTTGATGAAGCTCTTCCATTACCTCAGCTATGGTTTGGCCGCGATCCTCGTGTTCGTGGGTGGGAAGATGCTCTACGCCTACATGGAGAAGGTCGTGTATCCGGACTGGCCGAAGTTCAACGTCGGCCTCTCCTTGGGCATCATCATCACGATCCTGGCGGTCTCGATCGTGCTCTCCATCATCCGCCCGCCGGCGAAGCCGGCCCATGTGATCCCCGGGCATGACGAGCCTGAGCCCGAGGCGGACGAAACGCAAGCTGAAGCGACCGTCCGATAAGCGAACAAGAACAAGGGTCGGC
>DKKT01000048.1 GCA_002455425.1 Chthonomonas sp. UBA6659 | reverse complement strand
ATGGTTGCCGGTTGTGGAGCTGCTGCCGAAAGCGAGGAAGACGACGACGACTAGACTCGACACCAGCGTCGAGAGCGGCTGACGTCGAACGACCCCGTGGTCAACTGCGCAGTAGTGACGGACGGGGGCAGTTGCGTCCCAGTCGGCGTCCGAGGCGCGCGGGCATCGGACTGGCTTCTTGCAGCATTGGTCATACTTTCGGCAGAGACGCGATGGACCACTCCATTCACTTGAGCGATGAGGCCTTCCGGGCGTATGAGCGCCGAGCTCGACACCTAGGGCTGACCGTAGAGGAATACCTGGACCGATCCGCACCGAACGAGGATGAGTTCGTACTGAGTCCCGAGATGCGTGCAGGGATTGAGCGCGGCTTGGCCCAAGCCGATGCCGGCCAGTACGTCGGGATGGGCCAGGTGCGCGAGAGCTTGGCTCAGTACAAGGCGGAATGCCGCGAGAGACAGAACCGCTAGAGGTCGTCTTCACCCTCGCGGCAAGGGTTGAGTGGATCGCCGTCTGGCAGTGGAACGCTGTCGAATACGGCGAACGCCGGGCCGACTCCTATATCGCCTTTCTCGAGTCGGAGATTGAGAAACTGGCGCGTTCACCAGGTCTGGGTGTCGCGGTTGAGGAGTTTCCGGGCCTGTGGCGTCGTCTGGCCAAGCGCCGCTCGCGCGGGCACGGCCATATCGTCTTCTACCGCGTTGTCGAGTCGCGTCTGGAGATCATCCACATCTACCACACGGCGCAGGATTGGCAGTCGAAGTTGTCCGGTTCCTAACGTCGCTTGGAGCGAACCCGCCGTTATCAGGTGGTGGCTTCGCCTTGACCGACGCGGGCGTCGATCTTGGCTTCAAGTTTGCTCACGTCGGCAGGCGGTCAAGATCGGAAGAACTTGACCACCTGCCGCCAATCAGCCCTTAGACGGCCAATGCCTCCTCCCTCTTCGAGTGCGCGAAGACGGGCCATGTAGCCACATGCGGCACGTGAGGCTCCCAAGGCCAGTCCTTGCGCCTAGTGACTTCCACCGGTTGGAAACGCGGGTCGCAGAATGAGCAGTAAGCGTCCATGATCATCTTGGTGACCATGTTGGTCGACTCACCCTTCAGCAGACGCGGTTCAACTTCCGGTATCTCGTTCCTGATGACAGCATCGCAGAACTTGAGCGCCTTTTGCGGATCGCGAGCCTGATAGAGGATTCCAACCAGCCGCGCATACACGGTGTTCATGTCCTTCGCGTCTAGATCCGCATCAAGGGCCGCACGCTCGAAGTCGTACTCGTGGCCGCTTCTCACAAAGTACAGGATCCGCTCGAATGCCTTTAGGGGCAGTTCGAGTTCTTCGCTCATGCGTTGCCACTCGTCCGGGAGAATCTGGCCAAAGGCGTTGGCGTTCCAATACCGGATGCGAGTTGCGATGACCTTTGTGGTCTTCAAGAACGTCGGTGAGACGTAGGTGAAGGCGTCCGCTCCGCGGATGTGGTCGTCGGGCGTCTTCTGCTGCCCTAAGTTGTAGTGGCGAATGATGTCTCCCGATTCCCGTTCGCTCTCGCACAAGTGGACAACACCAACGAACTTAAGCGGATGAGGAGGGTGAGCCTTGTAGGCGCTCGCCGTGCGTTGGTAGCCATCCGCCAGTTTGAACTGGGTCTCCCCCTCGTGGCTGTACACTACGAAGGCGATGCTTGACGCCCAATCCTTCCACCAACCGTTGTTCATGGCGGGTACGTAACGTTCCTTTTGCGCGTGGCCCTTTTCCTTGCGTTGTACGTTGTGGTACATGGACGCTCCCTTTCGCGTAGAGGTGTAAAGGGCTTCGGTGACTGGGCGTTCGAGGGTGATGAAGAAGGTGGCCACCCTTCCCTCTGGGTCCCAAGTCAGGCTTGGGTTGAGGCCGAGAGTCCGAAGGCTCTCGAGCACGAAGTGCTCAACGTCGGTTCTATGCATCTTTCTCCGGAGACTACGCTGCCTCCGCATCTGCGTGAGGTACCTTACGCTGCTCCATCGGACACTATACCACAAGCAACCGGTCCTGTCAATGCCTTCCAACAATTTTTCTTTCTTAACCGTCTGGCCAAAGTAGATTCGCTCGCCGATTGTGTCAATCTCCGCCTCCGAGGCCGAAACGTATGCTTCGGGAGCAGCGGCTTTGACTTGCCGAAAGCGAGGAAGAAGACGACGACGAGAACCGGTGACCCGGTTTGGGCTCAGTCGTACTTCTTGTGGTTGGTGAACACGCCGAGGCTGCTCGCACTGCTCTCGAGCCGGGGGATCACTTCCTCGGCAAAAACGAACAGGTTGGGGGCCGAGAAGTCGGCCCCGGCATCGATGAACGACTGCGGATCCTCGTTGACGCAGCGACCGCCCAAACCGATCAAAAAGCCGCCGCCACATTGGTCGCGATGCTCGACCAAACGGTGGATCAGGCGGATCGCTTCGTCACGCTGCTCGCTATACGTACAGTTCACGAGAACGAGGTGCGGCTTGTGTTCGCGGACCGCGGAGAGAAACGACGTTGTCGGAACCGACGCGCCGAGATAGAGATTCTTCCAGCCGCTCAGCCGAAGATAGTCGCTGACCATCCTTAGCCCGATGCTGTGCCAGTTCCCCTCGACGCAGCCGAGGATCGCCAGTTGGGCATTTCGTTTCGGCGCCGGTGCATAGTGGACGACTCGCGCCATCATCCGTTCGGTGATCGCGCTCGCGAGATGCTCCTGGCCCTCGTCGATCGCCTGGACCTCGTACCACTTCCCTATCAATTCCATCGCTTGGGCAAGCACCTGCTGATAGATTCTCAGCAGCGAGACGCCTTGGCGCACGAGCGTATCGATGATCCGGGTGCAGGTCGGCTCGTCGCCGGCGCATGCGGCCCGAGCGTACTGCTTCGGGGCATCGTCGATCGGGATCGCCGTCGGTTCCTCAGTGTCGGCCGGCTCGATCAGTCCGCGCAGAGTGGCTTCGACTTCGGCGCTGGCGAGCGTGTAAAAGACCTGCCGACCGACCTTGCTTGCCCGAACGATCCCCCGAGCACGCAACTTGGCGAGGTGATTCGAGACGTTCGGCTGCTTGAGGCCGGTCGAGATGACGAGGTCGGTGACACTGCGCGGGCCTGCCTGCAGCTGAGCCAAGAGATTGCGGCGCGAGGGCTCGGCGACTTCCTTGAACAAATCAATCATCGGTGTATTTTCTCGTAGGACAGGGGTGCTATTCCATCATTATACATTATTGTCCGGTGACGTGAGGTCAGATTGATTCCGACGCCCCGGCGAGAAACGGTCATCGACCCCACGAAGTAGAATAGGTCGGCCCGCGAGGACGCGGCCGATACGACGATGCTGTTGGAAATCTGCCCCGAAGAGATGCGTTTTCTGGACTCTGTGCGCGCGTTCGTCGCGGACGAGGTCCTCCCGAACACCCGCGAATGGGAGTCGAACACCGCGTTCCCCGATACGATCTGGCCGCGACTGGGCGAGCTCGGACTCCTCTCGATGACGGTTCCGAAGGAACTCGGCGGTGCCGGTGTCTCGTGCGTGGCCTATGTTGAGGCGTGTCGCGAGATCGCCACGGGCGATCCGGCCCTCGCGATGAACATCGCGGCGATCAACGCCCTTTGCGCCGCCCACATCGTCCACTTCGGTTCGGAGGAGCAGAAACGCAAGTACCTTCCGGGAATCATCAAGGGCGACATCAAGCTCGCGTGGGGCTTGACCGAGCCGGACGCCGGCAGTGACGCACGCCGCGTCAAGAGCGTGGCGACCCCGATCGCGGATCGGCCCGGCTACTATCACCTGAACGGCGAGAAGATGTTCATCACGAACGGGGGGAAGGCCAACCTCATCATTCTCATTGCCCGGACCTCCGAGACCGAGCTCTCGGCGTTCCTGATGGAAACCGACCAGGCAGGGTTCACGCTCACCGATCGCATCCACACGATCGGCGTTCGAGCCAGCAACACGGTTCGCTTTCAAATGACCGACGCGATCGGCTGGCACACCCCGTGCTCGTTTGAGCAGGCGATCTCGCTGCTCTACCGTGGCCGACTCGGGATCGCGGGCATGGCCGTCGGGATCGCCGAGAAGGCGTTCGAACTCACAGTTGAGTACGGCAAGCAGCGCGAACAGTTCAAGCGCCGCCTCGTCGATATGCAGTCGGTGCAGAACATGATCGCCGACAGCGCGACCGAGCTCGAAGCGTCCCGTCTCCTCCTGCACAAGGGTGCGGTCATGTTCGATCGAGGCGAGGACGTCACCCTGATCTCCTCGATGGCCAAGCTGTACGCGAGCGAAACCGCGAACCACGTCACGAACCGGGCGATTCAGATCCACGGCGGACGCGGCATGACCTTCGAGTTCCTGGTCGAGAAGCTCTGGCGGGATGCCAAGCTAACCGAGATCGGAGAGGGCTGTTCCGAGATCCAGCGGATGGTCATCAGCAAGAACGTCGTCGGCAAGTAGGTTCAGCGCGCGAGCGCGTCCTCGATGAATGCGAGCAATCCCCGTTGCATCCCGACGGTGTCGATGTCGGGGCGATGGAGCGACGGATAGGGTGCCGCCCACTCCTCCAGGTTCCGCATCGGCCTCAGCGCGGCGCGCAAGTCCCAGTAGCGTAGCGCACCCAAGTCGATCGGGCGGCAAGCGACGTAGCACGCCGTGAAGTGGTCCATCGCCTCGCGGCCGAAGACCCACCACATGTCGAGCCGACTGACGGCGAGGTCCGCGATCGCCGGCCCCTTGAGCGCGTTCTCCCAGTCGATCACCCCGGTGATGCGGCCCTGCTGCCAAAGCACGTTTCCGGGCCAGTAGTCGCCGTGCCGTAGCCCGTAGGGGCCGGGATCGTCGGGCAGCGAGTCGATCAGTGCGGACGCGACTTCGGGCTCCCGCAACTCCAGATTCGGCTCGCCGTCGGGCGGGGTGAACGTGCGCCGGGTTTCCATCAACATCGAGAAAGCAGGCGTGTGGACCTCGACCACATGGATTCGGGCAAGCGTCGTCGCCATCTGTTCGGCGTACGCTTTGGGATCGTCGGTAAACGCGGTCGCGGTGCCGTCGAGCATCTCCATCAAGAGCCAGCCCGAGCCGAAGGCGAGTGGCCGCGGCACGGGGAGCCCAGCACCATGGGTGGCCGCCAGCACCTCGAATTCGTAACGTGCCGGGTCATCGACCAGCGACGCAAGGAACGGGCTGGGATGACGAAGGACGGCAGAACGACCATCCTCCAACTCGAGCCCGAGAACTTGCGCCGACATTCCGCCACCGAGGGGTTTGGTGGTACGGAGGGCAGCTCCCGGTGCCCAGGCGTCGATGGCTTGAGCGATCGATTCCTCCATCTGGCGGATCATAGCTGAAACCGATTCCTGCGCCTCGGGGGTATACACGGCCCGTGGGAAACGAACTCCAGAACCCGACCACGATGGATGTCCGCGAGATCATGCGGCACCTCCCTCACCGATACCCGATGCTTTTGGTCGATCGGATTCTGGACGTCGTGCCAGGCAAAAGCTGTCGTGGCCTCAAGTGTGTTACGGCCAATGAGGCGTTCTTCCAGGGCCATTATCCCAACATGCCGATCATGCCCGGCGTGCTCATCGTCGAGGCGATGGCTCAAGCCGGGGCCGTGATCCTGCTTACCGACCCGATCTGGGCCGATCACGTCCCGATCATCGGCGCGATCGACGACGTGAAGCTCAAGCGGCAAGTCGTGCCCGGCGACACGCTGATCACCGATGTGGAACTGCTCTGGATTCGTCGGGATATCGGACGTCTTCGCGCCGTCGCGACCGTAGAAGGTCAACAGGCCGCGAGCATGGAGCTCACGTTCAAGCTTTTGCCCAAGGAATAGGATTTGCCCGTCATCCACCCGAGTGCCGTCGTCGACCCGAAAGCCGATCTTGCCGCCGATGTGGTGGTCGGCCCTTTCTGCTTCGTCGAGGCGGGTGCCGTGATCGGGAACGGCTCGGTGCTGGACAGCCACGTCACGGTCAAGGGCAACACCACCCTGGGGGCGCGGAATTTCATCGGGCAGGGGGCGATCATCGGGGGCGATCCCCAGGACCGTAAGTACAAAGGCGAACCCACGTACGCTGTCATCGGTGACGACAACCACATCCGCGAGTACGTCACGATCCACCGCGCCACCGGAGAAGGTAAGACGACCCGTGTCGGGAACCGCGTGTTCCTGATGGCATTCGTCCACCTTGGCCACAACGTGACCATCGAAGACGACGTGACGATCGCCAACGGCTCGGGAGTGTCGGGACATGTGACGATCGAGCGCCTCGCGACCGTGAGCGGCATGACCGGCATCCATCAGTGGGTGCGCATCGGCAAAGTCGCCATGGTCGGCGGGATGAGCCGGATCGTGCGTGACGTCCCCCCGTACATGCTGGTCGAAGGGATGGAGCAGCAGGTGCATGACATCAACGCCGTCGGCCTGCGCCGGATCGGCGTCTCGCAAGAGTCACGTCTTGCGCTGCACAAGGCGTGCAAACTGCTGTTCAAGTCCCAACTCGGCCTGACCCACGCGATCGAAGTCGTGCGGCGCGAAGTGACGATCACGGCCGAAGTCGAGGAATTGCTGACGTTCGTCGAGCGGCTGTTCAAGGGTAAGAACGGTCGCGGCGACCAACCCTAAGCACGGTTCCGTTCGGGGTGTCACCCCAACGCCAGGGCGAAACACATACGGAGAACGGTCGTCTTGGATCTTGGGGACCAGAGCCTTGTCGTCTGAGCGATCCGCGGCTTGGTCACCCGTCCGGTGGGAGCAGGGCACAGGCGGCCGCTGTGGAGGGTCGTTCCTCCGCGCCGGGGCAAGGGGTCGGATTCCGCCGGGTCCACCTGGGCGGACCCGGCGGAAT
>DKKT01000070.1 GCA_002455425.1 Chthonomonas sp. UBA6659 | reverse complement strand
ATGCGGTCGACGGCGCGCGCCGTTAGTCGCAGGTGGACCTCGGCAGTCTTCGCGTAGGGTGCCACCGTCGGATTCTGGCTCTCCATCAGGTCGCCCAGCCGCGCCTCGACCAGACTCTCGCCCATCCCCGCGATGCGAAGCGTTCGCGAGAGCAAGACCTGCCCCCCGCCGAGCGCCTCGAGCAACGACCGCACCGACGTTTCGAGCATCGGATCGAACTCGTTCACGGGCCCGGGCAGCGCGATCACGATCTTCCCCGCTTTCCGGCAGACCAGTCCGGGAGCCGTACCGTTCGGATTCGGGATGATCGAGCCGCTTCGCGGCCGCATCGCTTGGCGGGTATTCGATTCGACCCACGCAAGGCCCCGCCGGGCGAACACTTCCTTGAGGTGCGTGACGACCGCTTCATCGAGCACGAGATCGTCGTCGAGGGCGGCTGCGATCCCATCCCGGGTGAGGTCGTCTTGGGTGGGCCCAAGTCCCCCGATCGTGACGACGAGGTCGCTTCGACTCAGGGCAAACCGGAGGGCTTCGACAAGCCTGTCCAGGTTGTCCCCGACCGTCTGTCGATGCCGGTGGATCACCCCGCACTCGGCAAAGAGGACGCCCAGCGTCGCCGCGTTGCGATCCACGATTTGGCCGAGGAGGAGTTCGGTTCCCACGCTCACGATTTCCGCCGTCATCGACTCATTCTGCCTCGGCGGGGCAAGGGCGTGTACAATCTGCCCGAGCCATGGCCGACGCCCTTCATTACCTCACGCTTCAGGACATGCAGTGGATCAACTTCCAAGTCACAGGAAAGGTCCATCCCTATCGCTACGACCTGCTCGAAGAGGCGACCTTCTGCCAGTACGGCTACGGCTCGAGCGCAGACCTCTTCGGCCAGGCTGCGAAGTTCCTTCTCGGGTTTCGCAAACTCGCTCCTTTCGATGCCGGGAACGACGCGACCGCGATGGTCGGCTTCGTCGCGTTCCTCGCCCTCAACGGCCGTGAGTGCCGGCTCGACGACGACTCCCTCCCCGCCTGGCTCGATAAGGCCGCTCGCGACGGACTCAAGGGCGATGATCTCGCGGCGATCGTGCACGAGCATGGCCACCGAGCCCACGCACCCGATGTCCGCGAGATCATCGCCGTGGTTCTCGACCGATACTCCAACACCCTGCGCGGGCTTGTCGAGGACGTCGAGCCGGCGACGCCCTAGAGGCTCTCCCCTCAAGCCTCCGGGCGCCCGGATCTAGTTGTAGTTCTTGATCACGATGTAGTACGGCACGCCGTCGATCCAGACGACGATCACGCACGGCGAAGGCGACGGGTCTCCGCCAAGAGCTTGGATGTTGCCCCCTGAGCCGCTCGACCCGCCGCTCGCGTGGCTGGGGTCGGCAAGCACGGAGTCGAGAATCAAGCTCGGGTCAGTGTGGGCGGGCCACGTGAACGAAGGTCGGTTTGCCGGACCTCCGACCTTCTGGCTGAGGACGTTGCCGGTCGCCGTCAGCTGATCGTTCATGAGCGTGTAGTTGCTGCTGCCACCGGCCGCCACGTCCCCTGTGATCGGATTGAGGGACAGCGGGTTCTCGATGAAGTCCATCGCGAAGTTGGCGCGCGCTTCGGCCACACTCTCAGGAGTCCGGGGCTGGGAAAACGCGATGTCGAAGTGCAGGAACGTGAAGTTCATGTACTGGATCGGATTGATCGTCAACGGCGTGATCTGGGTGCTCTCCATCCGCCGACCCAGCTTGTCGGCGGCGGTTGGATAGGTGACGTAGCGCGGAACATAGCGGATGGTCAGGACGCGGGTATCGAGGGCGTATTCCGCCACGTAGTGGAGCGGGAACGACGGAATCGGAGGGGGAAGGACCGCTCCGCTTGGGTGCGTCGTGAACTGGGGCACCGCTCCCCCCGAAGTGCCTTTGCCGGGTTGCCGGGCGCTCAGTTTCTTGATGAGGCTCGCGTTCGCCTCTACCGCGCCCACCAGGGCGGTCGCCGGCACTTGGGCCGCCGCGATGACGTTCCGGCGGAACCCGGTGAGCGCATCCTTGACGCTGCCGTACGTCGCCGGTGCGTCGAGCAGACCTTTGAATTGGGGATAGAGGAAGCTCAATCCCTCAAGCGTCGCCAGATTCGAGGGGCTGGGCGCGGTCAGCGGCTCGATGTGGATCGTGATCGGCTCCGCGAACGGCCACGAGGACACCGCCTTATTCACCTGTTGGGTCGCGGCGTCGTACCCCCACACCTGAGTGTACGAGCGCATGACCATGTTCATGAAGGTGCCCGGCGCGCGCAGCAGCTCCCACATGGACTCCCAGGTCGATGGGACGAAGACCACCGACTGCTCCAAGTGGCTGGGGTCGTATCCGGTCGAGTAGTCGAGGAGCACGAAGGCTCCGATACCGGGGACCCAGATCGGTTTCAACGGGACTGCGGTCGAGAGGTCGGGTTTGGGGATGTTCATGAGTTCACCTGCGTTTGGTTGGTTGGCCGCACCTCCCCTCCGTGCGGCTTGGGATGATTGTGCGGTTCGCGCCGTGAAGGAATCGTGATTGCGTGCGGTCGCCTGTGATGGATGTGTGACGATCCACGGCGTCAGGGCCCCGCGGGGGTGTCGGCGGTCTGCGGGGAGACCAGCGCCCGAGCGAGATCGAGGAACACGTTTGCCCGAAGCGGCGGACGCTTCTTCACCCCGAGCGCCGCAGCGAGCTCACGCGCCCGCTCGTAGACGCTGGGACCATTCCGGCGGGGTAGGGCTAGCAGCGCCGTGACCGCTTGGCGCGCGCGGTCGAGGTCGCCGAAGGCTTCGGCCGTGGTTGCCAACTCGAGGACCGCAGCCGCCGCACGGGGTATCTGGCCCCCGTCGAGCGCGCGCATCAGGAGTCGTTGGGCCATCCGATGGCTAACCGTGCCGTCGCCCGCCTCGCGCGCGATCGAAGCGACCGTTCGCAGGACGTAGGCCTCGTGAGCGGGGTCCTTCTGACGAGCCTGAACGACCAGCGCGGCCGCCAGCGCCTCCTCCGCACGGCCCTCCCCGAGAAGGCATCGCGCCTCGAACAACCCGGCCCAGACCTCGGCTTCCGGATCCGTGCTCCGGGGAACGATCGGCCGAAGCCGATCGAGTAGCTCGCGGGCGGTCTCCATCCGTCCGAGTTCGATCGCGAGGTCGATCGCGTCGCCGAGGGCGTCTGCCTCGATCGTCGGGTTATCCGCGTCGCGCGCCGCATCGGCGCGTTCTCGCCAGCGCTCCATCGCGAGGTCCGCATGGCCGGAACGTCGTGCCGCGATGCCGAGGAGCCCGAGGATTTCGAACCGCAACGCGTCGTCGCCGAGGCGAGTCGCGGCTTCGAGCGCAGGGACCGCCAGCGTCGCCAGGTCCTGAAGCAGTCCCGCCTCGACAAAAGCTCGCGAAAGCCCGAACGCGTAGTCGCGGATCAGGCGATCGTCGCCGGTCTCGATCGCGAAAACGAGCCCGGTCCTCAGATTGCCGCCACTGACCGCGAGGATCTCCGCGACCGTCGAGTCTTCGCTCCGCTCGTGGAGGGACCGGACGTCGAGCGCGAGCCCCGCGTAATGGCGCGCGTGGCCGGCCCGCCAGGGCAACAGCTCTTCCGGCGGCGTCACTTCGCGCAGGAACTCTCGCACGGAGTCCAGCTGGCGATACCAAAGTCCGGAGACCCTCGTCTCGGCGAGGAGAAGCGAGCAGTCGCGGAGCCGGCTCAGCTGGTCGAGCGTATCCCGCGAGTCGCCGAGCACCGATTGCGCGTCGTCAAGGCGGAAGCCGCCCTGAAACACTGCCACCCGAGACGCCATCTTCTGATCCTCGAGTTCCACGAGCGCGAGGGTACTGGCGACAATCTGGTGGAGGCTGGAATGACGACCCTTGCCGGAAGGGGCGCGAACCGTCGCCAATTGACCCTTCTCAAGTCGCCCGTCGACGTCCTCCAGACCCATGTGCCGCAGACGGCTTGCGGCAAGGATCAGGGCGAGCGGGATGCCCTCGAGCCGCCGAACGATCCGGGTTACCGTCTTGCGGTGCGCTTCCACGTCGAACTCCGGATCGGCGGCGATCGCCGCGTCGACGAACAGCTGCTCGGCATCGGAAAGGCCCCCCCGCGACGCGATCTGGTCGAGCCCCTCAAGCTCGTAGACGTGCTCCCCGGGCAGGTCGAGCGTCCGTCGGCTCGTGGCGAGCACGTGGAGATGCGGGCACGCTCGCACCAATCGAGCGACGAAGCCGAGTTCCCCCGCCAATCCCTCGCAGCAATCCAGGACGAGAAGGAGGTGGCGTCGACCGATCGCTTCGGCAAGGAGGTCGACGGAACCTTCGACCAGGGGCTCGCCGAGTGCGGCGGCCATCGCGGCAAGCGCCTGCTCTGCCGTTCGACTCGACTCACATTCCGCCCACCAGACTCCCTCATCGAAGGCGGGCAGACTATCCCACGCAACGACGTTCGCAAGCGTCGACTTCCCCATCCCCCCGAAGCCGAGGAGCGTCACCAACCGGGATCGTTCGCCGCAGACCGCGGCGGACAAAGCTTCACGCTCCTTCACGCGACCGACGAACGGCCGCTCAAGACCGATCAGGTTGTGGCGCTCGCGAGGAACTCCCCGCCGGCCCCAGCCCTCGGGCGGGCGAGTCGCGGCCGTGACAAGCTTCTCGAGCAGTCTCATCGCCGACTCGAATCCGAGTTTGCCCGCCGTCTCGAGGACGCGTCGGGTCACGTAGGGGTGCCCTTGGGTCTGTTCGAAGATCGCGTCGAGTTCACCAGGGGTGACCGGACTCCCCATCGTCTCGTTCAGTTCGCCGACCTGCTCACGGGCCAGATCTTCGACATCGATAACCACTCCGACATCGAAGGGAGACTGCCTCGGATCGGAGATCAGGGCCTCGATCTCGCCGGTATGCGCGATCAGCACCGTGAGGCGCGACCAGGGACCCTCCGGCTCAAGCGCCCGACGGTTGTGCCAGCTTCGCACAAGCCCGAGAAAGTCGTTCCCGGTCTGAAGGCCCAACAGCTGGTCGAGCTCGTCGATTGCCCAAATCACGCGGCGATCGGTCGACTCCAAGGCCGTCTTGACGACCGCATCGAGGTTCGCGTTCGGGCCGACCCAGTCGTTCCAGCCCGTCTCCAAGGCGATCTCCGCTCCGACTTGCTGGACGAACAGCGTCGCCACGGCCCGGCAGAACTTCTCGGTGTCGGCCAGGAGCGCCGCTTCGTGTGCCTGAAAGTCCGAGAGCACCGGCAAGGCGCCCTCTTCGGAAGCCATACGCAGGGCCCGGGCCAACATCGTCGATTTGCCGACCTGGCGCGGGCCTTGGATGACGATCACACCCTCCCCCACCCGGAGCGCGGCATCCATCGCGTCGTCGGCGGATCGGCGAACATGGCTCAACCGGGGACTTGCCGGAGCCGTCTCGATGGTCGCGGAGCGCACGGCCTTAGACGGCTCGCAATCGAGCGCCGTAAGCGACATCACCGAGGGTGCCTCGCCCCAATGCTCGTCGAGCATCGCCTCGAGGACCTCGAACTGCTTGAGCGCTTCGCTGGGCATTCCGGCCCGGGCGTAGGCACGAATCAGGTCCGCATGGACGTCTTCCCGGAGTGGCGCCTTCGTCACCGCGGTGCGGGCCACCCGGACCGCTTCCCGCAGCTCTCCGGAGTCGGCGAGCCGGATCGTCAGGTCGCCGATGACCTGCGCGTAGAGCTCCTCGAGCTCCTGCCGAGCGGCGAGGACCCACTCCTCGGGACCGTCCTGCCAGAGCGCACCGGTGTAGAGGTCGGCCGCCGTCGTGAGCTCCGAGATGGATCGATGATCGAGCGCCGCTCGGGCCGCGTCGCGGAAGTCGTGCGCGTCCACCCGCAGGGTGCCCGGAATCAGAGCGATCGAGGTCGGACTCGAGTCGAGGACCAGTTCCGATCCGTTTTGCTCGAAGAACTGGCGGAGGTTCGAAAGCGCGCGCCGATAGTTCTGGGCCTGGCGATCCCCGTCGCTTTCAGGCCACAGCATCTCCTGGATCGTCGTTCGGGGAACGGGAGTCTGTCGCAAGGCCACGTATCCGAGAAGGGTCGCCGCGACTTTCGACCCGATCGGAGCCTCCCGACCATCCGGCGCGACCAAGCGCAAGCTCCCGAGCAGGTGCAGACCCCACCCGAACCCTCGCGCCACGCCGCCCATGGCGTCAGGATAGCATGGCTATTGTGGTATCGGATTGCGATAGGGAGCGCCCGACGATCATTCCACGAACTGCTCGACGCCCTTCGGCATCTTGAGAAACGCCTCGATGAAACCGTCGAGATCGCCGTCGAGAACGCCGGTGATGTTCCCTGTCTCGTGGCCGTTTCGATGGTCCTTGACCATCGTGTACGGCTGCATCACGTAGCTCCGGATCTGCCTTCCCCAGGCGGCCGGGCTTGCGTCACCTTTGAGAAGCCGCGCACGCTCTTCGTCTTCGACTTGCTGGAGAGCTTGAAGGCGAGCGGCGAGCACGCTCATCGCGCTGGCTCGGTTCTTGTGCTGGCTCCGCTCGTTCTGGCACTGGACCACAATCCCGCTCGGAATGTGGGTGATCCGGACCGCACTCTCGGTCTTGTTGACGTGCTGGCCGCCGGCTCCGCCCGCCCGCAAGGTCTCGACCTTGAGGTCGTCCGGGTTGATGTCGATCTGGGACTCCTCGATTTCGGGCAAGACCTCGATCCGGCAGAAGCTCGTGTGCCGTCGGGCCGCCGCATCGAACGGCGAAATCCGCACGAGACGATGTACACCGTTCTCGGACTTCAAGAGCCCATAGGCATTATCGCCTCGAACCACGAAAGCGATGTTACGGTAGCCGGTGACGTCGCCCGGAGTTTCGCTAAGGATGTCCAGCTTCATTCCGCGATCCGCGGCCCAGCGCGAGATCATCCGGAACAGCAANNTTGTCGCCGTCGTGCTCGCCGCTGAGCAGGGTGCGCAGCTCATAGGCATCCAGATCCTTGTAGAACTGGGTCGCCATCGCGTCCGTCTCCTTCTGGAGATCGGCATTCTCGTCCTCCGCGAGCAATGAGTACCACTCCCGGATGTCGGCAAGCCGCCGCTCGAGATCCTGGAACGGATTCGCGATCGCCCGCAATCGAGAAAGTCGCCGGAGCTGGGCATTCGCTTCGGTCGGGTCGTTCCAGAACTCGGGGTCGGACGTGCGCTCTTCGAGCGCGGTTATCTGTGCTTGAAGCTGAGGCAGGTCAAAGATGCCCCCGGATAGCGTCGAGGCGGTGACCCGCGTTCGACAGCGCTTCATGCTGTTCGGGGTTCAGCATGCGTCGAAGTGTACTTCACGAAGGCCGGCGCCGACCGGCCGTGGGATACCTCCCTGATTCCGGGATGGCTTGTGCCCGGCATCGGGGAGGTCGGTGAGCGCAGCGAACCGGGTGGGGTTCTTCCGGTTCCGAGAGTTCAGACCCCCTCCGTCCCGCCAGAGCGGGCCACCTTCCGGCCTTCGGGCCACGAGCCGGGGGCGCGAGTAAACTGCTCCGCGATGAAGGTGTTGGTTGCAGACAAGTTCGAGCAGAGCGGATTGGATGGCCTGAAGGCGCTGGGGACGCACGTCCTCTATGAACCGGACCTGAAGGATGAGAGTCTCACCGACCGGATTCGTGAGAGCGGGGCCGACATCCTGATCGTCCGGTCGACGAAGGTCACCGAGCCGATGCTCGCGGCGGGCCGCCTGAGCCTCATCGTTCGGGCCGGTGCCGGCTACAACACGATCGATATCGCGGGAGCGAGTGCGCGCGGCATCTACGTCACGAACTGCCCGGGCAAGAACAGCCACGCCGTCGCCGAGCTCGCGTTCGCCCTGATCCTTGCCCTCGATCGCCATATCGCCGACAACGTGGCCGAACTCCGAGCGGGAAAGTGGAACAAGAAGGCGTTCAGCAAGGCCCGCGGGCTCTACGGGCGGACCCTTGGCCTTGTCGGCATGGGCAACATCGGCCAGGACATGGTCACTCGAGCCAAGGCGTTCGGCATGAACGTCGTCGCCTACAGCCGCTGGATGACACCCGAGGTTGCCGCGGCCCTCGGCATCGGTCGCGCCCAGACCTTGGTCGAACTCGCGAAGCTCTCCGACTTCGTGTCCGTCCACGTCTCCCTCACACCGGAGACGAAAGGCATGCTCGGTCGAGAGTTCTTTGAGGCGATGCGTCCGGGAACGGCGTTCGTCAACACCAGCCGGGCCGAAGTCGTCGATCAAGGTGCGCTCGAAGCGGCCGTGGAATCCGGCCGCGTCGTGGCCGGGCTCGACGTCTTCGAAGGCGAGCCGAGCGGAGGCGAGGGGACGTACGAGGGACCGTTGCGAACCCTGTCCGGCGTCTATTGCACCCACCACATCGGTGCCTCGACCGACGAGGCCCAAGAAGCGGTAGCGGCGGAAACCGTCCGGATCGTCCGGGAATACAAGCAGACGGGTACCGCTCCCAACGTGGTCAACGTCGCCAAAGGGGGGAACGCGACCCACCTCCTCGTGGTCCGGCATCTCGACCGGGTCGGCGTTCTCGCCCACATTCTCGCCGTCCTGAAGGACGAGGGCGTCAACGTCCAGGAAATGGAAAACATCGTCCTCGGGGTCGCCCAAGCCGCGATCGCGCAGGTGGCGGTCGATCGCGCGCCGTCGGAAGCCGCCCTTCTCCGGATGAAAGAGAACGAGAACGTCTTCGACGCCGGCGTCTTCCCGATCGAGCGCTGAGCACTCCGCTCAGCGCTTGAACTTGCGCAGCAGTTCGGTTCGCCCGAGGACGAGCGTGATCGGGCGGCCGTGAGGGCAGAGGTAGGGGTTCTCGGTCGCGGCGAGATCGACGAGCAGCTTCTCCATCTCGACCGGGGTCATCGGATCGCCGGCTTTGATCGCCATCTTGCACGACGCCATGATCCAGATCGACTCCCTCGCCGGCGTCACGCAACCTGAGCCGAGCCCGTCGGCGAGTTCTTCGGCGAGATCGCGCAGAACACCGAGCGCGTTTTTCGAACGGAGAGCGGCGGGGATCGCGCGAACGAGAAAGCTCTCGCCGCCGAACGCCTCCAGTTCGTAGCCGACCTCACGCACTTCGTCGAGACGCTCGGCAAGCACCGCCGCGGCTCGCCGGTCAAGCGCGATCGTCTCCGGGGTGAGGAGCGACTGTCGTTCGACCTGGGCACGTCCTCGCTGATCCCGGAGCATCTCGAAGAGGACCCGTTCGTGGGCGACGTGCTGGTCCACGATGAGGAGGCCACGCCGATTTTCGGCGAGGATGAACGTGCTCATCAGCTGGCCGATGATACGGAGGCCGTCGAGGAGATCGCCGCCGCTGAAGCCGGCCTCGGCCCCCCGCTCGATGCCGGCCGGACCATCGATGTCGGCCCCCGCGATCGTCGCGAGCAGCGGTGCCTGCGCTTCCAGGGCCGACGCATAGACACAGCCCCTTCCTGCCCGATCGGCATAAGCTTGGTCTGAGCGTCCCGACGGACCCACGGTCCCTCCTCCGGGAGCTCCGAAAGTACCGGCCGATTCCCGGGAGACATCGAAGAGCGCCCGCGGCTCCCGGGCGAACATCTCGCTCGTCGCGCGTCCGACCGTCGCCAAGGCGACTTGGCTCGAAACAAGCTCTTCCGCGCTCGGCACCATCCCGTGCGCCATCAACCCGGACTTGATCGCGTGCCGCACCGCATCGAATGCTTGGCCCTCACTCTGGAATCGCACCTCGCTCTTCGTCGGAGAGACGTTCATGTCGACCCTCACCGGATCGATATCGAGGAGGAGCACCGCGATCGGGTAGCGCCGTTCGGGCGTAAGCGACCGATACGCCTGATCGATCGCAGCCCCGAGCGCGCGCGAGCGGATCGGACGGCCGTTCACGAAAATCCACTGAAACGCCCTCGTGGGCTTCGTCAAATGGGGCGGACTGACGAACCCCCGAACCCGGACGCCGCCGGCGACGCTATCGATCTCGGCGAGCGCCTTCGCGACCTCTCGACCCCAAATCGCGGCGATCGCCGCGAGGAGATCCCCATCCCCGGAACTCGAAAACAGCGTCTGGCCCTGGTGTCTCAAGGCGATCGCGACTTGAGGGTAGGCGAGAACATAACGGGACACCGTGTCGACGCACGCCGACAGCTCGGTCGCATCGCTCTTGAGGAACTTGAGCCGGGCCGGGGTGTTGAAGAACAGGTCCTCCACCACGATCTCGGTTCCTTTCGGGCCCGCCTCATGGCCGCCCGAACGAATACGCCCACCCTCGATCTCGAGCAGGACCCGAAGGCCGTCTTCCGTCCCGGTCGAGAGCCGCATCCGCGCCACCGACGCGATCGAAGGAAGCGCCTCCCCGCGGAATCCGAGCGTCTCGACGCGCTGGAGGTCGCCGACCGATCCGATCTTCGATGTCGCATGGCGCTGAAGCGCGGTTTCCGCATCGACCGCGACCATCCCGCACCCGTTGTCGACGATCCGAATCTTGCGCCGTCCCTGGTCGACGAGTTCGATCTCGATGCGAGTGGCGCCTGCGTCGAGCGCGTTCTCGAGGAGCTCCTTGACCACCGAAGCCGGGCGCTCGACGACCTCCCCCGCCGCAATCTGGTTGACGGTATGGGGGTCCAAGAGCCGGACGCGTCGAGGAAGCGCGCTCGCAATCATCTTCTATGGAATCGTCCACCCTCCGAAAAGTACAGACGGTGCCGACAATCCTAGTGTAGCGGATCACGGAACTCTTCCCGGTTCGCCGCGCGCGCAACCATCATGTTCGTCATCATTGGAATCGTGCTCGTCATGGGGGCCGTCATCGGCGGCTACATCAATCACGGTGGGAACATCGGCGTTCTCATCCAGGTCAACGAGTTCATCATCCTCGGTGGAGCCGCGATCGGATCGATGATCGCCGCCAACGGCATGAAGGGGTTCCAGGGCGTCATCAAGGCCGTGATGGGCTTGCTCAAGCCCGACCCCAACACCAAGGAGGCGTATCTCGACCTCCTGAAAATGATGTTTCAGCTCTTCAACGTCGCACGAAAAGAGGGGCTCCTCGGACTCGAAAAGCACATCGAGAACCCTGAGGAAAGCGAAATCATCAAGAAGTACCCGCAGTTCCTGGCCAACCACCACGCCTGCGCGTTCTTCTGCGATACGATGAAAGTCATTCTGACCGGCGCGGTCGGGCCCCATGATCTCTCCGAGATGATGGAACTCGACCTCGAGACGTCCCATGCCGAGCAGCGGGTCCCGATCGACGCCGTCCAGACTGTAGGCGATGCGATGCCCGGATTCGGGATCGTCGCCGCGGTCCTTGGCGTCATCATCACGATGGGCAAGATCGGCGGCGAAGCCGCCGAGATCGGCCACAGCGTCGCGGCCGCGCTCGTGGGGACCTTCCTCGGCATCCTCCTCGCCTACGGTGTCTTCGGTCCGATGGCCCGGTCGATGGACCTTCGCATGAAGTCGGACGAGCAATACATGAACTGCATCCGCTTCGCGCTCTTCAGCTTCGCGCGCGGCGAATCGCCGATCACGTGCGTCGAGTTCGCCCGGCGCAACATCGAGCCCGCCGTTCGGCCCGGCTTCGCCGAGATGGAGAAGGCCGTGAAGGAGAAGGACGCCGCGGCGGCCTAAGCAATCACGATGGCCGACGGCACCCCGATCATCATCAAGAAGAAGAAAGCCCACGGCGGACACGGCCATCATGGCGGCTCGTGGAAGGTCGCCTACGCCGACTTCGTGACCGCGATGATGGCCTTCTTTATGGTCATGTGGATCATGGGCCTTTCCGAGGACACCCGCAACATCGTCCAAGGCTACTTCAATGACCCGAGCGGCTTCATCAAAGCTCAACCGCGCTCGAAGAACATCATCAACGCGGGGATGGCCGGATCGGCAAGCGGAAAGAAACACCAGGACGCCGAGAAGCAAGCGTCCGCCGCGGCCCAGGCCGAAGCAGAGATGCGCAAGCTCAAGCGCGAGATCGAAGGCGAACTCGAGAAGGCGGCCGCAGGCAAGGGCACCTCGTCGATCGACCTGAAGACGCTCCTTAAGGACGTCGAGATCACGGTCGATCCGGACGGTCTTCGCATCGACTTCATTGAAAAGAACGGAGAGGTGTTCTTCAAGATCGGCAGCGCTGAGATCCGCCCCGCCGCTCGCACACTCATCTCGAAAATCGCTCCGATTCTGGCCCGCTCCGGCCGGATGATGGTCTTCGATGGCCACACCGACTCGCGTCCTCTGAACCGACCGTCGTACAACAACATGGACCTCTCCACCGACCGCGCGGCGTCACTGCGTCGAACGATGGTGGCGTTCGGCGTGCGCCCGGCTCAGGTCCTGATGGAGCGCGGCCATGCCGACCGCCAGCTCCGCGACCCTTCCGATCCGTTGAGCTTTGTCAATCGCCGGGTCAGCGTGTTGTTGCCGTTCGATCCCGCCGCGACGGAAGGGGTCGGCAAACTGCCGCGCGAAGCGCTTCACGACAAGATTGAAGCCGCCTTCCGGAAGCCCGTCGAAGTCGCACCCCCTGTCCTCGATCGCGGTCAGGGTGGCCACTAGTCCGGCTTACGAGCCGAGAAATGGGCGAAAGCGACCGGGAGGCACTGGAAGGCGCGCCAATGCGAAGCGCCGAAGGCGTTGAGGCGGCTCGGGGCGCGCGCCTCGACCATCGCCCGATAAAAGGGTCCGGCCCCGAACGTCGGCGAGAGTCCCTCGACCTTGAGGTCGACGAACCCGGCACCGAGGAGAGCTCGGGCGATCGCCTCCGGTGTCGGAGTGCGTTGATGGTAGATCCGATCGAATTCGGCGAGCTCCAAGCGTTCACGACGCGTGATCGGGTCAGGCTTCCGGAACACATCCTTGATGTAGAACACGCCGCCCGGGCGGAGGACGCGGAACACCCCGCTGATCACCTCGTCGAGATTCACGGCATAACCGAGCGCTTCGAACGCGACCACGCGATCGAAGCGATCCGGACGATCAGGGAGCCGGTGGTAGTCGCCGACCTCGAAGGTGATTCGGTCGGCGACTCCGGCGTCGCGCGCGTACGCTCGGGCTGCTTCCGCCTGGACGGGGGAGAGGGTGATCCCGGTAACGTGGGTTCCTTCAACCCGGCGGGCGATTTCGACCGCCGGCCCCCCCGCGCCGCTGCCGAGGTCCAGCACCCGCTCACCCGCCTGGACCTCCGACGCCTGCACCAGCTGGGTCACGGTCGCGTCGACGCCGGTGTCGAGAAGGCCGGCCTGATACGTGTGACCCAACGATGCTACGATCGCGGGGGATGACGCATCGTAGTAGTTGCCGACCTCTTCCGGCGTCAACGGCTGCATCGCGATGAGGCTCGACCACGACTCTTGATCCAAGAGAGAGATAAGCGGGCGGTAGACCGTCCATTCGCAGGCACCGCTCGGCCGGATGCGCGCCTTCAGATATCGGTGGCCTGCTTCGGGCGGCGGGTTTCTCCAGAGGTCCTGACAGGCCTCGGGGATGCGCTCGTCGGCGACGTCCTCGAAGTCGACCACGACCGAGCCGCTCACGGCCGGGTCGAGGCTGACGAAAACCGGGCTTGTGGGTGCGAATCGGGCGAGCAGCGACTCATACCCCCGCCGCTGGTCGCTCGTGAGGAACTCCGAATGCTCCAACGCGGCGAGCAAGCCGGTCACGCCCTCGACGGCGATCCGGCAGGAAATCCGCGCCCGGGCCCGCTCGTCATCCCACTTCGCGATCAGCGCGAAAAGGCTATCGGGGCGGTCAAGGGCCGGGCCGAACGCAGGCTCGATGCGGTTGACCGGAGTCTCCGGTCCCCCGATCTGGCGTAAGCCCACTCGGAGCGTCGCGATCGGATGAACCAGGCTCGGGTCGACGGTCCAGTACTGCGAGGTGCCGACCACTTCTCCACCGACCAAGTTCAGTTTGGTCCAATGACGTGGATCGAGGTCGAAACGCTCCCTCATCCGGGTGTCGAGTTCGACGAGCGCTCGCGGCAGCGACGGCGCGAACACTTCGTACTCGAACCGATCGAATTGATAGAGGCTGAGGCCGACCCCATCCGGCCGCTCTGGCGACGCGCTGAGTTCGGCATGCGCGATCCAGTTCAGCCGATAGGCCGCCAGAGGCGGGATCAGCCAAGCAGATGCGCTTCCAACCACTCTTGATGGCCCATCGCGAGGAGGAGGTTCGTTCCCGCGGCCTTGAGATCACGATCATCGCCCAAAACCATCGACTTCGCTTGCTCCTCGACGGCGTCGCCGAGGCAGACCAACTCCGTCATCGCCTGGACGCGGACGCGATAGTCCTCGTGGTGAAGCTCGGCGACGAGGGTGTCGATCGCGCCCGCACCCTCGCCATGGCGGAGGCGGACGAGGATCTCGGCCCGAACGTCTGGGGCCGACTCCGTCTCAAGCCGTGATCGCGGATCGGCAAGCGGTGCACCTGCCGAAAGGGCCAGCGTTCGAACCCGGGGCGACTCGTGGTCGACCAAGTGCGCGATTTCAGGATGAAAGAGCGTTCCCATCGGGCCAAGCGATTCGACCGCCCGAAGTCCGGCGACAACTACCGGTTCTGCTTGGTCGTGAATCGCCGCCCGGATGATCGGGACCGCATCGAGCGGATGGGCGCGCGAGCCCCAGTCGACGAGCCAAGCGCGATTGATTTCGGTGAGCGAGTTCCAGGCAGGGATTAGCGCCAAAAAGGCCTGCACGCCGCGGTCTTCGATCAAGAGGCTCGCGGCACGACCAAACTTTCCGTTCAACTCCTCGACCCATGCTGCTGCGTTCTCGGTGGTCACGGCTGGTGCGCCGTCGAATCGCACGCCATTGGCGACGCTGACGCGGATCGCGAGTCGCGGATCGAGCGACTCGGCACGCGAAAGCAGATTGGCCGCGACTTCTGTGTGAAGCTCGGAGTCGTCCTGCATCGCCAGGCTCCGATACTGAGCAAGACCGGGCTCGATCGGCTCCCGTTCCAGTCGTCCTTCGATCACCCGGAGAAGCTCAGGTTCGCCGAAGTACGTCATCAAGCGCCGAAAATGAACGGGGACCCTCGGGTCGTCCAACACCGCGAGTGTGGCCGTCAAGAGGTGCCGATACGGAGGGGTGAGGGTTTGGAACGTCTGCGCGATGAGTTCATCGATGAGATCGACACCCTGAAACGGGCCGAATCGCAGGGAGGCATCAGGCTGCTCAAGAATCGACTTCAGCAGTGCGGCGCGCACGGTGAGGTCCGGATCGCGGAGAGCCAAGAGAAGGTCTTCCGCGGTCCGGATTCGTCGTTCTTCGACCGGTGTCTCGGGCGTTTCCGTCATGCCTCAACCGGGTCGAGCACGAAGGCAAACTTTCGAGCAGGTTCATGGTCGGCCGCCGATGAGCTGGAAAGATTGGCTCCAATCGTGTTCGACTTCGTGGTCTGGAATGGGCCGGCGTTGATCTGGATTCCGAAGAGGGCGAGCATGTCCAGGTTGACCGAGAGGCCGAGGCTGAAGATCTTCAGCGCCCAGATCTGGGCAAACAGACCTCCGGTCAGGATGAAGCCGGTCGTATGCTCGAAGTTGACCGCCATCGTCGTCGGGCTCGCATCGGCGGCACTCGTCGAGGTGCCCGTAATGCTGCCGTTCGTATTCGTGATACCGGTGTAGTCCACATTCCCGACGGTGATGTCCTTCATCTGGACCTTGACCGGCGTACCCAAGCCGATTTGCGGTCCGAGGGCGAAGCCACCCCAAATCGCGCCCAACGTCTGATCAAGAGCATACAGCACGTCCACGATCGGAATTTCTTCCGTGAACGGCACCAGGTTGATCGGGAACGTGATGACGGGCGTCGCCTCGGCGTACGGCCCCTTCGAGAAGTTGTTTTCGCTCGTCGCGAAGAAGCCCCATGCCTGAGCGAGATCGGGGATGACGTTGGTGACTTGCTTGAACAGCACTCCTTCGTCGTCATCGAGGGCTTTTTGAATGGCGGTGATGATGATCCCGATCAGGTCGAGGTTGACTTGCAAGTTCACGTTGACGAGGTTGTTCCACGACCTCGAAATGTGGGTGTGCCAGCCATCCCAGACCCAGTGAAAGTCGGCATTTTGGATCACGCACTGGACCGAGAATTGAGCGTCGATCCCAAAGAGCAACCCGGCATCCATCCCATCGTTGCTCGCGGTCAGAGCCAAAGTACTGCCGTTCGCCGTGTTGGACGTTTCGCCCTCCAGGAACACTTTGATCGCGTACCTCGGCCCGCACATGCCGACGAACAAAGCGTACGAGGCCGAGACGTCGATCTTGATGACCAAGAGGCTGAAGCCGAAGGAGAAGATGTTTCCGTTCTTCTCGTAACCCACGTCAATGGCGAAGGGCGGGATCATGTCGATACCAAAACAGATATCGAGGGGATCCGTCGTTCCAATTTCGGTCTTTGCGATGTTTGCCATGGAGTGTTCCTGTTACGAGAGCGGCATCCCGATGACGATGGACTGCGTTCCATCGTTGAAATCGACGACGAAAGCGAAACGGCCTTGAGAGTCCGTCTGGGTTGAAGTCGTGCCCTGCACGATCGTGTAGACCGTCTTTCCGTTCACGTTCGGAATCGAATCACCGGTCTTGAGAATCGTCTTTGACGTCACCCCGTTGGAAACGACGAGCTCGGTCCCATTCGGCGTGACGAGGATAAAGTAGGCGAGCCCGTTTTGATCGACCGCCCCATTCCCGCAGTTGTTGATAAGGGCGCCGGTCGGCGAGGTTCCGCCGGTCTGAGCCAACGTCGAAGTTTGTCCGTTCGCGGTGTAGCAGAGTTGCGTCGTGGTCGCGCTGGTGTTGACGCAGACCAGGGTCACGCCATTGTTGATCCGCGGCCCCATGAAGGTGTCGCCTGGCGCTCCGGTCACGCCGCGCCCGCCCGTCGAGGGTGCCGCACTGAGCGCGAACGCCCTACCCTTCGCGTTTCCACCGATGACCGATGCGCTCATGGGTCGGTAGGCCCCGCGCCCCGAACCCGAGGCCGTCTGATCATTCGAAAACACCTGAGCAATGTAGTTCTGGTTGTTATCGAGCCCGACCAGGCCGATCCGAGAAATGGCCGTGTTGGTGTTCGGCAGATTCGATCCCGTTGCCTGTAGAAGCGTCGATTGTGTTGGGTCGACCGTGTTCGCCGCTCCCGGGAACAGGAACAACCCTTGCGCGATCGTCGCTTGCGCGACGGGGAAAGAATTGAAGTTGGGTGGAACGGAAACGGTCGAGGACGAATAGTCTCCTGCCAGCAGGAGGTCACCATTGTCGTTAATGTCGATGTCGGTGAAGTTGCCACCGAAGACAACCCCGTTTGACGAGCCCTGAAGGTATGCGATGAACGGTGCCAAGCCGGTCCCTTGGGGGTTCATGAGGACGATCGGCGTGTCGCTACCCTGGCTGATGATGTGGCAGTCGGTCGTGAGAGCACCCGCGTTGTTCATCGCCGAGTTGTAAATCTTGTCGACGATGAAACCCGCTCCTTGTTGCCCGGTCCTGAGGAGGACCGCGCCCGAGCCCACCTGGGGCATGTTCGTCCCGCTATAGCCGATATCGAGCGTGTACACCCCTTGTGGACCGGTGTCGCTCACCTCGCGAGCGTTGAACATCAACGTGCCGTCGTTGTTGGTGATGCCGCCGGCGAGCCCGAAGACGCCCGGAAGCACCGGATCGCCCGGGGAATAGACCCCGTAGAACGCAAAGCTCCCGGGAAGGGGCGGGGCCTTGCCCGGACCGCCGACGAAGCCACCACTGCCCCCGCTTCCGGGCAGAATTCCGCCGCCGCCACAGCCGACGCCGACGCCGGCCAGAACCGCCCCACCAAGGGCTCCGGCCGAAAGCTTGAGAAAGTCACGACGGCTCGCGCCGGGATGGGGAGTTTTCGGGTCTTGATCACTCATGTGCTTACCTGCTTCATTCAGCCCTTCCAAAGAGGAGGGTGACGTTCATCGGGTCGGGATCGAAGTTGATGACCGTCTGCTGACGATCGTAGATTCCGGGTGATTTCTCCTTTGCGTGGAGAAGCTGATATTGTGCCCCCGCCGCGTACTGCATAACGATGCCCTGATCCGTGGTCGTCGAGGTTCGCCAGATCGCAGCCATGTTCACCGGCAACTGGTTGGTGCTCGTCGGGTTCATCGATTTCGGATAATAGTCGAGGACGAGACCGCCAACGTAGGTGAACCCGTCGTGCCAGTTGTTCTGGACGGCGTTGAACGGGCTTCCTTGCCAAAAAAGCGTCTGAGCCGCATTGGGGAGCAGGCTCACTCCCCCAGTATTGCAAAACCAACCGGGGATCGATTGGGCCACTGGTGGAAGCGAGAGACTCCAGAGATAGCTCGAGGCCCCAGCCGAATACTGAATGTCTGCGCCAAAGGAAACCTGGTACAAGCCGTCACTTTGACCGGGCCCGGAGCTGATGAGACTTAGTAGCCCGCCGTTCTCCGTCGGATTGGGGTTCATCTGGAGGTAAGAAAGGGTCTGGAAGTAGCCCTTGGTTCGCTCGCTGTTGTTGGATGGCGCGCCAGGATCGGACATTCCTGTTGCGTACGCGATCAAGTACTGGTACTGATTGCCTGGGCCTCCATCGTTGTAATACACGTTGAAGAAGAAGGCGACGTTGGAGGTCACCGTCTGTCCCGGCACCACGTTGTCGTCTACGGAGGTGAAGGAGTCCTGCACCGTCGTAATGTAGCGCGGGATCGAACTCGGCGGATCCGTGCCCCGCACCGAGTCGATCGGCAACTTGCCGGCGAGTCGGTCCTTGAGGTTTGCGACGAAGCGATCGATCGACGCCTGGTCGGGTTGAAGTTCGATTCGATCTTCGCTGCGCGATCCCCTGAGGTGCCCCGTGGTGTCCAGGTGCTGGAAGAGTTGTCGCCGCGTGAACTTCTTCGGCCCGACGTGTACGATGTCGATCCCGTGCGCCATCGGCGTCATAAGATACGCGTCGTGGTTGCCATTGACGAACGCACCGATGCGACTCGAACCCTCCGCAGCCTTGGTCAGGTGGGCCTTGGATACGTTCAAACAGAGGACGGGGACTCCTGATCCCAGCGCATCGTCGATCGCCTTCAAGTCATCCATCGAGTCGGCCGGGACCACACTTCCATCGACGACCAGCATGCTCGCGCCTTTCAAGGCTTGACCCGGACGATAGATTTGCTGAAGATACGTTTTCTGCAGTTCCCTCAACACAGGCCCCGAGGCGGAACCGACGATCACAAAGTACGGCTTCTTCGTGAGGCCGCCCCCACCGCCGCAGCCGCCAAGGCCCAGGACGGCGACGAGTGCGGCGAGCGAAAGAGTTCGAGCGAGTGACACTAGTTCACTCCCGCCGGCACGATGGCCGACAAGTCGAGGTCGATGATCGCGGATGCGCTGTAATCCTCCGCCGAGTAGTACTCGTGGGTATAGAAAAACTCATTCTTCGCCTCGAGGCTCGTCATCTTGGTCATCGAGTCCAACTCGATGGCAACGACCCCGGGAAACACCTGCTGAGTCCGCCACAGTGCTTGTCCGAGGATCTCCATGGTGTTCGCGCTGCTTGAGTTGATACTGTGGAGATGTTTGCCTTGGAAGACCGTGTAAAACGCGTCGGTCCAGTTCGATCCGTCGCCATTGAACGGGCTTGTCTGCATGAAGTTCATCGCAACGGCGTTCACCTGGTTGGACGTCGGCGGTGCAGAAGTCGCTTGCCACCCAGAGAAGGAACCCGTCGTCTGGCTGAGGCTTTGACTCCATAGCCAAGCGGTGTTTCCGCCCGAGCCCTTGTAGCCGATGTTGAACGACAGCGCCGACTGGAGCGAATTGCTCGCGGAACTGGGCTGTGACTCAACGAACGCCAGCTCGAGCCCGTTCCCGGTCGAGCTATTCACGGGGTTCAGGGAGAGCACGGTCTGCGTGGCCACCCATCCACGATGGTCCTCGTCGTTTTGGGTCGGGGCGCTCGGGTTGACCGTCCCATCCACGGAAACGGCGACCCATTGGAACCAGTGACTGGGGAGGCTGTCGCCACTGTCGAAGTACATCGTGAACGTGTAGGTGATGTCGTGACCGATCGACTGGTTGTTGATCGCGCTACTCGCCCCCGTGTTCCAGGTCTCCGTGTAGGCGTATTGTGCCCATTGGTCGGCCGGGTAGTCGCTCGGCGGGGTCGGCGTGGTCGCGGGACCACGACTCTGCTCGGCAAGGCGTTTCTCGACCTGGGTGAGGAAGCCATCGGCAACTTCGTCGGTGACGCCGAGGTCGATCGTGGAAGTCCGGTGCTGCCCGATGAGCACGCCGTTCGGGTTGCGTTCATGGGCGATGGAACGTCGGCCTAGGGCTCGGGACGTCAGATTCGTCACGTGGAAGCGACTTCCACCACCCAAGGGCGTCAACAAGAACGCGTCGCTCGATCCACGGGGGCACAGCGCCGTGAGTTTGGCCTGGAGCAACGCCTTCTTGTGAGGCTCCGACGCATTCAGGAACAGAACCGACACGCCCCCATCGAGCGCTTTCCGCAGGAGCGGTAGGCTCGCCATCGATGCCGGGTCGAGGGCGGCACCATTGACGACGACGAGCTTAGCCCGTCCAAAGCTGGTCTCCTGGCCGCTCCCCCGCGCCTCGCGAAACTGACTTCGGAGCTTGGTGTAAACGGGTCCCGAGCCGCCTCCGATCACGATCATCGTATCGCGAAACGTGGGAGCGGTCGAACCCCCGGCACAACCGCCCACGAGGAGCGGGGCACCCAAGATGGAACAGCCCAGAGCCCAGTGATTCAAACGCGTCAAGCTCACCACAATCGAAATCAACCTCCGCCGTCCCTGATGTGGAGAATTCGAGGCGAATGCGTGGACTCCTTCTCGAACTGCGCTGTTCATTCAACAGACTTGCTCGAAGGAGTTCCCGCAAGCAAAACGCCCTCACTCTCGAATCTGAGTGAGGGCGCCTCCCCTTGCCGAACGTGCGATCTCAGTTGACGGGATTGCCGGTCACAGGATCGACGACCGGGAGGCCGCCAAGCGAGTACGCACGCTTGCCCCACATGAACCGGTTCGGGTCGAAAGTGCGCTCGGTCGGGTGGAACTTCGCGCTCGTGTCGGCCATGACGTAGTTGTTACCCTTGTCGAATCGCCCCGAATGGGTGAATCGCAAGGTGAGATCCACCGGAGGCTGTCCGGCCGTCACGCCGTTCTTGCCTTCACAGCGGTTCCACAGCGTTCTCGCGGTGGACGGCCTGATCGCTTCCAACGGCAACTGACCGGAGGTGGGAAGGTTCGACCCTGAGAGGGCGGTCTGGCCTCGCGCCGCGATTCCGAATGCGGGGCGGTACGTTCGATACTCGCCGTCATTGCCCTGCATGCAGAACTTCGATTCGGTCGCGGGAGCCAGCACGATGGTCTCCGACGGACCGTCGATTTCGGTGGAGATGACGACGTTCGACGTGTCGCTAGTCTGTCGCTTCCGCCCGATGATGGACTGGTTCGGCACGTAGGAGATGCGGCCGACCTGTGTCGTTCGCGATCCTGACGTTCGGGTGCCGTCCGTCTGAACCGACGGGATGCCGAAGCCACGGTTGTTGGTCGCGGAGTCCCACTGAGACGGCGCCCATCCGCCGATCTTATCAGCGGGAGAGACGAAGATCTGCTCGCTCTTGATGTAGGGCAGCATCATCCAGCTCCAGTGGATTTCGAATCGATTGTCGTCGTTTTCGCGGTGGTTCGACGGCATGAAGGTGTCATCGTTGTCGCTCAGATAGAGCTGCAGACCTGTCCCGATCTGCTTGGTGTTGTTGAGGTCGGCCGTCTTCTTGGCGGCCAGCTTCGCCTGGGCGAACACCGGGAACAGGATTGCGGCGAGAATCGCGATGATCGCGATGACGACGAGAAGTTCGAT
>DKKT01000075.1 GCA_002455425.1 Chthonomonas sp. UBA6659 | reverse complement strand
AGCACGTCGGGCAGGTTGTTCTTCTCGTGCTCTTCCCGAGTCAGGGGCTGCGACGGTACGGGGCCGAGTTTGTCCTCGCGCAGCAGGGGTTGGCGCTTGTCGTCGAGGCTCCATCCGTCGGCCCGCACGTCGTAGAACCAAACGTCGTCGGTGCCCCCGGAGTTCGTCTTGGTGAAGAGCAGGATCGCGGTCGAGACGCCCGCGTAGGGTTTGAACGCCCCGCTCGGGAGGCTCACCACGCCGTCGAGCTTGTGTTCCTCCACCAGCATCTGCCGCAGGGCCTTGTGAGCGGTGCTGGAGCCGAAGAGCACGCCATCCGGCGCGATGACCGCGGCCCGGCCGCCCGGCTTCAGGATGCGGATGAAGAGCGCGAGAAAGAGCAGCTCGGTCTTCTTCGTCTTAACGATCTGGAGCAGGTCCTTGGCCGTGTTTTCGTAGTCGAGGGAGCCCGCGAACGGGGGATTGGCGAGGACGAGGGTGTACTTGTTCGCATCGCCGCTGTGCTCATCGGCGAGCGCGTCCTTGTAGACGACGTTCGGATCCTCGACACCGTGGAGCATCATGTTCATGCTCCCGATCCGGAGCATCGTGTTGTCGAAGTCGAACCCATGGAACATGCGGGTGTGGAAATGCTCGCGCTGTTTAGGGTCGGTGACGGCGGTCTTGTGATGCTCTCGGATGTATTCGCCCGCCGCCACCAGAAAGCCGCACGTGCCGCTGGCCGGGTCACAGATCATGTCGTCCGGCTTCGGCTCGGTCATCTCGACCATCAGCCGGATGATGTNNGTGAACCGGGCGTCCTTCATGTGCTTGGCGTAGCCGGTGTTCGTGCCGAGCGTCCGCAGGAACGGGAAGACGTGTTCGCTGAAGACGTCGAACATCTCGGCCGGCGACATGTGCTTGAAGCGGCTCCATCGAAGGTCTCGGGTGTCCCGCCCTTTGGCGTCCTTGCCTTCCGGATAGAACCGTCGTTCGATGGCTGTGCCGAGGCGGTTGGCCTTGTTCTCCTCGAGCTGCTGAAGCTCGTCTAGCCGGCGCAGGAAAAGCAGATAGGTGATCTGCTCCATGACTTCGAGCGGGTTGGAGATGCCTCCGGACCAGAACGAGTCCCAGAGACGATCGATTTGATTGCGAATTTCCCCTGTCAGCATGCTCCGTTGAGCGACATTGTACACGCGGTCAGAGGTGGTGGCCGTTGAGCTTTGGGGACGTCAGGTTCGGGTCGTTCTTCCCCAATGAATCCACCAGCCGTTCGTCAGGGATTCGATAGGCGTCCGATAGGACTTTCCGCTGAACCGCTTCGGAAACACGCTCCAACGTCCGAGGATTCCTTTGTGGCAAAGGTAAAGGAAGGTGTGACAATAGCGGGGCTGAGTGGACGGGTCGGGAACGCCGTCTTCGTGTCGACACCTCATGGCACCGTCTTGCGGGATCGGCCGTTCGCAGTCGATCCCCAGACGTCTGCGCAGACCGCTGTGCGGGGGCGGATGCGTCAGCTGGCGCAGCTATTCCGGGGACTGAGCCTGGCCGAGGCGAACGCGTGGCGGGCTTCCGCGGCGGGGGAAGGGCTCTCGGCACAGCAGTACTTCAACCGGCTGGGGATGCGCTTCCTGGCCGTGAATCCATCGGGCGATGTGCCGACGATGCCTCCGGCCAACGCCTTTCCCGGCGATGCGGTCCGGTTCACGTGTTCGGGTGTGCCCGGGGCGGTCGAAGTGACGGCCGACCTCGCCAACGCCGCCGGTGTCGTGACCGAAGTCCTCCTCCAGCGGCTGCCCTCGATCCACTGCCGCACGTACCGTGAGCGCTATCGAACCGCGGTCTTCCACCGCTTCGCGGCGGGGGAGACGCTCACGCTGGAGGTGCGTCCCGGGGTGGTGGCGGTCGCGACCCGGTTCGTCGACGCGGCGACGGGCCAGGCGACCGAGCCGATCGAATGGGGGGTCGTGGCCGTTTGAGCGGGCTGCCTCCATCCGCGTTCCTTTGCGGAACATGGATTGAGGGGAAATCTCTCTGATGCGCGATAGGGCGTTCGTGGGATGGTCGGTCACCTTATCCGGCGCATCACCGGGTTCCGGCCACCGACCTTCTCAAGGTGCGGTCGCTTGCTCCGAAATCGCTCCTTGCGTTTGACGAAACCGGTCAAGACCGCCTGTTGCGCAGGTCCCTGAGTTTCGATTCGGCTTGGTCGATCACCCGCTGTTTTTCATCCAGTTCACTCTGGGGCCGACGCTTCTCAAGAGCCTCCTCGCGATTTTCCTTAGCTTGTCTTAAGAACGCCTCCCACCATCGAATCTTTTCCTGAATCTCGGTGTCCATTAAGAGTACGTATACCTCACTTGCTCCGTCGCGCCCGACCTATGGGGCCAGGCGACCGAGCCGATCGAATGGGGGGTCGTGGCCTAGGCCGGCTCAAACGCGCGGCGGTGCCGCATCACGGGAGTCTCAGCCACTTCTTCCAGTACACGATCTTCTCCTGCAGATCCGGGTAGTCGACGTGCTGCCGTCGACGGTCCCGTATCGCTTAGGCGTTTGAGTGGGCTCTTGAAGCCGGCTGGCGAGGGCGGTGGCAACCTCGAACTGAATTCGTTGGTTTGGGAAGTCGAGCAACTGGCCGAAGCGGCGCGAGTGTCGCTCATCCATGGGTACCCCGAAATTGTTGAGCCAAAAGAGCAAGACCTCGGGATTGCTGGCCGGCGTCACCATCCGCAAGAACTCCTCGACGTCGAAGTAAGGGAACTTCTCCAAATCCCGATAGCGATAGAAATCTTGAATCAGACCCCAGTCGCGATGGTCGTTTCCGCCGACGTAGACAGAAGGGTCTTTCAGCAACGGCTCAAGCGACTTCACATACGGGGCAATTGACCCGGGGACCCGCCAGCGCACCAGAAGTTCGTACAGCTTCGACTTCTGATAGCGGTTCTTGGTGGCAGCGGCCTTCTTTTGTAGAGCCCGGATCAGGGGTCGATCCAGCGCGTATGAGGCTTGGTCGATGCGCTTGTGGTCCTCGCCGCGGGGCGATCGTGAGGAGCGCGGGCGCTTTGCCTCATGCCCTGGGGTGGCAGCGCCGTACCGAGAAGCCGGACCACCTCGTCCACCTTGGCATGGGTCATCGTATCGAGTGTGTCCAGCATCGCGGTCGCGACGAGGTCGGCCCCGGTGACGCCGGAGGGGAGCTTGGCGGCAGAGGTTTCGAGGGCAAGCACGACGCAGCAATCCTGCCCGGGCTTCGCTTCGATCTCGACGGGAGTGGCGAATTCGGATCCGGCCGAGAAGCGGAATCTCCCGTCCTGCGCACGAACGGCGACCAGCAGGTAACGGCGCGTGGCTCGTAACGGCACTGCCCTGCTCCAGAGCAGCGGGATGAGGCCCGTGAACTCCTTCGTGGCGTTGCCCTTACTCGATTGCAGAGCGAGGAACTTCACCATCGATACCTCCAGCGATCCGGGCGCAGGCTTGCTGATGGAGGATCTTCCGGTTTGGGGCCGGGCGACAGCGACGGCCAAGAGGACCTCAAGGTCTTTGGCGTCCATCGAAGGCCACGAGAGCGCCATCACCCAGGGTGGCTGCGTCCCGGCGACAGCGGCCGCGAGGAGGAAGGCCATGACCGCTGTGCACCGCATCAGTTGATCCTCGTGTGCGTCACGGTCCCGATCGAACTCGATCCGCCGGGAAGGCAGACTGCCCATCTTCGGAACATGCTTAGAACCATGAGGAACTCCTTTGTATGCAATATACAACGAGGGCTCCAAAGCGCGTAGACACTTTCGTGAAATGCGTGATTGGCCACCCACCGTGCGCAACACCGGCACCGGTGTTTGAGGATCGATCTCGAACCTGAGGACACCCTATCCCCACTTCTCAGCGGGGCAGGGCGAGGCGATTCCTCCCTCCCCGCGCGTGGCGCGGGGAGGGAAAGGGCGGTTCACTTCTGGATCGCGGGAAGGAGCAAGCCGATCAGGACCGGGCGGACGCTGCCATCGGCCATGAGGGCGCTGCCGATCGCGTGGTGCCGCGCTGAAGCGGACTCGATCTCGACCGCGCGGCCGTTCTGGACCGCGGGCAGGACTCTGATCGCGAAGTCGTTGCCGAGGGCGGGGAAGGTTTGCGTCGCGCCGTCTCCCATCTGGACATGGAGCCGCAAGCCGTCGGTGTTGGAGGTCATCCAGGCGCGGGCCTTGCGGATCACGCGAACGTTATTGCCGTAAATCGGGACCTCGGCCGACCAGCCGTCGCCGATGAATTGAAGCCGCGCGGCGGCCTCGCGGACCTTCTGGACCGCCGGGAGCAGAAGGGCGATCTCGGTCGATTCGTTGAGGGTCAAGTCGGGGCTCACGGGCTGGACGGCGATCGGGCCGAAGCTGATATCGTGGACCGAGACCTTGCCCGCACTCTGAGCTTGGGCCGTCGAGGACAGGAGCGTGGCTCCGGCGACGCTCGCAAGGACGGCGCAGGCCAGAGCGAAGCGGCGGACGCCGATGCGGAGGTTCGAGGTGTTCTTCGAGGTCATGTTCGTGTTCATCGGGGTCATGGACTCTCGGGGGTATGACGTATGTTCCAAGACCGCGCGTTCTTTGGTCCAATGCTCGAGCTGTCCGGGTCTTTGGTCCCAAGCCGGCATGCCCACCGGCGTCCCGGCGACGGCGTGAAACTTCGGGGATGCTCCGGCCCGTACTCGTTCGACATGACGAGCGTTCTTCTTGCCGCGATCTTGGCGGCTCAAGCTCAGGCCCCGGCTGCGTACGAGGTGCTCTCCGACCCCAGCGACGCCCGCCCCTATCTCAGCCGTCTCGGCGAGAAGACTCAGGACGTCTGGCTGGACGGCGAGGTACTCCACATCGCGTGCCGCGCCGGGGAAGGGCCGATCGAATTGATGGGCGGAATCCAGATGCCCCTCAAGAGGATCGGATCCAGCGACCTTTGGTTGGCCCGGCTCAAGCGCTTGGATTGGAGCCGGGCCTTCGTGTCCTACGCGTTCATGGGACCGAAACCGGGTGCGCCGCGGTTCGAAGTCTGGCGCGGCACCTCGGCTCCGACCGAGCCCAAGCGCGAGACGAAGCTCAGCCGCGTGGAACACCTCGAAGTCAAGAGCAAGGTGTTGGGTGAGAACCGCAAGGTCACGGTGTATCTTCCCCCGGTTCAGAAAGAGCGGGCCGGCGTCATCGTTCTCGCTGACGGCCAGGGTACGGAGGCGTTCGCCCAGGTGCTCCAGGCCCTGATCACCGAGGGCAAGATTCGGCCAATGGCGATCGTCGGCATCCATAGCGGGCGCTATCAGGGTGACCCGACCAAACCCTACGACCCGAAGCAGGATCTTCGCGCTCGCGAATACCTGGAGGCCGCCGATCCGGCTCGGTTCGACGCTCATCTGAAGTGGGTGACCGAGGAACTGCTTCCCGAGGTGCGTACGAAGTTCGATCTCTCCTCACGTCGCGAGGACACGGGTGTGGCGGGCTTCTCGAATGGAGGTGCCTTTGCGGCATCGGCGGCCATCCGGCGGCCGGACGTGTTCGGGGTCGGAATGCCGATGTCGGTCGGCGTTCCGCCCAAGGCAGACCCGCCGCCGGGACCGGCGGCTCGCTTCTTCTTCGCCGCAGGCGAGCTGGAGCCGCGCTTCCTGAAGGGGACAACCGCCGCTCACGAGCGAGCCAAGGCCCTCGGTGCGGATTCTCGACTGAACGCGTTCGTCGCCGGGCACGACCCGATGATGTGGCAGGTCGCCTTCGCTCAGTCGCTGCCCGATGCGTTTCCCCCTCGTGAGACGGGAACCCAACGATAATATGAACGGTACGAAGCCATTCTTTCGTCCATAGGGCATGATGGGTTCGGGGATAAGCCGTTCGCTCGCTCTCGCCGTGGCTATCGCCTCGGCTTCGATCGCCTGTGCCCAGCCGATCGAGGCCTTCCGGCGGACCTACAACGCTCCCAGCAACCACAGTGACGATGGGGTGGCGGTGGCGGCCGACGGCCATGGCGGCTGCTACGTCGGCGGCGACGTGTACGCGCCGACGACGGGGTTCTACGCCGCCCGGCTGGTCGCCTACGATCCGAAGGGGACCATCCGGTGGACCTTCGGGGACCCAGGTCCGGACGAGTCCGAGCGGGTCGAGCAGGTGAGGCGGACTCCGATACAGCCGGACGTCTGGGTGCTTTCACGGGCGGTGAACTTGCTCAACCAGCGTTCGCTCCGCCTGACGCGGGTGACGGCGGCGGGCCAACCAGTGTTCGTGGCGAACCTGAATCCAGGCACAGGGGGAAGCGAGTATCCGGCCGATCTCTTCGTCGATCCGCAGGGTTTCGGCTACGTGAAGTTCGGGCGTGACGGGACGTCCTTCGCGGCGAAGGTCAGTCCCGCCGGCGTCGTTCTCTGGGAGACTCCTCTCTTCACCACCTCGGATTCGGCCGGGACCGGGATCGTGGCCGACGGCACCGGCGTTTTCGTGGCGGGCATCCTCCAGTCGGTCCAGGGCGGCACCTTCACCGCCGCTCTGAGCCAAGCCGGCACGGTGTTGTGGACGACGACGGACTCCGGGCCGATCGGCAACACGCTGGGACCGGCGATCGTGGCGCGCCACGGGGGGGATGTGATCGTCGCCACGAGCCCGGAAACCACTTTCGGGATCGGCCGGTATCGGCTCACGCGATCGAATGCCGCGACCGGCGCGGTCCTTTGGTCGAAGGACTACAGCCCGGAGGCGAACGCCAACGCCGATCTCGTCGGCATGGCCGTCGATCGTTGGGGCAACGCTTCGGTCACGGCGACCCGGCTGTTTCCTACGGTCAGGAGCTTCGTGGTCCGGTACGGGGCCGACGGCGCGCGCCTCTGGGAGACCGAGTTGGCGGATGTCGCCCGCGCGATGACGGTCGATGCCAACGGGAACATCTTCGTCGGCACGGGTTCCGGCTGGCTGTTCGGGCTTACGCGACTCGGGGCGATCGCCTTCTCCCGTCGCCGTGTTCCCGACGTCTACGAGGACCTCGACGCCGACCAGCGCGGGAACGTCTTCGCGGCCGGAACGGCGTTCTCGTCGGCGACGAACGACGACTTCGTCGCAGTCAAGCTCCTCTGGCTGCGTAGGATACTGTAGGAACGCATCCCCACGACGTTCGACGCAAGCAGCATCCCGATCACCTTTGCTTGGAATGGATCGACCGGCTCGGTTTGGACGACAGGCGTATCCGGCCTCTCCGGAAACTTGGGACCGTTCTCGTCAAACGAGCCGGGTTACAAGTATCATGGGAAGTTCGCCGATACACTGATCATGTCGGGGTGGCCCGGACCCGACCGGCCCTTCAGCGGCGGGCAGACGGTTCTTTCGTTCTTCCATCGATACCATGCGGCGACTTCGAGCACTTCCTCCGGGAGTTTCTCGGTACCGCTTGAGAGCTTCTGGGGTCGGCTGTGGACCGACCTCACGACCCACGCCCCTTAGGAACTTACCTCATGAAACCTCTGAGTGTCTGTATTCACCTTCTGATCGTTGTGTGTAGCGCTGTTGCTCAACCGCAGTACTTTTTGTCCAGGAGCAATACCGTCGTCATCGCCGAAACGATCGCGGTCGAGCGTGGTCTGCCGGGGGTCGATCTCCGGGATCCTTCCGCGCCTCCCAAGAAGTTCGCACGATTTACGCTCCGGATCATAGCCTCCATCAAGGGCGACGCCACCGGCCAGATCGAGGTCGCCGTCCACGAACCTCTCATGGAAGACCTTTACGGAGGCAACGGTTACTTCTCCGGCAAGATCGGATTGAAGTCCCTTTGGTGTTTGCAGTGCCGGCCGGATGGCAAGTTCAGGGGTGAGGACGGCGATCGCTGGCAAGTCGAGGGCTTCGTTTACTCCCCGATTGAGTTCAATGGCTGCCAGGTCGAACTCGTCGAGACCGAGTTCCGGCGGAGCGGTGACCCGCTGGTCGATCTTGCCGAGCTGTTTGCAGTCAACTGGGCAAGGCGGCCGAGAGGCTACGGGATGTATGTCGAACAGATACAGCTGATTGACCCATCCACGGGACCAAGGGGGAGAATTCGCCCGCCCGATGACCCCACCAGGATTCGCCTTGGCGAGTGGCTCGACCGACGCTTGCCGGAAATCCTCGGAGAGCGCTCGGCCGAAGGCCTGGTCAACGAATACGCGCTGCGACTCTCGTGGGGCCAGAAGGAGTACTCGAAGCGATTTACCGATCTCTATCTTGCCAATCCTCAATCGCTCAAATCAGGCCTTCCCGGCTATGTCGATCCAAGCGATCTCATGCGCATCTTCCTTGCCTCGGATCGGATACTTTGCGCCCAGCTCGCGGCCTCGATCACGAAGTCGATGCCGGTGGAAGATCGCGTCAGCGCCACCCGGAAAGTCATCCCGTATCTGGGCGTGAATCGCGGCACCGACATCGCGTTCCTCAACGCGCTTGCCGACTGGTGGTCTCGACCCGACCTGTCTCCGCTGGAACGAGGAAGAGCTAAGGACGATCTCGCGCCGCTGATCGAGCAGGCGAGACGCCTGCTCGATCGGTAACTTCGCCGAGCGGCTAACGCTTCTCCCCTACACATCGCGTCACGGGACAACCCATAATGCAAGAACGTGAACACGGGTGGCCCACCATGAGTATCATGCCGCAACGGAAGGCTGGTCGCTTAACGACTTCTCCGTCTTCGTTGGTGCCAGGACGGGCCGAATCTGGACGGACCAGACCACTCACCTGCCTTGAGGGAAAATCATGAAAGTCCTCGTTACGCTCGTCGCCATGGCCGCGCTAGGGAGCACCATCGGTGCCCAACCTCGCAAACACCTCGAAATGAGCGATGCCGTAATCGTCGCCGAGACCGTCTCGGTCGAATCCGGTCTCATTCCAAGTTGGAAAAACGACCCCGATAACCTCCCCATGGCCTATGCGAAGTTTACGCTGAGGGTGCTTCACTCCATAAAGGGAGACGTCAAGACCGGCACCCTTCAGATTGCGGTTCCTTGTCCGCTCATCGAAGAAACCCCGTGGGGCGAAGGGTGGTTCACGGGGAAGATCGGACGCAAGTCCCTTTGGTACCTTCAACGCAACAGCGAGGGGAAATTTGGTGAAGATGGTCACTTTTGGTGGCAAGCCCCCGGATTTCTGTATGCACCCGTTGAACGCTCTGGCATCCAGTTCGAGTTGGTTGAAACGGAGTTTCGACGCTCCTCCGATCCACTCATCGAACTCGCCGAACTGTTCGCGGCGAATTGGGCCAAGCGCCCCAAAGGCTACGGCATGTACATCGAGCAGGTCCGCCTCATCGATCCGATCGGCCTTGCCGGCTATCGCGGCAGCGGGCTTCGTCCCGAAGATCCCCAGTACATCCGCCTGATGGAGTGGATCGATCGACGGCTTCCCGAAATCCTCGGACCGGACCGCTCCGTCGAAGATCGCCTCAGTGAGTACTCCGTACGCCTCAGCTGGGGCCAGGACGAATACTCCAAACCGTTCACCGATCTCTATCTGGCGCAACCGGCCAACCTGAAATCGGCACTCCCCTCGTACTTGCTGCACGAGGACCTGGTACGGATCTTCCTCGCTTCCGATCAGCTCCTGTGTGCCCAAATCGCCAAATCGTTCTCGAACAAGATGTCACGCGAGGACCGGGAACGGGTGACGCGCAAAGTGCTCGAGTTCCTTGGTACCGATCGCGTGTGCGACATCGCGTTCCTCAACGCGCTCGCCGATTGGTGGTCGCGACCAGACCTCTCTCCGCTTGAGCGAGGGAAACCGAAGGCCGACCTCGCGCCGATCGTCGAGCAGGCACGACGCCTGCTCGATCGGTAAGGAGCACCGAAAAGTACTTGCAAGACCGCAAGGGGCCTAGCGCATCAGGGCGCTCGCCCAGACCCAGGGCTGCTCGGCATCCTCGTGCTTGCAGTAGACGAACGCGTCGCGCCCGCCGGCGACCCACTCCCGGAGATCGCTCCGCCAGGCGTCGAGTGCCTCAGGGGTGTACTCGGTCTTGCGCAGGCGGAAGTAGGCGAAGTCGGCGGTGGGTCGGCGTTGGGCCTCAGCCTCGTCGGTATCGGCCCCGACCCAGGCGGCGTTATGGGCGCAGAGGAGGGCTTCGGTCTCCGCCGTGTGCCACGTCGTGTTCCGAAACTCGACCGCGTACCGGACCGGCACGGTGCAGGAGGGATCGTCGATGGCGTCGCCGACGGTCTTCGGGGCGGCGAGGAGGAACGCTTCCAGTCTCGGCAGGTCCTGCTTGAGGTTCGGCGGCAGCTGGACGAGGAGCGGGCCGAGCTTGCCGTCGACCGCGAGCGGCCGCAGGCGCTTAAGCATGAACTTCAGCGAGTCGATCGCCTCCAGCTTCAGGCGGGCCATGTGGGTGACGTTGCGGTGGACTTTCGGGGCGAACCGAAACCCTGGCGGGGTCCGTGCGTTCCATCCCTCGACGGCGCGCGCCGACGGCATCCGGTACCACGTCCCGTCCAGTTCGACCGTCGGAAACCGCGTGGCATAGAAACTGAGGAGGTCTCCCGACTTCAACCCCGGCGGATAGAACAGCCCCTCGCCCTGCCACTCGGCATACGAGAAACCGGAGAGCCCGACGAACAGCTCGGCTATGGCTCGACCCCCTGCATCGGCTTGTAGAGCCAGGCGCGGGCGAGCGGTACCTGATCGAACGCGTGAGGTCCAGACTCGGCGACGCCGGGGGGATTGACGCTCCGCCCGATCGGTCTGGGACGCATCTCGACGAGCTGGATGAACGTCCCCCGGTTGCCGTAGGGAATCCTCGGCTGGTCGGGGACGAGGATGCCGCCGGCCTGGAAGCGCCAGAGTCCCGGATCCGCGCCGCGTGTCTCCCGGAATCCGGCCACCGCCTTCGAGAACGCCGCGCGCAGGACCTCGTCGGCGGTGCGCGTGCCGAGGTACTTGAACTTGCTCCGCCCTTCGAGGGCGTACCACATGATCGTGGGCTGCGCCACGGTGTCGAAGATCGCGTCGGACACGAAGTTGCCGGTCACGGGGATGAAGAGCTCCCGCCGGAGTCGCCGCACGCACTCCTTGTAGATCGACGCCGGCGCCGATCCGTCCACCATCCACCCATCGAACGCGCCGAGGATCGCGCCCGCGTCGGTCCCGATCGGATCGAGGGTGGCCCCCTTCAGCGCGCGCTGAAACATCGGGAAGAACTGCTCGTCGGTCTCATCGTCGCGCCTCGCAATCGACCAGGCCGCCCGTTCGAGATCGTCGATCGCGAGCTTGCCTTCGGGGATCGCCTCAAGCAGGGTCGCGTTGCGGAAGATGCGCCCCCAGAGCGGGGTGTCGCCGTTCGGCCACCATCCGGTCGGCTTGTTGTTCCAGTTCGCGAAGAACCCCTGTTTCGGGTTGAGGGCATGGGGCATTTGGTCGGCGGGGATGAACCCCTTCCATTCGCCGGCCGGCGTTCCCGGGGTGGGGAAGCGGGGATCGATTCCGTCTGCGCGGATCGGTACCCGGCCGCAGTATCGGTAGCCGATGTCGCCTGAGGTCGTCGCATAGAACAGGTTGAATGTGACCGGGATCTTCCCGGCGGCGGCGTCGACCTCGGCTGCCGTCTTCGCCCGATAGATGTCGAAGACCAGCCCAAAGCCTTCGAGTTCGCGCCCGGCGAAGGCGGACCGCAGGCTGTAGACCGCCTTGCCCTGGCGGCTCTCGAAGAGCACCGGACCGAAGCGCGTCCGCCGCCGCACGATGGTCTGGTCGGCTTCGCCCTTGACCTTGAGCGTGCGGGAGACCGTTTCGAACGGCAGCTTTTCGCCGCCGTAGCGGTAGCGATCGCCGTCGAGTGGCGAGTGGAAGATGTCCTGGACGTCGGCGACGCCGCTCGTCAGGGCGATGCCGACGTGGGGCGTATGCCCCACGATGATCCCGGGCACGCCCGGGACGTTCAATCCGCTGACCCGGTAGTTCGGGGTGAGGATCGCCATCTCATGGACGGGCGAGGGAGCGCCGAATCCCATCTGCGGTCCACTGAGGAGAATGGGATAGCCGGTCTTCGATCGGCTCGGCGACACGACGATCGCGTAGCTTCCGGTCTTGGCGAGGACATTATGGGCCCGCGCGGCGGTGCGGATCGACTCGGCTTCGGCGAGGCGCACGGCCGGCATCAGCTCGATGACGTTGGAGGGGGGAAGCGAGGCGAATTGCCGTTCGGTGTCGCCGCGGCTCGGCTTGCGGATCGTTGGGCGCGTCTTCACGAGGTCATCCTCGGCCGAGACCGTCGGAATCGAGGCGGGGTCGTTCCACCATGCGAAGTCGTCGAGGACGTCGAAGACCTTGTCCTTGCACGGCTGCGTCTTCAGGTACAGCGCGAGGGCGTAGTTGCGCAGTTCGCCGGCTCCTCCACCCCCGAAGCGCTGCGCCATCTGGACCGCGATTGCGGCGGAGTCGGTCGTGCTCCACGGCTCCGGCTCGAATCCCATGCGGGCATACCCCTCCGGCAGGGCTTTCGCGGTCTGGCGAGCCCGGATCACCTCGTTCACGCCGTCGGCGTAGGCGCCCCATGCGTCCCGAACCTCGGCCGGGAGCGCCTGGACTTGGGCATCGAGCTCGTCGGCGGTGTAGCCGGTAAGGAGCGCTTCGCGATCGCTTGCGACGCCGCTCGGGCCCTGGACCTCGGCGAGCCGTCCGCGGCTGATCCGCCGGCTCATCTCCATCTGCCAGAGCCGATCCTCGGCGACCGCGCGCCCGGCGAGCCGGAACGCTGAACTCAGGTCAGGCGCTTCGATTCGGGGCACTCCGTAAACGTCCCGCGAGAGCGTGCCGCCTTGCGGCTGAGCGAAGACAAGGCAGGCGACGAGAAGTCCGGTCATCTTGGAGCAGGTTCGCAGGCCACGGCGCGAATTCCTGCCTTCTCTGGGTCGGGGCTCTCCTCGCACAACGCAGGGAGAGCCGAGAACCCTGGAATCAGCCGCCGACCTGGAAGAGGCTTTCTTGGGCCGAGGCTTCGACTTTCGCGGAACGGAAGTCCATGATCCAGGGTTCGCCGCCCGCGAACGTCACGACGACCTTCATCGGCACCCGCGTGCCGCGAATGTCTTTGTAGTCACTGAAATCGATCGCGGAAACGACATTCCCGATGGTGCTCCGCTTCAGATTCACGACTCGAGTGAGGAGGTGGGTCTTGGCGTCGAAGTAGAGCTGCTCGGTCGATCCGGTTGCGGGACGGGGGGCGGTGACGACGATCACGTCGTTCTTGCCGATTTTGGTCTTGCCGGTGACGATCGGCTGATCGAGGCCTGCGAAGGCGGTCTCGCCACGCCACGCGCGTCCGATGCGATCGAAGACGGCGGCCGACTCGCCACTCAGCGTGTTGGCGCCGAACCACGTCGTCTTGCCATCCGAACCGAACTTCTTATCCCCGCTCTCGGCGCGAAACTTGCCGCCCTCGGCTTGGGTGAAGACGATCGGATGCGTTTCGACCTTGTCGGTCTGGAGGTTCGGCGAGGTCATGCTGCCCGTCCGCACGAGAGCTGCGGGCACTTTGCCCATGGCCGCGATCTGCTTGGCGAACAGCGCTTCCGGTGTCGGCGGGTTGTCGATCTCGTCGTGGTTGAAGGTGACGCCGGTGGGCATCGGCTGGCGGGTCGGGTGTTCCTTGCCGTTGTGGCAGGACATGCAGGTGACTTCGAGGCGACCCTTGAAGTAGCGCTTGTTGATGTCGCGTTGGAGTTCGATCATCTCGCGTGTCGTCGTCTTGAGATGGGTGTCGGCGGCGTAGTCGTTCGTGTCGTGGCAGTGGCGGCACTGATAGCCCAACGCGGCCGACATGAACTGCATCGCGGGGATCATGTCGCTCGCGGGGACACCCTTGAACGACTGGACATCTTTGTAGACCTGCTCCGCCGTTTTCTCGGGGGGATCCTGAAGGGAATAGATCGCGATCGGGATGATCCCGAACGCCAAGCACACCAAACGAGCCAAGCGCTTCATACGCCGATTATGGCCAGCGCGATGCCGCTACGAACGGCTCGAGAGCGTGACCGGCGGGGAGTCCTGCTCGATGATCTGCCGATACTGAGCCGCTCGCAGTTCGCGCACCTCATGCTCGAGGGCGAGAATGCGCTCCTCGCTCCCCGACGTCGCAGTGCGATGGAGGATCTCGGCCATCGCGCGCTGGTGCCGGAGCATCAGATGGATCACGGGGAGGATAAAGACAAGCCCGAAGAAAGTCAACGCGGCGAGGAACGCGGGAAGATCGCCCATGCTTGGAGTACCTTCGGTCGCGACCCGAGGTTGCAACGCCTCCAAGAGGCCCGGCGCGCGTTTCCGGGTCCAAGATATGCTCCGCGGACATGCTCATCGGTGTTGTCGCGCTGCTGCTCGGAGGTTCGAATGCGGTCGAAGCCCAGCTACGGATCCGTTACCAGGCTTGGGACGCGGCCTACGTCCGCGAGGACGACGAGGCGCTGGGCGCCTTGCTCCACCCCGGGTTCCGCATCGTCACCAATTCCGGCTGCACCGTCTCACGCAAGACCTATCTTGCCGGCATCGGAAAGGGCAAGCCGCCAGTCGAGTACAGGACCGAGCTTCTCCGGGCCGAGCGCTCCGGCAACCGAGCCTGGGCGTGGACCGAGGAGACTTCCCGTCGAGCCCAAGGGCAGCGGCACGTCCACCGTTACCGGGACACCTGGACCCTCTCGAAGGGGCACTGGCTTCTGCGGGAGTCCAAGACGCTGTCCGAAGACTAGCTCCGCTCGAGGATCACTTCGAGCCGCGCCCGAACGCAGTCCCCTTCCGCGAGGCGCTCGGCCTTGCGCACGGCGTCCTTGAGGGGCAAGAGGTACAGACCGTCCTTCGGCCAGAGCGCGGTTTACCAGACGTTTTCGCCGATCTGAGCATCGACGGGAACCATGCCCCATCCGTAGGGCGATTCGGACCACCGTCTGACTCGCGTCCGACTGTTCCTTCGGCACGGTCACGAAGTAGAACGGGGCGGGTCCTCGCCAGTACCAGATCGGACCTTCGAACTCGATTATCACTTTGCCTTCGCCCCTGCGAGCACGAAGCAAGCGCGGGCGAAGGCGGCCTGGTCGAGGATCTCCGGATTGTCCGGGAGCTTCGCCTTCCCCCAGTGGGGAGGCACGAAGCCCCGCGCGGACTTGGCGATCTGAAGGCCGCGAAGGACCTCGACGAACTCGGGGCGCGCGCCCTCCGCCTCGACCCACGTTTCGAGAAGCAAGTGGGCGAAGCGTCCCTCGTCGTCGAGGCGGCCCGACTTGAGCCATCGCGCCTTCGACGCCGTCAGCGTCCGCCGAGCCTCCGGCATCCCCAAGCCGCGCATCGCGGCGATCATGAGGGCGGAGTTGTAGCTCCACTTCGTCTTCTCGATCTTGCCGTCGCGATCGACATGGTCCCAATAGAGCCCGTCGGCGGGGTCTTCGAGTGTGCGCCGCGTCCAATCGACAAGCCGCTGGGCGGGCTCGCGCAGCTTCGGGTCTCGGGTGTGGCGCGAGACGGCGAGGCACGCCGCCGCGGTCGGCGCGGTGCTGCAGGTGTTGCGAGAGGCGCGATCGCGTTCCCGCCAGAAGATGCCGCCTTCTTGGGACGCACCTGCCAGGGCGAAGTCGAGCGCACCCTGAGCCCAATCGAGGTACTTCTTGTCGCCGAGCACCTCGTAGGTCTCGACGAGTGCCAGCGCCATCCAAGCGTTGTCGTCGTAGTATCGATCGAGCGGCTGCGTGGTGGGCAGCACGTCGTAGCCGCCCTGCTGCCAGTAGACGCGGCTGGCATCGGCATACGCTCGAAGCGCCGCCTTGTGCTTCGGGTTGTGGCGCGCGGCCGCATTGAGCGCCGAGAGCATCACCCCCACGCCCCAGTTGAACGCCGGCGAGCGACGGTCTGGCCGCTCGGCGTACAATCCGGACGCTTCGATGAAGTACTCGCGGCGTAGCATCGCGAGTGCGTCCTCCCCCCACGATGCCGGGCTGGACGTCGCCAGCATCGAGGTTGCGGCGAAAAAAGCGATCATCGGCCGAGTCTACTGAAACGAGAGCGCATCGAGCGCCACGCCCGCCGGTTCAGCCGGATTGTTCGGCTCGCAAGAACGCCACTCGGCGCAGAGCCGCCACGATCTTGCCCGACCGAAACTCCCCGTCGATGTGGCCGTCGCAGAAGCGCTCGCCCCGGCCCAGGAGCATGAAGTAGCGTCGAACCTGATTCAGGGTCGCGGTTTCGAAATACTCGATCGGATAGCTCGTGCCGAGGACGTTGAACGGGACGCCACCCGGGGACTCGTCCTCGGGCAGCGCATGGTACGGATGGACGCTCCCCGCCATCGCGGGATAGCGATGGCGAAACTCCTCTACGGCGGGATGGTAATCGGGATACGGCATCGATTGGCATCGGACTCCCTGCTGATCGACATAGGAGCGGTCCGGCCACGTCCCCGGGACGAAGGCGGGGTCCTCAAACGTCGGAAGGAGTTCGAGCAAGGCGTCGATGGCCGCGAGTTCCGCCTCGGTCAGCTGGGACATGGCCGATGATGGCACGCCACCTGGCCGAGCCGGCGACTTGACTGGACGCCACGACACCGGCCGAGGAGCGCTCGCGATGGGCTGAACCGCACGCTCCGTTGCGGGTCGTGCGGTGTCCCGGTGTGGACCAAGCCCCCTTCGAGCCGCTAAGATAGCGTCATGAGCGAAACCACGATCCTCGGTGTCGGGCAGATCGCCCTGGCCGTTTCGGACGTCGGCGTGGCGAAGGCGTTCTATGTGGACGTGCTCGGCCTCACCCACCTCTTCGATGCCGGACCCGACCTGTCGTTTCTCGATGCCGGTGGCCTGCGAATCATGCTGACCAAACCGGAGGGCTTGGCCGAAGTGGGCCGCAACTCGGTCCTCTACTTTCGGGTCCGGAATGTCGACGGTGCTCACGCAGGCGCAGTTGCGAACGGCGCGGCCGATGCCGGGGCGCCACACCTGATCGCCCAGATGCCCGACCACGAGCTTTGGATGGGCTTCGTCAAGGACCCCGACGGCAACCTCGTGGGCCTGATGGAAGAGCGTCGCTGACGCGGCGTCTGCAAGGGCCTGCCTTCTTGCGCGGCGCGACGCATCCCTTTTGCCGTCGAAGGTATGGGTCGACTGCTGCCGATCGGGCGCCGTGACTCGGGCGGAGCCCGGGTCTCGACAACCTCTCCTGGTTCGGGGAGAGGGGGTGGTCATACCTCTCCGCCTCTTGGGGGAGAGGTCGGTGAGCGAGCGAACCGGGTGAGGTGTTCCCCCTCGACCCGGGATTGCGAGAGGGGGCAGGGGTGAGGGGTGTACCTCTCCGCTTCTGCGGGAGAGGTCGGTGAACGAAGCGAACCGGGTGAGGTGTTCCCCCTCGACCCGGGATTGCGAGAGGGGGCAGGGGTGAGGGGT
>DKKT01000023.1 GCA_002455425.1 Chthonomonas sp. UBA6659 | reverse complement strand
CTCCCCCGATGCGGCGCACGACTCATCGCCGAATCAGGGGAGGATCTTCGGACTTGCTGCGCACGGACATCGCCGAATCAGGGGAGGATCTTCGGAACTTGCGGCGCACGACTCATCGCCGAATCAGGGGAGGCTTCTGCGGAGAGGACTCATCTGTGAGTGAAAGGTGCAGACAGATACCTCCCTGATTCCGGGATGGCTTGTGCCCGGCATCAGGGAGGGTCCGTGATTCCAGCGCGGATCAGTGGTCTTCCTCTTCCTTCTTGTGCTTCTCGTACTCGGCGATGAGGGCTTGAGCCTCGTGCTGCGGCAGCTCGTCGTAGTGGGAGAAGGCCTGTCGGAACCGGCCCCTACCCTTGGTGATCGAGCGCAGGTCGAGGGCATAGCGCATCATGGTTGCCATCGGGACCTGGGCCCGGACCCCGGTCTTTCCAGCGGAGATCGGGTCCATGCCTTGCAGGCGCCCGCGCCGTGTGTTGAGGTCTCCGACCACGTCGCCCACGGCGTCGTCGGGAACCTCCACCTCAAGCTGGAGCACGGGCTCGAGAATCACCGGCTGCGCGGCGGCGGCGGCGGCCTTGAACGCGAGCGAGCCGGCGATCTTGAACGCCTGTTCGCTCGAGTCCACGTCGTGATAGCTCCCGTCGTAGACCGTGGCCTTCACGTCGACGACCTGATATCCTGCAAGGAAGCCTTTCTCCATCGTCTCGCGAATGCCCTTTTCGATTGCGGGGATGAAGTTCTTCGGGATGGCACCCCCCACGACTTTGTTCTCGAAGGCGAAGCCGTCACCCCGGCCCGCGGCTTCCAGTTCGAGCCAGCAGTCACCGAACTGGCCTTTGCCGCCGGTCTGCCGCTTGTGACGCCCTTGGGCCTTCGCCTTGCCCCGAATCGTCTCCTTGTAGGGAACACGTGCCTCCTCGGTGGTGACGTTCACCCCGAAGCGGGCTCGGAGCTTTTCGATCGTCGCATCGAGATGGATATCGCCCATCCCCTCGAGGATCTCCTGGTGGAGCGTGGGGTCGCGGACGTAGCGGAGCGTCGGGTCTTCTTCGAGCAGCCGGGTGAGAGCGGGGCCCAACTTGTCTTCGTCGGGCTTGCTGACAGGCTTGATCGCGATGCGGTAGATCGGCTCTGGGAAGCTCGCGGCGGGGAGCTTGATCTTGTCCTTGGCCGTAGTCAAGGTGTCGCCCGTGTTGGTGTGTTGGAGCTTCGCGACGGCGCAGATGTCGCCGGCGGTGATGACCGTGGCCGCCTCCTGACCCTTGCCATGGGGGAAGAAGAGGTTGTGGACTCTCTCGTCCTTCTCGCTGGTCATGTTGAGGACATGATCATCGACCTTGAGGGTCCCCGAGTAGAGCCGGAGATAGTTGATCTTGCCGACATAGGGGTCGGCCGTCGACTTGAAGACGTATGCGGCGAGCGGGCCATTGGCGTCGTTGCGGAACTCGTTGCCGTCCACGACCTTCGGGATTTCGGTCGGCGCCGGGAGCTCGCCGATGATGCGGTCGAGCAGGGTAGCCACCCCGATGCCACTCAGGGCCGATCCGAGGAGGACCGGCACGACCCTTCCCGTTTCGGTTCCGACGAGGAGGCCGTGCTCGATCTCCTCGGTCGTGAGCGCCTCGCCTTCGAGGTACTTCATCGCGAGCTCGTCATCGCCTTCGGCGGCCGCGTCCATCATCTTCTCGCGACGCTCGTTGGCCTCGTCGGTGTAACCGGACGGGACGTCCTCGATTTCGACGCCACGATCCTTGCCCTTGTACACCTTCATCGCGAGGAGGTCGAGGACGCCCGAAAACGCAGCCTGGTGGCCGATCGGGATCTGGACGTTGACGATCTTCCGGCCGTAGCGCTCATGGAGGGTGTTGATCAGGCCCTCGTAGTCGGCGTTGTCCCGCTCCAGCTTATTGATGAAGATGCATCGGGCGAGGCCGTGCTGCTCGGCGACTTCCCACGCCAAGTCGAATCCGACGTCGAGGTCCTTTTTGGCTTCGCAAACGATGATCATCGATTCGACGATGCCCGCGACGGCATGGAGGTCGCCGATGAAGTCGGGATACCCGGGCACGTCGATGAGGTTGATCTTGTGATCGTGCCATTCGATCGGGAGTACGCTTGCGCTGAGGCTGATCTTGCGCCGAATCTCGAGGGGGTCGTAGTCGCTCTGGGTGTTGCCGGCATCGACGCTACCGATGCGCTCGGCCGCGCCGGCGGTGTAGAGCATATGCTCGACGAGCATGGTCTTGCCGGAGCCCCCGTGGCCGACGATGGCGACGTTCCGGATCTTCTCTGCTGGGTACTGTTTCAAGCTTCTTTGCTCCGAAGAATTGAGGTGATGGGTCACCGATTATAGCCACCGATCGGACGAATGCGCAGGGACGCGGCGACTTAGGTAGATTCGGGCTTCATGTGGATTGCTTGGTCTGGGCTGGTCGGGGCGGTGCTGGCGTCATCAGGGGGCGTGATCGGCCCCGAGCCGAAAAGCGAAGAATGGATGGCGTGGGTTTTCCTGGGACAAAGTTGGTTCCTGCTCGGAAGCGAGGACTTTCGTCAAGGGGGCGGCCTCGCGATCCAGCGGATTCGGCGGGAGCCGCACCTCACTTACAAAGGCAGTCGGGGCGAACTGGTTTGGGAGTTGAACGCGGCGACGACGGTCGGTGGGGACAAGTTCGAGTGGCCGGGTGACACCACGACATCGATCGGGGCGCTTGCCCTCGCACGGTGGCCGGTTCGTTGGGCTCGCGGCGTCTTCGGCTATGTCGAAGCAGGCTGGGGTCTTCAGTACGCGAGTGCGTTGACGATCGACCTTCCGAGCCGTCTCAATTCGACGCCAACCCTCGGCTTCGGCTTCGATCTTGGGGAGCGCCTTCGCCTCGGAGTTCGCTACCTGCACATTTCCAACGCGGGGACGGTCGGAAACAACCCTGGCCAGAACCAGTTGTTCGTGATGGTCGGCTACCGGTTCTAAGGTGCGGGTTCTCCTCGCGACCTGGGCCGCGACGATCGACCCCGGGAGCGGTGCCGCTCGCTCGATGCGCACGATCCTGCGTTGGCTTCGCGATGACGGCCATGACGTGAGCTCCCTTTGCGCGACGCCGTTCGAGGGGCTCATCGACGCAGACTTCCGCGCCGAGGCTCATCGTCAGGGGATCGTGGTCGGGCCGGGGCCGGTCGCCGACTTCCACTGGGATGGGATCCCGGGTCGGGTCGTCGAGTCGCGAACGCCGCGTGGCCAGGTGCCCGATCCCGAGGAGGTCGAGGCGTATGTCGCGACCGGCACGGACCTGATCAAGTCGTTTCGTCCCGATCTCCTCCTCGTGATGGGGGCCCATCGCGCCCTCCACGAGGTGATGCGGCGCGCACGCGCCGCCGGGTCGAAGGTCGTGTACTCGCTTCGGAACTACGGCTATGAGCGGCGTGCCCTGTTCCAGCATGTCGATGCCGTCCTGACGTGCTCGAAATTCCTCAGCGGGTACTACGAGCACCAGATCGGTCTCCGGTCGACGGCGATTCCGTCGCCGGTGGAATGGGACGAAGTCCAGGTCGCGGCCGACCACCGAAAGCCGACGTATCTGACGTTCGTCAACCCCGCTCCGCGGAAAGGGGTGGCGTTGGCGGCCCGGCTTTTCGAGGCGTTGGAGATCCCGACTCAGGTCTTTGCTTCGGAGGTCGGCGCAGACTCGTTGCGGAGATTCCTGGACCCGATCCCTGAGCATGTTCAGATTCGGTCAACGACGGACGATCCCCGCGAGATTTACCGCGAGGCTCGAGTGTTGCTCGCCCCCTCCTTGGCCGAACCGTTCGGCCGCGTCGCGGTCGAGGCGATGATCAATGCCGTTCCGGTGCTGGCCGCAGATCGGGGCGGGTTGCCCGAAGCGCTCGCCGGCTCCGGCGTCTTGGTCCAGCTTCCGGAGTCCCTCATCCGGGACCCGCAGGCGCGTCTCGCGAGCGCGGACGCCAGCGACTGGCTCCGAGCCCTCCGGCGGCTCTGGGAAACCCCCGGCGACTCTGCAATACGAGCCCGGGAGATCGCCGAGGAGGTCTACGCCGAGAGCGTGCAGCGCTCTCGGACGGTTGGATTTTTCGAAGCGCTGTTGAAAGGTTGAAAAACTTGGCGCGACGGGGGTCACTTGATCCGGTTGACTACAGGTCTGTCAATCGTCGCACGAGGCTCTTTTGCCCGGCATCCGGGAGGTCGGTAAGCGTCGTGAACCGGGTGGGGTCGTCTCGATTCCCAGGGTTAAGACCCCCTCCGTTCCGCGGGAGCGGTCCACCTCCCCCGATGCGGCGCACAACCTATCGCCGAATCAGGGGAGGTTCTTTTCGCAGCGTCGAGGAGCGCGACCCATCGCGGGACCAGGGGAGGACCCACCGGGAGGGCAGATTCCGGGTCGCGGCAAGGACATCGGGCCCCTGCGGCGAAGTACCTGCCAGAATTCGGGAATGCTGACCGGCTTGATCGCGTTGATCGCGGCCGACGCGCCGATGCCACCCGAGCTCGACGCCTATCTTCGGCGTCCGGACTCGAGTTTCACCTGGAAAGTCGGGGAGAAGTCCGAGGGCCTCACGACCCTCCAGATGACGAGCCAAACCTGGCAGGGCATCCGCTGGGAGCACGACATCGTCCTGACCGAACCTGCCGCTCCAGTGGCGAAGGGGACTGCGGTCTTGGTGATCACCGGTGGGAAGCCGAACCGCGACGACTTGAACACCATTCGCACGATCGTCGGCCAAGCCGGCCTACCCGCGGCCGTCTTGTTCCAGATCCCGAATCAACCGCTCTGGGATCGAGTCGAAGACGATCTCATCGCCCACACGTTCGAGAAGTACCTCGAAACCGGGGACGCCTCATGGCCACTGCTCTTCCCGATGACGAAGAGCGCGATCCGGGCCATGGACGCGGTCCAGGCTTACACGAAGGGGAGCTCCAATCCGATCACCAAGTTCATCGTCACCGGCGCGAGCAAACGCGGGTGGACGACCTGGATGGTCGGGGCCTCCGGGGACCGCCGCGTGGTCGGGATCGCGCCGCTCGTCATCGACAACCTCAACGTGGGTGCACAGATGAAGCACCAGCTGGCTTCATGGGGGAAGTACAGCGAGCAGATCGACGATTACACCCGTCGAGGACTCCAACAGAAGATGGAGACTCCGGCCGGTCGCAAGCTTGCGGCGATGGTCGATCCCTACAGCTACCGCTCCCGCATCAAAGCCAAGACTCTGATCGTCAACGGCGGAAACGACCCGTACTGGACGATCGACGCCCTCGGTCTTTACCTGAAGGATCTGAAGCAGCCGACGTGGACGATGGTCGTGCCGAACGCGGGCCACGATCTCGGCGATCGGCTCTGGCTCCTTCGCACGCTCACGGCCTTCTGCCAGTCGGTGGCGGGCCGCTTCCCGATGCCACGTTTCAAGGCCGATGTCGGAGCGGCAGAGACTCGGTTTTCGAGCGTTTCGGCCGGGGCGCGCCGCTTCCGGATTTGGGCGATCGAATCAAAGACCCTGGATTTCCGCCCCGAGAAGTGGAAAGTCCTGGTCGAAATGACGATCGAAGGAGGCAGCGGCGGGTCGCCGATCCTGCGTTACGGACCGTCGTCGACGAACCGGGCGCTGATGGCAGAAGTGGAGTTCAAAGTGCGAGACCGGACGTTCAGCCTGACGACGCCGGTGCGAGTCTTCAAGCGCCGATGATCTCGGTTCGCGGCCTGAACATGACGTTCGGCGACCGCCCGGTCCTGCGCGGCATCGACCTCGAGGTCGCGCAGGGCGAGATCGTGGTGATCATGGGCAGCAGCGGAGGAGGGAAGACGACCCTCCTGCGCTGCATTTCGGGGCTCCTGAGGCCGACCTCGGGAACGATCATCGTCGACGGCATCGACGTGATCAAGGACCCCGAGGGGGTCCACGACAAGGTCGGACTCGTGTTTCAGTCGGCCGCGCTTTTCGACTTTCTCGACGTTCAGGAGAACGTCGTTTTTGGGGTGCGTCGTCGTCGTCGATTGTCGAACGCCCAGGCACGCTCCCTTGCCGAGGACAAGCTGAAGCTGGTCTCTCTTGACAATGTCGTCGACCTGATGCCGGATCAGCTGAGCGGCGGAATGCAGAAGCGCGTCGGATTGGCCCGAGCCCTCGCGATGGAGCCGACCGTGCTCCTCTACGATGAGCCGACGAGCGGGCTCGATCCGATCACCGCATACTCGATCGATCAGTTGATCAGTGAGACCAGAACCCAACTCCAGGTGACAAGCGTGGTCGTGAGCCACGATGTCAACTCCGTCTTCCGCGTCGCCGACCAAATCGCGTTTCTTGACGAGGGTCGGCTGCTGTTCCACGGTACGGTGGAGGAGTTCCGCGCCAGCCGCGAGCCTGAAATCGTCGATCTGGTGACGAAAGCCCAAGCCGAGACACTGGCTTAGGTGGGGAAGCCCGGCGCGGTCGCGATCAAGTGAACCTGGCCCTGGTGGTAACCCGGATGGAACGCGAGCCGAGCCAGCGCGCCTTCGCCGGTGATCACGGGGCCGAGCGCGCTCACGATCTGTTTCGCGAGCAGTTCGGACGAGGGGCGTTCGAGAATCGGCTGGACCCATTCGCGGGCAAGCTCCATCGATTGCGCCACCAGTTCGGGCGTGATCTCCGCGGCCTCGAATGGGAACGGATTGTCGTTCACCACGCCATCTGTGGCCGCCGCGCGGAGGCGCGCGGCCAGGCCCTCGGTCGGCCGCTCGGTCAGCTGGCCGGCGAACGAAATCTCGACTCCGGCGACGTGGAGCGCCATCTCGCCGGCCGTGAGCACGCCAGGGTGGAGCCGCCAGTTGAGCTGAGAAGTGTTCAGCGGTGAGACCGCATCGAGGAACCGTCCGCGGCTAAGCCGCCAGGAGATCACGAAGTCGGACATGGCGATCAAGGTACCCGGCTCTGGGTCCGATGGCCCGGGTGGTGTCAATCGGTTTCGTACTATCGGGCAGAATGATGATTGCGATGGCACACGTAATGACGGTGGCAACGGTGTGGGCTCCATCCGACAAAGTCGACGTCCTGACGCGATTCCAGGATGACGCCTTCGACGTCCTCCACGATCTCGAAGGCTTCTTCTCGGTGAGCGTCTGGAAGGACCTCGACTTCCCGGAGCGATACGCCGTGCTGCTGCACTATGCTTCCTGGGAGGTCGCGGAGCGGGCAGCCGAGCTCGCCGCCGATGCGGAGATCATCGACAAAGCCTACGCGGCCGTCGAGTCGCCGCCCGAGGTCGGCCGGGTCCTGATCGACTATCGCCATGGAGTGTCTCCGGGCCGTGTCAATATCGGCCAGGTGCTCTCGATCAGTCGGCGCACGGCCGAGCCTGGCCACGGCCGTATCCTCGAGCGCGAAGTCGAGGGCGTTTTCGAGTCGATGAAGTATATGGACGGCTATCTGGGGTCCGTATTCGGAACCAACGAGGCGCTTCGCGACGAGGTCGTAGGGATCGCCTTCTGGGCCGATCGCAAGTCGTTCGATCGCTCGCTCCCCGAGCTGGTGCCGTACGAAATCCGGCTCTACGAACGCCTTCGCTAGACGTCGGAGAGGCCGTGTTTTTGGGCAATGAGGGCGGCCTCGGTGCGATCGTTCACGTGCAGCTTCCGCAGGATTGCGCCGACGTGGGCCTTGACCGTCTTCTCGCTTAGAAAGAGCTCATCGGCGATCTGCCGGTTTTTTCGGCCCTTGCCGAGGAGTTCGAGGACCTCGACTTCGCGCCGGGTCAACTCGGCAAAGAGGGCCCTCGCCTCCTGAACCTTCTGGGAAACCCGCGCGAACTCGTTCAACACGCGGGCGACGAGGGCCGGATTGAGGTGGCCGTTGCCCGCATGCGCTTCACGGACCGCCTCCCGGATCTCCTCGAGTCCGGCGTCTTTGAGCACGTAGCCGAGCGCGCCGGCCTTGATCGCGCTGAAGACGCTCTCATCATCGCCAAACTTGGTGAGAATGACGACGGCGATATCCGGCTTGGTGGCGTGCAGCCGCCGGGTCGCCTCGATGCCGTCCATCCGGGGCATGTCGATGTCCATCAAGACGACATCGGGGCGAACGATCGCGGCCTCGGCGAGCGCCAGCTCCCCGTTCGGGACCGAGCCGACGACCTCGAAGTCCTCCTCCAGCCCCAGCAGTTCCGCCAGCGAGCTCCGGAGCAAAGAATCGTCCTCGGCGATCAGGACCCGAATGCGAGTCATCGCGATCAGACTCCGGGAAGCTCTTCGCGCGCGAATCGGATGAAGTCGGTCTCGGGAAAGCCGGCGAAGCCGGCCGCCTCGCACAGTCCGCGCAGGTGGCCGCGGTGGTACGTCCCGTGGTTCACGACATGCCGCGCGATCTGTTCGACCGTGTTGAAGTGGCTCTCGCCCTGCAGGTTCGTGTAGGCGACGAAAGCGCCAGGATCGCACGTCTGGAGAAGCTCGACCCAACCCTCGTGAGCCTGGATGACCGCTTGGCCGGGATCTTCGGGAAGATCGGGTACTTCCTCTTCACTCAGGCAGCGCTTGAGCCACGTGTTCTGCGCCCCCACGATGTGCCGGAAGATGCCGCTCGCCCTCGTCGGGTCGGGCATGTCGCCGAGGATCGCCAGCCAGCGCTCGTTGGCCCAACGGTCGTACACGAAGCCTTCAATCAGGGTTTCTCTGCTCATTTCCAAAGGAAGCGAACCGGCCGGCCGATGGGCGATCCCGCGAGCTTGCCGTTCCGCACCAGCACGGTACCCCGCAGGATCACATATTCGGGGATGCCGGCAAGGTCGAGGCCCTCGTACGGGCTCCAGCCGCATTTGCTCTGGAGCCACTCGGGGGTGATGGATCGGCGGCGGAACGGGTCGAGAAGCGTCAGGTCGGCGTCGTACCCCTCACGCAGGAATCCCTTGGCCCGAATGCCGTAGAGTTCGGTCGGGCGCTCGCATGCCATCCGGACAAGGGTCTCCAGGTCGAGGAGCCCGTCGGCGGCCAAGGTGACGAGGGCGGGCACGAACGTCTGGACACCGGGCATGCCGCTTGGGCTCGCCGGATACGGGCGCGATTTCTCCTCGAGGGTATGAGGGGCATGGTCGCTCCCGAACACGTCGAAGACGCCGGCGCGGAGCCCGTCGCGTAGGCGGCGTCGGTGGCTGTCGTCGCGGATCGGGGGGTTCATCTGGACATGGGTTCCCTGGATCCGATAGTCCTCGGGCCCGGCAAACCAGAGGTGCTGGGGCGTGACTTCGGCCGTGATCGGCAGCCCCCGCTCTTTCGCCTGAGCAATCAGCCGGACCTCCTCCGCGGTCGAGATATGGAGGATATGGAGCGGCCGACCGGTCTCGGCGACGAGTTCGATGAGGCGACGAGTGGCCAACGCGGCGGTTTCGGCATCACGGAGGAACGGGTGGTCTTCCGGTTGAGGGGCCTCCCCGACAAGGGCCTTGCGCTCGCGTAAGCGAAACTCGTCTTCCGCGTGGATCGCACAACGATGGCGACCGTTGCGCAGTACCTCACGCAGGGTGTCGTCGTCCGGGATCAGGAGTGAACCGGTGGAGCTTCCCATGAAGATCTTGATTCCGGGGCTTCCAGGCTGGAGCTCGAGGTCGGCCAGCCGGCCCACGTTCTCCGCCGAGGCCCCGACGAAGAAGGCATGATCGCACCACGTTCGCCCGTCGGCGCGCGAGAGCTTGTCCTCGAGGGCTTCGCGTGTGGTGGTCGGCGGATCCGTGTTGGGCATTTCGAAAACGGTGGTCACACCGCCCATGATCGCGGCTCGGGTGCCTGATTCGAGATCCTCTTTGTGAGTCAGGCCGGGCTCGCGGAAATGGACCTGGGTGTCGATCGCCCCCGGAAGCACGTGGAGCCCGGATGCGTCGATGACCTCGTGGGCTTCGAGGTTGCTGAGTTCTCCGATGGCGGCGATCGAGCCATCTCGGATCGCGATGTCGGCCTCTCGCCGCCCGTCTCCGGAGACGATCGATCCGTTGCGGATCAGAAGGTCGATCATCTTAGTTCGCGACGAAGAGGCTGACCGCCTTGTCGTCCTTGCCACCGCTGATTTCGCCGGTGAAGGTCTCGTCCATGACGACTTCGTACGTTCCGGTCTTGAGATATCGCGCCGTGATCTCGACTTTGCCGTCTTCGTAGAGTCGCACCCGAACGTAGTTGAAGACGTGCCCGTGGCGGGGGTGAGCGATGAGCACCGTTTCCGAGGAGGCCACGTAGGCTCGGTCGTTGCGGATCACGCCTTTGGCGAAGTACTCCCAGGTTTCGAGCTTCATGCCGCCGATCGCGTCGGGAGCTTTGACTTCTTCGCCGTCGACCTTGAGTTTGCACTTCGCGTATTCGACCACGAGGTGGACGACTTTGCCTTGCTTGAGGGCATCCATCATCGCCGGGAACGTGGTGAGGCGTCGGGTGTCGGCCAGAGTCCACGAGAGCATTCCGAACAGGAGCAGCGTTACGACGGGAAGGCGCTTCATCGCCCGATTGTGGACTAGTCGCGAGCGCCGCGTTCGCGCTCGCGCCGCTCTTCCTTCTTGGCGATCTGCTCGCGCTTGTCGTATTGGCGCTTGCCTCGACCGAGAGCGACTTCGACTTTCACCTTGCCTCGCTTGAAGTACATCGCGAGCGGGATGATCGTGAGACCCTTCTCCTGGGCCTTGCGACTGATGAGATCGATCTCGCGTCGGTGGAGGAGGAGTTTGCGGTCGCGGCGTCGCTCGGGGGCGAAATGGTGGGTCTTGTCGTAGGGCTCGATATCGGCGTTGAGCAGCCAGGCCTCGCCGTTCATTACACGGCAATAGGCGTCGGTCAGGTTCACTCGACCGAGATAGATGCTCTTGACCTCGGCCCCGATCAGTGCTACGCCGGCTTCGAACGTCTCGATGATCTCGTAGTCGTAGCGCGCCTTGCGGTTGTGGATCGAGGCCGGGCCTGGCTTCTTGTCTTCCTTGCCCTTCTTCGCCATGGAGTCAGAGTGTACCGAGCGTGGACGCGCCCTCTCACAGTGCTGCGTCGTGGTCTCGGTAGAAGGGCGCGGTCGTATCGTCCCCTCGACAGCTCCTGGGGGTCGAGTCGGACTCTCTTTGGTCGTTCAATGCAGGGTTGGCGGAAAAGGATTCGTGGGAACCCTCATCCCCTCCCCCTTCTCCCTCCCGGCACAACCCATCCGGCAAGGAGAAGGGGTCCCGGACCTCCTCCCGGCGCGAGTTCCCCGGCAAAGGCCTGGGAGGGGCGTCTCTCGCCCCTTCAGGGCTTCCCCGATTTCGTTACAACCACTCCAGGGCTCCGCCCTTCGCTGTGTCCGCCAACCCTTCGGGCCGGGGGGAGAGCCGTCTCGTCTACGCAGTCGGAGGAGCACTGGCCATCCTGGACGCGCGGAAGGCCGAAGGCGGGTCTCGCCTACGCGGGCGGGGGAGCACTGGTGTCGTCTGGGTCTTCGTCACGCTTCCACCGCGCCTTGATGAGGAGATGCCAAGCGTAGGCACCTTGCACCATCAAAAGCGGACCAAGGATCAAAGGAATGAGCATCAGAGGCCAAGTGGCCCGGTGCTTAAACAGCCACAAGGCGATTCCATGCGCCGCGTCCCCTTCTCTTGCTCCCCGAAACATCTGATCCAGACCGTAGACTCCGGTCGCGGTCACGGCAACTCCGGCCAAGAGGACGATCAGGCACCGAGACGTTGTCGTCAGCACCTTGGGTGGTGTGGGAGCGGGAGGTACTGGCCGGAAGCCTCCTTCCGGCAAGTGCTTCTCCAGCTCGGCGATGAAGCGAATGCGATCGACGCTTCCTCCGCTCGTAAAGCCATCAGGTTTCCCAATCTCCGAGGAACCAACGGCGGCCCCACTTCGATCCAGCACCACGATTGCGCCGCTGCTCCTTGCCCAACCACCGAACTCTTCCCATCGCAGGCTCCACTCCAGGTTTCCCCGATCCAGGAGTTTCAAACCATCTTCGTCGATAACGATCTCCCGACGCCACCTGCCGAGCGCGAGGAAAAAGCCGAAGAGCATGCAGAGGCCAAAAAACCCGTACATCACCTGCAGCAGTCGATCGGGAGTCGGCTTACCCGGGTCGTTGTCCGGGATCCAAGGCGCGGCGATCACCAGGGCGACGCAAACCAGGAACATCACCGCATGCTTGACAACGTCGCTTGTCCGTGCCTCGCGTAGTCTCATCTTGAATGAAGTGTAACCGAGACGGAATCCCTCCTCATCATCCCCGCCGGCGCATCGTAGCGGATGTCCGGTGGTGGCCATGAACGGAACCGTGTGACGGGCCCACGCCCCCACGGGAGGGTCGGGTTGACGGTCACACTCCGGGGTGGCGTCACCGGCGCTTCGGCCCGGCGTAGACCTTGACGATCTTGACCGGATCGAGGGGCGGGTCGGGACGCACCGCCTGGGTGGCGGCCTGCCGGATGAGGCCGACGACGTAGGGGTCGTGCAGCGTGTCGATTCCGGCTAGGCGCAGGTGGCGCACCTGCTTGCCCTCCCCCTTGAGACGCCCCTCGGGGTCGTCGAGCCGCACACCCCACGCGAAGACGAGCGTGATGTGCTTCGGGTAGACGGCGATGTTGACAAAGCCGTCACGCCAGTTGTGGCTGTAGCTGAGCCCGGCACAAACCGCACTCGTGGCATCGAAGATCAGGTCGCTCGCCGGGCCTGCGATCGCGTGGAGCCTCAGCCGCGCAGCGAGGGCGAGCTCCCGGACGGCGTGCGGATAGACGGCCAGGAACGCCTCGAACTCGGATGTGTCGAATGGGTTCCCGTCGGCCATACCTGCATTCTAGATGGCGCACCCTCGCCGAGTTAGCGCCTCGTCTACTCCGCAAGAACGGATTCCGGACCCCCTCGCCTTTCAATGACTGTGCGAAGGGAGAGGGGGTAGGGGGTGAGGGTCAAGTTGGACTCTGTGTTCGTTGAATGCGGGGAGGGTCGGCAGACCCGATTCATCGGAACCCTCATCCCCTGCCCCTTCTCCCTCCCGGCACAACCCATCCGGCAAGGAGAAGGGGTTTCGGGCCTCCTCCTGGCACAACCCTTCCGGCTAGGAGAAGGGATTCGGAGCGCGGACTCCAGGCACAATGGAGTGTGCCGCGTCGCCTCTCCCCGATTGTCGCCGTGTTCCTCACGGTCTTCCTGGACATGCTCAGCTTCGGGCTGGTCATTCCCGACATCCAACTGCGGGGCGACGAACTGGGCGCGCACGGGTTTGTCCGCGGACTTCTCATCGCGACGTTCAGTCTTGCCCAATTGCTCACCGCCCCGTTCCTGGGCAGATTGAGCGACACCTTGGGGCGGAGGAAGATCTTGCTCGTCTCGACGATCCTCGCGACGGTGTCGTTCCTGTTCTATGCCCACGCGGATGTGCTCTGGGCGATGTTCGTCGCTCGCGTTCTGGCCGGGGTCGCAGGAGCCAATCTCGGGGTCGCCTACGCCTACATCGCCGACGTGACGACGCCGGAGGAGCGTGCACGGGGCATGGGCCTGATCGGGGCCGCCTTCGGGCTCGGATTCGTTCTCGGGCCTGTGATCGGGGCGTATCTCGTCCAACTCGGGGGCGGCAAGCCTCTCGTGATGGGCTATGTGGCCGCGGGTCTGGGGTTCGTCAACTTCCTGTTTGTCCTCTTCCTCCTGCCCGAGAGCGTCAAGGCGGCGGTCGAGGCGAAGGCTCGCCAATCGACGCTTGCGAACCTTCTCATCGCTCTCCGCACTCCGACGTTCGGTTTGCTTCTCGCGTTGTTTTTCGTTTACAACTTTGCGTTCTCGAACCTCGAGAGCACGTACTTCCTTTTGGTCGTAAAGCACTTCGGTCTGACTCAGCAGGAAGGGAGCTACCTGCTGGCTCTCGTCGGCGTCGTCAGTGCCGTGACCCAAGGGGCGCTGGTCCGCCTCGCGGTCAAACGATGGGGAGAAGTGCGCGTGGTGCGAGCGGCGTACCTGGTCATCGCCCCGATGCTCGCGATCGTGCCATTCGCGCCGCCCTGGCTGCCCCAAATCGCAGGAATCGTGGTAATGGGCTTGGCGACGGGCCTGGCCCAGCCGTGCCTCAGCAGCCTGATCTCGCGGGCGGCTCCGGCCGACATGCAAGGCGGGAGTTTCGGCTTGACCCAAGCGCTCGGCGCCTGCGCGCGCATCCTCGGTCCGATGATCGGAAATCAGCTCTTCGACCTCGCGTTCTGGGCGCCCTATGCGTTGGCAGGGCTCCTGGTCTGTGTTCCGGCCTTTCTCAGCCGCTCGATCCGTTTGCCTGCGGCCGCCTAGCTCCAGCGATCCCCAAATCGGGACGGCCCGCCCAGGATCGTCTTGCCGAAGAGCGACGCGATCCACTCGACCGCCATTCGCGCCGTCTCGTTGTGAGTATCGTACAGGGGATTCGTTTCCACGAGGTCTAGGCCGACCAAGGTGTAGGGGCAATCGCGGGTGTCGAGCTTCTGTCGCATGACTTCGGCCAGCAGATGGGCCTCTCGGTAGGAAAGGCCCCCGCGAACGGCGGTCCCGGTTCCGGGCGCGAGAATCGGATCGAGGACGTCGACATCGAAGCTGATCCAAAGCCGGGACGCTCCCGATTCACGCATCCAACGGTCGAAGCCTTCGACCAAGCGCTCGATTCCGAAGCGATCGATGTCTTGCATCGTCGTCGCGAAGGAGGCGGGAAGACCATCGATCGCGCGGCGCTCCCCTTCGTCGGCATCGCGCAGCCCGATCCAGCCGAAGCGGCGCCCGACCAGATGCGGTCGGGGGACGACCTCCTCGATCAGGAGGCGCCACTGGTCGTCGATGATGCCCTCGGTCCCCGAGTCCATGCCCATGAGGGCTGCGACCGGCATCCCGTGGAGGTTACCGGAGCTCGACGTGCGCGGCGAGTTGAGGTCGACGTGGGCGTCGATCCACAGTACGGCGACGTCGGCCCCGAACACCCCGATCGCCCCGGCGATGCTGCCGATCGCGAGGCTGTGGTCGCCCCCGAGCACCATCGGCGTGCGTCCCCGCTTGAGGGTCGCCCGGACGGTCTCCCGGAGGTTCACATAGGTGGTGTGGGCGCTCGAAAACCCCTTCAGGCCTTTGGGGTCGGTCTCTTCGACGATCGCGGCCACGTCGCCTAAGTCCGAGACGGGAAAGCCGAGCCCTTGGAGGGTTGGCCCGAGCTCCGCAAGCCGCAGTGCGGCCGGTCCGAGGCGCGAGCCGGCTCTCCGGCCGCAGAGGTCGAACGGAACGCCGATCAGGTCGATCATCGACCAGCAGTGTGGCACGGCCCGCCTGTCGTGGGCCGTGCCACACTGCCCGAGCCTATCCGCCGAAGATCATGGCATCGGGCACCGAGTACTCCTCGGACGGACGGTCTCCGAACCGGATCACGGTGACGTCGCCCTTTCGAGAGACCTTCATGACCTCTCTGGAATCGGATGCGACCGGCTTGCCTCCGACGAAGAGGACTCTTCTCACCAGCCGACCCGACCGAAGATCGACAGTTGCATTGCCATTCCCCACACGCCTGATGACGGCTCCCTCGCCGGACTTACGATCTGGCTCAAGTTCAATTCTGACTGGGACAGGACCTTGTGCATGGTACGGTGTCCCCGGGATCTTCTTGTCACTCGCTCCGGTACGGGCAGGGAGCGCCTTACCGCTGAGCGTCAGGGTGAGCCGGAAGCGGCTCGTCTTGCCTTCGGATTGGGCCGCACCCAGCAGGTACACGCGGACGCGGTATTCCCCGTCGGAAGGCAGCCTTCGGGCCGGCATCTTGGATCCGAACTCGCTTCCATTGTGCATGGCTTCGCCTTGGGAGCCGGGCGGCAATACGTTGAAGAATGGACGGGCGCCTTGAGCGCTCAGGCTCACCGCCAACGACTGCCCGGCACCAGCCTTGACCACGTAGTCTGCGTAGTCTCTTCCCTTGATCGAGCCTTCGAAGGACTTGGTACCGGATTTGAGCTCGACCCGCACTTCGCGCTGCGAGAAGCTGAAGGCGGCGAGCGAAAGGACAAGAATTGCTAGAACTGTTCTCATGATCTATCCTAAGTAGGATTCGGCGTGCCTCCGAAACGGGTTCGGAGGCCACACGCCTACTTCACGCTGAACGTCGACTCCTCTTGTCGCCCGGATTGGGTGATGAATCGCACTCGGTAACGACCATTGGGCAACTGCATCTGAGTGTTGAAGTAACCGTCCTGGGTGGGAACGTCACGTGAGCCGACTTGGTTGTTGCGGTCATCCCAGATTCGAACGGTGACGAGGCGTCCTGAAGCCCTGCCCGAGAAGGTCACGCGCGGACCTCGGACCGTTTCATCACGCTTGGGTGCTTCGACCGTGAGAAAGTCACGACCCTGATCCTTGTCCTTGTCCTTGTCACCTCCGCGAACCGTGAACCAAAACTCCTCGTAATCGCTCCGATCTCGGGCTTCGGCCCGAACCCGATACCGACCCGGATTCAGAACCAGTTGCGTGTTGAAGTAGTCGCCCTTTGTCGGCACGTCTCGATCTGCGACTCGGTTGTTGCGATCGTCGAAGACTTGGACCCGCACCGATGACCCGGAGCTGTTGCCGGCAATGGTTACTCGCGGGCCATCCACGGTCCCGTCGCGCTTAGGATCGGACAGCCGCACCGTGACCTTGAGCCCGGGGCTGGGCTCATCGCCTCCGCGGACGGCGAAGTTGAACGCGCGGCGGTCGCTTCCGCTCCTTACCTCGAGTCGGTAGTTGCCGTTCGCGAGCGGCACTTGGGTGTTGAAGTAGCCATCGCGGGTCGGCACATCTCGTCCGACGGCGAGGTTGCCTCGATCATCCCAGATCTGAACCCGAACAGACCGCTCTGCGCTCTCTCCGGCTACGGTGACTCGTGGCCCTCGCATTTCTCTTCCTTCGGCCGGCTCAGTCACCCGAAAACGCGCGGAACCCATCACCTCAAACGATTTCACATCGCTAGTGCGACCGTCGTCGGAACGCACTTCGACGCGATAGCGCCCAGGACCGAGCTTGCTCTTCACCTTCCAAGAGCTCCCGTCGACATCGATATCACGGCGCAAGACCTCTCGCTGACGGTCGTCCAAAATCCTGAGGCGCAGCGACCGTACGGTCGATCGCCCTGAAATCGTGAAACTCTGATCGACGCGAGCCCCATCCGATGGCTCGGTGATCGAGATGGAAGCTTTCTTGCCCGGACTTGTGCCTCCCCAGTCGCCGCCGCTGGTCCGTACGCTGAATCGGACTTCTTCCGCGTCACGCGCATCTTGGGTGCTGACCTTCCCTCGGTATCTGCCGGCCGGCAGCTGAATCACGCGGCTGAATCGACCCTCGCGGGTCTGGGTGAACATCTCGGCCACCAGTCGGTCGCGCTCGTCAAAGACCCGTATGGTCACGTCGGATCGCGCCCTACCCTCGAATCGAACGTCACCAGATTCATAACGCTGGTACATCTCGGGTCGAGAGATATGGAGGAAGTCGTCGTTGTGACCGTTCGTATCGATTGGACCCCGAACGGAGAACTCCTCACCGTTCGAGAATGTGATGCTCAAGTCTCGGCAGGAAGACCCATCGTTCTTGGTCTTGACGCTGAACCGAAAGGAGCGCTCAACCCTCCAATCATCGTCCCGATTGACGTGAGCTCGGCCCTCGACTTTCATCTCGGTAAGGCTCAGAACGCTCTCGTTTGTCGCTTCAAACACGACCTTGTGGTCGGGGCCGAGTCGATCGCGAATCGCCCATCTGACGGCATACTGTGAGCCCTCGACTGCCGACGATTCTGCCCGACCGATCATCGGAATAAGCAGCAATAACGCAAGTAGTGGGATGATATGAAATCTCATCATAGTTCCTCGATCGCCGCTCCCGCGGATTGGGGCACCCGACGGGTCAGCAGCGTGATAAGAATGGGTCCGGGTGCTACCAGGATTGTGGGGGTTCGCTCTTCGGAGAATCTACGACGAATTCTGCCAAAATTTGGCACGTTCAGGGCTTGACGCCGACCTGGGTCGGGTAGGCTGAGAGTGGAAGTCGATTCTAAGTGCCGACAATGGTGGAGTCAGTTCACGTGGACCGCAGGTTCCTCAACGGGGGTGATTTGTTTTCGAGTACGAGTATCTCGGAGATTGAGGGACTTCATTCATCCTTAACCCAGCCCGCCCGGATGTACGCCTTGGACGATGGACCGGTCACAGCCCGAGTCTCGTTGGCTCGCTTCCAAAATGCTGAACTCTTCTACACGGAGATATCCGGGAATCTCATCAACGCTTCCGCAATGGATGGTAACGACTTCGTCATCGGTATCTTATTAGCCGGTTCTGTCGAGTTGTTTCAAAACCATACTTGGAAGTCCTATCGGCCCAATGATGGGATGATCTTTCTACCTGGTGACACAGCCCTAATCGTGCTGAGAAGCGCCCGCACGTTTTCGCTGCGACTCTCGGGAAAATCGGAGACGTATCTGAAGATCAAAGCGTTACCATTCAAGGATCATGAACGTTTCGAACGGACATTGGGCACTCCCGACGCCACCGATTTCTCTCGGCTGCTTAGATTCTGCGCCGATGAATTCGATCGATTGCATGCGTCGGGACAAACGGCGTCGCCCCAGATCGAGGCGTTGGGGAAAGCGATTTGGGAGCGGGCACGAGCTCAGATGCAATCGATGCTCAGGTTGCAGGGTTCGGATCCGGCCCATGTCGAAATCTGCTCTGATGTCGACACCTTCTTGGCGCAGCACCCGATGCGCAAACTGGTGACGCAGGAACTGGCTGAGATAGCCCATTGCAGTGTTCGACAGCTCTACCGTGCCTTCCAGTCGGTGACGGACCTTTCCCCGGGGGAGTATGCGTTGCGGACAAGGCTCTTCCGAGCTCGGTCGAGGTTGCTCAGTTCGGTCGGCAACGGACGTGTCATCGGTTTGATCGCGCGCCAGCACGGCTTTTCGTCCTCGTCGAAGTTCAGCGAGGCTTATTCCCGTGAGTTCGGCGAAACACCATCGAGGACTCTCGCTGCGCGCCTAAAGATGATCGACGAACTTCGGGGATGAGTCATTGAGTCTCATGCGGACCCTGGCTCGACCCCCAGCATCGCAAAGCCCCCTACCCTTGGGTCGGGGGCTCGAAGAAGGGAAGATCAGGTCTTGATCTGGATGTCGACGCCGCTCGGCAGATCGAGACGCATGAGCGCGTCGATCGTCTTGTTTGTCGGCTCGAGGATGTCGATCAGCCGGTTGTGGGTCCGAAGCTCGAAGTGCTCCATCGACTCCTTGTCGATGTGCGGGCCTCGGATGACGCAAAAGCGCCGGATGTTGGTCGGAAGCGGAATCGGACCCGCGATCCGGGCGCCGGTGCGGCGGGCGGTCTCGGTGATCTTCTCCGCGGACTGATCCAAGATTCGATGATCGTAAGCGCGCAATCGAATGCGCACACGCATGCCTGTCATGGTGTCGGTGCTCCTTCAGTGAGGTTTTCTCTCGGCTGCGAATTCCAGGCGTCGTTGCGCCCCAACCTCTCAGCCGACACGAAGGATACCCGAGTGGCGTCCTTACTCCTAATGAAGCTCGTCCTTGCGTCGGCCCTCTTGGTCAGTCTCGCCGTTGCCGGTTGCGCCGGCTCCGACCGCAATCCCCGGCCGGAGCCGCCCAAGATTTCGTTCCTCGACGGCCAGACCGAGTCCGGGATCGATCAGCTGGTCCAGCAGCTCCAGACCCAAAACCATATTGCTGGGATCGGCGTCGCGATCGTCCAGAACGGAAAGGTCACGCTCGCAAAGGGCTACGGGCTCGCGACAGTTTCGGGCAACGTCTCCGTCGATGCGAACACCACGTTCGAGATCGGTTCGTGCACGAAGAGCTTCACGACGTTCGCCCTGATGCGTATTTTTGATGACCCTTCGCTGATCAAGAAGCCCGGGATCACAAAACTCGACCTCGACCAGCCCGCCTCCGCCTACCTGGTCGGAAGTCCGAACATCACGATGCCCGCAGAATGGTCCGGGATCACGGTCCGGCAGCTCCTTTCGATGACGAGCGGCATCCCAGATGGTTCGAGCAACACCCAGCCTTGGCAGACGGTGGTCGCGGCCGCGGCCAAGAAGCCGCTCTCGTTCCCGCCGGGCACGGGTTACTGCTACAGCAATCCTGGATTCATGATCATCGGGGAGATCATCCAGCAGCTCACCGGCACCGATTACCCGACGTTCATGGCGAATCAGGTGTTCGGACCGCTCGGCATGACGCGGACCTTCATCCACCTGCCGACGAACACCCCGGCAAACCTCGCGACGGGTTACCAATGGAACGGTACCGCATGGGCGGTACAGAGTCCGCGGTCGCCGCTCTCCAGCTTCAGTTCGGGGGCTGTCATCACGACCGCGAGCGACATGGCCACCTGGCTTGCCGCGCTGGCCGGCCAGAAGGTCCTGAGCGCGGCCGCCTACGGGCAGATCTGGAATCCGGTGCTGTACCCGAACGGGAAGTCGAGCCAATGGGGACTGGGCTGGAACGTCGAGATCTCGACGACGCCGAAGTACACGATCTACCGCAAGGACGGCGGCTTGCCCGGCTTCGCGGCGATGATGTCGATCTACGCAGGCGACGGGGTCAGCGTCGGCCTCATCACGAACGAGAGTGGTGCGCCGGTCGGAGCGATGGCGGCTCAGATCGTGGCCAAGGTCAAGGGCCTGCCGAGTGTTCCGAACCCGCCAGGCCCAACTTCGGACTGCAACTGAGTCTAGTGGGGCGTCCCGGGAAGCAAGACGTCGTTGAGTCCGAAGTACGGATCCTTGTACGGGATCTTCAGGATCGTCTCGAGGATCGCGTCGCGCGCTTCGAGGGTCGTCGGCAGCTCCTTGCAGGAGGCCAGGTAGAGGTGGACGACCGGCCGAACTCGCGCCACGTTGTTCTGGGAGTCGCGGGTCATGATCTCGGCGGCCAGCTTCTTGGGGTCTTCGCCGATGCCGGTGCGCCCCGTGATCGAGCGCACGGCCGTCGCGGGTGGCATCGGCTGGAGGCTGAGGTCGGTGATCCGGCGGGCGGCTGCAAGGAACTTGGCCTCGTCTGGATCGGATGAGGACGTGCGTGGATCGATCGCGCCGTTGGTCGGTTGGGCTCCGATGAGGTCGAGGGTCGGCGATTCGAGCACCGCTTTGCCCATCGTTGCGGCCGTCGGCGGCGGGACGGCACCGCGGTCACGATGGTAAGCGCGGATCTTTTCAGGTGAGGCGTCAGCGAGCGCAAGCGAATCGCGGACCATCGGCAAGAAGTCCTTCGCGGTGTAGACGCCCGGGTACGCGTCGATGACGCGACCCTCGGGGGTGCACAGGTACATCACGGCGTTACCGCGGACCGTGCGGACGATCTTCTTACCGTCACCGAGGTCGATCTCGACTTTGGGCACGGCGCGCACCATTTCCCAGGCCGGAACGACGTCTTCGGTGACGAGCTTGCGAAACTCGGGGTCTTGGAACAGCGTCGCACGGAGGGTCCGAGCGTTGGCGCAGGGCATCGGTTCGTCGAGCTTGCCGAACATGCTCAGGAGGAGGATCGGCTTGTCCCCTCGTTTCGCTTCGGCGATCGCATCGCCCATCGACGCATACCATTCCACTCCGGCGACCGACGTGCGTTTGGGCTTCTTGGCGGGAACGGCCAAGGCGATCGTGACCAACGCGGCCACCAGGACTGAAACGGCAAGAGCGGGTCGAAGTTGCATGGTGGAAGTACCTCTGTCGGGGTTGGACGTCGTCACGGCGGAGTGAGTTACGGCAGGTCCCACGCGGCCATACTTCGGGGACCGATGTCGTTGGCGGACCGTCTTCGCGCGTTGCGCGACCGAATCGAGCAAGTATGCGCCTCGGTCGATCGCGATCCTCAAGGGGTGACGCTCGTGGCCGTGTCCAAGACGTTTTCCGTCGATGCGATCCGCGAAGCCTACGACGCGGGTCTGCGCCACTTCGGGGAATCGCGGCTCCAAGAAGCAGAACCGAAGATCGCGGCTCTTCCCGACGACATCGTATGGCACTTCGTCGGCAAACTCCAATCGAACAAAGCCCGGCGGGTCGCCTCGCAGTTTTCGGTCGTCCACACTCTGGAAAGTCCGAGCCAAATCCGCGAGATCGCCAAGGCCGAAGCGACGATCGACGGCCTGATCGAGATCAACATCGCCGACGAGCCCCAAAAGTCGGGCATCCGGCTCGCTGCCCTTGACGAATTCGTTCAAGAGTGCCTACACTGTGATCGCGTTCGCTTGCGCGGCTTGATGACGATCGGTCCGCAGGTGCAAAATGCGGAGGACATGCGTCCTTACTTTCGGAAGCTCCGGGAACGGCTTTCGGAGGTACCGAAGGGCACGTGGCTCAGCATGGGCATGAGCAGCGATTCCGATGTGGCGATCCAGGAAGGAGCCACCCACATTCGAGTCGGCACCGCGCTCTTCGGCGTTCGCTAACATCATATGTCCACGGATTGGAGGCAAGTGTCATGGAAGAACTCGAGCTGGCCGAACGGCCTGGCTTTTTCTCGCGGGTCAAGGACTACTTTTCGCGAGGCCCTGAAGTCGATGAGGAGCAGGAGTCGGCACCGACCGGCTCGATCGGGAATCGTCATCCGTCTGTCCACCGCTATAGCATCACGGTTCGACGCCAGATCGTGTCGTTCCAGGATGCCGTGGCCGCGGCCGATGGCTTGAAGCGAGGCGAAGCACAACTGCTGAATCTCACCGCCGCCGACCCCGCCCTGCGCGAGAAGATCAAAGACTTCATGTGCGGCGTCAACTACGCCGAAGAAGGCACCTGGGAAGAGGTCGGCGAGCACGTCTACCTTCTGGCCCCGCCGCTTGCCCTGGTCGAAGTCGCTCCGGCGACTCCGCGGATGGCCGCGGTACGCAACTGATCCCTCTCGGATTGCACGAGAAGGGAATCTCCAATCGCAATACCGGCCGCCCCCTAGGGGGCGGCCTTTGCGTTTCTCAGGAACGGCCCGATCGGCTTCGGCTGTAGAATCGGTTCATGCTCTCCCTCCTCGCCGCGTTCGTCGTTCAAACCCCGCCCGCGACCGTCGCGACCCGCTACGATCTCGGGGATCGGGTCAAGCGGCTCGATACGGTCTGGTTGATCGTCACTGACACCGGTAAACGGGCTCACGCCGTCGAAGCCGTGTCGGCTTCGGTAGCCGGGTTCTTCACCGGGCGGCTCGGCGACGCCTCGAAAGCTCTCGACCGAGCGATCGCGCTTCTTGAAGGACGTGAGGTTCGACCGGCCGATCCGGTCACGCTCCGGTTCGAGCCGGCGGTGGTCGATCCGTCGGGCACGGTCACCCTGGAAGTGGGATGGGCCTACGATCCCGGAATCAAGAGTGCGATCCCTCTAGTGGTCGCGGGCAAAGAGGTCTCCGTCAAGCCCGGCGAAGTGACCAAGATCAAGGTCGACGCTTCACAACTTGGCCAAGCGGAAACGGATATGGCGGTGCCGATCACGGTCGATCGCCAGAAGCGCACCGCCCAGGTCTCCGTCATCGCGGACTTCGGCAAGCGTCTTGAGGCGGCCCTGGCCTTCAAGTCGCCGATCGCCCAAGGCATCGCGAAGGGCATCGTCGAAGCCGGTCGACGCCGCGAGACCGATCTCCCGTACGCCACGATGCTCCGACAAGCCGAAGACCTAGAGAAGGGCGTCGTCAAACCCGAACAGATCGAGCAGATCGACTATGCCGAACAGGATTCGGTCCCGATGCGCGTCGCCATCCCGAAGGGCCTCCAGGGTTCGGGGACGATCGTCATCGCTATGCACGGAGCTGGAGCCTCCGAGAACATGTTCTTCGAGAGCTACGGTGCAGGCCTCGCCGTGCGGGAAGCGCTCAAGCGGGGCTGGGTATTTATTGCGCCGCGTGCAGGCGCGGGGAGCGCGAAGGCTGCACTCACATGGCTCAAAGAAAAGCGCAACATCACGCCTTCTCGGGTGTTCGTGATGGGCCACAGCATGGGCGGAGGCTTGGCGCTGACGACCGGCAACCTCGATCCGAAACCGGCCGCGTTGGCCCTGTTCGCACCGGCGGCGCGATCGGTTGGAACCGGCTTGGCGGGTACGCCGATCTTCTTGGCCGTCGGAAAGCAGGAGATGGGGATGTTGCTCGGTGGTGTCCAGAGCCTGGCGAAGTCGATGGAGGGCAAACCTGGGTTCGAGTATAAGCAATTCGATCCCTGCGAGCACCTCATGATTGTCGCGGATGCACTCCCGGACGCCTACCGGTTCTTCGACACCTACGCCAAGTGATCGTCTTTCTCCACACGAACGATCTTCACGGGCAGTTGACCGACGCCCTCGCGGCTCGCCTTGCCGAGTTGCGCGTGGACGCCGATCTGTTCGTGGACACCGGTGACGCGATCAAGGCGGGCAATCTCGCGGTTCCGCTGGCGCCGGAAAGAGCGTGGCCGCGGCTGCGCATGGCCGGTTGCGATCTCGGAACACTGGGGAACCGTGAGTCGCACCCGATCGAGGCGGCGTTTCGTGCGAAGCTCGCCGGTCTCGGTCACGAAATCCTGTGCGCGAACCTGCGTCGCAAGGATACCGGCGAGTTGGTGTTTTCGGCGTCGACTGTCCGTGAGATCCAAGGTGTCCGAGTCGGCTTTGTGGCCGCGATGGTCCCGATCGTGACTGCCCGGATGGCGACCGCGCCCGCGAGTGCGTACTTGTGGGACTCGCCGATTCCGGCGATCGCTGATGCCGCCCGCGCGCTTCGGCCGGAGGTTGATCTGCTGGTCGCCCTGACTCACATCGGGCTTCGGCAGGATCGCGCGCTGGCGGAAGCCTGCCCCGAGATCGACGTGATCTTCGGCGGCCACTCCCACGATGTCCTGGAAGAGCCGGTGCGAGTCGGCTCGGCCTGGGTCGTGCAGGGCGGCTCGCACGCGCGGTTCGTGGGCCGTTGGGCTTGGGACCCGAGCACGCGGGTCTTGAGCGGTAGGCTGATTCCGTTGAAGTCGGACGAAACTCTCGAAAGCGTACGACGTCATACGGATGACGGCTCATGATGAGAAACACCGCGAGGCTGAATCTGAGGATGCCCCTCCGCGCTTCGACATTGGACACTCTGCTCGATCACGACAGTGACGAAGCGTTGGTTGCACGGGCCCGTGCCGGCGAATTTGCGGCCTTCGAACAACTGTTCGAGCGGCATCGCCTCCTCGTGTACCGGTACGCCTACCAGATGGCGCCACGGCGAGACGATGCCGAAGATATCGTGCAGGAGGTGTTCGTGCGCGCCTATCAGAACCTGCATCGATATCGGGATGAGGCCAAGTTCACGACGTGGCTCCTGCGCATCGCGACCAATCACGGAACCGACCGCGTCCGCATGAATCAGCGACGACAGTCCCTGGAGCAACAAGAGGCCGGAGGTGCCCTGACCTGGATGACGGTCGGGAGTGAAGACGACCCCGTCGCCAACTTGGAAGCCGATCGCCGAGTCCATGCGCTGCGGCGCGCCCTCGCCGCACTTCCGATCCATCACCGCAACGCCATCATCCTTCGCGACATCGAAGAGCGTGACTATCCCGATATTGCCGAGATCCTTGGCTGTACGGTAGGAGGAGCGAAACTCCGTGTCCTCCGAGCCCGGCGCGCTCTGCGCGACCGAGTTGCCCCTCTCCTCGGGGAGGATTCCGAATGAACCGACGCGACGAACTCATCCAGCATGCCTTCGGGGAGTTGCCCGAAGACCGATCCCGGCGCCTCGAAGCGAGCGAGGCTCGCGATCCCCGACTCGCCCGGGAAGCCGACGCGCTTCGGCAACTTCGAGCCGATCTCCGGGGTCTGCGCGACATCCCGGAGTGCCAGCTTTCGGCCGAGCGGATGCGTGACGCCGTTCTCCGCTCCGAGATGAAGGCTCGTCCTCGCCTCTCGCCAGTCTGGCTAGGCGCACCGGTTGCCGCAGGTCTCGCCGTGCTCGGGATGTTTCTCCTTCGGGCCGACGACGTTCCCCAACTCCCGGTGGCGACCTCGACCGTCGAGCTCGGTGCCTCGTCCCGGCCCGAGTCGGGCGCAGACTTCGTCTTGGCCGGTGCAAAGAGCGCGTTCGACGTCGTGGGCAAGACCAACACGATCGTTCCGACGTCGACGGCCGCAACGGACTCCCCCGCCACCGTCGCCGTCAACATCCACCGACGACCCGTTCGGATCAGCCGGCGAACCGAAGCTCGCAAGCCTCGGCCCGAGCGCTTCGTTCGCGAGAGTTCGCCCCCGGCTCCGGTCGGTCCCGTCGCGTCGGCAACCCCGGAGCCCGGGCCGGTCGATCCGGTCGGCATCGTCATCATCGAGACAACGGACTCGTCCGGAGAGATCCGGGCCAATGAGGTAGAAACAGCCAGCCATGTCGTTATCGGCGGTTAGTTTCGGCGTCGCGTGTCTCTTCGGCCAGGGCGGGCTTTCGCCCGACGAGTTGAAGACGTGGGATCGACTTGCGGCTTCGTGCGTGACCCTCGAACAGGGTGCGATCGGGGCGACCGGCAGTGCGGTCCTCATCGCCAACGATGGCCGCTTTCTGGCCCACCGCTCGAACGTCAATTCCAACGTCGTCAGTGGGCGGTTGCGGTCGGGCAAGCTGATCACGTTGAGGCTTGAGTTCGTCGATGATCCGACCCAGTTGGTGCTTCTTCAAGCCGACGGCTGGTCCGAGAGCGCGATGACGCCGATCAGCGTCGCCGATCCGCGGTCGCTCGCAGGACGCACCGTGATCGCGGCGCTCGCGACCGGTCCGATTCGAGGCGAGTTCGTGTCCTCCGACCGAGCCGGCATCATGCGACCCAGCCTACGCTACGTTCCGCTCTCGGAAATCCGGTTCGAGGCCACGAGTCAGCGCATCGGCGGCGCGATGGTCTTCACCTACGACGGCCGCCTCGCCGGAGTGATGAGCGCCACGCTGGAACCGATGCCATCGATCGGTGAGATCAACCGAACGCTTCAGAATACGTTGAACGAAGTTCGTCGATTTGGACCCCAGAACATGGCGGTGGGCTACTCGCTCGGCGTCGATGTACTCCAGCGCGTCGTCGAGGGATTCCTCTCCCCCTCGCGACGCCCGGAGCATCCCGCGATCGGGGCCTTCTTCCGTGACGCGGCGGGACAAGGCGCGCTTATCGACAGCGTGCTGCCGAACTCGCCGGCCTCGCTCTCCGGGCTTCGCCCCGGCGACATCGTCGTTCGCGCCGATTCGACGACCATCAACGACCAGTTCGACCTCGCGGTCTTCCTGTTCAAGCAGAAAGTCGGCGCGAGGATCCAACTTCAGGTTCGCCGGATGGCCGAGCAGGCGACCCTGGCGATCACGATCGGTCGCCAGTAGTCGCGAGCGCTACTTGAAGAAGTCGAACGTCTCGAGCTTCTGCTTCAGCCTCTGCAGGAACCGTCCGGCCAGCAGTCCGTCGATCAGCCGGTGGTCGTACGTCAGGACCAGATTCATGATCGATCGAACCCCGATCATCTCGTCGACGATGATCGGCATCTTCTTGATCGTGTAGGTGCCGAGAATCGCCGCCTGGGGCGCATTGATCATCGGGGTTCCGAGGACCGCGCCGTAGGAGCCTGGATTGGTCAGGGTGAAGGTGCCTCCCTGGACGTCGGCCACGCTCAGCGAACTCGACCGCGCACGGGCGGCGATGGTTTCGAGGTCCTTCGCGATCCCGATCAGGGTCTTTGACTGGCAGTCGCGAATCACCGGCACGATGAGTCCCTGATCGCCCTTCTCGCCGAGCGAAACCGCGACGCCCATGTGCACGGCCCGGCTCATGACGATCTGATCGCCCTGGAGCGAGGCGTTGACGAGCGGAAACTCCTGGAGGGTCTCCGTGATAGCCTTGATGAAGAACGGGGTGTAGGTGAGTTTGACCCCGAACTGCTCAGGGAACGAATCCTTGTTTCGCTCACGGAACTTCACCATGTTCGTGACGTCGACTTCGGCAAGGGTGCTCACCGTCGGCACTGCCGAACTGCGGACCATCGCTTCCGCGATCATCTTGCGCATCCCCGCAAGCGGCACGATCTCCTGGTCCGGACCGGCCGCGACCGGGGCGACGTCCTTGACTTCGATCTTCGTCACGGGAGCGCTGGACCCGCCCGTGCGTCTTGCGAGATACGCTTCGACATCCCGCTTCGTGACCCGGCCACCCTGTCCCGTGCCCGAGATACCGGCAAGTTCGGAATCGCTGATGCCGAGCTCTTTCGACATCGCGCGGACGACGGGTGTGTACCACTTGCGATCCCCGGAAGCCACGGGTGCGGTCGACGTCGTTTCGACGGTCGTTTCGGTCTTCGGCTCCGGCTTGGGCTCGTCCTTCGCGGGAGTCGGGGTTTCGGCGACCGGCTTTTTTGCGGCCCCGTTCGATTCCTCGATCAGGCCCATCGCGTGGAAAACCTCTACCGGGCTACCTTCGGGAATAAGGATCTTGACCAGCACACCCGAGGCTGGAGCCTGAAGTTCGGTGTTCACCTTGTCCGTCATGATCTCGACGACCGGCTCGTCTTCCTTGACGAAGTCCCCTTCCTTTTTGAGCCAGCGGCTCACCGTTCCCTCGTGTACGCCTTCGCCCAATTCGGGCATCAAGATCTCGACCGGCATTTTCCGATTGTAGCAGGCGAGGCCGGGCTGCAACCAACGTAACCGCCGGCCCTTACCGTGCGTCCGAAGCTCATGCGGACGTTACTCGGACTCGTGTTGGTGCTCTCGATCGCGACGGCCCAGACCCCTCCGGCCGCGCGCCAAGAGAGCCCTCGCAAGGACCCACCCCGGGCCTACCGTTTCCCCGTTCGCCACGCCGATCCGTACCTGATCGGTGCTTTGTTGCAAGGTATCCCCGTGCTCGAACCTGAGATCTCGACCATTCTCGGGTTCGCCGGTTTGCCGACGCCGCCTTCGGGTGCGTTCCGCCTTCTCCCGCCGGGTCGCATCTTCGTCAACCCGACCGATAACGCGATCTGGTTCATCCCGGAAAACTGAAGCGACGCCGATGCGCATCGGTAAGCTGGGGGGATGAAGCACGCTTGGCCCTCCATTCTCATCCTCGGCATTGCCTCCTTCGGCTTCGCTCAGCCGGTCGCCAAACCCGACGACGTCAAGTCCCCGGAAGCGATCCTGGCCGCGGTTTACGATGTCATCTCGGGATCGGCGGGGCAGAAGCGTGACTGGGATCGCATGCGCTCGCTCTTCGCTCCGGACGCTCAGCTGAGCGCCGTCGTCAAGCGTGGCGGTGCCGAAGCGGCCACCCGGATCGTGATGACGGTGGAGGACTACGTCAAGAACTCCGGTCCTGCGCTCGAATCGCGGGGGTTCTTCGAGAAGGAGATCGCGCGGCGCATCGAGAGCTTCGGGGGGATCACCCACGTCTGGAGCACGTACGAGGCCCGAACGAAGGTCGACGACGCCAAGCCGCTGATGCGCGGCATCAACAGCATCCAGCTCATGAATGACGGGAAGCGCTGGTGGGTCGTCTCGATCTACTGGCAACAGGAGAGCGCGGCCAACCCCCTCCCGGAGAAGTACCTCAAATCGGGTTCCTGACCCGTGGGGCGCGGCGGCTAGCCGCCGCGACCGAGCAGGCCTCCGGTACCGCCGGGGCGGTTGATCGTGATCAAATTCTCCCATCGCTGGGCCGCCTCGACCCCGCCTTGGCCGGGCCTTTGGTACAGGAAGCGCAGCCATGTGCCTCCCGAGCCGATGACGCGGAAGCGGAACTCCTGGATACCGGGCGCGCCCGGCATGTTCCGACCGCGAATGGTTCGTGAGCCGATCTGCTGGAGGAGTCCGGCGTCTGTCTGGGCGAGGCTCCACGTGTAGCCGGTCGACGGATTCGAAGTCAGCTGAACCACCAGAATATCGCCCACATCGAGGTTGCACTGCCCGTCGTTGTCGCCATCGCGGAGGGTCACGGTCTTCGACCGGGCGCGGTCGATGACCACGAGAAGCTGAAAGGTGTCGGCGGGCGGGATGCCTCCCGAGCCGAAGGGGCGACTATAGACCATGCGCAGGGCCTCACCACCCGCGTTCGCGGCCCGGAACCGGAACACCATCTTGCCCGGAGCGCCCATCATTCCGGAATCGCTCCCTTGGAATCGGCCCCGACCGATCTGTGGCAACAGATAGGGGTTGTTTTGGACGACCTGCCAGCTATAGCCAGTGCTCGGATTGGCGTTGAGTTGGACCACGAGCGTATCGCCTGGATTGAGTGTGACCTGGGTGTTGCCGTCGCCTTCGGTGACGGTCACGGTGTTCTGGGCCAGAACAGCCAAGGAAGTCATCGAGAGCAGGACTGCGACAAGAAACCTCATGAGGCCAAGTTCGCCGGACCACGCGGACTTCCTGCCGCCTCGGTAAGCTCGAGGGAATGAAGGCGGCCTTGCCCAAGATTCCGGAAGTCGAGCGTGCGGTCGAGCGCTTTGTCGAGACGTTCGGACGAAGACCTTCTCACGTCGCCGTCGCGCCTGGGCGGGTCAATCTGATCGGCGAGCACACCGATTACCACGACGGATTCGTCCTCCCGGCCGCGATCGATCGGTGGGTCGTCGTCGCGGCTACCCGTGCCGACGGGCTGTCCGATCTGAGAACGTCGCTCCATGGATCGCCGGCGCGGTTCGCCGCCGCGGCTCCGGTTCGCAGAGATCTCCCCGATTGGGGCGCTTATCCCGCCGGGGTCGCGTGGGCGTTCGCCGAACGCGGCACGCCGGTCCCCGATGTGCAGGCGACGATCGAGTCGGATCTGCCGGAGGGAAGCGGGCTGAGCAGCAGCGCCGCGATCGAGATGGCGTTCGCTGTCCTTTGGCGGATGCTGGGAAGCGTGGCGATCGACGATGCCGGTCTCGCTGCCCTTGGCCGACGCGCCGAGAACGCGTTTGTCGGCATGAATTGCGGCATCATGGACCAGACTGCGAGTCTGTTCGGACTGGCCGATCACGCGCTCCTCATCGACACGCGCATACCCGGGAGGCCCGAGCCGGTCCCGCTACCGGAGGACTTCGGACTCGTCGTCTGCGAGACCGGGGTCAAGCACGCGCTTGCGAGTAGCGCCTACAACCAGCGACGCCGCGAGAGCGAAGCTGCTGCGACCCAATTGGGGGTGGAGTGCCTCCGAGACGCGACCTTGGAGTCGATCGAGGAGCGTACGGTTGACTTGGGCCCAATCGGGACTCGCCGCGCGCGTCACGTTGTGACGGAGAACGCGCGGGTCGTTTCTTTTCGCGCGGCGATGGGGGCCGGAGATCTCGCTGCGATGGGCGCGCTGATGCGGGCCTCGCACGCGAGCCTGCGCGACGATTACGAGGTGTCATGCGCCGAGCTGGACGCGATGGCCGACGCGGCGAACGGTGCCCCGGGGTGCATCGGCGCGCGAATGGTCGGCGGAGGATTCGGTGGAGCCTGCCTCGCGCTCGTCGCGGGCTCACGCATCGACGAATTCTGCACGGCCTCCGAGGCTCGCTATCGCGACGCGACCGGGGTTCCCGGTCGGTTCCTCGTTGTACGGGCCGTCGCCGGCGCCACCGTCTCTGAGTGGTGATCAGAGGCTGCGAAGGCGCACCGCGGCGTCTTCGGGGGTTAGATCACGTTGAGGTTCCGCGAGCAATTCGTAGCCGACCATGAACTTGCGAACCGTCGCCGAGCGCAGCAGCGGCGGGTAGATGTGGGCGTGAACCGTCCAGGCCGATTCGTGACGGGACCCGACCGGGGCCCCGTGCCAGCCCATGCTGTAGGGGAAGCTGGTGTCGAACAGGCGATCGTAGCGCGTCAGCAGATCTTGGAGGAGCACGGCGAGATCGATCCGCTGGTCCGCATCGAGGGCAGAGAACCGCGGGGTCTGACGGGTCGGTAGGATGAGGCTCTCGAAGGGCCACACCGCCCAGAACGGAACCAGAGCGATCCACTCCCGGGTCCGCGCGACGGCGCGCGGGCCATCGATTTCGCGCGCAGTCACCTCCGTCAGCAAGGGGATGCCCTGGGTTTCGTACCAGGCGGCCTGGGATCGCTCCTCACGTTCGACCAGCGTCGGAATCGCATCCGACGCCCAAATCTGACCGTGCGGATGAGGATTCGAGCAACCCATCGCCTCGCCCTTGTTCTCGAAGATCTGCACCCATCGCCAGCGGCTTTCGAGCTCGAGTGTCTGGGCGTGCCACGTCTCGACAACGGCTTGGATTTCGGGGACCGCCATGTCGGCGAGGGTGAGATCGTGGCGGGGCGAGAAGCAGACGACCCGGCACTCACCGCGTACGGCTTCGGCCCGGAAGAGACGATCTTCCGAAGGAGCCTCGCTCTTCGGTAGGAGGGCAGGGAAGTCGTTCGCAAAGACGTAGGTGTCCGAGTACGCGGGATTCCGGTTGCAGCCGGCGCGGGAGTTTCCCGGACACAAGGTGCAGTCCGGATCGTACGTGCGGCGCGGTTCGGGCACGCTCTCCTCGGCACCGAGCCAGGGTCGAGCCGTCCGATGGGGCGAGACGAGGACCCACTCATCCGTCAGCGGGTTGTATCGCCGATGCGGACTCACGATTCCCCGACGAATCGACGCATGGCGTTCAAGGTTTGATCGCTGACATGGTGCTCGATCCCCTCCGCGTCGATCTCCGCGACGTCCGGGGGAACCCCGAGCTTGGCGAGAAATCGCAGGACCATCGCGTGGCGTTCTCTCGAGGCGGCGGCGAGGGCGCGGCCCTCATCGGTAAGAAAGACGCTGCGGTAGGGTTGTGCCGTCACGAAGCCCTCGCGCTGGAGCCGCTGGAGGGTCTTGCTGACGGTGACCGCGCTGATGTCGAGACGCTCGGCCAGATCGACGGCGCGCGCCTCCCCCCGTTCGAGGATCAGGGCGTCGATCATCTCGACGTAATCCTCTGCCGTCTCCCGGCTGTGATCCTGCCGCGTCCGCGCGAACCGATTCACCGACATCGCGGGGAGTTTATCCCGGAATCTCCTTCCAGGA
>DKKT01000040.1 GCA_002455425.1 Chthonomonas sp. UBA6659 | reverse complement strand
CCGAACTCGTTCGATGGTCGCGGAAACTATGCCCTCGGACTCAAGGAGCAGCTCGTGTTCCCCGAGATCCCGTACGATACATTCGACAAGATCCGGGGCATGGATATCATCATCTGCACGACCGCGGCTCAGGACGAAGAGTCGCGGGCGTTCCTGAAGCTGATGGGCTTCCCGCTCCGCGAGAAGTAAGACTTGAAGAAGGGTCCCGCCGCATTGCGGCGGGACCCTTTGTGCTTTTCAGCGTTGCTTGAGGAGATCGCGAATCTCCGTCAAAAGCTTCTCTTCGTTGCTCGGCTCGGCCGGTGCAGCGGGCTCCTCCGCTTGCGCCTTCCGGAGCTTGTTCATCCCCTTCACGACGAAAAACAGGGCCAGCGCCACGATCAAGAATGTGATGATCGCGTTCACAAAGAGACCCCAGTTCAACGTCACCGCGCCGGCTTTGGTTGCCGCGTCCAAGGACGCGTACGGACCGGCCGTCGCCCCTTCCTTGAGTACGAAGAACGAATTGGCGAAGTCGGCTCCCCCCGCCATTCCGATCGGGGGCGTGATGACGTCCTTCACCAGGGAATTGATGATCGCACCGAACGCGCCACCGATCACGATGCCGATCGCGAGATCGAGCATGTTGCCCTTCAGTGCGAACTCCTTGAACTCCTTCAGCACAACGGAACCTCCTCGTCAGCATTCCAACGCTTCGAGCTTACCCACGCGGTAATCTGCGCCATCCCCATGCTGTTTCGCAAGAAGGCGACTCCGATCGCGACTCAACCCAGCCATATGATCGTCGGACTCGGCAATCCCGGTCCAGAATATGCGGGGACGCGGCACAATGTCGGCTTCGATGTGGTCGAGGCCCTGGCCCGCGACGCCGGGCGCAAGATCGAGACCCGCAAACACAAGGCCGTCTTCGGGCTCGCCGAGATCGACGGCATCCCACTCCTCCTGGTGCGTCCGCTCACCTTCATGAACCTGAGCGGCCAGGCAGTGGCGGCTTTAGCCCGCGAACACCGGATTCCGCCTGATAAGATCCTCGTCGTCGCCGACGATCTCGACCTCGACGTCGGGCGTGTTCGCCTCAAACCGAAAGGAGGCGCAGGCGGGCACAACGGGCATCGCTCCATCATCCAGAGCCTCGGAACGACCGAGTACCCCCGCCTCCGAATCGGCATCGGGAAGGGAAGTGACCCGACCATCGAACACGTGCTCAGTCGATTCAAACCAGAGGAGCGGGAAGCGATCCATGAAGCGATCGCCGTCGCGGTCGAAGCGTGTCGACGCTGGTTGACGGAGGGCGTCGAGCGCACCGCCTCCTGGGTAAACGTTCGGAAGAGCGACTCGGATTCGGACTAGGGGCGGTGGGGCATCATGAGCTCGCGCAGCGCCGAGGTCTGATCGCGCGGCACTACGGCCACGAGGGTGTCGTCTTGCTGGAACTCGAGGTCGTCGTGGACGACGTATCCCATCCCTCCTCGCAGCAGCCACAGCGCATGGGTGTGGGGCGGCAAGTCGATCGAGCCGACACGCTTGCCCATCACCGGGGATCGTGAACTGAGGACGAACTCAACGATCTCGAACGTCCCGTTCGCGAGCGCGCCGACGGGGATGATCTCGTCCATCGTGATTTGCTGGTCGAGCAGCGAGAAGATGATGCCGGTCGCGCTCACGACATCGTCGATCCCGATCTGCCGGAAAAGCTCTTCGTGGCTCGGATTGTTGACGCGCGCGAGGACGCGGTCGACGTTCCACATCACCTTCGCCATTTGGCACACGACGAGGTTGTCCTCGTCCTCACCCGTCACTGCTGCAACAACGTCCGCGCGCCCGAACCCTGCTTCCTTCTGAACGCGGATCTCGCATCCGTCACCGAGAAACACCGACTCTTCACCCAGCATCGTCGCGAGCCGACCCGCCTGGCGTGAGTCTTTCTCGAGCAGCAGCACCTCGTGGTCTTTCGCGATGAGGCGCTTGGCAAGCTGCAGCCCGACGTTTCCTCCTCCAACTAGGATCAGGTACATGTCAGATCTCCATCTCCTTGGGCAAGAAATTGTATAGATCGATCGACTCGTACGCGTTTCCGAGGAACCAGTCTCGCATCATTCCCGAAATCAGGTTGCTAGGATTGATGCAGAAATAGCCCATATTCTTATAGGCTTCGGATCGATTCGGATCCGCAACGCGGAGGCAGACGCNNCTCGACTTTGTACTTCAGCCGCGCCAGCTGTGCGGCCATGATGTTCGAGTTGTCGCCCCGAGTCAGTGCGAAGAACGCGTCGGCATTCCGGATGCCGGCCCGCTCGAGAACGTCCTCGTCGATCCCGCTCCCGATCACGACCTGGCAGCCATGACGTGGCCCGAGCCGTCGGAGCGCCTCCGGGTTCTGTTCGATCAAGGTCACCTGGTGACCATGGGACACGAGCTGCAGGGCAAGGCTGGCTCCGGTCCTCCCGCATCCAAAAACAACGACATTCATACGCGCGTCGCCGAGGATACCCTTCGGAGTCCATGCCACAATCCGGGGCGATGAGCTCATCGGTCACTCTAGCCCCCGATTCCAATCAAGCCCACGGCATCGGCCAGTTCGCGATCGATTTCCTTGCTGGGCGTCTTGGCCCCGGCCCGTCCGCGGCCGTCCGCGAAAGGACGCGCTTGTTCCACACCGATGCGGTGCTCTGCGGCGTTTCTGCGCTCGCTCTCGGGACCAATGCGCCGACGCTCCTGCGAGCGGAAGCCCTCGACTACGCCGACCCGAACGGCGCGACCGTCTACGGTTCGACCGCCCGCGTCAAGTCCGAGAAGGCGATCGTCGCCAACAGCTCCGCCGTTCGTGAGTGGGACAGCAACGGCACCAACTTCGGCTACCGCCCCGAAATGGGCCACACCGCGGGGGAGTTCGGCCACAACGACTTCTATCCGGTCGTCCTCGCCGCCTGCGAACAGCAGGGCCTCGATGGAGCCACGGCGCTCCGGGCCATGATCCTCCTCGACGAGATTCGAGGTCGGCTCGCCGAAGTGTTCAGCCTCAAATCGTACAAGATCGACCACGTTGTCCATGGCGCGATCGGATCGGCGGCAACCTACGGCGCGCTGATGGGAGCAACCGCCGAGCAGATCGAACATGCGATCGGCATGTTTGTCGCCCACACGATCCCCTGGCGTGCGATTCGCGCAGGGAAGCAGCTGAGCGACTCGAAGGGTGCGAGCGCTGCGATCTCCACCGAAGCGGCGGTCCTCTTCGCCAAGCGCGCGATGGCCGGCTTCGTCGGCCCCAAGGACATCTTCCGGAACCCGGAAGCGATCTTCCGTTTCTTCGAGCCGACCACGACCGGAGCGGAGCGCTGGAAAGAGTCGGGTGACAGCCCGTTCGAACTCGTCCTCAGTCACAGCGGCGATGACTTCGCCGTCATGGGCATGCACTTTAAGCTCGGTCTGTATGAGCACCAGTCGGCGGGGGCGCTCCAAGGGATGATCGACCTCATCGCTCGCCATCCCGATCTCCTCGATGATCCTTCCGGGGCCAGGATCGATCGGATCACGATTCTGGCTTACGAACCCGCCTTCGGGATTATCGGGAACCCGATGAAGAAGGACCCGCGCACCCGCCAGAGTGCCGACCACTCGATGGCATACATCGTCGCGACCCTTCTCCGCAAAGCACTTGAGCGCCGAGCACAGCATGGCGCGGTCCCGAGCGGCGGGGGTGCCCACGATGAGACGTGGAAGGCGCTCATGCTCGACCCCTACGACTACCAAGTCGCGGATACAGCAATCTTCCACCCCGTTACCCGGGCCTTGATGGAGAAGATCGACTTCCGGCACGGCGGCGAAACCTACGATGCCAAGTACCCGGAGGGCATCCCGACGTCGATCGTGCTCACCACGACCGACGGTCAAAGCCTCGACAGCGGGCTCGTGATGTTCCCGGCCGGACATGCCCGCAACGACACCGCCGATCTGCGTGACATCCTCCGGCACAAGTTCGAGCTGATGAGCGGACTCGCCACCGACGATGCCTCGCAGGCCCAGGCCCTCGTCGAGCGCCTCGAAAACCTGGAGTCCCTCAGCGCGGCCGAGCTCCGGAGCCTCCACGACTTCAAGATCGCCTCACGCCCGGGTTACGAGTAGCTCCTCGAACACCCGTTCCGTGCGGTCCAGAATCGCGTCCATCGTGTAGCCCCGGCGGATCACCTCCAGACCGCGGGCGGCGAGCCGCCGGGCAAGCTCGGGATCGGTCAGAATCCGTTCCATCCGAGCGCTGAGTGCGGTGGCGTCGTCCTTCGAGTAGATCAGAGCCGACTCCTCGTCGCGCACGACCTCGAGGATCGATCCGGTCTGCGCTCCGATCAGCGGGGTGCCGCTCGCGAGACTCTCGATGATCGTATTCGCGAACGGCTCGCCCCAAAGCGACGCGCTGATGAAGGCCGTGGCATCGCGCATGCGGGCCAAGACTTCGTCGCGGGGCAGCATGCCGAGAAAGTGGATGCGCGACTCGATGCCGAGTTCATAGGCGAGGTCGGCGAGACGCTGCCGATATTCATCGCGGCCCTTCCCGACGATTTGGAGTTGCCATTCGAGCTCGGGTCGGCGCGCATTCAGGAGCCCCGCCGCCTCGATCGCGACGTGGATGCCCTTGTGCTCGATCAGTTGGCTTGCGGTGAGGAAGGCGGGCGGCGTCGACCGGACTCGATCGACGTCCTCGCCAAGGGGAAACTCGATGCCGCGCGGGATGATGTAGGTCGTCTGGAGCGGAAACCCTTTCTCGGCGAAGTGATCGCAAAGATATTGGCTGACGAACGCGATGTGCGAGTAGTCGACCCTTGCCTCCAGATCGCGCGCCTCCTTCACAACGGTCGCCTGAACCGCCTTCAAGAGCTTGCCCGGCGCGAAGTGCTCCGGCTCGCGGTCCGCGAGGTAGTGATCTCCGCAATGCCAGAGGACGGGCAGCTTGCGATCGGTGAACGCGGCCACCGCCGGGGTTCCGACCCGGTGCATCCCGAAAACGTAGCCAAAGTCGACGGGGAGGTCTGCGAGCAACTTGAGGAGTGCGCGGGTGTTCTGGATCGCGATCTTCTCCCGCTCGACGTATTGCCGGGTGTGGTCGATCTTGCCGCCGAGACCTCCACTCACCGGGCGGTAGGCGGGAGCAAAGGTGAAGATGCGGTGCACCCACTCCGGCTCATCCCCCGTCGGCACGAACCCTTCCCGGAATCGACTGGTGGCAACGAACACCTCGTGCCCCCTCGCGCGGAGCGCCCGGGCAAGCTTCCAAGCGTTCATCTCCAGCCCGCCGTCGTAGTCGGGGGGGAACAGGTTGCTGACGATGAGGATGCGCATGCCGGTGTTGATTGTGGCGGAAGTTTCCGCTGCCTTCACATGCCCAAGCCGAGCAAGGTGCCTGTTCCGGGAGAAAGCGCTACGAGCCTTGAGCAGGCGTTCGCGAGCGACGCCTTACGGTGCCTCCTGCCGGGTCACGATCGGGACGTAGCCGACTTCCAGCCCCTTCGGCGGCTTAACGAGCACGGCGGGATCGAGGTGAGCCAACGCGCCGACCGTGGGGGGCGGAAGGTACTCCCGCTGCTTCGTCCAGGTGCGGTGCAGCTTTTCGACTCGCTTCTGCATCGCTTCGCGCTCGGCGCGGGTGAGGTCGGCGTTCAGGAGCGCAGGCTGGTCGGCAAAGCGGTACCACCAGTACGTCACCACACTCCCGTCCCCGAGGCGCACCCGGAAGGGGCCCGCGACCGGGCCGGGATTTTTCCAACTGCTCTTCGGGTCGTCCGGCGTCACATACGGCTCCGGCTTCCCGCGCGGGGCGCGGTCGAAGCGCACCTCGGAGAGTCCCGTCTCGGCGGGGATGTCCTTCGGGTCGATCGCGACCCAGATAGGGTCGCCGTTCGGGGTCTTCCCCAATCGGTAAGCCTCGGGCAGCGTGACGAGACCCTGGGCCGTGGGCAGCGTGCTCGACCACCGATATCCGTACGTCCAAGGATCGAGAGCGACGGCGGACCCGACCTTCGGCCAGTCGAGGTTCTGAGGCTTGTCCGGCTTGGCCGCCTCGGTGTCGATCTTCCAGGTCGCATAGCCTTCGCTCTTGAACCGCGACATGGCGGATGCGGCCGGGTCGATCCGTCCCGAGGCCGGCTTCCCGCCCTTGAACCAAGCGTCCACTTGGTCCCAGAGCGCGGCTCGTCCGTAGGCGGTCACCCGGTGGATGAGCGGTCTTGTCGTCTCTGGAAACTGGGTCGGCGCGACGCGTGCGTAGAGCGTGCCGTTCTTGTCCGCGGCGGTGGAGGCGGGTACGTGCTGCGTCTCCATCTGGATCGCCCGGTTCGCATCCGAGGGGCGCGTGTCCAGGAACATGCCGGCCTTGCCGGGGTCGAGCGCCGATGCCTTTGCCCAGAAGTGCGGCGTGAAGAAGGCGACCGGGCCTTTGAAGTTGGCCGTGTTCAGAAAGAGCGTCCAGCACTGGTTGCCGGTCGGCACCTCCTTTCCGAGCGTCTTCACCTTTGGGTTAGTGAGGGGCAACGGCAGGTAGCCGTAGCCGAAGAGCTCGCCGCGGGTGCCCTGCTTGAGGTTCAGCCCATCCGGCGGCCAGATCACCCACGGGCTGAGCTGCGCGACGCCATAGAGTCCGGTCGGGTTGCTCCAGTCACGCCCCTTGCCCGCACCCGGCCCGTTGGCCCACTCGCTGAAATTGAGCGCAACCCCACCCATGATGAACTTCGGGGTTTCGGTCGCGAAGCGGGTGTCGCGCCACCATCCGAGCCCGCCCTCGATGTCGCTGTAATGGTCCTTCGGCTTCGGATCGGGGAACTGCGCGAACATCCATGTGCCGAAGAGCCCGCTCTGGAACTGCTGCCCCGGATAGTGCTTGAGGAGCGGCCACGCCGCGACGTACATCGAGAAGCCTGCGTCGTAGCGTTCGTCGACCCGATCGTGGGGAACGATGAGGTATCCGGCAAGCTCTCCTGAGCGGGGAGTGTCGGTGCCAAGGGTGAGAAGGAGTGCAGCGAGGAGAGTCATGAGCATGCGTCCCGGGACGGTACGGTCAGTCTACACCTGGAGGGCGGGGGAAGGCTTCACGGGAGGCCCAGCGAGTCGCCAGACTGTATTGAAATCTGAGTTGTGGAGGGCTTGAACCCGGCAATCTTGGACCGATTGGTGCTGGATGCGGTGGAGGCCTCGCTCCGCGAGACCTTGCAGGCGGCCCTCGAAAGCGGCGTCACGCAACCGGAGGGAGCCCAACGGTGGCTGGATGCGAAATGAGATCTGGCCTGCCCCTTTCGGCGGTGCACCCGCCAGCAGACTTCGGCCTGTGACCATCGTCGTACTCCCCGAAGATTGAAGCGCTGTAAGAAGAGTTTCGGCATCCAAACTGACGCGAGGAGGCCATAAGGAAGTCGTCGAACCGCACTGAGGAGTCGATCGTTCGCAAACCTGCAGCCCAGAGGTTTCATTCCCGTGCGAGAATCGGGTAAAGATCAGGATTATGAGTCTGATATCGAAACTGGCGTGGTTCGCGCTCCCTTCTCTTGCGGGGTTTGGCTTGTTGACGCAGACCTCCGACCAAGGGCCTGGCACCCATTCCGGGGGCATGACCGCAGCCAGCGGGGCGTCGATGTCACTTTTGACTGCCCCTGTCGGAGAAGCCAATGCATCTCAAGATACCCGGGCAGGAAGCACCCAATCGCCTTCAACAAAATCAGCACGGGCCCTTAGCTATGATCCTAATCTGGCAGCCAATTATCACCTTGATAGAACTAACCAAGAGGCGTTTGAAACAGCGCTCCAGAGTAGATTTACTCCGGGGCAGGGAAAAAGTTGGACAGATAAGCCTATAATGGTTCAGTTTGCAGCGCCCCTTGGATACAGGGAGCTAAGAAATAGTTTAAGTAGAAACTTTACAGAGCAGCAGATTTCAGAGATTAAGATTGCAGTTAATGGAAGAACTATTCCGTTTATTGGAGATCCTAAACCACAAGACTCAAACTATTATACCTTTGTTCCAGAGCAGCTTACTGGTCACGATCTGTTGGTGATAAGGCTAGATTCACCTGGGGCAGGAACGGCTAATCCTATTGATGTTAGGGTTGATTTAAAAGGCACCTGGATATCTTCTGTCCCAAAAGCTGGCGCAAAGACCGGAGGCTACACCTTTGATCTTACCCCCAAACAGCAGGCAGTGGGGTTAGAGATGCAAGAGCATGGATATACAGTTGATGCTCCAAAATTAGTAGAGCAGCTTCAGAGGCTAGGGGTAGTGGGAGAAAGACCATTTAGGGTCAGCGATGTCTTGGGTAATATGGCGAGATTAGCCGTTACTAGCTTTGTTTATGACACATCAAATAGGGGATCAACCAATGATGTAAACGAGTTTTTTGCGCGCCCTAATCCAAGTGGCAGTTGTCAAAAGCTCAACACTCCGGTTGTTCTGGCATTGCGAGCATTGGGGGTGCCGGTTACTAAGATATCTGGTCGTGATTTTAATGGAGATGGAGGGCATGCTGCTGGTTATGCGATTGATCCCCAACTTGGAGATGCTCTTATGCTCGACGCTTCTGCCGTAGCCGCATGGCGCCCTAAATCTCAAGGCCCACTTGACTTATTGGGTGTTGGCCAGCGAAAGTTTGTTTGGTTTGAGCTTGATAGTACACTTCGTTATCGCTTTTCGTTGTCGTTTGATGATGGCCCAAAGAATACAGCGGATGGGACATCAAATTGTGGCAGAATGTTATTGTCCCAGGGAGGAGACTATGTTGGCTCCGCCTTCCCCTCCGTAGTACCCGGTACGGCTAAATCTTGGCCAGCTCTTAAACCTACTGACCCGAGGTTTGTAAATTTTTCTACGGGAGTGGGGCCAAGGTTTGTGGGGCAGGGGAATTAACAGCGCGCTGATTCCGCCCTGAAGATATCCAAATGAAGTGGAGGGCGGAGTGCCTTGTCGTGACGGTTCCGCGCTTCGTCCGAGTCTTCCGAGAGCAGAGGGAATGCTTCGTTGACGGCCGTACAATTGAGATCGAATACGTCGCGAAGAACTGACGCGCACCCAATCTCACACCACCCGGACGCGGCCCAACTCCACAAGGCCCGAGACCTGTCCCGAGGACGCCTCCACGAATCGGATTGCAGCGAGGAACAGCCCCGCCGAGACCGGAATCTCATGGGCCGAGGGTCCCGAGAAGGCCACGAACCCCTGCGAGCGGTACGCCGAGGGCGAACCGACGCGGCCTGCGCTCGCGAGCCGTTGAAGCAGCAGTTCGGTGACCACGCCGCTCGCGTTGGCCCCAGAGGCCACGAAGCGCACCGCACCGGGTGCGGCTTCCGCCGCCACCCGCACCCCGTCGCCCAGAAACACCGTCGCCGGAGGCACGCGAGGAGCGGTCCCGCCCGGATGGACCATGAGGTACTTGGCCGTCAGTGCCACGAACAGGTCGCAAACCCGTGGGGGCCGTGAGAGCGAGGGCGTGGGTCGCATCCGCTGCACCGCGCGCGCAAAGCCCATCCAGGCGTCGATCTCTTCCGGTTCGAGGGTTCGGTAGAGCCGGGTGGCCTCGCCGAGGGCCCGGCGGACCGCGGTCTGAGCCGGCGTTCGCGGGTTGGTGGGAATCGAGCGATCGCGCATCGACACCGCGCCACCCGGGAGCCGCACAAACACCAATCCGCCCATCTTGCCTTGGGGAGCCCCGAACGCCCCCGACGTCGTCACCTTCGCCATACCTTCGTTGTCGGTCGCGCCCGCGTTGTTCTGGAGGTTCAATCGCCGTTTGATCGCCGCTCGTTCGCCGCTCGCTCGCCGCCAGCACGCCGCTGGCACGCCGCTGGTGAGCGATGTCGAAACGTCGCTCGAACGCGACATGAACCCCGATGGGACGGCGATGCATTGGGGTATGAACGGGAGGCGACACGCGCAGCGGCATCCTCTGCGCGTTGGAAGAGAGGCATGGGCATGGCATCGAGGAGCGCGTCCACGGGTAACGGAGCAAATGTCGGATTCGACGCGGAACTAGGGAAGGCCGCCGCTCAACTTCGCAGCAACATGGACGCCTCCGAGATCAAGCACGCCGCGCCCCGCAACCGTGAGATGAGCATTGAGGCCGATCTCGCCGCGGAGATCGACAAGAACCTTGCGCCGTTCGGGTGGCGTCTGTGACCCACCTGGAGCAGCTCACCCAAGCCAAGGCGTGGCTCGATGCGTGCCGCCCCTTGTCGCCGGAGGTCGCGCGCGAACTCAAGTCGCGGGTCGAGGTCAGGCTGACCTACCACTCCACGGCGATCGAGGGCAACACGCTCACCCAGAGCGAGACGCAGATCGTGCTGGAAAAGGGCATCACCATTGGCGGCAAGTCGCTGATCGAGCACCTGGAGGTCATCGGTCACCGGGACGCGATGGACTTCGTGCTCGAGCTGGCCCGGACCGAAACGCCCTTCGATGCCCGCACGCTGCGCGAGATTCATAGCCTCGTGATGAAGGGGCAGGGCCATGGGAACGTCGGAACGTTCCGCACGATCAACGTCATGGCGGCGGGAACGGAGTATCGCTATCCGGACCACCTCCAGATTCCCAAGATGATGGAAGAGTTCATCGCCTGGTGGAACGCGCCGAGCCCGGAGCACCCGGTCTTGTGGGCGAGCGAGGCGCACCTGCGGTTCGTGACGATCCACCCATTCGCCGACGGCAATGGGCGCGTGGGGCGGCTGCTCCTCAACCTCGCGCTGCTGCGAGCGGGCTACCCGATCGCGGTGATCCCGGTCGAACGCCGCGCGGCGTATATCGGCGCTCTGCACGAAGCGCAAGCGGGACGCTCGCGAGACGCCTTGGACCGATTGGTGATGGATGCGGTCGAGGCCTCACTGCGCGAGACCTTGCAGGCCGCCATGGAAAGCGGCGTCACGCAACCGGAGGGAGCCCAACGCTGGCTGGAGGCACAATGAGATCGGGTCCGCCCCCTTCCGGCGGTCCACTCGCGGCCGACTTCGGCCCGGGTCTTCGCCCTGGCTGCCGTTCACTTTCGGCGAATGACCAGTAAGGTTGCCCGTTTGAAAGGGGGCACGAACATCATCGCCGTACCTCGCTAGCCCGTCAATGTGGCTTCTGGATCGGACCGCGCGACCATTCGGTCAAGTTTGCCAGTCGAGCACATTCCTTGCGCAGGTCATCAGTCATTTTCTCGGGACCTGGGCCGAGGACGTGGAGATGTCCAAACTTGTGGTCATTGTGGGGATCGGGCCTCCATGTCAAGCCGACGGACCGGCAGTCGGATGCGTCCATGACTGCGGCACCCACTTTGATCGCTAACTTCTCGGACACGACGTTGAAGTAATCCTCCAAGTCGTCAAGGCCCTTGAACTCATCGCGGGTTTCTGTCATCGAGATCCCATCGGGGTCCCTATCTTTGAAGGCACGATGGTGGACGATGCCGTTCTTGAAGTGATCCGTCAAGAAGATATTGCGGATCAAGCAGTTATCGCACCCGGGCCTGCGCATCGTCTTTATCGCAAGTGCGAGAAGATAGCTGACAAGAGAGGAACCTGCTCAGGTCGCACGTCTTCAAATGTGAGTTTTTCGACCGGGCCGCGCATCCAAACGCTTGCTCTGTCGGCATGGATGGTGAGTTCGATCTGTCGAGCCGTTGCGCGGTCGAGGAACACGACAGACCCTACGCCGTCTTCAGCATCACCGAACACCGCGATGCGAGATGATCCAGACGACGGAAAACACCGCGCTACTTCGGTGGAAAAGCGCTGAGTCAACTGCCTAACTGCGTCCGGTAGCTGCCGGACGTCGTCATCCTTCAGCATTCGGTTCACCGTATCCTTGGCGAGGCTCGCGCTGGCGGGCATCGTCGACAATGAACCTGTACTGAACGGCGTTGCAGTTATCGTCGCCGTGCCGGGATTTACGGACTCCAAGATGGCGTAGCTCATGATTGCAAGCCGTATGCTCGCTTGGCCTCCTCTGAGAGTAGACGCGGAAACCAGTCGGTAAGTGCGTTATGGACCTGACTTTCTGATTCTTCCGCAGATTCCTCCTCGGAAACAACCTTGCCTGCCACCGTCAACATCAGATACCACGGATTCGTTTCCGGAGCTTCCTGTCGTACTTGAACGAGGACCCGTCGGTCGATTCCCTCCACGATCCTCGAAACGGACTGAAACTCAATGGCTTGGCCCTCCTCTCGGACTCCCCGGGGTGTCCAGTCGTCAGAAAGGGGCCACGGACTCGGTTGAAGCCGGTTCTGCTCTATGGACGCCTCAAGCCGATTGGCGTAGGCCAAGTTGACGAGGACAGGTTCAAACGGCTGCAACCCGATCTTGTTGATCGCCGCCACAACATCATCGGCGGCCCGTTGCAACGCGGGAAAGCGCGGGTACTCCTTGCCTTCGGTGGCGGCCCAACGAACGATGAGCATGTCGGGCTGAAGGTTCACGGAGAGGCCGGAACTTGTGTCAATGAGACGGCATCCACAGGTCGCGTGAAAGGCGTAGGCTGCTGGTAGGAGGGCGCCCGGCGGCTGCTCCACCGCATCCAAGTCGAGGATCTGGTCAAACCGTCCTCGAAGCTCTCGCTGCAAATCGAGCACGAACGGCAAACTGATGGGGATGTGGGTTCGTGGGACCCTCTTGAGGGCGACCTCGATCAATGGCAAAGCTGTGAACTCAAGGCTCCTGTTGGACATATCCCGTTCATTCGCGCTTGCCATGTGCTCTATGATTATGGGCAGGGTGGAGGCAGTTAGTCCACCACCCGACCTTCGCCTCCGAACCGCGCCCCATCGTGGCGAGGTCGTCGCTAGCCCGCGTATCGCGCAGGAACCGGGAGAACCCCCGGGGCACGTTGAATCGGGGAGTGGATACGCCTCCTCCCCGAGGCCGGTGCAGCCACCCACGGACCCCCGCCCCCATCAAGACTAGACGAGGCCCGCGAGAGGCAACGAGGCACCTTGCGACCAGGCACGCTCGAACGCGTCGTCCCCCATCGTGGCCCGGGCTCGGGCCAGGGTCTCCGCCATCTCGACGTCGTCCTGCGGATTGAGCGGCAGATGAATCTCCCCACGGAGCCGCCCGGCCACCGCCAGAAGACGAACGCCGCGCTCGCAGTCCCCGATCTCAACGGCATGAGTCCCCAGGCCCTCCAGTGAAACCGTCATCGCGGCTTGGTCGTCGCCAATCTCAGCGAGGCGCAGGGCTTCGGAGAAAGCTTGCTCAGCCTCGGAAAAGCGCTCCAGTCGCAGGAGCGAGTTCCCCAGCCCAACCAGGGGGAACCTCCGGTAGTCATTCATGCCCACCTCTTCGAATGCCCGCAGAGACTCGTTGTGGTACATCACGGCGTCGAGGAAGCGCGCCCGCCGATGGGCGAGCGTTCCCAGGTTGACCAGATTGATCGCTTCCCAGCGACGGTTACCGCCGATCCGATTGAGTTCGAGCGCTTCGAGGTAGAGACTTTCCGCGGCATCGAGATTGCCCTGATCGTTCTCGAGATTGGCCAGATTGTTCAGCGACCCAACGACTTCAGTGCTCTTGCCCAGACGTCGACGCATCTCAAGTGCTTCCAAGTGGTGCCGACGTCCCGCCTCGAAATCGCCTTGACGCACGGCGAGTGAGCCGATCGCGTTATGGATGGCGTCGGTGACGTCGGTTGTGCCGAGTGCCAGCGACGACTCCAGCAGTTCGCGCCCTTCGACGACCAAACCCCGCGCCTCCCAGTAGCGAAAGAGCTTCACCGCCATCCCCTGTGCGGTGACTGTATCCCCGCGAGCCGTCAAGTGTCGAAGCGCGGACCGGATGTTGCCGTATTCGCCGCCCACTATCACCATGTAGGTCTCGGCGTCACCCGCAAGGAGGGACTCGGCCGCCTCGCCGACAAGTCGACCGAAGAGGCTGGCGTGGCGGTCCTCGAGTGCCGCCCAGTCGACCTCGGAGCTTGTCTGAAGGACATGATCGCGGATCGAGCCAAGCATGGTGTAACGAGGTTCTGAAAGCCAATCGTGGAAGTCGATGAGCGATCGATCGATCAGGACCTGCAGCCCATCGAGGAGGTCGAACTCATCGATGCCATCGTCCTGACAAAACAGTTCGAATGCGTGAAAAGTCGTGCCCTCGAAGACCGCCAGTCGCCGCAGGAGTTCTGCTTCGCCTCGCTCCAGGGATCCGATGCTCTCGCGGAAGGCCACGGCCAGGCCCTTTTCGGGGCCGCTGATCAGCCGAAAACTCGCTTCGAGCTTTGCCGCGACTTGATCCAGGGACAGAACGCCGACGCGAGCCGCTGCCAACTCGATCGCCAAGGGGAGTCCTTCGAGTCGCTGAACGATCCGATCGACCAACTCGAGATTCGGGGCATCGGCCGCGAGGTCGGGCCGAAGGAGCCGGGCACGATCCAGGAAGAGGACCACCGCATCGGGGAGTTCGCCGCCACCCACCGTCGTGAGCAAAGGAACGCGGTATCGGAACTCGCCATCCAGCCCTTGTCTGTCCTGAGAACAGACTAAGAGGTGGGCTTGGGGGAGGTTGCGCAAGAGCCTGTCGATCGCGACGGGAAGCCCACGCAATCGGTCGCACTGATCGAGAATCAAGAGCATCCGATCTGGGCCGAGCCTCGCGAAGATCGAGACATCATCGGAATGCGTGGCCTCCAGACCGAGCTTCGCCGCGATCTCGGGCAGGAGCGTCGCCCCTGTTGAGTCCCGCAAGTCGAAATACCACGCCCCACCGGGAAACTGATCGATCAGCTCGGCCGCGACCTGAAGAGCGAGACGGCTCTTTCCGATGCCGGACAGTCCCGTCAAAGAGACGAGCCGATTGGTGAGGACGGCTTCGGACACGCGATCGATGTCTCCGGCTCGACCGATGAATCGCGAGACCTGAATCGGGAGGTTGTTCGGAGTGGCGTCGAGAGACAGAAGGTCCGCAGCCACCTCCGGCAAGCCATGATGAGTCACCTGGAAAAGGTGTTCGGGTCGATTCAGATCCTTGAGTTGATGGACGCCGCGATCGCGGTAGCCGATGTCAGGGCCTGTTCCCCCTCGCGCGAGCGTGTACACGGACTCGGAGATAAGGATTTGTTCGGCAACCGCAAGGCTCCGGATCCGGGCGCATCGGTTCGGTGTGGGACCGTAGATGTCGTGATCGCCAAACACCACGTCGCCCGCGTGGATGGCGGAACGGATCCGGATGTCGATCCCATCCGGCCAATCCGCTGCCGCGAAATCCAAATTGAGTGCCACAGCGGCCAGCACAGCCTGATGGGCGGTGGGAAAGAGGATCAGCAGGCTGTCCCCTTCGCCCCGCGCCTTGAGGATTCGGCCTCCGTGAGAGCCGACCACGCGGTCGGCGATGGCGTCGTGCATCCGGGTCGCTTCCCACATCCCGCTGCGATCGACTTCCCACTGGCGGGTGCTGCCCACCATGTCGGTCATCAGGATCGCCAGCGTGCTGTTGGGTTCGATCGCCATGTCGACCGAGTTTACGCCGTCGCGTCGCTCGGTGAGTGAAACTCAGTCGTCAGCTCGCCGGTCGCCCAGGAACCGGGAAACCCCTGGGGCACGTTGAAGCAGGGGGCGGATAGGTATCCTCCCCGAGGCCGATGGAGATAGAGGAATTGATGGATGGCGTCGTCGTTCGCCCGCTTGCCCGATTCGAGGATCCGCGTGGATGGCTCACGGAGCTGTTCCGCGAGGACGAGCTTCCCGAAGGGTTCCGACCGACGATGAGCTACCTCAGCGTCACGAAGCCCGGCATCGCGCGGGGACCCCACGAGCACGAACACCAGACCGATGGCTTCGCGTTCATCTCTGGCAAGTACGAGCTCTACCTGTGGGAGAACCGGCCCGGCAAACCCGATGCGAGCGTCGTCCTGGAGGTGGGTGAGGCCAACCGCGTCCTCGTCCTCGTCCCGCCAGGCGTGGTCCACGGCTACAAGAACGTGGGATCGTCGGAAGCGTTCGTGCTCAATTTCCCGGACAAGCTCTACGCCGGTTGGGGAAAGAAGGAGCCGGTCGATGAGATCCGCCACGAGCACGACCCGAATTCGAGGTTCCAGATTCCATGAGAGTGCTCGTCACGGGAGCCGCCGGATTCATCGGCTCGAACTTCGTCCAGCTCCTGCTCGAGGAGCGCCCTGACACCAAGATCGCGATTCTGGATGCCCTGACCTATGCCGGGAACCTGAGCACGATCGAGCGCTTCCGCTCGTCCCCGAATGTACGGTTCTTCCCGGGCAAGATCCAGGACCCTACCGTCGTCCGAGGCATCCTCGAAGCGGAACAGATCACCCACATCGTGAACTTCGCGGCGGAGAGCCACAATGACCGCTCCCTTCTCGAATCCGGGAGCTTCATCCAAACCGACGTTGCCGGCGTCCACACCCTCCTTGAGGCGACTCGCGATCACGGACTCGAGAAGATGGTCCATGTGAGCACCGACGAGGTCTACGGGACGATCGATGTCGGCATGTTTACGGAGTCGAGCCCGATCGAGCCGAACACGCCGTACAGCGCGAGCAAGGCCGGCGGCGATCTTCAGGTGCGCGCGCACCATATCACGTTCCGAACCCCCGCGCTGATCACGCGCGGCGGCAACAACTATGGGCCGTGGCAGTACCCCGAGAAGCTGATCCCGTTCTTCGTCACGCGTTTGATCGACGGCAAGAAGGTGCCCGTCTATGGCGAAGGGAACCAGGTCCGGGAGTGGATCCACGTCCTCGATCACTGCACCGGCATTCTTGCCGCGCTGGAGCGAGGCAAGCCGGGTGAGGTCTACAACATCGGCGACGTGAACGAGCGCCGGAACATGGAGGTCGTGAAGATTCTCCTCGAAGAAACCGGCCGTGGCGAGGACCTCGTGAAACGCATCCCGGATCCTCGAAAGGGGGCTCACGACAAGCGCTACTCGATGAGTGCGGACAAGGCCCGGAGCGAGTTGGACTGGGCGCCGACGCACCCGTTCGAGGAATCGCTCCGAGCGACCGTGCGCTGGTACAGCGACAACCAGGACTGGTGGCGCGCGATCACGGCCCGCGAGGACTTCCAAGGCTTCATCCGGCGCTTCTACGGACCGTCGCTCGGCGACGACCTCTAACCCTTCGGGCGACGCGGCTTTCCGCCTTTCGGTCCGCCTCGCTTGGGTGGGCCCGATTTCGGTCCTCGCCCGGCCGGAGGCTTCCGCGGACCTGGCGAGCGGCGCTCGGTCCCGCCCCCGGGTTCGCCCGGAGGCTTCGGTCGACGCGATCCCGAGCCACCGCCACCGGTCGGCCGGCGCTTCGCTCCTGACGGTGGGTATCGGCGCTCGGTGCCTTCGCCGCCGTCGCCTGGAGGCTTCGGTCGACGCGATCCCG
>DKKT01000015.1 GCA_002455425.1 Chthonomonas sp. UBA6659 | reverse complement strand
GAAGTGCGCAGTCCCTTGTAGGGGGCGTAGGTGTAGGCCACTTTGCCGATGTTGGTGGTGCTGTAGCTGGAGCCGGCCAGGTTCTGCCAGTGGTACCGGATCTCGGCCAAATCGCCCGCCGGTCGGTAGTCATAGACGACAAGCGCACGGCGTAAGGCCTTGTTTGCACTCGGGGAAGCCTGGGATGGATAGAAGGGGGCACTGCTGTTCTGCGAAGTTTGGGCAAAGGCACTGGCCAGGATGCGCCCCGCCGTGTCATAGCGGTAGTGGAACTCTTCGGCGGTCGGTTCCTCGCTGTCATTGAGCAAGGTCATGGTTTGGAAGACGTAACTCGGTGCCTCGGGCGCACCGACCGAGAGATAGTCTCCGTAGGCGTAGTGCATGAATCCATTCGTCGAGTGGTAAGGAAACTCATAGCTGACTCCCGCTCTTCGCCCGGCAAGATCGTAGGAGTACCAAACGTTGTAATCGCTCTGCATCAGTCCGTCGTCCATGACCACGCGAACTTGACCGCGATTCGACTCGGCAACGCCGCTGCCCGTCCCGAAGTAGTCGACGCCGGTTGCCGCGCCACTCAATTCATCTTGTACAAGGGTCACCATTCCGTTCTCGGCGGTGCCGTCGGTCATGCCGTAGGTGTAGGAGACGATCGCGACGTCCGGGTTCGTGTCCGTCCGCTTGACGAGTTCGACTTGCCCACGATCGTTGTAGGTCGTCTCGAACGTCCGATTGGCACCATCGAGCACTTGTGTCGCCCGCCCGGCCCGGTCGTATGCGGATGTCCGAGTTCTTCGATTGATCTTCCCCGTGCCCTGGTCTTCGTAGACCTCGTACGGGAGGCCCCAGCCGAGGGTGCCGTCGTTGTAGCTTGTCGTGGTCTTGACGTAGACCCAGGTGCTCGTCGTGTTGTGGAGTTTGTTGACCTCCGCAACACGGCCCTTCGCGTCATACTTGAACTCGGCCGAGTAGTTGGCGGTCGTGGGCGAGATATGAGTGCGCCAATCGCCCTCATCCTCATCCGTGCAGGTGATCCCGCCGTACTTGGGGTCATAGACCTTCTTCGTCATTCCTCTGGCCGCTCCCACTCCGCTGGTGACGAACTCGCCATCGGTGTAATAGTCGGTGTAGGAGTAACGCCAAGTGTTGCTGCCGACCTTGGCCCTCATTGCCTTCTGCTGGAAGTACTTGTCGGCACCGTGGTAGGCGTAACCGACCTCCGAGCGCGAAACCTCGCTGTAACCTCCGCCACTATCCGACGAGAAGACGGACACTCTCGTCAGCGGTGCTCCGCGGAAGTTGTAGGTCATCGTCGACACCGCTTTCTGCACGGCGAAGGTTCCATTGTCAAACAGTCTTTGGGCTCGAAGCGAGTTGGCTTCGTCTGGGCGCGGGTGGATGTAGCTCGTCTCGCTCGTTAGCTGGCCGAGATTGATGTTGTAACTGCGCTCCCAAACTAAGGGATTTGCGACTGCGCCAGCGTTTGCCGCCCGCAGGTCGTGCATCTTCACTTCGAAGGGATCATTGATATCGCCATCCGGGGGCGTGAGGAACAGTTGCCCCGCGCTGAGCTCCACCCAACTGGATCCAATGCGGACGTACTGGCCAAACATGATGTCGTCATGACTCGTGCCATGGTTGGTGGGTATGTTGCTGTTGAAGAGTTTGGCCCCGGCGACCTCGTAGGGTTGAGCAATCGCGAAGATCCCGTTGGGACTCTTGACGGCGTAGCAATGCGGCGCAATCACGCCCCACGAGGTGTAAGGCAACATTCTGCTTTCGCCCATGAAATAGTAGATTTCAGTCTCTAGCCCCCGAGGGTCTGTGATGCTGGTGAGCAGGTTGTCCGCCGTATCATCGGTCCACCCGTCCGGCTCGCTCGCAGGGCCGTAGGCGTAGGTCGTGACGAGGGGATCGCTTTGCGATCCTACCGTGATCCCGGTCTGGACCCCCGTAAGATAGTTGCCGGTGTACGCATAGTCGACACACCGTGCGTCGTTCACTGTGCCGTCCGCGACCCGGGTCAGGTGACCGTTGCCATCGTACGTGAAGAAGAGGTTTCGTTCACCGGGCATGCTCACGGAGGTCAGTTTTGCTTCGGACACCGTGCCGGTGGCACGCGAGTAGGTGGCGTTACCACCGACGTACCAAAAACTGGTGATGTTGCCATGCCGGTCGGTAATGCGATCGATCTTGAGGATGTTGCTCGGCGTGCGCGTGGGGCTCGTCGATTCGTCAAACGCGGACTTGGCCCCTCCGCCTTGGTACGAACCATGCGTCGAGTACTCATAGACGGTGCCTTCCGGGGTAGTCACCACCAGACTGGTATTGAGCCAGTATTCGTTGCCCGAGACTTCGTCGTACTCCAGCACTCCTTGATACACGTTCGAGTCCCAGGGTGGCGTCGTGAGGATTCCATCCACGTCGCGCATAATGTCTTCCTCGAAACCGCCTGCGTCCTTGGCGACTACGCCTTCGGTAAGGACCGTGTAGGGAAACGTGAGTTCGCTTGCCCCACGCGTGTACTCGGCTTGGGGTCGGTCGAACATTTGGGTCGGGACGCTTCGATCCGGCGAGCCCTTGCCCTTCAAGATCCCGCCTGCGGTCGTGCGGATGTCCACGCTCAGCGTCCATCCGACCCCGAGCGGCCCGTCGTCGGGGCTGTTCGAATTGTAGCTCCGCGTGACATTGATCGGGATGCCGTAGCCGCCCTCGAAACTCTTGCCGTACTCAGGACTTGCTGCGCTTGACCCATTGAATCGCGAGGAAACACGCGATCGATAATCGCTTGAGCTTCCTCGGTCGTAAACGTTCCGGGGATGCAAGAGAGGGCGATCAGGTACTTGTGGGGCGGCGGAGCCAATAGCTCTTTCAGTCGCTGCAGCTGGGCGATGAGATCGGTCGTCGGAACTCTGCGGTCGGACCATAGCGGATCTCCGGCAAGCCGAAGGGCCCTTTCGAGATCCCCAAGCGTGATGATCCCCTGCTCGCGAAGGGGCTCGCGGATCAAGCGAACATCATCGCAAAGCGAATCGACAACTACTTGTGACACACGATCGACCCAATGGGCCGACCGAGCCTCCAATGGACCCTGCGCCTCCGGTCTCGCCTCGCCTAGCTTTCTGAGGGGGACGTCGAATAGCGCGAGCTTTCTCGCCAACGGTGCTTCAAGGAACTCCGGGATGTCGACGTAAGCTCCAGTTGCGGATCCAATGCTAACCCGCAACCCGCCCGAGGCCTCAGGGAATGAGACGAGTGCTTGGAGGAGCACCTGGGGACCAACCAGAGCAGGAGCCTTTTGTCGACGCCACGTTGCGATGGTGGCCTCCGGGCGTCCGTAGCCTTCCCAGAAGGTCCGGAGATCATTCAATGTGGCGTCCCACCGGTCCTTCGGATAGGGTTCCCCACGAATCAGGGGCAGTGTGAAAGCAAAGAGAAGCGCGCGACGCATCGCGTGGTGCTTTGAGCCCTTAGGGAAGAGCGGCTGCCCATCGACGAGGATCGTTGGCAAACCCAGGAGTCTGACCTCAATCTTCCTGACCACATCGTCCATCGCTCCCACCATTGTGGATTGGACGCACGCTGGCCCTCAGCGGTTCGCGCGGGCACAGCGATTCTCGGGGGGACGTTGGCGTGGTCAGCGCAAACGATGCCCTCGGAGTACTTCATCGCAATGGGATGCTTCAGGACTGATGTCCAAACCTGACCGCGTCAAATCCGCTTACCTGGTACGGGCAAGCTACGCCTCGGCCGTCAGTGTGATTCGCAGGACGCAGCCAGCCGTTGCCACCCTTTGGATTGGCACGTTGGAATCTCAGGCCGCGCTCACCGGTGCACCTCCCAGTTCTCGCGCCTCGGCCAGCATCGCCCCACGATGCGACGACGGTGTTACTACGGTATTCACACGGTGTTCACATTTTGAGCATTCGACCCGTCCGGGGGTGAGGATCGGAAAGTCGATCCCGATGATTCCGAGTAGGCGGAAACGGGTCAAGCCGGCCGCACTCAAACACTCTCTAGGAGGATCAGCGCGATGAAAGCTGAACTATCGATGGCATTCGACAATCTCCGCGGTAAGGCGGGAACCGTCGTCATCTCGGGCTCGCGAAGCGGGCTCATCGTCAAACCACGGGTGCAACCCCGCAATCCACGAACCGCTGCGCAAGAACAGGTGCGAGCGAACCTTACGACCGCGTCGCAACTGTTCAAGAACTTTACGCCAGTCCAGCTCGCAAACTGGAAGACGTATGCGGCTTCGATCACGAAGACGAACCCGGTTACGGGTAAGACCTACAACCCGACGCCGTTGGCGGCCTTCGTGGGGCTGGCCACGAAATTCTTGCAGGCGAATCCGAACGGAACGGTTCCGCTTACGCCGCCCACGGCCGACTTCAACGGCGATAAGATCTCAGTCACCGCGACCGGCGGATCCGGCAAGATCACGTTCACCGCGAGCGCACCGAATTCAGCAGGAGTCGTCACCGAACTCTTGCTGCAACCGCTCAAATCGCGCAATCGCACCCCGAGTACTATCGGTTATCGGAGCAAGGCGTTTGTCGTGTTTGCGTCAGGTTCACTCTCCGCGATCGTGAACGTCCCGGCCGGGTGGTACGCCGCCGGTTACCGGGTTGTGAACAGTGCAACCGGTCAGGACACCAAGCTCATTCCGCTGACCGTGAATCAGGTGACGTTTGCGGTTGAAGAGGGCGGCGAGGGCCGCACGAAGAAGGCGGCTTAGGCACCGGCTGCCCGGGTGAGATGACTGCCTCACCCGGGCAGTTTCGTGTAGATACACTCTCCTGTTCGTCCCATCCATCGCTGGGTTCTGGCTCAGGAATCGGTGGCCTCGCTCGCGGTCCGGGTGACCGGGTCAGGCAACAAGCACGGACTGTTCGGCTCCGTGACTTCGGAGCGCGTCGCAAAACTCGGCCCGTCGTCTCCCTGGTCCCAACCGAAGGCATCCAACCACCTGGGAACGTCACAATGGCTCCATGCTCGGTCGGATGGTCCTCTCCCTCGTCGCGTTCACCGCCGTTCTCGTCGCCCATGCCGAATCGGGCGAAATGTCGATCTCGATCGGCGGATCGGTCGTCGGCAAGAACACCTACAACTGGTCCAAGGAAGGCGTTCTCACGAGCAAGTCCTCGCTCAATATCGCCGGAACGAAAGTCGACACCGACCTCACCGCGACCTTCAAGGACGGCGCGCTCGTCAAGTGCACTCTCGACCAGACGATGGCCGGTAACAAAGGTCAACTGAGCCTCGACGGCCTCAAGGTCAAACTGACGGCCGCGGGAACGACGAGGGACATCGAGCTCAAGCAGGCCCCGAGCCGCATCTTCAGCAACTACCACCCGCAGCTTGCCCGCACTCTGTTCCAGGGCCTCGATCCCGCCAAAGGCAAGCAGCCGCTCGAAGCATTCGCGATCGAGGGTGCGGCCTTCGTCCCCTGCTCGGCGGAATCGAAGGGCAAGAAGATCCTCAAGGTCGGAGATCGAGCGGTCGATCTCTCGGCTTGGGACCTCTCGATCGGCGCGGTCACGATCAACTTCTTTCAGATCTCCCCGGCGGGGGCGATCGCCGGGATGGGCGTCACCGCTCAAACGTTCGAGTGCGCGCTCACCGGGTACGAGGGAGTCTTCGTCGACCCGACCTCCGCGTATCCCGAGCTGAGTCAACCGACCTTCAAGAGCACCGTCGAACGAGGGGTGAAAGCCAAGATGCGCGACGGCGTCGAGCTCGTGGCCGACATCGCGAGGCCCGATGCCGAGGGTAAGTATCCGACGATCGTCGTCCGAACCCCGTATGGTCGCGCTTCCCAATTCGTCGCGAATCGCGCCGAGTGGTGGGCGAAACGGGGTTACGTGTTTGTCGTGCAGGATGTCCGGGGCCGCCACGACAGTGGAGGAGCCTGGGATCCGTTCATGGCCGAGCGCAAAGATGGCTACGACACGATCGACTGGGTCTCGAAGCAACCCTGGAGCGACGGCAAGGTCGGCATGATCGGAGGAAGCTACATGGGCTGTGTCCAGTGGCAGGCGGCCGTCGAGGCCCATCCGGCCCTGAAGTGCATCATCCCGCAGGTCTCGCCCCCAGATCCGATGTTCAATCTCCCCTATGACGGGGGCACGTTCTTCCTGTTCGGCAATCTCTGGTGGGCCAATCTTGTCAAGGACAAGGTCTCCCGGATGGAGCTGGCCGGACAACCGATGGCGGGCATCGCGAAGATCGGAACCCTGCCCCTCAGCAAGGTCGACGACGTGGTCCTTGGCGAGAACGTCCCGTTCTTCGACAAGTGGTTGGAGCGCGATACGCTCAAGGCGTGGGACGGCTGGTCGTACCAGGCAGACTTGAACCGAGTCAAGATCCCGGCGTTGCACATCAGCGGCTGGTGGGACGGCGACGGCATCGGCACGAAGACCAACTGGGCCAAGATGGCCCAGTTGGGTCGGACCAACCAGTGGCTCATCTATGGCCCGTGGCCGCACGCGTTCAACTCGACCTCGAAGGTCGGCGGCGTGGACTACGGACCCCAAGCCATCCTCGAGCTCGACAGCGTCTTCCTGCGCTGGTTCGACCAATGGCTCAAGGGGAAGTCGGTGAACTTCGACAAGACGCCGAAAGTCCAGGTCTTCGTCACCGGAGTCAACGAGTGGCGTAGCCTCGATGCGTGGCCGGCGAAGGCCTCGCCGGAGAAAGTCTGGTACCTGAGCGCCCCGGGACCTGCCAACGGGGACACGAGTATGGGTGAACTCGTCGACCAGCCGGTCGCGGACCAAGAGCCGTCGCGCTACACGTTCAATCCCGCCGATGCGCGCATCGCGCCGGAGTTCATGCAACCGCCGAGCGCCGAAACCAGCTCGGAGGTCAAGATCGAGCCTGCCGACGAATCCACGCTCGTCTTCAAGACCGCCCCGATGAAGACCCCGCTGGAGATCGGAGGACCGATCACGGTCGAACTCCAGTTCTCGACCACAGCCAAGGACACCGACTTCGTCGCGCTCCTGGTCGATATCGATCCGAGCGGCAAGATCATGCCGATCGCAATGCCCGGCAAGATCACGGCTCGTTACCTGAGCGGCTGGGACAAACCGACCCCGCTGCAGCCGGGCAAAGTCTATCGCGCCGCGTTCGACATCTGGGATACGGCCCATCGGTTCCTCCCCGGTCATCGGGCGGGCCTCATGATCGGGTCCGGAATGTTCCCCTTGACCGCGCGCAATCTCGGAACCGGCGAGCCGATCAAGTCCGCGACCCGCATGGTGGCCCAAAGCAACACGATCTACCACGACGCCAAGCGACCCAGCTCGATCAGGTTCCGCGTGTTGCCCCCCAAGTGAACGAAGCGATCCTGAGCGTTCGGGTCACCCCGCGAGCATCCCGCAATCGCCTCGTGGTCGACCAGGGGGACGTGCGAATCTATGTCACGGCCGCGCCCGTCGACGGTGAGGCGAATGCCGCGGTCATCGAAGCGCTCGCCAAGGCGATGCGGATCGGCAAGTCCTCCCTCCTCGTCGTGGCCGGTCATTCGTCCCGCCAGAAGACGATCAGGATCGTCGGCCTGTCGGCGGACGAGGTCTGGCGTCGTCTCGGTACCGCGTGACGGGTTGATCAGAGGGGACCGCGCCGTTCCAGAACGGCTTCGACGACGTCCTCGATGGAGGCGGAGGCGTGAGCCGGGATCGTGACGGACTCGCCGGTCACGGCCTGGTACGAGCGTGCGGCTTCGCCGTTGATCCACCGAGACAGGAGCGCGAAGAGGACCTCGTGGATTCCCCCGTTCTGTCGCGCCCGGAGGCGGGCCGACTGTTCCATATAGGCAAGCATCGTCAGGTCGCTGAGCGCCCCGGCGACCACCTGATGGATTCCGCGCAGGCCCAGCCTGGGTGAGTGATTCTCGAGGGCCCGGGCGTAGGCCTTGCCCGCCAATTCGGAGACGAAGCTGTCGCCGACCGGCGCGAGCGACGCGGCGCCTTCGGCCGCCTTTCGAACAAGCCTGTCGGCGAGGAACACCCGGTTGATCTCGTTCGTGCCCTCGTAGATTCGGCTGACTCGCGCGTCGCGGTAGATGCGGGCCAAGGGAAACTCCTCCGTGAAGCCGTATCCTCCGTAGATCTGAAGGGCTTCGTCGACGATGAACGCCTCGATCTCGGTGGCCAGGACTTTGCAGGCGCTGCACTCGACCGCGTACTCCTCGGCAGCCCTGCGATTGCCGTCGACATCCCCGCCCCATGAGTCGAACGCTTCGTCGATTCCCGCACCGGTGCGATAGAGCATCGACTCCACGCCGAAATACCGAGCGGCCATGTCGGCGAGTTTCTGGCGGATCAGGCCAAATGAGCTCAGGCTCTGGCCGAACTGCTTTCGGTCCTGCGAGTATTCGGTCGCGACGTGCATAGCCTCCCGGGCCGGACCAAGCGACATTGCCCCGAGCTTGAATCGCCCAATATTGAGGGCATTGAACGCGACATGATGGCCCTTGCCGGGAACGTACAAGAGGTTTTCGAGCGGAACCTCGGCGTCTTCGAGCACGACGCGGGCCGTCGACGAGCCCTTGAGGCCCATCTTGTGCTCTTCCCGTCCAATACTGACTCCGGGAAAGTCGCGCTCGACCAGAAACGCGCTCACGTGTTCGCCGTCGATCTTCGCGAGAACCAGGAAGAACTCTGCCCACTTGGCGTTCGAGATCCACATTTTGGTCCCGTTCAAGATCCATCGATCACCCTTCTCCTCCGCGCGCGTCGTCATCGCGAGGGCATCGCTTCCACTGTTGGGTTCGCTGAGGCAATACGCGCCGATCCACTCCCCTGAGGCGAGCTTCGGTAGGTACTTGGCCTTCTGGGCCTCGTTGCCGAAGAGCGCCAATCCCAACTGTCCGATGCCGCTCGTCACTCCGATGGTGACGCTGAACGAGCCGTTGAAGCTGAGGAACTCGAGCATCCGCGCCGAGAGGTTCTTCCCCAGGCCGAGCCCGCCGTAGCACTCAGGGGTGTCAGGTCCACAGAAGCCGAGATTTCCCGCTTGGTGAATCAAACGGGGCATCAGACCGTCTTCTTGTTGATCGAGCCGCTCCGCAGCCGGAAGGACCTCCTTGCGAGAAAACTGCTCCGCGGCTTGGATCATCAGGTTCTCGTCGCTCGAAAACGACTCGACGGTGAAGATGCGCTCGGGGGTGCGGGAAAAGAAGGCGCAACCGGGAAAGGCCACTTCGGTGGTCGCAGGCATCGGGTGTGTGGATCTCCTCGTGGACGTCGCTCGGTTGTCGTCCGGGTCCCGAGATTATACAAGCCTTCGACGTCGAGAGGGAGCGGGTAACCTGCTACAATTCACTCCAAGCGGTGTTGAGGCGATGAAAAGTCAAAACGATATGATCATTTCGGCGGTCGCGATCGTCCTGGTCCTGATCTTCGGCCTCGTCCTGTTCTTCACCCGGTTCGAGCCTGTCCAGCCGGCTCCGCCGGAACCGGTCAAGACCGATACGGCCAACTTTCAGCCGGGTGCGGTGACGTTCGCCGACAAGCTCCCTGGCGCGTCCAACAACAGCGGCGGCGGTGAGGCCGGCGGCGGTCGCGCTCCGATGGCTGGCGGCGGAGCTCCTGCTGGACCCCAGCGGGCCGGCGTCAGCCCGGGCGGTGGCGGTGGCGGTGGCGCTCCTCCTGGCCCGTCCACAGCCGGGGTGAGCGCCGGCGGCGGCGGCGGCTAAATCGTCATCGCGCGGGGTCGGTCGTTCTCGGTACGCCGTGGCGACCGACCCTTTGCACGTCTGAGCTTCCCTCATCTCCTTAGTTCATGCCCACACCTCCGGTCCTCAATGTCGGCTTTTACAACTTCGTCCTCACGGACAAGATCGTGGCGCTCGTCAGTAGCGAGTCCGCGCCCATGCGAAGGCTGATCCAGAATTTGCGCAAGACCGGCAAACTCATCGACGCGACCCAGGGCCGAAGAACCAAGTCTGTGATCTTCACGACCGGCGAGAGCGTGATCCTCTCCGCCATCTCCCAAGAGACGCTCGCCAAGCGCTTGAGCACAGGTGAACTGGTGGGGGATGAAGAGTAACGGGCGGCATCCCAATCTTTGGCACGCGCTGCTCGGGCGATTCACCCGCGATATCGGGATCGATCTTGGCACCGCGAACACGCTCGTCCATGTCGCGGGACGGGGTGTGATCCTTCGCGAGCCGAGCGTCGTCGCGGTCAACAAGGACTCGGGCGAAGTCCTCGCAACGGGCGAGGAAGCCAAGCGGATGCTCGGTCGCACACCGGCGAACATCGTGGCCGTGCGTCCGCTCAAGGACGGCGTCATCGCCGACTATGAGTTCACCGAACGCATGCTCCGCGACTTCATCAAGAAGTCGGCACGGCGCACGACCCTGTTCCAAACCGTCGTCGTCGGAATCCCGAGCGGCGTGACCGAGGTCGAGCGCCTCGCCGTGATCGAGGCCGCACGCAAGTCGGGTGCCAGCCGCGCATACGTGATCGAGGAACCGATGGCCGCCGCGATCGGAGCCGGTCTTCCGATCGACGAGCCCGTCGGCTCGATGATCGTCGATATTGGTGGAGGGACGACGGAGGTTGCCGTCATCTCACTCGCAGGCATCGTCCACTCCAAGTCGATCCGGATCGCGGGCGACGAAATCGACGAGGCGATCATGGCGTATGTCAAGCGCGCCTACAACCTTGCCGTCGGCGAGCGCACCGCCGAGGAGATCAAGCTCCAGATCGGAAGCGCGTGGCCGCTCGAGCGCGAGATGTCGGTGACGGTGCGCGGGATCGACACCGTCGCCGGCCTCCCCCGAAGTGCGGAGATCACGAGCGAGGAAATCCGGATGGCGATCCAAGAGCCGCTCACCGCGATCGTCGAAGCGGTCAAGCTCACCCTCGAGTCGACTCCCCCCGAATTGGCCGCTGACGCCATGCATCAGGGCATCATGCTTGCCGGCGGCGGTGCGCTCCTGCGCGGAATCGACACCCTCATTTCGGAGGAAACCGGGATGCCGGTCATCGTCGCCCACGATCCGCTGTCCTGTGTCGTGGTGGGAACAGGACGAATGCTCGAAGCCCTGCACGAAAATCCGGCGATCCGACGCATGCTCGAGAAGTCGTCACGTGGCTGAAGCGTGGGTCCTCTGACCCGGTTGCGCTCCAATCCCTGGATTCCGAGGGATACTGTGGGTAGACCCGCTCTACGACCGCACGCGGGCCCAATATCCAGGAGACACAACCAAACATGGCATTCCCCGGCAACGAAACCGACACGACCAGCTGGACCACCACGACCGCCGATCTCAACGAGGACGGCAAGGATGAGACCGCCCTCATCGACACGAATAACGACGGCGTCGTCGATGCCGCGGCGGCCGACACCAACGACGATGGCGTCGTCGACGCGGTCGTGCTCGATTCGGATCTCGACGGCGATGTCGACGCCATCGGCCTCGACACGGACAACGATGGGACGATCGAGACCGTCGGTGTGGACACCGACAACGACGGCACGATCGATACGGCGGTCCAGGACTCCGACGGCGATGGCGTCTACGAAACCGCGGTGGTAGACACCGACGGGGATGGCGAAGGCGACGCGCTGGTCTACGACACCGATCAGGACGGCACGTTCGACACCGTCGAGAGCGACACCGACGGCGACGGCGTCATGGATACCCAACTGGTGGACGAGGATCAGGACGGCAACATCGACCAGACCTACGACATCACTCCCGAAGGGTCGGAGGAGACGGGTACGTGGGATGCGCAGGCCGACTTCGAAGAGAACTACATCAGCGACTCGCTGGAGAACATGGGTTCCGAGGTCGCCCTCGACAACTGGTAAGCCGAAGCTGAGGTCCGAGAGACCCGAGGACGCGCATAATGTCCTTGATGCGCGTCCTCATGCTGTCTTGGGAGTACCCACCGAGAATCGTCGGCGGCATCAGCCCTCACGTGTTCGAACTCTCCCAGGAACTCGTCAAGCAGGGGATCGAAGTTCACGTCATCACGAAGGCGACGCCACTCGCCCCCGACGAAGAGACTGAGCCGAGCGGCGTCCACGTCCATCGAGTCCATCTCGACCGGGAGCCGGACAACTTCGTCCACGAAATCCAACTTCTTAACAAGGCCACCGACCTTCGGTGCCGCCAGCTCCTCGAGGATTGGCGCCCCGGGGGGCAACCGACCCTCTTCCATGCCCACGACTGGCTCTCGCTCGACGCCGCACGCGAACTCAAGTACGAGTATCAGCTCCCGATGATCGCGACCGTCCACGCGACGGAGCAAGGGCGCAATCAGGGGCTCCACAACGACCTCCAGCGCTACATCCACGAACAGGAGTACTGGCTGACCTATGAAGCCTGGCGCGTGATCGTCTGCTCGCAGTTCATGAAGGAGGAGGTTTCGAAGTACTTCTCCTGCCCGTTCGACAAGATCGACATCGTCTACAACGGGGTCAACGCGAGCAAGTTCGAATTCGACTGGACCGAAGAGGAGCGGGCCGAATGGAGAGCTCGCCTTGCGTTGCCGGACGAGAAAATCGTCATGTATGTCGGTCGTTTCGTGCGCGAAAAGGGAATCCATGTCTTGCTCAGCGCGGCCGGTGTGGTGCTCTCGGAGGCCCCGAACACGAAGTTTCTCATCGTCGGTGGCGGGCATCGCGAACGGCTCGAGAAGTTCGTCCGCTGGTACGGACTGCAGGAGAAGGTCCTTTTTACCGGCTTCATGGCCAACCGATCCCTTCATCAGCTATACCGGGTCGCCGACGTGGCCGTCTTCCCTTCCCTCTACGAACCCTTCGGGATCGTCGCCCTCGAAGGAATGGCGGCGGGAGCGCCAGTCGTTGTCAGCGACGCCGGCGGCCTGCGCGAGGTCGTCCTTCACGACAAGACGGGTACCGTCAGTTACGCGGGAAACCCGGAGAGCCTTGCCTGGGCCATCCTTCGGGTCTTGAACGACCCCGAGCGAGCGGAGCAACTGGTCGAGCGGGCTCGGAAACGCCTCAAAACCGACTTCCATTGGGCTCACCTCGCTACTCAGACGATCGCGGTGTACGAGCGGGTCTGGTCCGAGTTTCTCCATAGCTACTGGGCTCACAACACGCTCTGGCCGGTTACCCCAGGGGCCGAAGAGCGCGCTCAACGGCTCCACGTCAAGGAGAAGGCCGTCACCGGAGCGTTTGCCTCACGCCCGCAACGGCCGACCCACGTCGCCCTGCCCGCCGAGCAAATCCCCGTCGATGTCGCTCTCAAGGTCGAACCCATCGTCGACGAAGACTGATATCCTGGGATAGACTTCGACCTGACCGCCATAACTTCTGAGGTGTTGGAATGCCGCTGCAACTCGGGGACGTCGTCCCTAATTTCACTCAAGACTCGACCGAAGGTCCCATCGACTTCTACGATTACGCGGGGAACGACTGGGTCATCCTCTTCTCCCACCCCAAAGACTACACGCCCGTCTGCACCACCGAACTCGGTGCCGTAGCTAAGCTGAAGGGCGAATTCGAGGCCCGAGGGGTCAAGGTGCTCGGCCTCAGCGTCGACTCGCTCGCGAGCCACGAGGGCTGGCTCAAGGACATCGAAGAGACCCAGAACGTCGCGCTCAACTTCCCGCTTTTGGCGGACGAGGATCGCAAGGTCGCGAATCTCTACAACATGATCCACCCGAACGAAGACAACGTCTTCACGGTTCGCAGCGTGTTCATCATCGATCCTGGCAAGAAGCTCCGCCTGACGATCACGTACCCTGCCCCGACCGGCCGGAACTTCAATGAGATCCTCCGCGTCGTCGACGCCCTCCAGTTGACCGACAGGAACAAGGTCGCCACCCCCGTCAACTGGAAGCAAGGCGACGACGTCATCATCCTCCCGTCCGTCTCCGACGAGGACGCCAAAGGGATGTTTCCGAGCGGGTGGAAAGCCCACAAGCCGTATCTGCGCGTCACGGCGCAACCCAAGTAGTCCTTCGGGGGGTCGTGCCACAAAGGGACGCGAGGCGTCAGTATAGGAAGACGGGCCTCGCGCCCCTCGTGGAGGACAACGGACTTTGAAGATCAAGCATGCATGGCTGGCGCTGACGGTGGCGCTCGTCGGGACGGTGAGCGCCCAGGTCGACCCGAATCGGACGATCATGATCGTGAACGGCGAAGAGATTCGCGGCAACGAATACTACCGTCGCATGGAGTTCCTGCCCGGCGTCGGACGCACCGTGAACGGCAAGTTCGTCGAAGCGCCTCCCGGGATCTTGACCATGCTCCGAATCCTCGACGAGCGCCTCCTCTTGCAGCTCGCGACCCAAAAGGGCGTCGGACCCACCGAATCGGAGGTCCAAAACGAGATCAAGGAGCGGATGGCAGGCAATCCGCGACTGATGGAAGGCCTCAAGGCGCTCGGTCTCAGTGATGCGGACCTCAACTACCAGGTACGCGTCGACCTCGCGGAGTACAAACTCCGGACTCAGGGCATCACGGTCACCGACCAAGAAGTCGAAAAGTACTTCAACGACAATCCGAAGCTGTTCAGCTCGGCCAAAAGCTACAAACTCAGAGTCATCGCGATCCAGGATGAGGCGGGACGCAAAGCCGTCGACGATGCCCTCAAGGCGGGGCAGCCCTTTGCCGAGGTCGCCAAGAAGTTCAGCGTCGAGGCGAGTAAGTCGATCGGGGGTGACATCGGCACGCTACCCGAGGATGCCCTGAGCCCGGCGGTACGGAGCGCGATCGAAGCGGTGAAGATCGGTCAGGCCACGACCTGGATCAAGGGGCAAAGCGCCGAGATCCGCTTCCTCGTCGAGAACATCCTGCCTCCAAGCAAGAGGAGTCTCGATCCGGTTCTCCGGCGTGAGATCCGGCAGAAGCTCATGCTCGATCGCGGTGCCGTGCGAAACAACCTCGACACGATGATGCGCGACATGCGCTCGAAAGCGGTTGTCGAAAGCAAGCAGCCTCAGTTCTCGGGTCAGATCAAGCAGTATCTCGACTCGGCGAAAACGGGCGGTTAACTTCACTCTCGATTGATCGAGGATCGCGCGATCCTCATGGACAAGAGCTTCGTGGTCTTCGAAGCGCAGCCGGTCAAGGCGTTATCGTTTGTGGGAGTCGCCTTGAGACTACGCGCGGGCCGCCCTCTCCTTTCGCTGATTCGGCGAAGGGTGAGGGGGTAAGGGGTGAGGGTCGATGAGCTCTCAGAACCTCATCCCCTACCCGTTCTCTCTCCTGGCACGACCCATCCAGCAAGGAGAAGGGGATCCAGACTCCCCAACTGGGTCGGCAGATTTGTGACATAAGTCACGCATATGTTCCGGCGGCTGGGGCCGGGTTCCAGGTACAATCGGGGGCATCCTTGAACCTGAACGGGCGGCCTTTGCGGCCGTTTGTTCGTCTGGAAGAACACCGTGCCCGAGAACGACCCGATCCAAATCGTCAACGTCGAAGACGAGCTCAGCCGGAGCTATGTCAACTATGCGATGTCGGTCATCATCGCCCGCGCCCTCCCGGACGTGCGCGATGGCCTCAAGCCGGTCCAGAGGCGCATCCTCTACGCGATGCGCGAACTCAACCTGCGGCCCGAGAACGGTCACCAGAAGTGTGCCAAGGTCTGCGGACAGACGAGCGGCGACTTCCATCCCCACGGCGAAGCGGTGATCTACCCCACCCTCGTCCGTATGGCTCAGCCGTTCTCCATGCGCTATCCGCTGGTCGATGGACAGGGCAACTTCGGCAACGTCGACGGCGATCCCGCCGCCGCGATGCGATACACGGAGTGCCGCCTCACCGGGGTCGCGATGGAGATGCTCGAAGACCTCGACCGCGAAACGGTCGACTGGATGCCGAACTACTCGAACACCACCAACGAGCCGGTCTGCCTGCCCGGCAAGTTCCCGAACCTCCTCTGCAACGGCACCACCGGCATCGCCGTCGGCATGGCGACGAACATGCCGCCCCACAATCTCCACGAGGTCTGCGACGCCATCCTCCACCGGATCGACCACCCGGACAGCACCCTTGAAGAGATCATGACCCTGCTCCCCGGGCCTGACTTCCCCACCTACGGCATCATCATGGGCACCCAGGGGATCAAGAGTGCCTACTCGACGGGCCGTGGCTCGGTGGTCATGCAGGCCAAGACCATGATCGAGCCCGGCGATTCGGGCAAATCACTCATCGTCATCACGGAGCTTCCCTATCAGGTCAACAAGGCCAACCTCGTCCGCAACATCGCCGACATCGCCAAGAACAGAAAGTTCGACGGGATTCTCCGCGTCGACGACTTTTCGGACAAGCGCGGAATGCGGATCGAAGTCGAGATTCGACGCGACGTGAATGCGCACAAGGCGCTGAACTACCTCCTTAAGCACACCCAGCTCCGCACGAGCTTCGGCTGCATCATGCTCTCGCTCATCGACGGCGCACCCCGTACGGCGCCGCTCCTGGTGTTGCTCGACGAGTACATCCGGCATCGCCGCAATGTCATCGATCGCCGCACGCGCTTCGAACTGTACCGAGCGCTCCAGGATATGCACCTCAACGAGGGCTTCCAGATCGCCCGGCGCTTCCTCGATGAGATCATCGCGCTCATCCGCGCGGCCAACGATCCGGGCGAGGCCCGTGCCGAACTCGTGCGTCGCTTCAGCATGTCGCCGTTCCAAGCGAACGCCATCCTCAACATGCCTCTGCGAGACCTCACGCGCATCCAGCAGCAGGAACTGGAAAAGTCGTACAAGGAAGCGATCCTCAAGGTCCAGAACCTGATGGACATCCTCAACGACCTGGGCCGCCTCCTCAACGTCATGAAAGAGGAGGTGCTGGCGCTCAAACAGAAGTTCGGCGACGAGCGCCGCACGAAGATCATCGCGCGCGAAGCGGGTGAGTTCAGCGACGAGGACCTGATCCCTGAGGAAGAGGCGATCATCTCGATTTCCCGCGACGGCTACATCAAACGCGTCAGTATCGACGCCTGGAGGCAGCAGAGACGTGGCGGGAAGGGCGTCCAAAACACCCTGAAGGTCGATGACGAGCCGGCCCACCTCTTCCAGGTCAACACCCACCACTACATCCTGTTCTTCACCGACCGAGGCCGCGTGTACCGACTCCGCGCCTACGACATTCCCGAGAGCGGACGCTACGCCAAGGGGATGCCGGTCATCAACTACATCGCGATCGAGAGTGGAGACCGCGTCACCGCCACCGTCAGCGTGAAGGACATCAAGGGTGAAGGTTTCCTCACCATGATCACCCGCTACGGGGAAATCAAGAGGACCGAGATGTCGCGGTTCTCCAACATCCGGGCCAACGGCCTCATCGCCTTTGACATCGAGGATGGCGACGAACTCGGGTGGGTGCTCAAGACCGGCGGCAACGAAGACATCCTCATCATTACCCACAACGGGCAATCGATTCGGTTCCGCGAGACTGGCGTGCGCGACCGTTCGCGTGCCGCGGGCGGGGTTAAGGCCATGACCCTGCGCGGCGAGGACGTCATCGTCTCGGCAGCGGTCGCGCGGCCTGAAGCAACCGTGCTCGTCGTCGGCGAGAACGGATACGGCAAGCGCACCGAAGTCGCCGAGTATCGCATCCAGGGACGCGGGGGGTCGGGCATCCTCACCATGAACTGTACGGCGAAAACCGGAAAGGTCATCGGCGCCGAGATCGTCGACGACGACGACCGGCTGCTGGTGATGACGATGCAGGGCAAGGCGATCCGCATGAAGGTCAAAGACATCCGCCTCGTCGGGCGCGTCGCCCAAGGCGTGAAGTTGATCGACCTCGGCGCCGGCGACCAAGTCCGCTCGATCGCTCGCGTTGTTCAGGAAGCCGACGAAGGCGATATCGAAACGAACGGCGACGAGGATTCGACCGAAGCCTAGGAGGCTTGCCTTTGACGTGGTTAGCGTTGCGATGCACGGACCGTGACGACATCTGCGGCCGGTCCTTGCACTGAGACCCGAATCTTTGTAAACTGCGACGCCATGGAAGAGAAGGGATCGGCGACTCCGGGAGCAGAGAAACGGGCTTATCTGTTGGAGGTGGTCACGGCCATCGTCCTGGGGCTTGGCACCACCGGTGCCGCCTACGCCGCCTACCAGGCTTCGCTCTATGATGGCAACAGCCTCGACGCGTACACCGAGGGGCTCTTGAAGTCGGCGGATGCGAACAAGATGACCCTGGAGGCTCAGAACAACTTCACGTACGACATGATCACGTGGATGCAGTGGCAGGGCCATATCGTCGCAGCCGAGAAGCAGACGGGAAAGGAGGCTGAGGTCGAGCAGGCTCTGGCCGACTCTGTCGCAGCCGACTTCATCGAAGAGCGCCTCAAACTCGCGATGGAATGGTCGGATAAGGAGTCGGCCAAGCAAGGCAAGTTCGTTTCGCCTCTCGAATCGGAGGACTACGCGCTCGAGCTGTTCTCCGAAGCGTTCGACGCCGAAGCGACGATGAAGGAGACGATCGAAAAGGCTCGGAAGGCGAATAACATCGGGGACGAATACACCCTGCTGACTGTGTTGTTCACGATCTCCTTGTTCTTCGCCGGTATCGCGACAGTGTTCAAGCGGGATACGGTCAAGATCGCGCTCCTCGCATCGGGGGCGGTGGTGTTGGTCTTTACGGCGATCCGACTGTTCGGGCTCCCCGCGGCCTAGCGTCGTGGGGAAGGGGGATCGGCCATTCCGCCGCGAGCTCGGAATTCCGTCCAGGTGCGGTCTGCCTCTTCGTCCATGCCTGCGGAGCGGTAGAGCTTCGACGCTTGTCGGTAGCCCTTGAGCACATGGTGGGGGCGCGCGATCAGGAAGGCCTTCCCCGCTTCCGTCCCGGGGTCGACTTGCGTCCGCGCGTGCTCGGCGATCGCATCCTCGACGAGGCGCGCAAGTTCACCGTCCCGGCCCTTCCCCATGCCGGCCGGCACGATCTCGTAGAGGATGGCGGGGAGAATCGGGGCCGCGTTGGTGTCGGTGGTGTCGAAGACGGAGCGCGCCATCAAGATGCCCTCATCGACTTCGTTGAGATTCACGAGGGCTAGCGCCAGACGCAGACTGTCGTTGACCCTCCGGTCTTCGGTCTTCGCGTAGGAGACCGCAATCGAGTAAGCCTCCTTCGCCTGCGGCCACCGCTGGGCGACCTTGAAGACATCACCATACTCCCACGCGGACTTCTCGGGGATCTTCTTGATCCGGATGTGGGACAGCAGCTCTTCGGCGTACTTTTGAAGGAGCGCGGCCCGTTGCTCCTCGGTGATCTCACCGACCGCCTGACGGTGCTCGAGGAGTTTGTTCGCGTTGTCGAGGTTGCGCCGAAGGACGGCGGCTTGCACGAGTCCCGAGTCACCCGGTTCGTTTGGATCGGGAAGCGTGCCCGACTGACAGCCCCCCAGACCTAGAATCACCAAGCAAACAGCCCAACCGGCGTGACAGAGCTTCATCCGCAGAAGCTTCTACGAACCGGTGTCGGGTTTCGCCTCGTGTGGCCTACCAGTCGCCCATCTCCTTCTTCAGCCAATCCTTGGGGAGGGGCTTCTTGGCGGTCCGCTTCAGCTTGAGGTTGAGCGTTTTCGCTCGCTCCTTCCACATCTCGGCCGTGAAGAACCGGGCGCTGCCGTCCACATGGGTGCCGACTCGGCCGCCGTCAGGCCAAGCCTTGGTTTCATGGACCATGATCGTCCTCTCCGGCGCGCTGATGTCCCGCATCGAGACCCCGCCAAGCGCCATGTTGAAGGCGAACTCACCCCCGTTTGGATTCAGCGTTTTGAAGATGTCCCGATTCTTGCTGTACGGGTGGATGGCGCGCCAACACGAGTGGCTGTCCTGAGGCCACGGGAGAACGTCATCATAGTCCGAACAGTAGAGGAGCAGCGAAATGCCAACCTGCTTGCTGCGCGAAAGGGTCGCGGACTTTTCCGACCGACTCGGGTCGGCCACCTGGGCCGACGCAGCGAGGATCGCGAGCAAGCCGACGACCATTGTCGCGAGAAGCCAACGACCGAGAACGTTCATATCCCCATTCTTGCACACCTTCCACGCGCCGTCGGGTTAACATGGGTCCCGATGGGCGAAACCGAATCCCGATCCCAGGAGGTGCTGACTTGGGACGTCCGGCTGGGTGCACACCAGCCTCAGCGCTTGCTGACGGTGATGTTCCTTGCACTCCTGGCCGGCGTGATCGGTATCGCGCTCCTCGGTCACTGGCTGTTCGGCGTGATCGGGGTACTCGCGGTACTCCTCTCTTCATCGGAATTGTTCCTTCCTTTGCACTATTCGCTGGATGAGACTGGCGCAAGGCAGCGGATCGGAGTTTCGGTAACCGAAATTCTGTGGCCGAACGTCAAGAGGGTACAGCTTGACCCGGGCGGGGTCAAGCTCAGCCCGTTCGAGGGCGAAAGCCGCCTCGAGCCGTTCCGTGGGGTCTATCTCCGGTTCTCCGGCAATCGCGAAGAGGTTTTGGCTAAAATCCGCCAATTCTGGCGAGACGATGAACGACTTCTGGCAGAGCGAACTGACGGATGAGGAGGCGGATCGACTGATCGCAAAGGCGGTCGAGGAGATTTCGAAGCGGAAGCTTCATGCCCCATCGATCCTGTTCCTCGAGATGCACAAGCCATTGGGGCGGGTGATGGGCAATGCCGGCGTGGTCTTTGCGCCGTTCCTCGTTCCCGTCCTTGGATTCGATACCATCAACGATTACAGCCGCCTCGTGACGAAGCGCGAATGGGTGGAGCGCCTCATTCGCCGGATCGAGGAGGACGCGTCCGGCAACAAACCGACGCAGGAGACACCAACGCCATGCAGTGGGCAGACACAGGCTGGATAAACATCCTTTTTGTGCTGGTCCTGATCACCGCCATGCTGACGATGATCTTGACCAACATCAAACGCTCGAAGGCCTCGCGCGAAGGCCTCTACATCCGGCGTATCGCCGGTTTGAACGCGATCGACGAGGCGATCGGCCGTTCGACCGAGATGGGAAAACCGGTCCTCATGGTTCCGGGCATCGGCGGTCTGAACGCGATTTCCGTCCAGGCGCTCAACATCTTCGCCTACGTCACCCGGACGGCTGCACGGTTCGCCAACCCGATCCGGCTGTGCTGCGCCGACGCGGCGGTGTACACGGTTGCTCAGGAGATCATCAGCGACGTGTACAACAAGGAAGGTCTTGCCGACCGCTACGACCAGGACTCGGTCCGGTTCGTCAGTGACCGACAATTCGCCTTCGCGGCCGGCGTCTCCGGCATCATCCTTCGCGAGCAAACCGCGGCGACTTTCTTCCTCGGCGAATTCTTCGCCGAGTCACTGATCTTCGCGGAAACCGCCAACTCGATCGGTGCCATTCAGGTGGCCTCGTCCACGGAAACGACTCAAACCCCCTTCTTCATTGCCGCGTGCGACTACGTCCTCATCGGCGACGAATTCTATGCCGCAAGCGCATACCTCAGCCGCGAGCCGGTTCTCGTCGGAAGCCTCGTCGGCCAGGACATCGGCAAGATCCTCATCGCCGGCTACGTCCTCCTCGGCGTCGCATTCAACAGCGCTCAGCAGTTTGAAAGGACGACCGATCCGGATACCCAGACGAGCCGCCCGCTGAAGTCGGATGAAAGGCTGATGTACATGATCTTCAATCCAGATCCGAACCGGGGCAAGCCCAAGGAGGAGGAGGAGAAGTGAACTTCCTCATCGCACAAGCTCCCGCGACCCCGCCGCTGAATTTCTGGAACGGGGACAACGCCACGGCCGGTCTCTGGATCAAGATCATCATCGGCTTGGTCTTGGGCTTCGCCCTGATGATCGGGCTCCTGTTCGCGCCGACCCGGATGCGCCGACCCATCGTCGTCACCTTCACGTTCCTTGCCGGACTGTTTTGGATGGTCCAATGGCTTTGGCCACGAGCGGGCGAAGGGGTGACCGAGCCGACCAACGCCACCGAAGGCGTCGCGCTCTGGCTGAAGGATGCGCTTCCAGTCGTGACCGACTTCGCGAACATCCTCACCGCCTTTCTGCTCGGACTCGGCATCTACTCTCTCGTCAGCATCCACGGCAAGCGCCTGATCAAGAAACAGACCGACTGGGTCTTCAGCGGCATCTTGCTGCTGAGCATCGTGATCATGATGATCTTCGGGTACGCCGACTGGCTGACTCGGCTTGGCGAGGGCGCGGCCAAAGTGGAGCTCGTACCCGGCTTCTGGAATCGTGGGCGTGACCTTCTGTTCGACGGCATGCTTCAGCAGATGGACGCGGCGATGTTCTCCCTTATCGCCTTCTTCATTCTCTCCGCGGCGTACCGGGCCTTCCGCATTCGATCGATCGAGTCGACGATCCTGCTTTCGACGGCACTGATCGTGATGATCTCGATCATGGGTGCGATCGTGTTCATGCTCGACTCGGCCGCAGCGCCGGTCAGCAACAACCTGAAGCTCTCGGAAATCGCGGGGTGGATCACGGGATCACTCCAAACGCCCGCAATCCGAGCGATCAATTTCGGCGTCGGTGTCGGAGCCCTGGCCATGGGCATTCGCCTCTGGCTGAGCCTTGACCGAGGAGGAGTGAGCGGCTGATGGCAGACCTCGCACAAGAAGAACGAACATTCGGAGAGAAGCTCCAGTCGCTCCCGCGGCAGGTGCTCTACCTCATTCTCATCGTCGTCATCTCGGCGTCCGTCATCGCCTCGAAGTTCGCCGGCCCAGCCTTGGTTCTGCCGAACAAACCCGGAAACAACGCGATCGAGTTCTATGCGACGGTCATGAACGTCCCGGAGGGCTCGACCGTCGCGATTCAGTCGGACTGGACGAACTCCACCCGCGGCGAGAGCGCCGGACAACTCGAGTCGCTCCTCCGCATTCTCATGCGGCGCAACGTGAAGTTCATGGTCTACTCCCTGGCCGACCCCCAGGCGCCCCAGGTCGCTCGTGACACCATCGCACGCATCACCTTGGAACGAAAGCTCAAGGGCGAGCGGGAGTACAAACGCTGGGACGACTGGATCAGTCTCGGGTTCTTTCCCAACGGAGAAGGCACCGCGAAGTCGATCCAGTCGGACATTCGCAAAGCCTTCAAAGGCAAGCGGGATGTGTCTCCGGAAGGTCCGCGCGACGTGTACCAGTCTCCCGTCCTCAAGAACATCCAGACCCTCGACGACCTTGGACTTTACATCAACATCACGGCGTCCAAGACCATCGATGTGCTCATCGAGCGCCTCAAGTTCAAACCGGCGAGATTCGGCGACTTCGAAGTCAAGAACAAGCTGGGCTCCATGTGCACCGGCGTCATGGGGCCGGAGACGGTGAACTACTACTCCGCCGGGCTTCTGTTTGGGCTCGTCGTCGGCCTCAACGGTGTCGTCGAAATGGAGACCCTGATGGAGAACGGAGTCAACTGGCCCGAGGGCAAGAAGACCGTGGAGTATGCGAAAGACAAGCAACTCGTCGTCCCCGGTTGGACTGGCAAGCAGAACTACGCCAGAGGCACCTCGTACTACTTTGCGCTTCACACAGGGATGGCGCTTCTGATTCTCGCCGTCCTTGCCGGCAACATCGGCATGTGGTTGGCCCGCAGCGGTAAGGGGAAGAACGCGTGATGGACTTCACTTGGATCAAACTCACCATCGGTGCGATCGCCACGATCGGACTCTACAGCGTCCTCTACCGTGAGAACAAGTTCTATCGCCTGATCGAGCACATCTACCTCGGCCTCGCTGCAGGGTGGTCGATCACGGCTTTGTGGACGGAGTCCCTCAAGTCGACTTGGTGGGACAAGATGGTCGGAACGCCGACTGCGTCCGGCCAACCGGGAACGCCTGGATACTGGGCGTACATTCTCCTCCTGCCGATCGGCCTCATGGCGTACTTCGTGTTCAGTAGGAAGAACAACTGGGTCAGCCGGATCCCGATCGGGATCATCCTCGGTCTCTGGGCCGGTCAGCAGGCCGACGCCTGGTCGAAGAAGTTCCTGCCGCAGATCGCGGCTTCGATGAAGCCGATCATCCCGAACGACGCCTTCATCGTCCCGGCGGGGACGGGGCCGACCCCGGGCTCCCTGTACGTGTCCCAGGCGGTCACGAACATCATCTTCTTGGTAACCCTCCTGTCCGTACTGAGCTACTTCCTCTTCAGCTTCGAGCTCAAGACGAGGTTCATGAAGGGCATGACCACCACGGGCCGCTGGCTCATGATGATCGGCTTCGGCGCGATCTTCGGGAACACGGTCATGACCCGATTCACCCTCCTCATCGATCGCATGTATTTCATCTGGATCGAGTGGCTCATCACGGGCACGTTCAAGATGTAAGCCGCCTAGCACCCCTTCCCCAGCTGCGGAAGGGGTGCTAGGATGAGACCATGGGCGGTGCGCGATCGTTCGAGCCGAGCGATCCGACGCGGTTGCGGCGGGTCGCGCAAGCCGCAGTCCTTTCACTGACCGCCACGACACTCGTCGTCGCAGTCAAGCTCCTCGCGGCCTACCTCAGCGGCAGCGTCAGCGTCCTCGGCGAAGGGCTACAGTCCACCGTCGACATCCTCATGTCGCTCCTCGCGCTCGTGACGGTCCGGTACGCGGCGCTTCCTCCGGACGCGGATCATCCGTACGGCCATGGGAAGGCGGAGTTGCTCTCAAGCGCGTTCCAGATGCTGGTGATGCTCGGGTCGGGTGTCCTCATTCTGGGGATGGCGATCGGGCGCCTGAGGGACCCCCAGCCGATCGAGGCGGACTGGGGATTGGTGGCCATGGGGTTCGCCCTCGCCTCCAACACGGCCGTGGGTTGGCATCTTCGGCGTGTCGCCAGGGCGGAGTCTTCGGCCGCCCTCGAAAGCGAAGCCCTCCACCTACGGGGCGATAGCCTCGCGTCTCTCGGTGTCCTCGTCGGGCTCCTCGCCTACACCGTCACGGGCTGGAAAGTGCTGGACCCGCTCGTCGCGGTGGCATTCACGTTTGTTTCCATGGGCGTCGCTTTGGCACAGTTGCGACACCTGCTGCACCCCCTGATGGACGGTGCTCTGCCGCCCGCCGACGTCCAACTTCTCGAGGCGGCGCTCGCCGGCCACCCTGAGGTTCGTGGCTACCACAACCTGAGAACCCGATCTTCCGGTTCCTTGCGCACCGTCGACCTCCATGTGATGCTCGACGATCGCCTGACCTTCGTGGCCGCCCACGAAATCGCCGAGCAGATCGAGGACGAAATCCGGGATGCCCTCGGGGGCGCCCTGGTGAACATCCACTATGAGCCCTACGAGGCTGAGGTCGAGCACCGTCGTCGGGAACACGGGGAAAACTCCTTGACGCCGCCCCGAAAAGACATGGGGGAGCGGCGGTAGACTACGGGGCCCGCATCGAATTTCGTGTCGGTGTCGTCCTTTATGGCGAGTGATTCTCAGCAGGATTCTTTGGCCGAGAAACGGTGGTTGCACGCTCTTGCGAAGGGCGACCCCGCCGCTCTCGGTGGCTTGTACGAGATCTATGGCGAGCGGATTTTCCGCTACGCCTTTCGGATGCTCGGCAATCGAAGCGACGCCGAAGATGCCACGGCGGAGACGTTCCTCCGTGTCCTCCGACGCTCCAACGAACTGCGCGCCGACGCCGCATTTCGCACCTGGCTGTTCCGAATCGCTCGCAATCTCTGCATCGACAGGATGCGGCAGCATCGACTGCTCGAGCTTCCGAACGACGCCCATGACAACGGGACAGAGGAACGGACCGCGCTCAAGATCACGGTCCAGCAAGCTCTCAGCGATCTGCCCGCCGACTACCGCGAACCGCTCATTCTTTGTGATCTCGAGGACATCTCGGCAAAGGAAGCGGCCGACATTTTGAAAATCAGCGTCCCGGCCCTCAAATCGAGGCTGTATCGTGGACGTCGCGCGCTCCGCGACAAACTCGGGGGCGCGCTGGAGAAGGTCCTATGAACCGCGAACTGTACACGAAACTGGTCGACCTCTATGCGGGCTACGAACTGCCCGCCGAACTTGAAGACGAGATGATCGTCGCCGCTGGAAACGACCCGGCCCTCGCCTCGGATATGTTGACGCTCCGCGCGGCCGTCGACGCCCTCCAGAACGACCAAGGTCCGTCGTTCACGGAGGAGTCCTTCCAGCGCATCCTCATGAAGCTCTATGCTCGCGGCGTCGACCTTCACACCAAGGCGCCGAGCCCGACCCACCTGCAGTATCAGTTGCCGATTCAAGGCTAATCAAGGAGATCCGTACGTGAAGGTTGAATGTCCCCGCAAGGAACTGCTCGAGGCGGTCACGCTCGCGACGACAGCGTCGAGCATGCGATCGGCCCTCCCGATCCTAACCACGCTCCGGCTCGAAGCGGTGGCCGATGGGCTCAGCGTGCTCGGGTGCGACGGGGAGATGTGGGCGGAACGCAAGATCATGGCCGCGACGAGCGAGCCGGGGGGTGCATGTGTCTCAGCGAAGTTGCTCAGTGACATCGTCAGCAATCTTCCCGACGGCCAGATCAGCCTTGAGACCGAGGGTACTTCGCTCGTCCTCCGGCAGGGTGCGAACGCGGAGTGGAAGCTCATGTTTCTTCCCGCGGACGAATTCCCGGTCGCTCCCGACGTCAGCGGCAACGCTGAACTCAGCCTCACGATGGCCGAATTCCGTGAAGCGGTCGACGGCGTCTCCTACGCCGTCGCAGACGATAACAGCCGGCCCCAGCTCACCGGCGTGCTCTTCACCTACAACGGGCATGAACTGACCCTTGTCGCGACCGACACCCATCGCCTTGCCGTGCTCAAGCTCATCAAGGAGGGGATCGGCTCGACCATGCGAGCGATCGTGCCCGAAAAGGCACTCCGCGCGATCAAGAGCCTTCCGGTCGATGCCTCGGAGACGTTCACGGTGCGCTTCGACGACACGCGATTGGCCGTCGATGCGGGCAATTCGCAGGTGGTCTCCCAGCTGCTTGCCGGTGCGTTCCCGGACTGGGAGCGCGTCGTCCCCGCCGAATCCACGCGCACGTGGATTTTGGATCGAGCCGAGCTTCTCGACCACGTCAAGCGAACGATGATCCTCGCGCGTGACAGCGCGGGTCGGGTCAAATTCTCGGGCCAGGGCGAGGCGATCCTCCTCAGTTCGCGCAGCGAAGACAAAGGCGAGGCCAAGGAACTCGTCGGTGTCGTCAGCAAAAACGGTGAAATCGACATCGCCTTCAATGGCCGGTATGTCATCGACGCCCTGAGCGCCATGAAGGCCGACGGAATCAAAGCCGAACTGACGGAGCCCTCGCGACCGGCCGTGTTCCGACCCGTCGATGGCGGCGAGTCCCAGTTCTGCGTGATCATGCCGATGGCCCTCTCCTGATCGACACGCCCGAGCTAAACTGAACGCCATGGCAAGGGACCCGGCGCTCGAGCACCTCCAGCGACGGATGCGGGCAAGCGACCGCCGCGCGTGGTTGCGCCCGCTCACCCAGAGCGAAATCGGGGACGTCGCCGCCCGCGCCTTTCAACGGCTCGGCCGACCGATTCTACGATCAACGGCCGGTCCGATGTTGATCTGCTACGCGTCGGTCGTTTTCTTCTTCGCGTTCGTTTTTCCCAGCGTCTACACCACTTCGAATCCGAACAGCACCGAAACGCAGATCGCCGAAGTCTTTGCAGTCATCGCCGTGGCGCTGTTCGTCGCACTCCCCCTCTTTGTCAGTGGCGTCTCGTTCACAAGCGCTCTCGTCGCCCAACTCGTTTCCGACTACGTGCTCGGAAACCAGACTGACGAGGCAACGGCCCGGAAGGTCGCCTGGCGGTCGCTTCCGCGCCTCATCCTCTCCAACGTGATCGCCTTCGCGCTCAGCAGCGGGGCTCTGATCGTGACTCTGATTCTGCTCTTGGTGTCGGCCCTGATCACCGAACGCACGAGCGACGATAACCTATGGCCCGCCGTTTCCGCGTTGATCGGCACATTCGGCATCTTCCCCGCGCTCCTCATCGCCCTCTGGCTGGTCAGCCGCTACTCCCTTGCTCCGGCGATCGTCGCCCTCGAGGGTTACGGCCCGATCGCGGCGATGCGACGCAGCCGAAAACTCCTGGCCGGCAATCGGGCTCATCCCGCAGGGAGCGGTAGCCTGATCGGCATGTGGTTCACTTGTGGATGCGTGTTCTTCGCGATCTGGCTCGGCACGTGGGTTACCATGGCCCTGTTCAGCGTCGACGTCTACGTCCGCCAAGCGATGCCCAATGTGCTTCTCGGTGAGCTTGCGACGCAGGCCATCGCCGGAATTCCGCTCTACTTCGCCCTCTGGGTCGTCATCCCGATCTGGTCGACGACCGCGACCGTCCTCTACTTCGACCGCCGTGTGCGGCTCGAAGCCTTCGACCTTGAGGTTTTGGAACAAGATGTCCGCCGCACGAATCGCCAGACTCGTTTTCAGCTTTAGTCTGATCCTGGCGATGTTCGGCGCGTGGGCCGACTATCGACAGCTGGATCGAGAAGTTCGCGCCACGTCTTCACAGAAGGATGTCGTGAGCCTGATCCACCGCTACGCCATGGTTCACGGGCTCGACAGCGAGCTCCAGGAGTTCCTGGATGGGATCGCGGACCGAGCTCCGAGCACGGAAGAGGTCCAGCGCTTGCGTGCCATGGTGGCGGTCCGAGCGATCGCCGAGGCGCCCGACCGTGAGGGCAAGGTCACAAGCGCCGAGAGAGCGATCCGTGACATCAAGAAGTCACCGATCTACCGCGACCCCGGCGTGGGTAAGGAAGGCAATTGGCTGAGCTCCGCCTTTCGACGGGTCGGCGATGCCCTCAGCCGAATCCGCCTCCCAGAGCGTGAACCGGCGAACCGGCGAATGCCCACCGGTCCTCAAATGGGCGGCATCGGTCAATTGATCACGCTCGGCATGTGGATTCTCCTCGGAGCCGTCGTCGTGGCGTTCTTGGTTTGGGCTGTGCGCCAGTTCTCGTTCAGCCGGGCCCGGAGGCTTAAGAAGATACGTGGGCTTCTGGAGGATGATGAGCCCGAGCGAACTGCCGACGAATGGCTTGCGCAAGCCGCCCAACTCGAAAGCGAGGGTCGCTTTCGCGAGGCGGTCCGGTGCTTGTTTCTGGCGTGCCTCGTCCGGGTCGACGAGGCCCAGATCGCGCGGTTCATCCGGTCCGAAACGAACTGGGAACACTACCGTCGCATCCAAGAGTCGCCGCGCCGCTTCCTCGACCTCGACTTCCTTCCGCCGACCCAACTCTTCGACACCGTTTGGTATGGGAAACAGACGCAAGGGCGGCCGGACCTCGAGCTTCTCCGCTCGTTCTACGCTGATCTCCTCCTGCGCATCGACCAGATGAGGGCCTCAGGGTGAAACGGAGCGTGATCCCCGCGATGATGTGGGCCCTCGGGGGCCTCCTCGTCGTCGCCTCGGTGCTGTTCTTCTTTGCGCGCGAAGAGAGACGGACGTTCCCGAGCGCCGCATCGCCGCGCCCCAGCGGCACGATGGCGTTCGCCGAACTTCTCCGCGAGGACGGATTCGAAGTCTCCGTCTCCGGGTCTCCCAACCCCCGGTTCGACCGCGGCAACCTCGTCATCGTCTACCAGGTCGGGGTTCGTCGCGATCGCTTCACGATCTTTGGGGACGAACCCGATGGGGACGGACCGAGTGAGAAACGGGATCCGCTCACGGCGATGCCCGCCGTCGAACGCGCCCTGGCCCGACACATCGCTCTGGGAGGCCGGGTCCTGATGATCGGGGTCCCCGAGAACTTCGACGAGGCTTCCAAGTCCACCGTCGAACTTGGGGTTCTGCGTTGGGACTCCACGGCCGAGGCAGTCTTGGTGTCCGGGTCGACGAGCACGATCCGAGCTGAGGACTTGATCGCCGAACGTGCACCGCTGCTACCCCGAGAACGGAGCGCCGTCATCCCCACGTGGGTCGGGACCGACGGATCGTCCTTCATTGAAGCCGTATCGGATGGCGGTGTCGGTGCGCTCCTGGTGGTCCCCAACGGAATCGGCACGACCAACCGATTCATCGCTCGCGATGCGAACGCCTCCGTGTTCCTCCGCGCTGTTCGCGAAAACGCCCCGAAAGGAGCACGGATCGTCTTCGCGGAGGCGATGTTCGGGAACGTCCAGGACCCTGGATTCATCGCTTCGATCGGCGATTGGGCCAACGCGGCCCGATGGCAGGTGGTCCTGCTGTTCATCGTCGTCATCTTCACGCTAGGCCGTCGATTTGGAGTTCCGATCCATGATCGCGTCGAACAACGCGGAGCACGGGAGCTTGTGGACGCACTCGGCGATACGCTCGATCGGGGCCGTCAAGCCGGCTTCAGCCTTAGTCTCGTCGCACAAGACGTCGATCTCCGCCTTCGTCGCCAGTACGGGCTTATGCCCGATGCACCTCGATCCGATCGTGACGCCGTGATTCCTGCCGAGCTGGCTTCGGCGCTCCGCGAAGCGGAGGCGTTCGAGAACACGCGAATACGGGGTGCCAACGCTGCCGTGCTCGCCCGACGCCTCCTCGCGGCGATGGCGGCCCTCGAAGGCTCGCGCCCGGGACGGACGCGACGCCGCTAGCCGGCTTGGCTCTTCTCGATCAAGGCCGTCATCAACTGGATCGCCGCCTGAAGGACCGGCCCCGCCATCGCGTCGTTCATCAGGACGCCGATCGGCGCCTGACCGAAATGGAGCCCACTTGGCGTCAGGAAGCAAAGACGCGCCGCGTCGCCCTCCGGTGCGGGTGGTCGGTCTCCATCCCAAGGTCCGATTTGAGCGAGAACATTGGAGGACTCCCGAAAGAGGGCTGCGATCTCGCCATCGAGTGAGGAGTCCGGGCGATCCCAGATCACCCCGGCACCCGAGTAGTTGAAGTACCGCGCACTGAAGTCGGCGTAAGCTGCGAGAAGATCGAGTCCCTCCGGCATCGCCACCTCGATCACAACCCCCAGCAATTGCTTCTCTTCGTCAGGCGTGGGGTCGACACCGACTCCGCGGAGGAAGTGCCACGCCTGAAGCCGGTGCCTTGACTCGACTTGTGCGTCGGCGGCGACTTGCTTCCAGCGGGCGATCGCTTCACTGCCGCCGAGGGTCCGTGCTTCGGCGAACGCGCTCCAGGGATACTCTCCGGCGTCACCCTCCGGCCAAAGTTCGATCGAAATGTCGCCGAACAGGGTGTCGCGAAGCGCGTGCGTACTCATCCCCGCGATCATGACAGCGGGGCGGTCGAATTCGCCACAATCGAGTCAGGCATGGAGCCCCTTCTCACGACCGCCATTCCCGGACTCCCTCCCCCGCGTCGCGGCAAGGTGCGCGAGGTCTACGACCTGGGCGACTCCGTCTTGATTGTGGCGACCGACCGGCTAAGTGCATTCGACGTCGTCCTTCCGACCGGCATTCCGGACAAGGGCCGAATCCTCAACCAGATGAGCGCGTTCTGGTTCGAGCGGCTAGGCCACGTCTGCCCCAACCACGTCCTCACGACCGACGACGACGCGATCGCTGCCAAGATCGGGGTGAAGGATCCCCATCTCGCTGGACGCTGCACCCTCGCCCGCAAAGCCGACACCGTCCCGATCGAATGCGTTGCGCGGGCGTATCTCACCGGCTCGCTCTACAAGGAGTATGTGCGCTCCGGCAACAGCCTCCATGGCTTGCTGATGCCGCTCGGCCTGCGCGATGGCGATCGACTTCCCGCGCCGCTCTTCACGCCGGCGACCAAGGCGGCCGAAGGGCACGACGAGAACATCTCGTTTCAGCAAGTCGTGGACCGCGTGGGCCGAACCACAGCCGACCTGCTCCGGGATTGGACGATCACACTCTTCAGTCATGCGGCCAAGCACGCGGCCGCGTGCGGCTTGATCTTGGCTGATACCAAGTTCGAGTTCGGATGGTCCGACGGTGAACTGATCTGGATCGACGAGGCGCTGACTCCGGACAGTTCGCGATACTGGGAGGCTTCCCAATGGAGGCCGGGTGGGCCTCAGCCAAGCTTCGACAAGCAGTTCGTCCGCGACTACCTCGAGACGCTCGATTGGAACAAACAGGCTCCAGGGCCGACCTTGCCGGATGATGTCGTCCAGCGGACCCGCGCCAAGTACGTCGAGGCGTTCGAACGGATCACCGGTAGGACCTTCGTCTGATCCCCCAACCACTTCGGGGTAGTATTTAGATCGTTGGCTAAATACTGAAATGGATGGTGTCTTCAAGGCTCTGGCTGATCCGACCCGGCGCTCGATCCTGCGATTGCTCAACGAACGAGACATGACAGCAGGCGAGATCGCGGCGCACTTCGCGATGTCGGCCCCGTCCGTTTCGCACCACTTGGCGACGCTCAAGCATGCCGAATTGGTATGCACGCGCCGCGACAAACAACAGATCGTTTATTCGCTCAATGCGACGGTGATCCAGGAGTTTCTTGCCCTGCTCTTCGATGCGTTTGCACCGGTCGAGCCGGCCCCGACCACGGTGGAGCCTGTCAGGAGCTCACCTTGAGAGCAAGTACTTTCTTTGGCCTTGGACTCGCCTTGACGGCGGCCCTCACCCTTTTGGCGCTTGTGGCGATCCCTTTCATGCCGGATCAGATCCCGATCCACTGGAACATTCGAGGAGAGATCGATGGCTACGCGAGCCGGTGGACGACGCTCATTTTTAGTCCGGGTCTGCTGCTGTTTGGGCTCGGACTGGCAGCCGCGATCCCAGCGATGTCGCCCAGCGGGTATCGCGTCCAGCGGTTCGGACCAACCTTCTACGCCATCATGTTCATCGTGCAGGCGATGTTCGCCTACATCGCCACGCTCCTGATCCTCGCCGGTCTCACCCCTCGATTGGACATCAGCCGGTGGCTGATCGCCGGGATTCTGATCGCCCTGGGCCTCTTGGGGAACCTCATGGGGAGAACGCGACGCAACTTCTTCGTCGGCATCCGCACGCCGTGGACACTTGCCAGCGACGAAGTCTGGACGCGAACCCACCGCTTCGGGGGCCGATTGATGTTCGCTACGGGTGTGCTCGGCGGTCTCGCCATCGCTGCCGGGGCACCGCCGATGCCGGTCTTCGTAACCGTCATGGCTGCCGTCCTCTATCCGATCTTCTACTCCTACTGGATCTGGCGTCAAGTCGGGAACTGAGCACCTAGTAACATAAGGTCTTGTCCGAGATTCGTGTGCACGATGCATTCGAGGAACTGCGCGACCAGGCGAACGCCTGGCTCGCACGGTTCGCGCCCTTGGTCATGAGTCCGTCGGCAGGACTGACCGAAAGCGAAGTTCGTAAGCGTCTCGAGTCGGTCGAGCGCCTGAAGAGCGAGGCTGGCTCGTTGCGACCCCGACTCGGGTCACTTCGACTGGAGGACGCCGACCTCGCCAACACCGTCGAGCAGGCCTTGCGCCAGCTCGACTCGGTGGAAGAGGAGCTCCGGCGGACCCTCGGCAAACTGGTCCCTGGCGATCCGGCCGGACTCGTGGACCTCGACGCCCTCCAGGACCGCCTTGCGGAACGCGAGGCGCGTCAGGAGCTCGGGCTCCACGCCGGCACGCAACCCCCGGAGATCCTAGAGATGAAGACTTCGAGCGGAAACTGGGCGGGCGCTCTCAGCATGGGCATCTTCGGGCTCGGCTGGACCGCGTTCACGACGTTCCACGCGACCTTGATGATCATCGGCATGTCGAAGGCGTTCGGCTGGGGCGCGCTCGCCCTCTTGCTCTTCTACTCGATCTTCTACCTGGTCGGATTCGGAATGCTGGCCGGGGCATTCTCGATGGCGTCGACCGAGTCGATCCGTCTCGAAGGCCGGCACCTCACGATCACCCGATCGCTGGGTCCTTTCCGCCGCACCCGTGTCTACGAACTCGCCGAGACCGCCAAGGCAACGATCGGGACGGCATCCAACTTCCCGTTGCAGGCCAAAGGTCAGCGTCCGACCCGGTCCGTGCTGCTCCACGACGTGAACGCGAAGGCAATCAGCCTCTCCAGTCACTCGGACGCGAGTTTGAAGCAAGAGGTCATGGATCGGATCAACGCCTACTTACAGGTCCACGGCTAGACCGCGCTTTCGAGCCTCTCACGGAGAAACTCCGCCCGCTGACGCGCCGTGGCGTCCTCATCCGCGCTACTTCGGACCTCGAGGATCGCAAGCCACTGATCTACCGTGCGATACGAATCGGGGAACCCGTTCAGCCCGACCGCCGAGGCCCAACGCGCCCACCCGAGCACGCGCAGGGCATCGGCCAGGGTCACTTGCCTCGCTTCCACCGCAAATCGCACCGCGGCTCTCGCTTGCTCGTCGAGGGCCTTCCGAGGCACTTCCCTGCGGGCCGTCCGCTCCTCGCGAAGCAGGTACTCGCACGCGCCCACGAACAGTGCATCGGATCCGCCGGTCGCCGAAACCTGGAAGAACGCCCCCACCGCTCGGCTCGACTCTCCGAACAATCCCCGCGCCACCAGGCCCTGGTCGGCGAGCGCCTGGAGCACCGGAATCGTCCGCTTTGCGTGGGCGAGTCCGATCAGGTGGAACATTGCCGACATGCGCCGGGCTGCCCCCGCGTTGTAGGGGCTTGCGGTCAGGTAACCACGTGGCTCGGAAAATGCGAACGCGAGGCGTGCTGCGCCCTGCCCAAGAACGAGGTCGGCGATCCGCAGGGCGGCCGATGGAGACCAGCCGGAGGTAAGGGCCTGGATGCGGAGGTGATCCTCTTCGTTGACCATCACGCCGATCGAGCGGTCCTCGTCGAGGAGAAGCGTTCGACCCGGACCCCGGATCGGGAATTCGGGCGACAAAAGCCGGCAACCGATCAGGTACTCGCTTTCAGCCCCGCTCAGGCGCTTGTGAACTTGCAGGGCCAACCCGGACGCAGCGTAGCACGAGATAATCTCCGAGGAGATGGCGCGCAGTTCCGCCTCCGTCGCGTGATGCGGGAAGCGCCGGCCGCGCAGATTGCGCGCATAGCGCACGCGGCTGCTCACGACGACGTCGCCTTCGGGGGCGTCCGGTCCCAGCCAGGCGGGCAAAGGCATCGAGCGGAGCACCATGCGCTTCCAGAGTTCGGAATCACCGGGGCTCTTGCGCGCCATGACGTCAATTCTACATCGCACGCGGGGCTGATCACGGATTCCTAAGACTCTTAGGTACTTGAACGTACCACTCGCATCAGATCGCTCGTTCTTGGGGCCTATCGTGGCGTGTTTCCTTTGATTCGTTCGAGTCGGCCCTGCCGATGTCGTACAATGTCTTCATGCGATTCGCCACCCAAGCCATCCGTATCGCTCAAGACCCGGACAGCACCTACAAGGCCGTGATCAATCCGATCTGGCAATCCGCCACGTTCGCCTGGGACAGCCTCGACGACATCCCCCAGTTCGACTACACACGGGTCGCCAATCCGAACCGCGACAGCCTCGAACAGGTGATCGCAGCGCTTGAGGGGGGTTCCTTCTGCACCGTCTTCGGGAGCGGTATGGCCGCCATCGCCGCCGCAACCAGCCTGCTCGAGGCCGGGGACCATGTCCTTGTGGCCTCGGACATCTATGGCGGCACCCACCGCCTCTGCGCCAAACAGCTGCCTCGGCAGGGTGTCGACGTTCAGTTCTTCGACTCGGCCCATCCGGAGTCGCTTCGCACCGTGGTCAGGCCGAACACGCGGATGGTGATTTACGAAACGCCGAGCAACCCGAATCTCCGGGTGTGCGATATCGAAAGGGTCGCGAAGATCGCTCGCGAACTTGGCCTGATCACCGTGTTCGACAACACGTTCGCCTCACCCGCCCTCCAGCAGCCGCTTGCGCTCGGCGTGGACATCGTCGTCCACAGCACGACCAAGTACATCAGTGGCCATAGCGACGTCATCGGTGGCGCGCTCGTGACTCGCGACGAGGCGATCGCCGCCCACGTCTTCGAGTGGAGCAAGACGGTGGGTGCCGTTCCGAGTCCGTTCGACTGTTGGCTGACGCTGCGCGGTCTCAAAACCCTCGAAGTGCGGATGGAGCGGCATTGCCGCAACGCCCTCGCCGTAGCCAGGTATCTCGAAAGTCACCCGAAGGTGGACACGGTCTCCTACCCTGGCCTTGCTTCACACCCCGATCACGCGATCGCCGCCAAACAGATGACGGCGTTCGGAGGGATGATCGCGTTCACGGTGGCCGGAACCGACGAGGATGCCCGACGCGTCGCCGAAGCGACCCGGGTGTTCTTACTCGCCGAGAGCCTCGGTGGGGTCGAGTCTCTGATCGGCTACCCGCCCCTCATGTCCCATGCGACGCTGACCGAAGCGGAGCGATTGGAGCGAGGCATTCCGCCGACGATGCTCCGACTGAGCGTGGGCATCGAAGACCCCCAGGACCTGATCGACGACCTTGAGCAAGCGTTTGCGCTCGTGGGAGCGGAAGCGTCCGTCCCCGAGTTGGTTTTGGCAGCGACCCGTCGCTGAGGCGGTACTATCCCGGTGTGCAGGCTGCGGCGCTGAAACGGAGTTCGGCGTTGCTCCGAGGGGCCGTACTCTTGTGCGTCCTCGGAGGGTGCAGTCGCGCTCCCGCGCCCCCGTTTCCCACGTGGTACACCCCTTCGGTCGAGACACGCTCGCAGCCCTTCAGCGACCTTCTCGGCCTCGCCGACCAAGCCGAGCAGCTCGCTCCCGCGTTCAAGGATCGGATCGCCTTTCGGCCTGCTGACCGACGCGCCGTGCTCCAGGCACTGGGAAAGCCATTGGGCCGGCTTGCCAAGTTGGTCGAGAAACCTATCCCCTTCCCTGACCGCTCCCGATTCCCGTTCGAAGTCGCCTCCGGGCATCGTGGCTGGCGGCTCCTCGGACGCTGCTTGGTATGGCGGGTCGAGACCTGCGTCGCGGACGGTCACGCGGACGATGCGATCACGAACACCCTCGTCGCCACTCGATTCGGTTACCTTCTCACCCAGGGCAATGCCGGTGATGCCTCGCTAGGTTTCGGGATCGTCGACGAGGCGCGTCAAGCCATGGCTCCCAGCCTCTCGACGTTGTCCGCCGAGCAACTCACCCGTCTCGGGAACGGTCTGACCGCCGCGCTCCGCGCGCGTCCGTCAATCGAGCGGACACTGGATCAAGAGAGGCGGTCGATGTTGGCTGCGGTCCAGTTCGTCCAGGATAGCTACTCGAAAGGCACGTGGAGCCCGCTCCGGCAGGGGCTCGACGTCGATGGACGCGAGGCGGTCGAGTACCTCATCGAATTGAAGACGAAGGACGGTTCCAAACGGGAGGACTACTTCCGCCGATTCGCGGGCGAGATTGATCCGGAAATCGATCTTCTCAAGTCGGTCGCGGAGAAGCCGGTGGCAGCCCGAGGTGCGCTCCCGCTGCCACCGAGCGAAGGTCGTGCCTGGCGACGCTTCGCGCGACACTTCTTCCGTGGTGCGCGGGCCATTCTCCAGGTCAGCGATCGGACGTTGGCCAAGACCAGGCTCTTCATACTCGAATGCTTCATCCACCGTGCGATCCGGGAAAACCGAACCGCGCCCAAGTCGCTCTCCGTGTTCCCTGCCGACTTGACCCTCGATCCGTACAGCGGTCGACGGTTCGTCTACCGTGCCTCGGGCATCGACTACCGTCTGTACAGCATCGGGGCCGATCTGCGCGATGACGGCGGCGAGTCGGACGAAGCAGGGGGTTCGCCGGATATGACCCTCGAAGGCACTTCATAGCCATAATGGGCCCATGCGCCGCCTGCTGTGCCTCCTCCTGGTCTGCCATACCAGTCTCGCCTGTGCCCAGAACGAACCGGTGACTCAAGGAGAAGTGCGCGGGACGCTGCTCCAAACCGAGAAACACTTCCGAGCGGTGCTCAAGATGCCGCCACCGAAGCCGTCGGGCAAGATGCTCGGTGACGGCGAACCGACGACGCGACGCTTTACCATCGAGCGGTTCGCCGCGTTGGTTGAGACGCTACGGCCGAAGTTCAAGATTCGGCCCCGACCGCTGCGGTTCGATGAGAAACGACTGGCGAAGCTGCCTGACGCGCTGCGCACGAAGCTCATCGCTCTTGTCAGAGGCGGATTCATCGCTCCGCTCGGGCCGCTCGCAACGGCAAAAGGCGAGTCGGTCACGCTGAAGGAGTACGGTGACGCGCTCGGCTACCTGATCAGCAGGCTGGCCGAGGTTACACATATGCCGAGCACCAAGTTCAGTCCGTATCTTCAGCCTCCGGACTAACGTCCAGGATCGGCTCGTCCAGAAGCTTGAGGTCGTTCCGCGTCAGCGGAGCGGTCGCGAAAAGATCAGGACGAAGTCGGCGCGTGGCCAAGAGCGCTTGGCGCCGCCGCCATCGAGCGATCGCGCCATGGTCCCCGGAAAGCAGCACATCGGGCACGGATGCTCCTTCGAAGCCGCGTGGTTTGGTGAACTGCGGATAGCCGAGCAGGCCCTCGGTATGCGCCTCGTTGACCAGGCTTTCGGGATCGCCCAGCACTCCGGGGATCAGTCGCACGACCGCATCGGCCATCACGAGCGCGGGCAATTCCCCGCCCGTAAGGACGAAGTCCCCAATGCTGAAGACCTGGGTCGCGTACCGCTGCCGCACTCGATCGTCAACGCCGCCATAGTGGCCGCATAGGAACACGACTTGGGGCCGAGATGCGAGTTCGCGAGCGTGGCGCTGGCAGAAACGCTCGCCGCTCGGATCGGTGAGGATGACGGCGGCTCCGTCAACCGGATCGAGCGAGCGCACCGCCTTCGCCACGAGAGGCGCCATCAGGACCATGCCCGCACCACCGCCGAACGGTGGGTGATCGACCGTTCGGTGGGCATCCTCGGCGAAGTCTCGTGGGTTGGCGCACCGAAACGCGACCTGCCCGGCTTCCTTTGCCCGCAACAGAATGCTGTGCCCGAGGGCAGGCAGGATCAGCTCCGGGAAGAGACTGACGAAATCCACCCGGAGCATGGGCTCAGAACGGCGTACCGTGCTTCAAGTGCTCGCGGAAGCGGGAGATCAGGTCGAGCGTGACTTCGCCCGGCTTGCCGCAGCCGATCGGCTGAGTGTCCAGCGAAACCATCGGGATGACCTCCGCGGCGGTACCGGTCAGGAACGCTTCGTCCGCGCTGTGAATGTCGAACGGCGTCAGCATCTCCTCGCGAACTTCGTAGCCGGCTCCCTGGGCAAGCTCGATGACGGTGTCACGGGTCACGCCTTTCAGAATCCCCGATGACGGGTGTGGCGTGCGGATGACCCGGTTGTGGACAAGGAAGAGATTGTCGCCCGTACACTCGGCCACAAACCCTTGGGCGTTGAGCATCAGCCCTTCGCCGGCGCCCTGACGGTTCGCTTCCATCTTGGCGAGGATGTTCGTCGCGTACCGTCCGATGCACTTCAGTCTCGGGTCGAGACCATCGGGAGGGTAGACCCGATACGACGTGGTCACGACATGCAAGCCGACGTCGTACATCTCCGGGGCATAGAGCGCAAGAGTTGAGATCATCACCATGACGTTCGCCGTCCGGTTGATGTTCTTTGGGTCGAGTCCGAGTCCGGTGCCTCGTGTGACGTTGAGGCGAATGTAGCCGTTGTCGAGATCCGCCTGACGACAGGTGTCGAGGATGATCGCCCTCAGCTCGCTCTTCGGAATATGCATCTCCATCTTCATGTAGGCGATGCCATGGTAGAGCCGGTCGAGGTGAGGATCGAGCTGGAAGATCTTCCGATCGTAGAATCGGATGCCCTCGAAGAGCCCGTCTCCGTAAAGGTGGGCGTGGTCCGCGACGCTGACCGTGGCGGTCTCGAGCGGCGACACGGTGCCGTTGAGCCAGACGAGTTTCGGCATGGATCGATTGTACCGGCGCGGCCTTCAAGCCGGTGAGACCCGTGATGCTGGGATCGGGAACACTGGACACGATGCGAACCCGAATCAAAGTCTGCTGCATTGCCGGAACCGACGAAGCCGAGCTCGCCCTTTCTCGTGGTGCCGACGTACTCGGGCTCGTATCGGCGATGCCGAGCGGACCCGGACCGATTCCCGATTCGGTCATCGCCGACATCCTCGGACACGTCGATCGCTCGGTTGACACATTTCTGTTGACCGCGCTGCAGTCTGCGGTGGCGATCGCCGAACTCCACCGACGCTGTCCGAGCACGGGCCTCCAACTCGTGGATGCCGTCGCACCTCGTGAACTCGTACAGCTGCGCGAGCTTCTTCCCGAGACCCAGTTGATCCAAGTGGTTCACGTCCTTGGCCCCGAAGCAGTCGATCATGCCGTAGCCTGCGCGCCGTTCGTCGACGCCGTCCTCCTGGACTCGGGCAACCCACTCCTCGCGGTAAAGGAACTGGGGGGCACAGGCCGCACCCACGATTGGGAAGTGAGTCGACGGATTCGAGAGTCCATCGATCGGCCGCTGTTCCTGGCCGGAGGACTCAATCCGAAAAACGTCCGCGAGGCGATCGACCTTGTGCGACCGTACGGAGTCGATGTGTGTTCGGGCGTGCGATCAACCGGGCGGCTCGACCTGCACCTCCTCGACGCCTTCGTCTCGGCGGTGAGGGCTTGAGCGCGCAAGGCCATCGCCACGCCAGAACGCGCACAATGACACCATGTACTTCGCGATTCTGATCGCTCTCGCTTCACCCGGCGACATGGCCACGCCTCTGCTCAAGGCTCAACCCACGCGCCCGACCGTGGCCCGCGAAGAGAAGAGCTTGGCCATCCGGCTTCACCCACGACTTGCCGTCACTTATGACCCGAGTACAGGCACCCTGGTGTCCGTCCGGGGCGGCAAGGAGGCTCTGGAGTCGGCAACCTCGCCACGGGCTTGGCTCCTCCGCCAGGGCGACCGAGAGATAGAGGCGAAGATCGAATACAAGGGGTACCGCTTCGTCGACGGCCTCGTTCGTCTTCAGTATCGAGTCCCAATGCCCAACAAAGAGGTGTGGGTCTACGAGACGCCGAGCGTCGCCGAACGCCTGGATAACCGCCTCGACCTGATCCGCACGTTCACGGTGCGAGGTCTTGGCCGCAACGAATCGGTCGGCCTTGTTCTGGCAAAGCCCGAATCGGGTGCGCGGATCGAAGGCGGTCAAGTGACCCCATCCACCGTCTGGCTGAGCGCCGACAAGACGATCGTAACTTCGACGTACAAGGTCCCGCCGATCGGTCCCGAGGCGATGCCGGCGGTCCGTATCACCCGTATGGGTGGTTCGTCCACTTCCCAGCTTCCTGATCCCCATCCCGCCTTCGATGCGACGAAGATCGAACTGCCGGACGTCCGAGCGGACATCCGAGGCATGGACTTCATGCCTGATGGAAGCCTCGCCGTCGTGACGGCGGATGGAAGCGTCAGCCTCGTTGCCGGGCTCGAAGGTCCCGATCCGGTTCGGCTTCGGACTCGAACGATCGCGACCGGTCTCGCCAATCCCGTCGGACTCCAGGTGGTCGACGGACGGATCTACGTCATGCAGCGGGACGAGTTGACTTTGCTCAAGGATCACGACGGCGACGACGTGTCCGATGAGTACTTTGCGATTGCTCGCGGCTTTGCCGATTTGCCGGTGGGACTCGCCGCGTGGAAGGGTCGTTTTCTGGTTCCGCTCCCCCTTCACACCCAAGGGACTCCGGGAGGGCGCATGATCGCCATCGAGCCGACCGGAGCGCAAACGACCGTTGTCGAGTTGCCCGGCGTCCCTCGCGGGATCGGGGTCGGACCCTCGGAAAGTCTGCTGCTCACGGTCGCAGACTCGGGTGGCGCCCGCTTGGTCGTCTTCGATGGCGAGCGCGTCTCGACGGTGGCGTGGCTCCCGCCAGGAAAAGGCGATGCCGGACCGGTCCAGCCGACCGTTCTCGACGTCGGACCTTATCAGGGCCAGGTGATCGTCGGCGAGTCACTCTCCGGGAGCACGGTGCGGGTCGCCTTGCAGGAGACCGATGGCACGGTGCAGGGCACGACCCTAAGCATGGGGGGTTCCCGGACCTCGGCGAACGGCTTCCTCTGGGGACCGAAGAAGACCCTCTACACCTGGGGAGAAGGGAGTTCGGAGATCGGTCGGCTCCGCTACAACTTCCGTGTCCCGTTCGAGGTCCTCGCCGTCCGTGCGCTTGCCAACGGCCTCGAGATCGAGTTCACCGAGCCCTTGCGGGAGGGACTCGGGCACAGCCCGGGCGACTACCGAATCAAGGCGATCGCCGAACCCGCGACCGGTGACGGCGAGACCATTTGGGCACGATCCGTTACGATCGCGCCGGACCGGCGAAAAGTGTTCCTCGAAATCCCGGATCTGAAGCCACGACATCGCTACGATCTCCGTTTGAATCCAGGTCTGACGAGCACCACCGGTCGGCTCCTTTCGACCACGGACAGTACCATCACCATCCAGCGCGTGTCGGGGACCGCCGGCAAGGTCGATCCCGTAGTCGGGAAGGCCAACGCACTCACCGCCCAGGAGAAGAAGGAAGGATTCCAGCTTCTCTTCGACGGCAAGACGATGGACGCCTGGAAAGGCTTCAAACGTGACGGGATACCGGGTGTCTGGTCCGTTCAGGAGGGCGAGCTTCGCGTGAGCCCCGGCAACGACCATGGCGACATCGTCACCAAGGAAGCGTTCGAGGACTTCGATTTGAGGCTCGAATGGAAGGCGAGCCCCGGGGCGAACAGCGGTATTTTCTATCGGGTCGCCGAGGAGGGTGATGCCGTCTGGTGGACCGGTCCCGAAATGCAGGTACTCGACGACGAACGCCACAACGACGGCAAGAGTCCGATGACGTCGGCCGGTTCCCAGTACGGGATGTATGCACGCAAGGTGGTCTCCGTTCGACCGGCCGGATTCTGGAACGAAGTCCGGATCGTCGCCCAAGGCAAGAAGGTCACCTACTGGCTGAACGGGGTGATCATCAACGAGGTCGAGATCGACGGGGCGGACTGGAAGAAGCGGGTCCTTGACAGCAAGTTCGTTCGGCCGGGCTACGGAAAACAAAAGGCAGGGAAAATCGCTCTCCAGGACCACGGTAACCTGGTCAGCTTCCGCAATCTCAGAATCAGACGGCTCTGAGTCGGCCTCGTGCTTCGGGGGTCAACATTCTTCGCGGCGCGCGGCACGGCCCAAGGTCGAGATCGGCCATCTCCCACGCCGCCTTGAGGATGGCCACGGAGGATTCGGTATGCCAAAGGCCGTCGTCGCCGGCGATGCTCGCCGGCATGGCCGACTTCGGATGAGCCTCAGCCCCATTGCAGGAGAACTCGTCCGAACTCGGGCCGGTGGCGAAGACGACTCCGGGAAGATCGTGTAACCCTCCGAGTGCTTCGGAACCGATCTGTCCGTCGGGATCGAGCATCCAGACCGGTCCTTGCGCAAACCGGGCCAGGGTCACCAAATGCTCGCGAATCTCGTCCCCGCGAAACTTACCGTAATAGGGAGGCATCAGGAGGCATGCGGCCACCCCATGGCGGTTCGCATGCTGGGCGAGATCGAGGCTCGCGGCCGTGCTCAGCGAACTCACATGGGCGAGGACAGGCTGGCCATGCGCTTCACGAACCACGATCTCGACGACCTGTTTCCGCTCGCCGAAACTCAGGGTCGTGAATTCACCCGCCAGGGCGGTGACGACGAATCCCGCGACGCGCGGGGACAACGCCCGAATCAGCCGTGCGAGGCGAACCTCGCTGACGTTGGACAGATCGTCCGTGAACGGGGTCGGAATCGGGGCGAGGTGTCCTTGAATCGAGACCATCGTGCGCTCCTTGCATCCGAGGTTTACCCGTTCGCGTTACTTCGGAAAGCGAAAATGTCCCGTGATTTTCCACGCGGTCAGCACGTCGTCGTGATGCACGCCGCCCAAGTTGTGGATCACCAGGGGGAGGCCGGAAGGTGTCTTTTCGTCGCTCACGATGCCGCAGTGGTCGATCCCATTGTCGAACTTCCAATAGACGATGTCGCCGGGCTTCCACTGATCCAAGGTCTTCGCGCTCACGACTCGGGTCAGGGACTTTCCGAATCGCCCGAAGTAGTAGATCTGGTTTGGAACACGGCGGTGATCGATGTTCGGGTCAGGTCTTCGCTCACGCCTCGGGTAGGACGAAAACCGGCCCGCTTTCATGTCCTCGTGAATCAGCTTCTGGAGGTCGTACCCCGCGGCCCGGAGAGCGCGGATCACGACGTCCGTGCAGACGCCCCGATCGGCGGCGACGTCGCCGCGCGGGTACCCGATCTTCACATAGGCCGGATCGTAGGTAGCCCCCCGCCGATACTGGTCCTTCGCCGAGGCNNCCTTCGGCTGCGGCGCTTTGGTGCTCCGGGTTGGAAACGGATTCGGGCTCTCGGCAACCAGAACCACGCCGATCACGACTCCGATGACCTTCACCAACATCGCTTTAGTGTAGCCCGCGCCTGCTGCGACCGATGATGGAGGACATGGTTACCAACCCCGGCAACGAGCCGCCAGTCAACGTGTACCTCGCAATGCATTCCGGATCGACGCTGTTGACCGGATTCGCGTACCCGCCACCATAACCATACCAGTTCCGGCCGTCCTTGATCGGGTCGCGGGTGAGGAATCGTCCCACGGAAGGGTCGTAGAACCGGTGCCCGAGGAACATTAGTCCCGTATCGGGGTCGGTTTGGTAGCCATAGGGCCCGCCATACCCGAACGGGCCTTGGTGGGTTCCGCTCGACGACGTCACCGCCCCGAACGCATCATAGTTCCGCGAGGAGACGTGACCGCCGCTCGCGTCGCTCTGGGCGAAGGTGCTCTTCAGGCCATTGAGCTGATAGGTCGAGGTGGTGCCGCGTCGCTCCGAAATACCAGGGGTGTAAGTCGCGGCCCCGTCTGAGAGCACGGGCGAAGTCACGCCCACGCCATCGCGCAGGTAGGTCCGGGTGCCGGTCGAGTCGGTCTTTGACGTCCTAGTGCCGAACCCGTTATGGACGAAGTCATCCGACCCCCTGCCCCGGTGCGGCAGAACGGATTCAGTCCTGGTCTCCAAACTCAAGCCACGCCTGATTGCATCGGCCCTCGTCATCGAGCCTGAAGTGCAAAGCCCAACCGCCGCGACGACCCCAGTCGCGATCGGTAGGTACTACAATTCGATGGGCTGTGCTGGCACGCCCCTCAAGGTAAGAGGCATCAGGCGCGAACTCGCGGACGCGCTCCACGACCCGGGCAGCCGGAGCCCGGTACGCAACCACTTCCTTGACGACCACATACAATTGTGCCTCTTGGGAAATCAGCTCCCCCGTTCTCGCTCCCCAGCTGTGCCAAAGGGCCAACCAGCCTGCGATGAACGCGGTCATTGCCACCGCTATGTAGAGGGCACAGTGAATGCAGCCCGTGCGAGGTCGTACTGCGTCAGCAGGGTCGTCACTCTGAGAACCAGAACGCATATCCTTCGTCACAGGTAGTCCACGGGCCGGGGTTCGAGCCAGGCAACACTGCACCGTCCATCCGCATCAAGTCGGTAGTTGAACGTCCATTGAGTTCCCATTCCCAGAGTTCGAGAAAGCGGCCGCATCATGTATACTTCGTAAGGGTGCTCCGGATACGACGACCCGTAGATTGCATGGGGGTCGATCGCGAGAATTCTTTTGGCGAGTTCCTTGTCAGTTAAGCGCATTTGAACGGCCTCCGAGGCGATCCGACTAAGCGCGATGCCTTGAGTCAACGCGTCTTCCTCTGTACGACACCAAGCGTACCAGAGGGTAGACCATCCGCATCCAAACCCGAGGAGAACGGCGCAGAGCATCACGAGCCACTGAGAGCGAATCATCGCGATATCTCGAGCTTTTGCTTGCTTGCCGTCCATGGAAGTAGTTTCCTCGTCCAACGAGGAGCATAGTCCGCTCCGCCAGGGACAGCTGTAAGTTGATTCGAACTAATCTTCTCGGGCCCTTCAGATGCATTCCACCCCTTAATCACTCCAGTGCGTACCAAAACTGTATAGGCGAACGCGTTGGAGTTGTCGCCCAGAGGTCGATAGATGAATCGCTTTTTAGCTATCTGGTCCCCAACCCCATTGGCCCTGTCGATCCGATCCCGCCGGAAAATCTCCTCAATTGCGACTTGCCGCCGCTCTTGCGAGCCTGCTTTCGTAAGCGCCAGCAACTGATCAATGATAAGCATTTACGAGTTTCTCCACCGCGGCGTCATTCGATGCGGCTCACTCGTCTTCCTGTGGAACGAGCACTTCGAGGGCAGACTCGAAGCTCGGCGTCGTGAATATCACCTCTTGGTCGGACTGATCGAACACGCCAAAGCTTACATCCGTTAGCTCTCGCTGAAGGAAGACGTATCGCAGAAGGTTCCCATAGTCAGCGACAATGAAGCAGTCATTATTCCAGGGAAACACGTAACGGGGCAACAGGCCGCCATCAAAGCAAATAGAGTCCGTGCGAAAGCGAGACGTATGAGTTAGATACTCGACAAGGCTTACCGGCAGCTTGTCTCCGAGACGCCATTCCAAGTCAAGGATAGTCTCCTGTGTGCAAGCGGAGGAAGCTTGGAGACCCGTGGCTGAGAGCCGGACTTCTGATAGCCGGCTTGTTAGCCACGCGTAATCATTAGATAGCAACTGCAAATCCGGCAACTGGTACTGCCGCGCCTCAATAATCTCCGCCCTCGCGAAGAGCTCTCTTCCTAGAGGTCCGAAAGTGATTCCGCTCAGATTGCCTCCGTCAACGCATAGCTCCGCACAGCCCACCCTACTGTCTACAGAGTACCTCACACCCGCAACCTGATAAAGGTCAGGCCCCTTAGAGTGAGTCATGAAGCCCTCGGTCCTCATCACAGATTCCTCTGCTGATCTGCGGACCCTCCCCTTCTGCTCAAGCCAGGGGTCGATCCTCGCGCCGAGGTCGGGCGACAGCGACGTTCGTATCGCCTGGAGGAACCGCATCTCGGCGTCGTCAAGACTCTCTCGACGTGAAAATGGCCACTTCATCGTTCGCGCCCCAATGCGGTATAGCCTACTCCCATCGCTCCGCCGGCCAAACCACCTGAAAGCCAAAACGGAAGTCGCAGAAGCGCCCGAAGTGGCTGAGCAAGGAGCTGCTTTGTCGCCTTTCTTTCGCCCTTGAGATAGCGGTGAGGATCTGTTCGCGCATGAAACTTGGGGCTTACGTAATTGCCATTCAGGCGACACTTGCCAATCAACTTTTTCGCGAGCTTGGATCCTCGATCAGCGTAAGGTTGAAGCAAGCGCTTCGGCATCGTGTGTGAAAACTCCGTGCCTATTCGTTTTGCGCCAGCCTTCCATCCTCCGGCACCGCCCAGCAACACATCGTTCACCGTTCCCACTGTCTGACCCCAACCATACTGCGATGAGCCGAAATCGACGCTGTCATTGGCGTCGCCTACACCCAGCTCTTCCCCGAGCCAGCGCCGCGCGATTTTTGTTCCACCGAGGGTCAGCGTGTCTCCCCAGCCGGCGAAGAAATCGCACCAAGGATCATTACCTGGAAGGCCATGGTTCCATCCTAGCCCCTCATCCGTCGGCACGACGTCTGCCTGGAAAGGCATGAGCCCATCCGGGTCGACGCTGTTGACCGGATTGCCGTACCCGCCACCATAACCATACCAGTTCCGGCCATCCTTGATCGGGTCGCGGGTGAGGAATCGGCCCACGGAGGGATCGTAGAACCGATGCCCGAGGAGCATCAAGCCCGTATCCGGGTCGGTTTGGTAGCCATAGGGCCCGCCGTACCCGAACGGCCCTTGGTGAGTCCCGCTCGACGACGTCACCGCCCCGAACGCGTCATAGTTCCGCGACGAGACGTGACCGCCGCTCGCGTCGCTCTGCGCGAACGTGCTTTTCAGCCCATTGAGCTGATAGGTCGATGTCGAGCCGCGCCGCTCCGAGATGCCGGGGGTGTAAGTCGCCGCCCCATCCGAGAGCACGGGCGAGGTCACGCCCACGCCATCGCGCAGGTAGGTCCCGGTGCCGGTCGAGTCGGTCTTCGACGTCCGCGTCCCGAAACCGTTATAGACGAACGTGTTCGTCGTCATCCCCGACCGGGAGATCGACGTCACGCGGTGTCGTGATTGTAAGCGACATCGGTGGTGACCCCGCCGGTCGTGACAGAAGTCAGTCGACCGGCATTGTCATATCCGTACGTCTTAGAGCCTCCGGTCCACGTGACCGAAGTCAGCTTGTCGCCGTTGTCGTAGTTCGAGTCAACGTTCATGAGACCGCCGTCGCAGTCAGTTCGCACCCCATAGTAGCCTTATCACATGTCCTTTGGAGATTCTCGACGTTTGACACTTAAGTAGACGTGTAGCGTTCGAATACTAGCCTGTTCTTGCGGCTAAGCACAACCTGGCCAATCGTTGAGTTCTCAAGCTTTCGGACATCCGATGAGCTTAAGGGTTCTTGTGTATCCAGCTGAAGATACGAAAGGCATGGTAGTGCTAGGAGCGGATCTACCGAGCGAATGCACTTGACTCCTTCGAGAACGATGGATTTCAGTGCCGTACAACTCGCAAGTGAGTCTAGTGATTCAAAGGTTCGAGACTCCTGCACCCATAGCTCGGACAAGTTCTGTAGCGAGGATAATCGTGTGATATCCCTAAGCTTGGCGCATCGGGTCAATCGTAACCACTCCATGGATGCTGGTAAATATTGAAGATCGGGTCTGCCAGAGCCGAATATGCTAAGCTTCTTTAGCTGGGGCAAGCGTCCTATAGAGTCATGAACCCGGACGTTTGCTGATAGAATGCATAGTTCCTGAAGTTGGAGGCAGTGGTCGAGGTGCACATACCTAGGTTTCCACATTGCATCTAGCTTCCGTAGTTCTGGAAAGAGTGAAAGATCGACGTGGGCACGACCATAAATGTGGAGTCGCAGCTGCTCTAGCAGGCGAACTGCTGAGAGGCCACCAAGGTCAATACTCCCAGTTTGGGCAATGTGCAGTCCGCGCAGATGTGCTATGTCTTTCAGAAAGGAGACGTCTTCATACCTGCACTCATTGCTGTAGCTCACACGCAGATTCTCGATCTTCCTAGACTCTAGCAGCATAATGTGTGACATTTGCCATGGACCGACAGGCTCAAGCCAGATTTCACTGTCCCGGCTAACGATTCGGTAAGTATCCGATTCTTCAAGGAGTCTGATGATCACTTGCTTTTCAGGTGCATTCTGTTCTTCCCGAGCGGCATGCGCTTGTTGGCCAGTACTTCTGTGCCACCCATTTCTTCAATCAGGAGGTGTTCTGCAATCTCTCTTTCTAGCTTCGTCGATCCAGGCATCGGGAGAAAGTCAACGCCCTTGGAAAAGTCAATGTTGGCATGGTGACCAGGACGAATGCGGTTGAACAGGTCACCCGATTGCCCGACGTACTTCAGTCCCTTCTTCGTTGTAGCAACGTAAATGCCAGGAATTGCACCAACGGGCGTCGGAACATCACTCAGCTTCGAGAGTGCGCCTGTCCCTTTCGGCCCAGGCAAGACCATCGAGTAGACCGTGCCACCGATCTCGCCCCAGCCGTAGGCACCGCTGTCGGTGTTGACCACATCGCCTGCGCCAAGCCAGCCGCGTACCGTGCGGCTGAACCCGCCGCTGACCCCGTCCCCAAAGCCCGCCAGTCCATCGAGCCACGGGCACCCATATGGAGCCGAACGATCATTCCATCCTAGGCCCTCATCGGTCGGGACGACGTCCGCCTGGAAAGGCATGAGCCCATCCGGGTCGACGCTGTTGACCGGATTGGCCCAACCGCCGCCATAACCATACCAGTTCCGGCCGTCCTTGATCGGGTCGCGGGTGAGGAATCGGCCCACGGAAGGGTCGAAGAACCGATGCCCGAGGAGCATCAGGCCCGTATCGGGGTCGGTTTGGTACCCGTAGGCACCGCCGTGCCCGAACGGGCCCTAGCCGAACGTGTCGGTCGTCATCCACGGCATTTTGTGGCCTTCATTGAGATGTTTCCCTGGTACTGACCTTCGGAGTTGCCATGGACCGTTCTGTCGTTGGCAGTACCCGAGTGGTTTGCAAGGCTAACCGTAATCAATTGCGTGCCTTTCCTTGAAGGCCCGCCGCCGATCGTCCAAGTCTTCGAGTGGATTCATCTCGGGCCTTGGGGTCGGGCGTCCCGGGTTGTCAGGGTTCTGTCATCGCCCCGAACGACTCTCCTCTACGGCGCAAGCCGAACAACAGGAGAACACCATGAACAGCAAAATCAACTACTCGGACCGGATCAAGTCGGTCACCGTGGGAAGCGTCGTCGCCCTCGCTCTCGCGGTCGTCATCGGATGCGGCGGCGGCGGAGCCGGCGGCGGATTCTCTGGAGGGGGATCGACCGGAGGAGGATCCACCGGAGGTGGGTCGACCGGTGGAGGATCGACGGGAGGTGGATCGGGGGGCGGAGGCGCGCTCACCGATCTTGTCATCGATCGTGACACGAGCCTCTCGGGCGACGTCAAGTGCAAAAACCTCACGATCAAGCCCGGGGCCAAGCTCGCGTCGTCCGGCGACTTGGTTCTCGAGGTCACCGGCAAGGCCACTCTCGACGGACGAATCGGTGCCGCCGGGCGACTGACGCTGATCCCCCAAGGCGGTCTCGAGGTCGGGCCGAATGGAAAGATCGACGGGGTCGACGGCGATGTGATCATCGTCTCGTCACGCTCAGCGATTCCCACCGAAGCCGTCATGGACGCCCGCTTCCAACAACAGAACCTTGGGATCGGCGTCGAGCGGACTCGCGCGATGCCGAGTGTGGCCGGCCGCGATCTGTTTGGGAATCCGACCGTCCTTCCGCCCATCGTGTGGGCACCGGGCGCGCGGCGCAAGCATCTATGGGTCAATGTCCTCGGTCCTCTCCATGTCGGCGGTACGGCCGGCGGAGCCCCGATCACCTACACCCTCCCGCCGGGGGCGGACGGTGCGAATCGAAACGGCGACAATGCCAAGGGCGGCGACGGCAAGGATGGCGGCTCGGTCGCGCTCGAAGCGGACCGGATCGTCGTCAACGGTCCGGTGACGTTCAACCTCGGCGATGGAGGGAGTGGCGGCGATGCGACCTCGGGTCCCACGACCACCCCGAAGGCCGTCGCCAAGGGGGGCAACGGGGGGAACACGGGCAAGTTCGTAATGGCGTCGGCATTCCTTGGGATCCTTCACGGTATCGACATCCAGCAGACCCTGACCATCAACTTCGGGCGGGGCGGACGGGGCGGGGCCGCAACCGCCACCGGGCTCCCGGGTGAGGACGGCAAGCCGGGCAAGGCCGGTCACGATGCGAAGGCGACCGGCGGGCAAGGTGGACTCGGCGCGTTGCCGGGTTCGGCCGGCACCGACATCACCGGGCTCTTCAACCTCCGAGTCAACGGTGGCAACGGGGGTGACGGCGGCCACGCGACCGCGACCGGCGGCCGGGGCGGTAACGACAACGGGAAGCCCGGCACCCAGGGCGGAAAGGGCGGCAAGGCCACCGCGATCGCAGGCAAAGGGGGTGACTCGACGACCTCGCTTGCGGGTGGTGCGGCCGGTGCGATGGAGGACGGTCCGGGAGGCAACGGCGGCACCGCGACCGTACGCGGTGGCGACGGCGGCCACGGTGCTTCGAACTGCGACAATCCCCCGGACAAGGGCGGCAACGGTGGTTCCGGCGGTGATGCCGCGGCGACACCGGGCGATCCCGGCCAGGGCCAACCCGTGGGCGCAAACGGAATGGCGATGGGGCTAGCCGGAAACGGCGGCAACGGGGGCGACGGGAAGCCCGCCGGCGCAGCCGGGATCCACGGGACCGGTAGTCAGGTTCCGGACGGTCTCGACGGGCAGCCCGGGAAGCCCTGCGACGATGGCGGAGGAGGAGGGGGCGGGGGCGGTTCCGTCGACGAGCGGGAGCCGAACGACAGCGAAGACTCCAGCACGCCTCTGCCTCCTATCGAGAAGGCCGGAGAGACGGCCGATGGAATCGGCATGCTCTCGGAATTCAGCGACAAGGATCACTTCGTCGCCCGCCTCACTCCCGGGTTCTACGAAGTCCACGTCCTCGAGGCCCCAGCCCAAGCAACGGCATTCTTCCTGAATGTCGGCGGCACCCCAAGCACGCCGGGGATTGGAAGCACGGCATCGTTCGCGATCGAGAATCCGAACACACCGGTCGTCATCGGCATGTTCGGCGGATCGGGCCACTACCGGTTCCGCCTCCGCAAAGTCGAGTAGGCGACCTCACGGCCCTCCCGATTCGGGAGGGCCGTTCAGGCGCGAAACTGCTCGATGAGAAACTGCTCGTAGAGCCGACAGCGAAACACGTGGGTTCCCGCCGGCCCGTACTTGATGACCCCCGAAGCCATCAGGCGGAAGTCCGCATCCGATTCCGGCGCTCGCTTGCCGACGAGCATCGCCTTGACGTGCTCGGTGACATGGGGGAGAGTTCCGACGGAAAGAAGGAGCCGCTTGAGGTGATCCGAGAACGGTCCCGTATCGTGCATCGCCTCATCGAAGAGGCGCGGGAGGGGCCATTTCGAGGACGCGACCACTTCGAGAGCACGGCGCACAAGGTAGGGATGTCCGCCGACCAGCGCGTGAAGCCGCTCCGCATCTTGGTACGTCGGGAGGGGGCCGCCGTAGCGGGTATTGAGATCGAGGGTCTGCTGAAGGGAGAAGTCATCCAGCGCAATGACACGACCCACGTTGAACGGCGACTGATTGACGTCTTGGATGAAGAGGTGAGCTTCAGTGGCGTAGCCGATCACGACCGTCAGCCGACCCCAGGGACCCCGTGATTCCGTGGTGCGTGCGTTATGCCAGGAGCGGACGAGGCCGAAGAAGTCCCCTGAAAACGGGGCGGGAAAGAGCTTGTCGACCTCGTCGAGGAACCAAACGAGAGGCCGATCCGACTCCATCAGAAGCGCGCGGAGGAACTCGTCGATGTTGAGGTTCGCCCCAAACATCGGATCCCAATGTCGCTCGAAGTCGTACTCGAACTCCATCTGGCGGCACAGGGTCTTAGCAAGCAGGCGGCAGAAGAGTTCCCCATCGTCCATCTGGCGCGCCGACAGCTTCTGGAAGTCGGTCGTCACCTGCCGAGCCCCGATCTGCTCGGCATGCAACGAGCCCTGTCCCAGAAGAGAGGTCTTGCCGATCTGGCGCGGACCGCGTACGAGCAGGATGCTCTCGCGGTTCGTGATCGCGTCCCGCAGTTCCCGATCGGCGGAGCGCTCGACGTACATCGGCGAATCGGGCGGCACCGCTCCCCCGGCCGGTTCGAACCGGATCTCCGCCGGTCGCGTGGTCGGCGTCTCCCGAAGCGCAGAGTCCAACTGCGCGATCAACGAGCGATGATCCGGTCCCTCAAATCGAAAGCCCGGGAGCGGCTCGACGAGGCTCGCCACGGGGCCCCGGAGCACCTCCTCACGGGCTCCGACCCAGACGGGCAAGATCGCCGGCCGACCGGTCCGCTCCCACTGATCGATCGCCGCCGAGAGCTCGAATTCGAGGATTTCGCTTCGGAGCGATTTCGGCGAGACGATTGCGATGACCGCGTCGGCACCCCGAATCTGGCTTTCGACATCTTTGGCCCAATCGAGACCCCGCTGATCGCTCAGATTGACGATGACCTCGTGCCCGAAGTCGGTGAGCTTCGACTCGATGGCTCCGATCAGCTCCTCATCGGGTTGCGCTCCGCGACGACACAGAAGCACCGCCTTCTTCGGATTCGTCGGGCGCGCCGGCGTGGCGCTCAACGCCGGCGGACGCGTCGGATCACTGCCTGGACGGATGAGGTGATACACGTCGATGGACTGGCGGTGCTTGGCGACCCCGGTCCCGACGAAGACGACGTGCTCGGACCAGCCATCGGACTCCATGAGCCACAGCGCGTACTGTTTCGAGAGGAGGATGTGACCGGCCTCGCCGAAGCCCATCACTCGCATCGCAGTGTTCAGCCCCTCGCCGACGAGGTTGTCGTTGCCATTGATGTCGACTTGGGGCGCGACGATGCCGCTATGGATCCCCATTCGGAGCGGAATGTCGCACAACGCCGCTTCGATCTCGATCGCGCAACGTGCGGGTGCGGCGATGTCGGTGAAGAAGACCAGCGCCATGCCATCGCCCGTTGCCAGCGCCTTCACCGCTCCGGCGGACGTTGCCGCCTGGTAGCTCGGCGATTGGAGCACTGCCGTATTCAGGCTCGCGACCAGCTTGCTCTGCGTCGACGTCCCGTGGGTCGAGTAGCCCACCATGTCAATGAAGAGCACATGCGCAACCGTGACGAAGGCGCTTGCTTCCGTCACGTCAGCTTCTCCGATCCGCCCGATGCGTCACGTCCCCACTGTACCGCGGCCCTTGGCGGGTCACGCGATCACGTCCTTCGCCGGGCCGTCAAAGAGATGGAGTCGCTGTGCCAGCGCCGACGTGAGACGATGGTCGGGATCCCATTCAAGCTTGGCGTCCCTGAAGCGCGCAAGCACGTCCCCGAGGTAGGCCGAGGCGTCTCTCGGCCGCATCGTCGAGTCTTTTGCGAAATAGAACCGTCCTCCCGCCTCGAGAACGATGTCGTTCATGCGATGGCACAGCTGAGCGAGCTCTTGACGGTTCTTGTCCGTCACCTTGAAATCGAGAGCGAGCGAGTAGCCGTCGAGGGCCCAGGAGAGCGGATACGGATCGGGCCGATGGCGCTTCACCACGGCCAAAAAGGATTCAAGCCGTGCTTCCTGCTGCATCGCGATGAGCTTCACGAAGGTCGCTTGTGCTTGTTCGCGCGGAACGAAACACTGGTACTGGAGAAAGCCTCCCCGTCCGTAGGCCAACCGCCAATCCGGCATCGAATCGAGCAGAAACGAGAATGCCACCAGGCTTTGGGAATGGGGCTTGCCGCTACCGACTCGGCTCATGCGCGCCTTGATCGCGTTCACGACACGCATCCCAAGTCGGTTCGTCAGTCGTCGCGCCCAACGCCACAGCGTCACGCGCGGCATGCCGAACATGACTGTCGACGGGATTGCCTGGTGCTCAGGCACGAGGGATGCCGGTCGCTCCCCCGACTCATGCTCGTACCAGGCCGCGTGAATCAACCCACGCCCGGCCTTTGGGCCCTTTGCGAAGGCGTCGACCCATCCCACCAGGTAGTCGGATCGGTCGGCGAGATCCTGCAAGGACTGAAACATCTCGTTCCAATTCGATACCGCGATCGGCAACACTCGAAGATCTCCCGACTGGACACGCTTCATCCTAAGGACCACCCGGACGATCACGCCAAGAAGGCCGGCGCTCCCGATCATCATTCTGAATTGCGCGGACTCGTGTTCTCCCGGCACTTCGAAAGAGAGCGGTGAGTCCGCTACCGCTTGCCGGAGGACCGGGAGAGGCTCGACCTCCACGGTGGGCGGCTCGAGGTCGGTGAACGTCGGCGCATCCCAAGCCGAGTAGATTTCATCGAGGGTCAAAGCCGGGGCGGGTTCGGCTTCAGGCTCCCTGGGTGGCTCAGGGTCTGGTTCAGGCTCTGCCCGGCGGACGAGGTCCCACCACGAGCACTCCGGCCACGGCGCCTGCCGCAGAGTAACTAGTTCCCCATCGGGGCGAAGCACGTCGATTTCGAGGACGTGTTCGGCGAGGCTTCCGGCCTGCCAATGGTTCTTGCCGTGGACGTTCATCGCCAGGGCACCGGCGAGCGTCGGGGCCGCCGTCCCCGTGACGACCGGGGGCCACCATCCGTCTTCGAGCGTGTGACGCCAGAGCTGATCGAAGGTCACGCCGCCTTCGGCCTCGAGGATGCCGGTCTCGGGATCCCATGCGATCACTCGGTTCAGCCGGGTCAGTTCGATCACGACGCACTCGGCTCCGAGGGCAACGTCGCCATAACTCCGCCCGGCCCCGCGCAGCACAACCTGCCGCCCGGCCTTGGCCGCGGCTTCGAACGCCGCTCGAATCCCGTCGAGCGAGGACGGTCGGTACACGTAGCCGTCCGCGCTGACGGAAAGTCCGAAGCCGCTGAGTCGTTCGATGCGTTCGGGCGGGAGTCGGGTCATACCAGCTTTGAGAAGTGACGATTCACAAGGATCATCATCGGCGGAATCAAAATGGGGATCCAGCTCGCGATCGAAAGCGAATACACCGAGAAGATCGCGGTCAGCCCGAACGCGACGCCGGGAACGCACGCGCGAGCCAGGATGTAGCGCTTGAGTATGGGGCTGACGTCCTCCCGCAGACAATCGTTCCGCCAAGCCTGCAACCACAGGAATGCTCCCGAGAACGCGACCATCCCGAGATTCGCGAAGTAAAGCACCCAACCGAGCGCGTCACCTGGATAGCGCGCGGGCAGTTGGGCCGTGAAGGGAACGAGCGTCACAAAGAAGAGCAGGAGGAGGTTGTAGAACGAGATTCCGCGGTTGTGGGCCTTCATGTATCGCAGTAGCCGACAATGAATGACCCAGTACATCCCGACGACCATGAAGCTGAAGGCGTACGTCAGCAGCGGCAACACGAGCCCACCGAGATGGTCGCCCAACCGCGCCCCCGACTTCCTCTCCGGCAACTCAAGGGCAAGCACGAGGATCGTGATCGCGATCGCGAAAACGCCGTCACTGAACGCCTTGATCCGATCGAGATCGGTTCCCTCGTCGCGGAGCTGTTCGGGAAGCCGGGGCATGCTCGATTATGCGTTCAGCCGCCGGCTTTCGCGCGTTTTTCCCGGACGCGACGCAGGTTGGCCTTCGCGGTCTCGTCGTCTGGGAAGCGTGCCAGGTACGTCACCCAGATCCGTTCCGAGTCCGCAAGTCGACTCGTCCGCTCGTAAGCGTGGGCGAGCGTCCGATAGCTGTTCGGATGGGGCTCCTTGGCGATCGTCGGCTCGAGAAGCGCCGGGATCGGCGCGTAGTCCTTCTTGCGGAATCGGTAGCTCGCCTCGAGCCAGGGGCCATCCGGATTCTGAGGGTTCCGGCGTCGGAAGGTCTGGTAGACCTTGAGAGCTTCGCCCTCTTCTTCGACGTTTTCCAGCATCCAGCCGAGGTCCGAGTTCGCCTCCTCGTCATCGGGATAGAGTTCACCTCGGAACCGTAGCAGTTGGATCACGCGGGGGTAGTCGCCATCCTTGAACCAAGCGTCCGCTTGCCGCGCCATCCTCTCCTCGGCCGCGTCCCAGATCACCGCCAGTCGTCCGGTCTGCGAGTTCGAGCGCTTGCCGTGCAGTCCGGCGGCGTCCTCCTGCGCCATGACCGATGCCGCACCCATGAGCGCCACGCCAAGCATGATCGGACGGATCATGAGGTCAGCTCCCCGCGCAGAATCTCCTGCACGACCATCGGATTCGCACGCCCTTGGCTCTTCTTCATGACTTGTCCTACGAGGAATCCGATCGCCCCTTCCTGACCGGCCCGATACTTCTCGACCGGATCGGGATTCTCGTCGATCGCCTGGCGACACCACGCTGCAATCGCGTCGACGTCACTGATCTGCGTGGCACCCTTTTTCTCGACGAGGCTCGTCGGCATTTCGCCACTTTGGAAAGACTCGGTGAAAACCTCTTTGGCTATCTTGCCCGATATCGTGTTCGACGTGACCAGCCGAAGGAGGTCGACGAGATGGGCGGGGCTGATTTTGCTCGATTCACGCTCGGATTCACGCCCGGCGAGCACTGCGGACTGGCCGGAGTCGTTCAGGAGTCTAGCGAAGTCGGAGTTCATCCAGTTGCAGACCATCTTCGGGTCACCCCCTAACTCGACGCAGGCTTCAAACCACTCGGCCCAATGTCGTTCTGCGACAAGAATTCCCGCGTCGTAATCGGAAAGCCCGAAGGTGTCTCGATAGCGCGCGAGCTTCGTCGCCGGCAGTTCGGGCAGCTCAGCGCGGATGGCCTCGATCTGCTCCTCCGAGAAGGTCATCGGGACGAGGTCGGGGTCCGGAAAGTACCGATAGTCGTTCTCCTCTTCCTTGGTGCGCATCAGAAAGCTCGTCTCGGTCCCTTCGTTCCAACCTCGCGTCTCCTGCAGCACGCGCCCACCCTGCTCGAGCACGGCGATTTGACGTCGAACCTCAAACTGGACCCCGAGCTGAACACTGCGAAAACTGTTGAGATTCTTGAGCTCGGTCTTCGTGCCGTACTGCTCGCTTCCGGCCACACGCACCGAGATGTTGGGCTCGCACCGCAGTGAGCCCTCCTCCATCTTCCCGTTGCAGACACCGAGATAGACGAGGATTTGGCGAAGGTGCGTCAAGTATTCCTTGGCCTCATCCGAGCTCTCGATGTCGGGCGGGAAATCGGTCACGATCTCCATCAGGGGGACGCCGGCCCGGTTGTAATCGACGCCAGAGCCACCGCCGGGCAGGTGCATGAGCTTGCCCGTGTCTTCTTCGAGATGCACGCGGCGGATGCGGATGCGCTTCGTACCCGACGCGGTCGGGATTTCCAAAAAGCCTCCGTAGCCGATCGGATAGGATTCACCGTACTGGCTGATCTGGTAGCCCTTCGGGAGGTCGGGATAGAAGTAGTTCTTGCGGTGGAAGATCGAGTGTCGTGCAATCGTACATTGGAGCGCGAGGGCCGTCATGACCACCAGTTCCACGGCACGACGATTGGGCACCGGAAGGCTCCCGGGCATCGCGAGGCACACCGGGCAAACCCGGGTGTTCGGCTCCCCGCCGAAGGCAACCGGACACCGGCAGAACATTTTGCTGCGGGTGAGCAGCTCGGCGTGGACTTCCATTCCCACGCTGGTCAGGTACTGCGCCATGAGCGACGGGAGTGTACCGGGAGCGCCATACTCATGCCATGAAATGGGCTTGGCTTCTTCCCCTCGCGTTGCTGGTCGCGCTCCTCGGTTGCGGCGATCGAAGGGCAGCGCTTGTCGGCAAGTGGCAGCTTTCGATCGAGGGAGGCAGTTCAGGTGCGCAGGACGCCATGCAGGGCATGGCGAAGGCGTTCCTCAGCTCCTTCGAACTGGACCTCATGAAGAGTGGGCAGGCAACGGCGAAGGTGATGGGTCGGGAACAAACCGGCAAGTGGAGTCTGGATGGCGACGTCGTGACGATCGACGTGCTCGGCTCGCCGATCAAGGGCAAAGTCGACCGATCGAACAAGACGATCCGAGTCGATGACTTCCAGGGAGCCGGTAAGGCCACCGAGGGGATGACCCTGATCCTCCAGAAGCAAGACGCCCCTTGAGCCGAGGCGGCGCACGATGCGCCGCCTCGGTAGTCCTTCAGCGCTTCGGCGCAACAACCGTGATCGAGGTCCCCTTCGGTCCAGCCCAGTGGCCGACGAACTTGCCGGATTGGTAGTCACCCTTGCCAAGGAGACGAGCGGTGCCGCGGCCCATCCCTCTCAAAGCTTCGATGGTGCCGTCCAGCTTGATCGACACGTCGTCACCGGTGACGGTGATCTTCCCCGCGCCTCGGTAGTAGTGGCGGTTCCCGTCGATTCGCTCAAGCCCAAAGCCCTTCGCCTCGATGGTGTCATCGCGGCCCGCGATCACGACGACGGCACCGCGGCCCTCGACCGAGAACTTGCCGTCCCCTTCGATGCTCGCGACACCCACCCCGTGCGCGACGAAAGCGCCCTTCCCGTCCAACTTGACGTACTCCACCGGTGCCGCACCGGCCAAAGCGAGGGTTCCGAGAGCGAGGGTGATTCCGAGAGTCTTGATTCCGAACATGTTGTGTTTCTCCTCGTGGCTCGCTCCAAGCGGGAGCGTGTCGGCCAAGACGCCCCCTTCGAGAGCTCGTTCACGGGATAGGTCGTTGGGACCAGACTTGAACCCAAAGAGAAGGGTCCGACCCGCCTTCGGCGGGTCG
>DKKT01000016.1 GCA_002455425.1 Chthonomonas sp. UBA6659 | reverse complement strand
CGACCGATGATCGAGGCGGTGGTCCTTGGATCGGGGACGAGCAACGGTGTTCCGACGCTGGGCGTCGAGTATCCGCCCGAGTTTCTGGCCAACCCCAAGAACCACCGGACCCGACCTTCGCTGCTGCTCCGAGGGCCGACCGGCAACGTGCTGGTCGACTGCGCGCCCGAGATGCGTCTCCAGCTCCTGCGCGAGGGGGTCATGGACATCGATTCGGTCCTCATCACCCACACCCATGCGGACCACATCATGGGGATGGACGATCTGCGGTCGTTCTGCCTGAAGTCCAAGCGGGACATGCCGATCTACACGAGCCCGGCGTACCAGGACGACATTCGCCGTGTTTTCGCGTACGCGTTCGCCGAATTTGGGCCTGGTATCGAGGTGCCCCGCTTCGATCTGCGCGACGTGAGCGATCCGCTCGAGCTGGGCGGCATGACGATCGGGACCTTCTGGGTCGAGCATGGACCCTGGCCGGTGATGGCGCTACGGGTCGGCGACTTCGCCTACGTCACCGACGTGAACCACATCCCCGCCGACTCGTGGGCGCGCCTGCACGGGCTGGAGACGCTGGTGCTGGACGGCGTGCGGCGTAAGCCCCACCCCAACCACTATCACCTCGACCAGGCGATCGCGGTCGCTCAGGCTCTCGGGGCGCAGCAAACCTACCTGACCCACCTCAGCCACGACTACGATCACGATGTCACGAACGCGGAGCTCCCCGAGGGGATCGCGTTGGCCTACGACGGGCTCCGGATCGCGATCGGGTAGCTACTGACCTTCGGGCTCGACGGCTCCGCCGAAGGCGGTGATAGCGTCGGAGACGTCCTGGACGGCGAGGTCGACCAACGCGACCAGCTTTTTGACGTCCTCCGCTTGAGCGCTGGGTACCGTCTCGATCACACTTTCGGCGATCCCGGCCGCCTCCTTCAACTCGTGGATTCCGTCGTTGCCGGCTTGGATCGCGGCAAGTCTTCGCTCGTCCTCCGCGGCGACGTTCTTTTCGAAGTCGGCGCGGGGGGCTGGGTCGACTGCGAAATCGGCGAGCGCGCCCCCGACGCCGTCGATCCGGTCGACGACCTCGTCGAAGGCCTGAATGAGATCTCCGGTCGCCGCACCCTGGCATTTCTTGGCCTGTTCGAGCGCCTCGGCGATCGAATCGATCGCCCCGGACATCTGGGCGGCACCGGCTCGAACGAGGGCGTAGACGTCGAGGGCGGCCTCACCGCTCTTTCCGCTCTTTCCGCTCTTACCGCTCGAGGGCTTGGGTGTGGAGGGTGGGACGTCGGTGGCCGGCCGACTGCAGCCGACGAAGACGGTCGCCGCCAGGAACGTCACGGCGAAGAAGGCCAGTCCGCAGGCACCAGGTCTTCGGAGCACGAGGAAGATGCTACCGCGTCGGGCGAGTCGGAACCGGCGGCGACTCAGATGACGTTCTTTCGCAAGAACTGCTCGCCCTTGTTCGGGCGGATCGGTTTCACGGTCGCGACGCTGTCCGGTTCGAGGTCGATCAGCTTGAGCCAATCGTCAAGCACGTCGGACTTGGGGAAGATCTCGTTCTCGCGGTACTCCGCCTGAATCGCCTCCTCGAGGTCTTGCCGCGAGAGGCCGTGGGCGCGCTGGGGCTCGTCGATCGCGCGCCGGATCGCGAAGTCCTTGGCTCGATCGACGACGGACTTGATCAGCGCCCCACTCACGAGGTCCCTCCAATAGAGGGTGTCGCTCGCGCCGCTTCGTAGATGGACCTTCAGGAACTCGGTTTCGGGAGCTTGACGCCACAGGAACGCGATCGTCGATTCGATCAGCTCCTTGCGAGCGCACGCCGCCTCGCCGTCGAATTCCTGAAGGAGGGCGGCGTCGAGGGGGAGCCGGTCGTGGAGGTAGATCGTCAGGATGTCGCGGCTCGATTCCCGATCCGGACGCCGGACTTTCACCTTGCGGTCGATCCGCTCGGGGCGGAGGACGGCGGGGTCGATGTAGTCGGGTCGATTCGAGGTGAGGATCAGGACGACGTTCTCGAGCGAGACGAGGCCGTCCATTTCGGCGCAAAACTGGGGCACGACGGTGTTGCTGATGTTCAGCCATCGGCCGCTCGAGCGCGTGCGGAGGATGGACTCGGCTTCGTCCATGAATATGACGACGAGCTTGCCTTCGCGAGCCTTGTTCCGGGCAGTTTCGAAGATCTCGCGGACCATCCGCTCGGTCTCGCCGAGCCACATGTTGAGGATCTTCGGCCCCGAGATGTGCATGAAGTACTCCTTGACTTCATGGCCGACCCGTTCGGAGTAATCGCGGGCGAGATTGTAGGCCGTCGCTTTGCCGATCAGGGTCTTGCCGCAGCCAGGAGGTCCGTAGAGGAGAATGCCCTTCACCGGCTTCTTGTCGAACTGGGCATACAGCTCCGGGTAGAGGAGCGGGTGCTCGATCGTGTCGCGGATGAGGGAGATCGCCTCCTGTTGCCCACCGATCTTGTCCCAGGGAATCTCCGGTACCTGTTCGACGAAGTAGTCGCGGGTGTCCTGGTGGGCGAAGTGCTCGACGGCGACCCGTCCCAGGGGTTCGATTCGGACTTCGTCGCCGACATCGATCCGCGTCTCGCGGAGGGTGTCGGCGCGCTCGACGAGGCGGCCCTGGAGATTCTGAGGATCGCTTCCGACCCGGAGGCGTCCGTCTTCGAGCGATTCGGCGACCTTGAGGACCGCTCCGCCGGCGTGGGGCGGGAGGACGTCGACGACCGCGAAGGCCTCGTTCACGGCGACGCGGACTCCGGTCTTGAGCCGCTCTCGCTCGATCTTGGGATCGACGAGGACGACGTACTCGGTTTCGCCCATCGCGACCAGGACCTTCTCGTCATCGAGGTGCTGGAGAAAGACGCCAAGCCGGTTGGCGGGCGCCGTGAGCTTTTGGTAGGCCTCCTCGTATTCGGCGAGGAGCTGACGCTCGTCGTCGCGACGCTTTTCCTCGTCCTCGAGCTCGCTGCGGAGGTGCGCGATGACGTTTTGGACGCGCGGGTCGTCCTTCGGGGCGACCTCTGCAAGCTTCTCGAGGGTCTTCAGTGGTCGGGACTCGGCGTGGGGGTCCATCATTCGTATCTACGATGACAGAGGCAGTGCCCGTTCGCGGAAACCGAAGTCCCGAAACTCCCGACCCTCGTGTCGAGGGGGTGGGCCGGTGCTGATCGGGGCGATCGTGGTCGCGCTGTACGGCTGGCTGGTCATCGTCGCCGCGGGCAATGCACTGCTGATGCGCCGCGTCCGGCCGGGAGGCACGGGCCCGGGCCTGCGACCGGCGGTGCTGATTCCGGCTCGGAACGAGGCGCCCCACATCGGGTCGCTGGTCGGGAGTCTCGTCGCTCAAGGTGCGAGGGTCTACGTCTTCGACGACGAGTCCGACGACGGCACGGGGCTGCTGGCCGCTGAGGCGGGGGCAACCGTGATCCGGGCCTCGGAGCCCCTGCCCGAGGGCTGGACGGGCAAGAACCGGGCCTGCCACGAGCTTGCGAAAGTCACGGCCGAGGACTTCGCGGGCGACTGGCTGCTCTTTCTCGATGCCGACGTCCAGGTCAAGGCGGGTTTCGTCGATGGCGTGGCCGGCCTGATTGCGGCGCGCGGGTCCCGAGTCCCGGTGTTCAGCGGCTTTCTGAGGATGCTCCCGGGTGCGGGCTTCGAGCCGGTCTACCTTTCGTGGGTGCCGTGGGTATTGCTGGCGTCGAACCCGTTCGGATTGGTGGCTCGGACCGGGCGCGGACACAACGGGTTCACGAACGGGCAGTTCGTGCTGTGGCGTGCCGCGACCTACTGGGAGGTGCGGCCGCACGAAAGCTTGAGAAGCCGGGTGCTCGAGGATGTCGCGACCGGCCGGCTGCTCGCAAAGCACGGGATTCGGATCGACGTGGTCGACCTCGCCGCGGTCGGTTCGGTGCGGATGTACCGGACGCTGCGCGAAGCGATCGACGGCATGAGCAAGAACAGCGTCGAAATCGCGGGTCCGGGCGTGGGCTCTTGGCTGCTCGCGTTCGGGTTCCTGGTCGCGGGATGGGCCTGGACCGCCGCGGGGCCGCTCTGGCCCTGGGCGCTGGGGCTGCTCCTCGCGTCGAAGTTCGTGACCGACCGCCTCGTCGGCCAGCCGATTTGGACTTGGCCGCTGATGCCGATCACCTGTACGCTGGCCGCGTTCACCGTGGTCCGCTCGTGGATGCTGCGGCGCGCTGGCGCGGCAACCTGGAAGGGCCGAATCGTCGGACGCTAGGCTAGCGGCCCTTGAAGATCGAGCCGAGGATGCCGCGAACGAGCGAGCGCCCCAATTGGCTGCCGGCGCTGCGGGCCACGCCTTTGGCGAGCGACTCCATGACCGAGTCGCTCCGACGGGCCGGAGCTTTGCGCGGCTTGGGCTCGGGCTCCTCGTACTCGATGCGCTCGCGCCGAGGAGTTTGCGGTCGAGGCCGGGTCGTCACGATTCCGCCGGCTCCGGCTTCGGACGGCGGCGAGGCGACGATGGGGGGCGGCGCCAACTTGGCCTCGGCACGGCCTCGCAGGGTTTCGTAGGCGGAGACGCGGTCGATCTCCTGTTCGTACTTGCCGCGCAGCGGGCCGGCCGCGACGACCGCGGCACGCTCCTCGGGGGTGCACGGTCCGAGGCGCGAGGCGGGCGGGCGGATGAGGACGCGCTGGACGATCTCCGGGATTCCCTTCGGGTCGAGGCACGACACCAAGGCCTCCCCGACGCCGAGCTCCATGATCGCCTGTTCGGTGTCCAGGTTGGGATTGACCCGGAAGGTCTCGGCCGCTGTTTTGACCGCCTTCTGGTCGCGTGGGGTGAAGGCACGGAGCGCGTGCTGGAAGCGGTTGCCGAGCTGTCCGAGCACCGGATCGGGGACGTCGAGGGGGTTCTGGGTCACGAAGTAGACGCCGACGCCCTTGGATCGGATGAGGCGGACCACCTGCTCGACCTTGTCCACGAGGGCCTTCGGGGCATCGGTGAAGAGGAGGTGGGCTTCGTCGAAGAAGAAGACGAGCTTCGGCTTATCGAGATCGCCGACCTCGGGGAGGTCTTCGAACAGCTCGGCGAGGAGCCACAGGAGGAACGTGGCGTAGAGCCTCGGATTGGTCATGAGCTGATCGGCGGCGAGAATGTTGATCATGCCGCGGCCATCGGGGGCCACGCGCATGAAGTCGACGAGGTCGAGAGCGGGCTCGCCGAAGAAGGCCTCGGCGCCTTGCTGCTCGAGGCTGAGGAGGCTGCGCTGGATCGCGCCGATCGTCGTGGCACTGACGTTGCCGTATTCGAGGGTGAGCTCATCGGCGCGTTCGCCGACATGGACGAGAAGGGCGCGGAGGTCTTTGAGGTCGAGAAGGAGGAGACCGCTGTCGTCGGCGACCTTGAAGGCGAGGTTGAGGACTCCTTCTTGGACGTCGTTGAGATCGAGGAGGCGGGCAAGGAGGAGCGGCCCCATCTCGGAGACGGTGGTGCGGACCGGGTGTCCTTGGCGCCCGAACAGATCCCAGAACGTGACCGGGCAGCCGTGGTAGAGGTAGGGGCTGAGCCCGATTTGCGCCGCTCGCTCCTCGAGCTTGGGTTTACCGCCGCCCGGCTGGCACATGCCGGAGAGGTCTCCTTTGACGTCGGCGAGGAAGACGGGGACGCCGCGGGCCGAAAACCCCTCGGCCAGGACCTGCAGCGTCACGGTTTTTCCGGTGCCGGTCGCCCCCGCGACGAGTCCGTGCCGGTTCCCGAACTTGGCGAGGAGGTAGGTGTCGAGTTCGCCCTTTCCGACGAAGATTCGATCCGGCGCGTTGAGGTCGGCCATGCCCGAAAGTTACCCGGGCATCGAACCGCGGGTGCGGAATCGTCTAGAATACATAGACAAATCCGTACCAGGAGCTTTATGGCGCGACATTATCGAGGCAAACCGAAACCGAAGACGGCGACGAACAAAGAAGAGGGAATCGAGGTCGAGGGCGTGGTGCTCGAGAACCTGCCGAATGCGCGGTTTCGGGTCAAGCTGGACGAAGGGGACATCGAAATCCTTGCCCACGTGAGCGGCAAGATGCGGATGAACTACATTCGGATCCTCCCCGGGGACCGGGTCCGGATCGAGATGTCGCCGTACGACATGACACTGGGCCGGATCGTGTACCGCTACAAGGCGTAGCGAGCGCGGCCGACTTCCTGGTAGAATCTCCCTTCGCATCGGGCGCGCTAGCGTGCCCCGGGGCGTGTCGTGCCGTCGGTCCACCCCCTAGAGACGGGGCGTCGCCGACGAAAGGTGCAAGAAGCGATGAAAGTCAGAGCAAGCGTCAAGAAGATTTGTGACAAGTGCAAGATCATCCGCCGAGCCGGCGTGGTGAGGGTCATCTGCATCAACCCGAAGCACAAGCAACGACAGGGCTGATTTTAGGAGAAGAAACAGATTCATGGCTCGTATCGCCGGTGTAGACCTTCCTCGAGAGAAGGCGGTGCTGTATGCGATCCCGCTCCTTTACGGGATCGGTCGCAAGAACGCCGCCGACATCATCGCCAAAGCGGGGATCGATCCTCGCAAGAAGATCAAGGAGCTCAGCGAAGCTGAGATCGGAAAACTCCGCGAGATCATCGACGATGGCTACCAGGTCGAGGGTGATCTTCGGCGCGACGTCTACGCCAATATCCGACGCCTGATCGAGATCGGCAGCTACCGCGGCCTGCGACATCGCCGCGGCCTTCCGACGCGCGGCCAGCGCACCCGAAGCAACGCCCGAACCCGCAAGGGCAAGGCCAAGACCGTTGCCGGGAAGAAGAAGGCGAGGAAGTAAGGACTCATGGCACGCAAGCAAACGGTTCGCGGAAAGCAGAAGGAGAAGCGTCAAGTCGGACAGGGCATGGCCCACATCCACTCGACGTTCAACAACACGATCGTGACGATCACCGACCCCCAGGGCAACGTGCTCTGTTGGTCGAGTGCGGGCGCGGTCAACTTCAAGGGCAGTCGCAAGGGCACGCCGTTCGCGGCCCAGCTGGCGGCCGAAAACGCAGCCCGCAAGGCTCAAGATTTCGGCATGCGGAAGATCGAAGTCTACGTATGCGGCCCGGGAAGCGGCCGTGAGACCGCGATCCGCTCGCTGCAGGCCAGCGGCCTGGACGTCGTCTCGATTCGCGACGTCACCCCGATCCCGCACAACGGGTGCCGACCGCCGAAGAAGCGCCGTGTCTAACCGGATTCCGGCCTGAAGCAGGTGCTTCCGGCCACTCCAACCACCGACTATGCCCCAAATTCAAACTCTCGATCTCGGCACCGACTACGGCAAGTTCGTCCTCGAACCGCTGGAGCGCGGCTATGGCCAAACGATCGGCAACGCGCTGCGCCGCGTGCTGCTCAGCTCGATCTTCGGTGCCGCGGTGACGGCCGTGAAGATCGACAAGGTCTTCCACGAGTTCGCGCCGATTCCCGGCGTCAAGGAAGACACGACCGAGCTCTTGCTCAACCTCAAGGACCTCGCGATCGCGATGCACCATGAGGGCACCCCGCCTGAGGAGACCGTGCTGCGCATCGATGTGAAGGGCCCCGGCCGCGTCACCGGCGCGGATGTGATTTGCCCGGAGCATGTCGAGGTCGTCAACCCCGAGGTCTACATCTGCGAGATCAGCGACGCGAAGTCAGCGCTGAGCATGGAGCTGTACGTCGGATGGGGCAGCGGCTACGTTTTGCCCGAGAAGCAGGACCGCTACAAGGGCATCATCGGGATTATCGCGACGGGCTCGCAATACACGCCGGTGCGGAAGGTCTCGTACACGGTCGAGCAGACCCGCGTCGGGATGCGCACCGACTATGAGCGCATGGTGCTCGAAGTCTGGACCAACGGCGCAGTGCGACCGAACGACGCCGTGACCCAGGCCGCTCAGATTCTCGACAAGTATTTCCGGATGTTCTTCGACCTCGGGCAGGGCGGTTTCGATACGCTGCTCGACGACGAGGAAGAGCTTTCGCCCGAGTTGGCGAACGTGCCCGAGATCAAGATCGAGGAGCTCGACTTCTCGCAGCGCACGTTCAACTGTCTGCGCCGGGCGGGGCTCACCACCCTCCGAACGCTGGCGATGGCAAGCGAGAGCGACCTCACCAGCATCCGCGGCTTCGGCAAGAAGTCGCTGAACGAAGTGCGCGACAAACTCGCCGAGCGCGGCCTCGAAATGAAGCCGCCGAAGGGCGGGTATCGACCGATCGACCTCGAAGACGACGAGGACGATTTCGATTGATCCAGGATTTCACGCTAAGGAAGACGAACCATGAGGCATAAAGTCGATCGACGCAAACTCGGACTGCCGAGCGACCAGCGGCGCGCGCTGCTGACCAATCTCGCGCGCCAGTTCATTCGACACGGGTACGTGCGAACGACCCTCGGCCGCGCCAAGGAGCTGCAGCGGATCGTCGAGAAGCTGATCACGACCGCCAAGGAAGATTCCCTCGCCGCGCGCCGGCAGACCCGGAAGATCCTCGTCGGACACAGCTCGAGCACCCCGAAGCCGACGAAGGCACTTCTCGGCAAGAGCGACATCGAGAAGCTGCAGATTCTGCAGGACCGAAGCCTCATCAACGGCGAGGACCTGGTCAAGCATCTGTTCGACCATGTCGCGCCCCGGTTCCGCGACCGCAACGGCGGCTACACCCGGCTGACGAAGACCGGCGTGCGCCGGGGCGATGCGGCCGTGACCGCGGTTCTGGAGCTTGTCGACTAAGAAGATACGTCTCGTCGTCGCGTACGACGGCACCGATTTCTGCGGCTGGGCCGCACAAGCAGGACGGCGATCCGTCCAATGCACATTGAAAAGAGCCGTTCGCCAGGTCTCGGGCGAGGATTGCGAGATCATCGGAGCAAGCCGCACGGATGGCGGCGCCCATGCTCGGGGCCAAGTCTGTCACTTCACGACCGCCGTGGACATCCCTCCCGAACACTGGGCGTACTGCCTCAATCGCGCCCTGAGCCTGGATCTTCGGGTGGTGCGATCGGATGCGGTGCGCAAGGATTTTCATAGTCGCTTCAGCGCGGTCGATCGATCCTATCGGTACCGGATTCTCATCGGGCGACAAGACCCGTTTCGACTGCGGTTCGCCCACTACCACTGGAAGGAGGTCGACTTCGACGCGATGCGGGCCGCGGCCACGAAACTGGTCGGCGTGCACGACTTCAAGAGCTTCAGCGAAGAGGTCCCGCCCGAGTCGAACACGTTCCGTGAGGTTTATGCGATCGATCTGCGAAGAGTCGGTCCTGAGATCTGGATCGATATTCGGGGCAACGCCTTCCTTCGCGGGATGATTCGCCGGATTGCGGGCGGGTTGCTCGAGGTGGGGCAGGGGAAGCGGCCTTCGTGCGACATCGACGCGCTACTCGCGCGGGAACGGGAGGTGTTTCTGCCCGTGGTGCTCCCCGCGCGCGGGCTGACGCTGATGAAGATCCGATACGGACGCCATCCGGTGTTGCACGCCACCTACGTGCCGCCCGATTGCGCGTGAGTTGCTCCGGAAGACGGCTCTTGGAATGAGAACACAGGTTTCGAGATCACTCGAAAAACAGGAAAGCGGAATGAACAGAACGTACACGGCAAAACCGGATACGATTGAACGAAAGTGGTACGTCGTCGATGGCACCGGGGTGCCGGTCGGCCGACTTGCGGCGCAGGTGGCTCAGATCCTGCGTGGCAAGCACAAGCCGACCTTCACCTACAACCAAGACTGCGGCGACTTCGTGATCGTGATCAACGCGGATAAAGTCGTCCTCACCGGCGGTAAGGGCGACGAGCTGATCCATTGGCACACGGGCTGGCCCGGTGGGCTTCGCAACATCTCCCGCGAGAAGTACTTGACCGACAAACCGGCCCAGTACGTCGAGAAGGTCATCTGGGGCATGGTCCCAAAGACCAAGCTCGGCAAGGAGATCATCAAGAAGCTGAAGGTCTATGCGGGCGGCGAGCATCCGCACGAGGCCCAGAAGCCCGAACCCCTCGAGATCGGGAAGAAGTAACAGTTTATGGCGAACAACGCGACTTATGGAACCGGCCGGCGCAAGTGCGCCATTGCTCGAGTCTGGGTCACTCCAGGTGAAGGCAAGATCAACATCAACGGGCGCGAAATGGCGGAGTATCTGGGCCGCCCCGTGCTCGAGATCCTCGTGAAGAGTCCGCTCGTCGAGCTCGGGATCGAGGGGCGCTACGACATTCGCGCCACGACTCGCGGCGGCGGCATCACTGGCCAGGCGGGCGCCGTCCGGCTCGGAATCTCCCGAGCGCTGGTCGAGATGGACGAAAACCTGCGCAAGCCGCTTCGATCCCACGGATTCCTGACCCGGGACGCACGCGTCAAGGAACGGAAGAAGTACGGTCGCAAGAAGGCCCGACGCGGCTTCCAGTTCGTCAAGCGCTAAGCGCCCGTTCCGCTTTCCAGGACACCCCGCACCCCCGAGCTTCGGCTCGGGGGTTTTGCGTGTTACAGAGCGCTGGTTTCCTTGACCCGCAGGTAGGCCGACACGAGGGCGTTCGAAAGGTCCTGCGGCTCTGAGTCGATGTTCTGAACGCCCGACATCCGGAAGCGCGCATCGGCGCGCCTCCGGTCTGACGAGTACCAGAGAGCGGCCGCTTTCCTGTACAGATCGGTGGCGTCCGTCACGTCGGCCCCAGCCAGTTCCTTGAGGCGCGGATCCGAAACCCGCACCAGCATCAGGAGATGCCGCCGCGTGAGCGGCGTCAGGGCGGCCGCCATCTCCGCGGCCTGGGCGTCGTCTTCGGCGTCGGTGAAGACGACGATGAGCGAGCGGCGCTTCCACCGCGAAGCCAAGTAGCCGAAGGCGGCGGTGTAGTTGGCGGCGGCCGCTTCGGCTTCGAGCCCATGGACGGCGTCAAGGATGAACCCGGCCTGATTGCGCCCCTTGCGAGGCGGGATGTACCGTCGGACGTTGTCGGCGAAGACCAGGAGCCCGACCTGATCGCCGGCGACTTGGGCCGCGTGCATGAGCATCAGACAGCTATCGAGCGCGTGATCGAGCTTGGCGACGCCGTCGACTTCGGAGAGCATGTGGCGCCCAATGTCGAGACAGACGATGACGGCCTGGTTCCGTTCCTGTTCGAACTCGCGAACGACAAGCTTGCCGCGGCGGGCGGTCGATTTCCAGTCGATCTTCCGGTAATCGTCCTCGTGGTAATCGCGGAGCGATTCGAACTCCGTTCCAAGTCCCTTGATCCGGGTTCGGCGCAGCCCCATGAGGTTGAGTCGACCCTTCTGCTTGAGGAGATCGAACTCCCGGAGGGCGAGCACATTCGGATAGACCCGTACAGGCCTTTCCGTAGGAAGCTTATACTGAACTTCAGCGAGGCCCAGGGGTGCAAGGATCCGAACATAAGTACCGCGCCAAAAGTCCGAGCCCCGCCTGAAGGGCGTCACGTGGTAATGAAACTCCTTGGCGCGGTCCGGTTCGAGGGTGAGACGGAGCTCCTGGCGAGTCGTATCGAAGTCGGGCGGGGGTTCGTCGCGCACACGGCATTGAATCGGGGCGGTGCCGTCGTACTCGACGCACACGTTCACGCGGTTGGGGACGCGGACCGAGAGTACGGGGTCCATCGACCGCGTCACGTGCAGGCTTTGTGGCTTGGGCGTGAGACGGGCGGTGGCGAGCAACATCGCGAAAAGCAGGACGTTGTAGGGGATCAGGATCCGTTCCAGGCCAGGCACGACGGCACCAAGGAGAGCGATGAGCACTCCCAGCCCGAGCAGAGCCCAAAACCGTCGCGTCGGAACGATCACCTGGTGTAGCATCCTACCCGTGGTTCACGACTATGCGGTCTTGACGCCCGAGAAGGTGGTGGTGACGTATCGGCTGGCGGGAGCCGGGGCGCGGATCTTTGCCTACCTCCTGGACGTTCTGATCGTGTGGTTCCTGATGATCCTCGTTGCGTTGATGATCGGGTTCACGGTCGGCTCGGTCGACGGCGGCCTTGGCCAGCTCCTGATCGGACTTGCGTTCGTCTTTGGAAGCCTGCTGTACTCGACCCTGTTCGAGGGTCTTTGGAATGGCCAGTCACTCGGGAAAAAGGCGATGAGTCTTCGGGTGAGGATGCTGGACGGTACTCCGGTAACGTTCGCGGCCGCCCTGTATCGGAATCTGTTCCGAGTCGTCGACGCGATGCCCGGGATTCCGGTGATTGGTTTGTATATGGTTGGGCTCGTTCTCATGTTCACAAGCGAACGGAGTCAGCGGCTGGGTGACCTGGCGGCGGGTACCGTCGTCGTCTATGAGCCCCGTTCTATTCCACGCTTCAACCCATCGCCTTACAAATTCGGCCAGCATCCTTTCGAGCACGCGATCGGGGAGCTTCGGGGAATGACGATCGAGGAGTACTTCGCGATCAAGCGGTTGTGTGACCGATTTCCTGAGCTCGGGCCAGAGACGCAGGCGCGTTCTCTGCGCGAATTCTGGGACCCCTTCGCGCGTCGCCACGGCATCGCGCCGATCGCCAACGTCCATCCCGTGTATCTGATGGAAGCGGTCGTCATGCGTTTCGGCCGCCAGAAGGGTCTGCTGTGAACGCGACGCGGAAAACTTGGGGACGGTTTGGAAGGCCCTTTTCGTCCCCCGAACGACCTGTTCCAAACCTGCACACGGGCGCGGTTCTCCACTCGATTTTCCACATCGGGACCGGGGTCGGAACCTACCTGTTTCAGGTTCGAATTTGCGGTGTTGGAATCCCGGGGCTTGTACCTTTCCTCTCGGTTTTCCACCCTGACGCTCGCCCCATAATAACAAGAGATTATCCTTCATGATCTCGGTTTCGGAAGATAGCTCCATGGGGAAAGCGGTGCGCGCTCCGTTTTCGCTGGTCCGGCTCCGTCTCACCGACTTTCGAAACTACGCGTCTGTGGACGTCGACCTCCGGGAGGGACTCAACCTCGCGATCGGGCCGAACGGTCAGGGCAAGACGAACCTGCTCGAGGCGATCTACCTCCTCGGCACTTCCCGGCTGTTGCGTGGCACCCGCGACTTGGAGGCGGTTCGGGAGGGCACGGTTCGCGCGCGCGCCGAAGGAACCCTCGCCGAATTCGGTACCGAACTCGCCATCGAGCTCGAAGCCGGCACCCGCAAGCGCGCAACCTTGAACGGAGTCGGGCTGAAACGTGCCTCGGACCTTATGGGCCGTCTACCGGTCGTCGCCTTCTCGGCCGCAGACCTGCCGGTCGTGTCCGGGCAGCCGTCCGAGCGTCGGCTGTTCCTCGATCTCCATTTGGCCCAGCTTTACCCGGCCTACCGCGAGCACCTCACCCAGTACAAGCGGGCCCTCGAGCAGCGCAACGCGCTCCTGAAGCTTGGCCAAGACCGGTCGATGCCGGACGAGCTCTACGAATCTTGGGAAGCGCTTCTGGCCGATCACGGGGCGAGTCTCCGGCAGTTCCGGCGCGCGTTCCTCGAAGATTTCGAACCCGAGGCGCGGTCTGCACACGCGGAACTGGCCGAAGGGGAGCGGTTGGGGGTCACGTACGATCCTCATGATGCCGGGGACACCGCCGACGCTCTGGCGCAATCGTTGGCCGAGCATCGACGGTCGGAAGTCGCACGAGGCACAACCGGGATCGGTCCACACCGGGACGATCTCGCTCTGACCATCGAGGGGCGCGAGGCGCGACACTTCGGATCCCAGGGTCAGCAACGAACCGCGGTGGTCTCTCTGAAACTGGCGGTTCTTGCGTGCACCGAGCGGATTCTGGGGGCGCCGCCGATCCTTCTCCTCGACGATGTGTTCAGTGACCTGGATAAGGTGCGGCAAAGTCATCTCCTGGAGCGCGTTCGGACTGGCTGCAGCCAAGTACTCTTGACCTGTACCGATGCGGCCCAAGTCGGAAGCTGGGCGATGGAGGCCGGTCGGGTGATGCGGGTGTTGGCGGGAACGGTGACGATCGAATGAAGCGGCTCGACGACTGGATGGCGCAGGCGGTGGAGCAGAAGGAGGTGCTCCGTGCGGGACGCGCTCAGATCGTGCTCAAGGAATGGCCGGGCGTGGTAGGCGAATTGCTTGCGGCGAAGTCCACTCCCGAGCGGTTCGAGCGAGGCACGCTCTGGGTGGCGGCGACGGGTTCAGCATGGGCTCAGGAGTTGCGGTTCATGCAGGACACGATTCTTGAGCGCTTGAACCGGCTCGCGGGGGAGCCGGACCTGTTCCTCGAGCTCCGGGTGGGGGCGCGGACTCCTCGGCGGGATCTCAGCGAACCGGCGGAAGCGTAGGTTGGGTCGGAGAGATGCGTCGCGAGATCGAGGGCCGGCCTCTGCTGATCTTCTCATTCGGGTTGGTCGGAGGAATCGCGACGTGGTACGGGTGGTGGCACTTGTTGGCGGTTCCGATCGCGGCCGGAGCGCTGTCGAACGCCTCCTTACGATGGACTCTGGTGGCGGGTGTCGGACTCGGTTTGCTCAGTCGCCCGGTTGTGTCGGCGTCGCTCCTCGTGGAGTCGAAGCCGTTTGCCGGTGAGGTCGTGCTTCTGGAAATGCCCCGCGACACGGCGTTCGGCGTGCGGGTGCTCGCGGGTACCGACTTCGGTCGTGTGGCCTTGTCGTTGCCCAAGGCGAGCCCCGCCGTCCTCGGTGAACGGCTCGCGGTTCGGGGTGAGCTGCGTCCCCTCTCCGAGGCGAGCGAACTCACGTGGCGTCGGAAGGGCGCGTTCGCCGATCTGCGGACCTCGAGCGCAAGATCGCTCGGCGGCGGTGCGGTGCCTTGGCGCTGGGGTTTGGCGGTACGACGTAGCTTCGTCGAGTTTGTGACCCGCGTCCTTCCCCAAGACTCGGCGAGCGTGATCGATGCGATCTGCTTCAATCAGGATGGGGAGTTGGAGCCGGCGATGTCCGAACGGTTGCGCCGTTCCGGGATCATCCACATCGTCTCGACTTCGGGGCTCCATGTGATGATGCTGGCGGCGATGCTGCTCTTTCTTTTCTCGCGGCTCCCGATCCCCCGGACGGGCCAGTTGGTGCTCGTGACGGCGATTCTGCTCGTCTACATCGCGGCGGCGGGATTGCGGCCGCCGGCGATGCGGGCCTTGCTGATGACGGTCGTCTTTCTCGCGGCTTACCGTTTCGATCGGGAGGGCGACGGGCTGTCGGCGCTCGCGCTTGCCGCGATCGTCACGCTGTTGGTTTCTCCGGAAGGGGTCGTCGATCCTGGACTTCACCTCTCGTTCACGATCATGGCGGCGCTGGTCCTGTTCTGGGAGCGGCGTCCGATCGTGGCGAAAACGGCCTGGGGCGCCGTGGTCGCCGGGGCAAGGGCTTTGGGATCAAGCAGCCTGGTTGCTTTTGTTGCATCGGCCCCGCTGCTCGCGTACCACTTCGGCCAGGTTTCGCTGATGGCGATCGTGGGCAATCTTCTCGTCGCGCCGGTGCTGCCGTTCCTGATCGGAGGCGCTTTGCTGGCCTGGGTGGTGGGGGGCGTCTGGTTCACGGGCGGCGTCGGGGTGCTGATTGCGACCTCGGGGCTGGCGGGCTGGATCCGGTTGGTCGCCGACACTTTGGGGAGCTTCGAGGGGACGGTCATCCATGTTCCGCCTTTCTCGGGCTATTGGCTGATCCCGATCTACGGGTGCATGGTCCTCTTGTGGCAACCGATCGCGCGTCCTGCCGACGCCTAGCGAACGGTTTCGACGAGGATCATGTTCGTGTTGCCGGCGACACCGGGCGGGACCCCGGCGGTGACGACGACGAGGTCGTCGACCTTGATCCGTTTGTGGTCGAGAAACGCGTCGATGGCGGCTTGGATCGTGGCTTCCGTGGTTGCCATTTTGTCGAGGAGGAGCGCCTCCACTCCCCAAACGACGGCGAGCTGGCGGTAGGTCCGGGGGTTCCACGTCATGCAGAGGATCGGCGGCTTGGGGCGGAACTTGCTGACCATGCGCGGGGTGAGGCCGGAGGTGCTGGTGGTGACGATCGCTTTGGCCTTGAGGGAGGTCGCGAGGTTCGCGGCGGCCTTGGCGACGGCCTCGGTGCTCTCCAGTGTCGCGGTGGCTTGGAGGGCGAGGTGTTCGACCCGGTCTTCGTGGCTGAGGTAGCTCTCGGCCTTTTCCGCGATGCGGCTCATCGTCTTGACGGTTTCGATCGGATATTGTCCGGATGCGGTTTCGCCGCTGAGCATGACGGCGTCGGTGCCATCGAGGATGGCGTTGGCGACATCGGTGGCTTCGGCGCGGGTGGGTCGGGGTGAGGCGACCATGCTCTCGAGCATCTGGGTTGCGGTGATGACGGGCTTTCCGGCCCGACCACAGCGTTCGATGATCCGCTTCTGGGTGAACGGGACGTCTTCCAGGTCCATCTGGAGTCCCATGTCGCCGCGCGCGACCATGATGAGGTCGGAGACCTTGATGATCTCATCGATCTCCTTGACGGCTTCGCGGGTTTCGATCTTCGCGCAGAGCTTGACGCCGGAATCGTACTTATCGACGAGGCGACGCAGTTCGCGCATGTCCCCGGCGCGACGGACGTAGCTCAGAGCGATCAAGTCGACCCCGAGGCGGCTGGCTTCGTAGAGGTCCTGAAGGTCCTTTTCAGTGAGACAGGGGGTGTCGAAGGCCTTTCCGACGAGGGTGACACCCTGTCGACTCTTGACGATGCCTCCGCTGACGACTTTGGCCTCGAACCGGGTGCCCTGATGTTTGCCGAGCTTGATCTCGACGTTGCCGTCGCCGAGGAGCACGCGGTCTCCGGTGCGCATGGCGGCGAAGATTTCGTCGGAAGGGACGGGGAGATCGCTCGTCGCCTCTTGTCCGACGAGGATTTGCTGCCCGGCGACGAGGTCGAGATGGCCGCTGGTGAGTTCGCCGATCCGGAACTTGGGGCCCTGGAGGTCGGCGAGGATCGCGACAGGGGCGATCTTGGGGCTGAGTTCGCGGATCCAGGTCGCCCACTGGGTTCGGGACTCCCAGTCGCCGTGGCTACAGTTGAGCCGGGCGACGTTCATGCCCGCGTCGATGAGATCGCGGAGGCGTTCTTTCGAGGCGACGGCGGGTCCGATCGTGCAGACGATTTTGGTGCGTCGTTTCATGAAGTCACTTGGTAGGACGGACCGCGCCCTATCGGCGCTTCTCCCCAGGATGATCGGTCGTCCTGGTAGAAAATCCTAAAGATTTGCGAAAAGCCTTCCCATAACCAGAACGATGCCGGTCCCACCCCGCCATGAGGGCGGGGCGCTTCCGACACCATTCCCCAGCGCAGGAGGCGCGGGGAGGGAGCACCGATGAAAAGGTATCGCATAGGGTTCACGTTGTTGGAACTCCTCGTTGTGATCGCGATTCTCGCGATCCTCGCCTCGATCCTGTTTCCAGCCTTCGCCCAGGGACGGGAGGCGGCCAAGAAGGGCGTCTGCCTCCAGTATCAGCGCCAGCTGTCGATGGGACTCCTGATGTACACGGACGAGTATGAAGGCGTCTTCCCGGGCTACGTCCAGGACACCTGGATCGGACAGGGCGATTCGACACCGATCTGGGTCGGGATGGTTCAGCCGTACATGAAGTCCCGCGAGGTCCATCTGTGCCCGAGTGCACCCGGGAGCATGTTCGGGACGACATGGGGCACGCGGAGCCGACTCTCGATCGGGCTGAACATCAACTACGGCCTCTGGATCTACGGGGGCAGGCCGCTCCGGGCAGTTGCCTCCGACATGGAACACCCGAGTCGGACCGTTCTCCTCGGTGACGGTACTCCGGGAGATCTCGGTGCCGGCTATCGCGGCTACCTCACGTCGGCGTGGAACCACTCCGTCGGGGCTTGCGGCCAGCCGGTGGAGCTCGACGGGCCGATGGCAACGGTGAGCACCCGCCACCGCGGGGGCACGAATCTCACCTTCGCCGACGGCCATGGACGGTGGTATCCGGCACGACGCATTTTGCCCGACCGCGATCCTCGCCCCGGCGACTGGTGTATGTGCGTCGCGGATGCGAATCCGGCGCGGGTCAAGTGGCTCGCGACGTGGCGCTGCTCGACGGACGGAGATTGAACCGATGAACAAGAAGACCCCATGGCTCTTCGGACTGCTCGGGCTCGCCCTGCTCGTGGCCGCGGCCTACCACCACCACCACCGCACGCCTCTTGCCCACGCAGAAGCCCCCGCGTACACCGGCGCGGGCCTCGAGGCCCGCGCGAACACGCCCCCGGGGATGTCGACCTCTCTCGACGCCCCGGCCGGGGCGGCCGGCGGCCTCGAATGATCAGCTCTCGCTCGATTCGTACTTGTCGCGCAGGGCGCTGACGACGGCCGGGTCGGCGAGGGTCGTGGTGTCGCCGAGGGCTCGTCCCTCGGCGACATCCCGCAAGAGTCGCCGCATGATCTTGCCGCTTCGCGTCTTGGGGAGTTCGGCCGTGAGGATGACGTCGTCGGGCCGGGCGATCGCGCCGATCTTCTCGGCGACGTGCGCCTTCAGTTCGTCGACCAGCCGGCTTGCATCGCCGGGATAGCCGGCGCGGACGATCACGAACGCGCTGATGGCTTGACCCTTGATGTCATGCGTCTTCCCGATGACGGCCGCTTCGGCGACAGCGGGGTGGTCGACCAGAGCGCTCTCAACTTCCATCGTGCTGATGTTGTGGCCGGCGACGAGCATGATGTCGTCGACCCGTCCGAGGAGCCAGAAGTAGCCATCGGCATCGACCTTGGAGCCGTCGCCGGGGAAGTAACGTCCCGGGAATCGTTTCCAGTAGGTGTCGACGTACCGCTGGGGATCACCCCAGATGCCGCGCATCATCGACGGCCACGGTGTGGTGATGGCGAGGTAGCCACCAACTTCGGGTCCCGTGGCGGGAGCATCCTCGCCGTTGGCGCAGGCGATGTAGCCGAGCGCGCCTTGGATCGGGGTGATCTCCGCGCCGGCTTCGTCGAGGATGGCGGCGCGGATACCTGGGAACGGCTGGGTGGCGCTGCCCGGCTTGGTCGCGGTGATGCCCGGAAGTGGCGTGATCAGGATCGCACCGGTTTCGGTCTGCCACCAGGTGTCGACGATCGGGCAGCGGCTGTCACCGACGACCTTGTGATACCATTCCCAGGCTTCCGGGTTGATCGGCTCGCCGACCGANNCCGACGCTGCCGAGCAGCCGGAGGGAGGTCAGATCGCAGCGTTGGGGGAATTCGGTGCCCCACTTCATGAAGGCGCGAATCGCGGTCGGTGCGGTGTAGAGGATCGTGACGCGGTGGCGTTCGATGATTCGCCAGAAGCGGTCTTTTTCAGGGGCGTCGGGTGCGCCCTCGTAGAGGACGACGGTGGCGGCATTCGCCATCGGGCCATAGACGACGTAGCTGTGGCCAGTGACCCAACCGCAGTCGGCCGTGCACCAGAAGACATCGTCGTCCTTGAGGTCGAAGACNNTTCGGCTTTCCGGTCGAGCCGCTCGTGTAGAGAATGAAGAGGAGGTCTTCGCTATCCATCGGCTCGCAGGCGCATTCGGCGCTCTGCGCGGGAACAAGGTCATGCCACCAGACATCTCGGCCATCGGTCCAGCCGCCGCGATCGTAGGCGGGCGTCTGCAGCCCGTTGGTCACGGTACCGGGGGTGCCGGCGCGTTCGAGAACGAGGACTTTTTCGATCGACGGGCAACCCATCTCGAGGGCGTGATCGACGATCTTCTTGAGGGCGACGATGCCGCCTCGTCGCCATCCGCCGTCCGCGGTCACGACGACTTTGGCCGCGGCGTCGTTGATGCGTTCGTGGAGGGAGTCGGCGCTGAAGCCGCCGAAAACGACGGAGTGGGCGGCGCCGATGCGTGCGCAGGCGAGCATCGTCATCGGGAGTTCGGGGGTCATCGGCATGTAGAGGCAGACGCGGTCGCCCTTGGTGATGCCGAGAGCCTTGAGCGCGTTCGCGATCCGCGAAACCTCGGTTTGGACTTCGGCGTAGGTGAGGGTCTGGGTGTCGCCGGGCTCACCCTCCCAGATGAAGGCGGTCTTGGTGCCGAGCCCGTTCGCGACATGCCGGTCGACGCAGTTGTGACAGGCGTTGATCTGGCCGCCGACGAACCATTTGGCGTTGGGGAGCTGCCAGTCGAGGACAACGTCCCAGGGTCGAAACCAGTCGAGCTTCTGGGCCCATCCGGACCAAAACTCGATCGGGTTTTGGAGGGCGTCGATATAGACGTTCGGATCGTTGACGTTGGCTTGGGCGACAAAGTCGGCGCGGGGTGGGAAGGTACGGGTTTCGGCGAGGAGAGTACTCAGTGACATGGGGCAACTCCAGATGACTGGATTGTGGCACCGCGGGGAGGGGGTGAGCTCCCGCGAACCTTTTGCCGTCCGTCCCCTCCGTCCCGCGAGAGCGGG
>DKKT01000081.1 GCA_002455425.1 Chthonomonas sp. UBA6659 | reverse complement strand
TGTGAGTCACTTGGCATGCTGGGCGATCGGGATGACTTAGCGCTTCTCCAGGCTATGCTTGCTGACGACGACCTTGGCTACCTCGATTGCTCAGTTGCTTATTCGGCTCGTAGAGCCATGCGTTTCATCAGTTCAAGGTCAGGGGAGTGAACTGGCCCCGGCGCGGGTAGTGACGCCTCTGACGGAGAGGTTCGCGTGCAGTTGCTGGGAGTCGGACCGCCACCAAACAAGGTGCGCTGCGGATCGTCCAAGGCAGGCTCTGAGGAGTTCGAGAGGCCACGTGCGCCCAGGACGTCACGCCGCGACGGGACAAGGGACGGTGAGCTCCCGTCGAAGCTCTCCAACAACTTCTCCTCCAGTGGAGGAGANNGCTTCGCTCACCGACCTCTCCCCGAGGCGGAGAGGGGATGCCCCTCACCCCCCACCCCCTCTACCCACCCACTCGTGGGGCGAGGGGAACGGGCGCTTCGCTCGCCGACCTCTCCCCCCACAGCCGGAGTGGGACTCGATGCCCGTGCAGCGCCGACCGAGCGCACCTCAGAAAGTGAGTTGCGTGTAGCCCTGCTGCGTCAGCTCGACGACTCGGATGAGAGCGCCCCCGTTCACCTTGACCCCAGGGAGCAGCTCCGACTTGGCGATCTTCTGAAACTCCATCGATTTCACGCAGATCTCGGTCTGGACGCCATCTCGTTGGAGTTCCGCGATCCGAGCCTTGTACGGGTTGCCGGCGGTCGTGCCTGTCAGTCGGTTGAATGCGGCGTCGCTGCATGCGAGCGCAGCCGCAGCGGAGTGGAAGATCGCCACGATTTTGCGTGGCGTTCCATCCGCGGCGAGGACGCCGGTCATCGTCTTGGCAAGAAACAGCGAGTTCTGCCGAGCCGGGATGGGTCCCCTCGACATGATGTTGAAGACGACGTCGGCTTCGGTGAGCTTCACCGGCACGTCGATGACGATCGGCCGGCCTTGCGTGGCGGCGAGGGAGAGTGCGGCAGAGACAAAGGCGATCATGGTGCCTTGGAATCTACCTTCCGGACTGGTCGCGGCGACTGCCGCGACCAGTCCCGGGATCAGTTTCGACCCACCACGAAGAGGGTGATGCTCTGCTTCGGCAAGGTCATGGTGATCTTCGAGGAGCGCGTCCTGAACGGGGACAGCGTCGTGATCCGATTCGTCGATGTCAGTTGGTAGGCGGTCACGTTCCGGTCCCCGGCGACATTGGTCAAGTTGATCGTCGCATTGATCGCCGAGGTCAGGCGCTTGTTGATGACCATGATCGTCACCGAACCGTCGCCGGCTCGCGTCGCGGCGAAGATCGAGTTGTCGTCCGGACTCGGGCTGGAAGCGAGGACCGAGGTCTCGCCGAACGTCGATTTTCGACCGTCGTAGTTCCGGTACATCTTCATCGCGTTGTAGGCGTGGCTGCCGGTGGGAGGCGTCACCCATCGATTGGCGAGATCGAGACCTTCTCGGCCGAAGATGCCCAGAATGTCGGCTTGGGTCGTCGCGCCGTTGATGTGGCGCTCGGCGCCCCAGTTGTATTCGGTGAGCGCGATCGGCGTGCCCGGGTAGTAGCTGTTGACCCATCCCCGCATCCGTGGAATCAGCTTGACCTTGTCCGCGATCCAGGATTCGTCGGTGTAGCCCGCATCCCACAGGGCTCGGGTCGAGCGATTGCGGCGCAACTGCATCGCGGTCGACACGTCATCGGAGAACTCGCCGCCCTGCGGGTAGTAGTGGAGGCTGAAGTAGTCCAACAACCGACGTCCGACTTGTTGGCTCTTGATCCGCATTTCCCGGAGGAGATACGGCGCATAGTCGATGTTGCCGTTCGCGGCGCGGTCGGGATAGAACGTCCAGCCGTTGTTCTGACCCGCCTGCTGGTCGAATCCGCTATAGAAGAACCCGCTCCAGCCCCACTCCTCGGGTCCGAGCACGATCGCTTGAGGATCGCGGGCCTTCACCATCGTCGCGTAGTCGATCATTTTCTGGCGCGCATCCCGCATCTTGAGACCTTCCGGCTGGACGTCGCGGTGGGAGTAGTGCCAAATGCTGGACTCGTTGTCGAGGAAGTAGTACCGAACCCCGCCGTTGCCCGCGGTTCCCCACCGTCCGATAAGATTGTCCATCCAGCCACGCTGAAACGTCGTGCTGTTCGGTGTGTTCGCGTCGGTCTTGTCGTTACCGATGACGAACTGCCCGTTCGGTTTCACGCCGTTCCCAGCGTTTGGCCAGCCCGGGTCGGTGTACTGCTGGGCCCCGTACTTCGAGACCGCGAAGCTTGCGAGCTTGGTCCGGTTCGGTCCCACCTTAGCGATCCAGTCGATCATCGGGATGGTGAGCATGGGCTGGGCGCCCCCGTTCTTCGAGTTCTGGACGAACGTGTGGACCTGCGCGTTGGGGGTGGCACTCGCGTACGGAATACTCTCGAAGTACCAGTCGGCGCCACGATTGTCGACGTTTTGCTGGTAGTTGTAGCGGGTGGTGGGGTTACCCCCCATGCGGTTCAGCGGGGCGTTGAGGTCGGAAAGTTGGCTCGCGGTGCCGTAGGCCGTGCCGTAAATCAACGGGTTGATCGGCTTTCGATTGCGGTTTACGTCGACCGTGAAGTTCACGGCGACCTGGGCTTGAAGCCCCGCCGCGACCGTGGCGAGGACGATGACTCCGAGCGATTTGAGGGTTGTTGGACGCATTCCTTCTTCTCCGTGAAGACTCGTCTAGTCGCGAGCCTATCGATAGGAAGAACTCCGGCGGGTTGAAGATCTTCGATTAGGTCTGCAGGCCCACCTTACCCGCCTTCGGCGGTCGCCAAGGCCGATCGGTCACCACGTTCCAATTCGCTCACGCAGGCCGCAATCGTGATGTCGCCGGTGACGTTGAGGACCGTACGACTCATGTCGAGGACACGATCGATGCCGAGGCAGATACCGATCGCCTCGGCCGGAACCCCGATCTTGACGAGGATCACCGCGATCATCGGCCACGCACCACCCGGTACGCCCGCCGTGCCGACGCCGGCGAGAATGGCGAGACCCATCACCAGGAACTGCTGCCCGACGGTCAGCTCGACTCCGAAAAATTGAGCGAGGAAGATGATCGTGATGCCCTCGAAGAGGGCGGTACCGTTCTGGTTCGCGGTGGCGCCGACGGTGAGGACGAAGGAACTGATATCGCGCGGGAGGCCGACATCCTCCTCGGCCGACTTCAGCGCAGCGGGCAGCGTCGCATTGCTCGACGCAGTCGCGAACGCCGTCAACATCACCCCCCGGATCTGGCCAAAGAACCGACGCGGATCGCGCTTGGCCACGAAACGGATCGCGAGGCTGTAGATCACGACGAGGTGGAACGCCAACGCGACCAGGACCAGGCCCGCGTACTTCCCGAGCGCCACGAACGCCGAAACACCCAGCGTCGAAGCCGTGACGAACACAAGCCCGAACACGCCATACGGGGCGAGCCGCATCGCCATCTCGATCACCTTGAGGCTGGTCGCGAAGACACCACCCAGGAACTCCTTGACCGGCAACGCCTTCTCCGCCTCGATCGATGCCAGCGCGATCCCGAAGATGAGCGCGAAGACCATGAACGGCAGCAAGCCTCCGCCCAACGCGTCGACCGCGCTCGCGAGAGGGTTGCGGGGGACGAACTCGACAATCGTTTCCGCCGCGGTTTTCGCCTTCTTGGCGTCCTCGACCTTTTTCTCGGCGTCGGCGGTCTTGTAGTTCGCGAGAAGTACTTCGCGCTCCTTCGGGTCGATGCCCTCGCCCGGCTTGACGATGTTCACCGCCCCGATTCCGATGAGGACGGCAAGGCCGCTGAGCACGACGGTCATTCCAAGTGCCCGCAGACCGATGCGACCGACCTTGCGCGCATCGCCGATCTCAGCCACGCCAAGCACGAGAGCGCTGAACAGGAGCGGAACCACGATCATGAAGATCAAGCTGAGGAAGATCTGCCCGACCGGATTGGCCAGGTTTTCGCGGACCCAGACGACCCAGGGCTCTTTCGGACCCCACGTGCCTTGAACGACACCACCAGCGAGAGCCCCGAGAACGAGGCCCAGGAAGATCTTCGTATGCAGCGGCATCCGGCGGCGTTCGTTCACAGGGCGTTCGGTTCGCCGCGACGCGTACCGAATCCTGCCTTCGGGTATCTTCCCGGGCCATGCGACAGTTTCTTTTGCTGGTTTCCGTTCTGATGGTGGGATTGGTGATCGGGTGTGGTCCGAAGGAGGACGCGTCGGGCGGAGATGAGAAGGCGCCGACCACAACGACGACGGGGGGCGAGACCGCCGACAAGACCGGCGGTGAGACCGGGGACTCCGGCGGAGCGGTGACGAACGAGCAGGTCGTCGGCGAGTGGACGATGTCGAGCCAGCAGCCGACATCGCAGGTCGAAGCCGAGATCGTCATGAACGCCGACGGGACGTTCGTGAACACGGGCACGGTCACCTCGGAACAAGACACCGAAGTTGCCTCGATGCGCGCGGTGATGACCTACACCATCGAGGGCAAGTGGAAGATCGAGGGCGATATGCTCGTCTCGACGCCCGACAACGTCGATCTCAAGGTCGACGAAATGGAACTCACGGCCAAGGACCCGGCGAATCAGGCCGGCATCGATGCTCAGAAGGAAGAGCAGATGAAGAAGATGGAAGAGCAGGGTAAGGCCGGGCTCAGCACCGAAAGCAAAGTCAAGGTCGAGAAGGCCGAAGCCGACAAGCTTCACCTCGCCTCGCCGGACGGTCAGACGAAACTCGAGTACGTCCGCAAGAAGTAATTCAGGTATGGCTTACTTGACGGCCCTTCGCGATCTCGCGAAGGGCCGTTCTTCGTGTCCAGCGGACCGTTGGTTTCCCGTCATTCGGCGACGCAGGGTCAAGATATCCGTCCATGATGCCGCTTGGACGGTTTGGACAGATCATCCCCTGATTCGACGATGGGTCGTGCGCCGCATCGTCTGGAAG
>DKKT01000085.1 GCA_002455425.1 Chthonomonas sp. UBA6659 | reverse complement strand
CGGCACCATGAACTTCGGTCCGCAGACATCGGAGGCGGACAGCCACGCGATCATGGACCGGGCCCTCGAGCACGGGATCAACTTCTTCGATACGGCCGATGTCTACGGGTGGAAGAAGGGCGAAGGGGTCACCGAACAGATCATCGGGCGATGGTTCGCGCAAGGCGGCGGCCGCCGAGAGAAGACCGTCATCGCGACCAAGCTCTACGGCGACATGGGGGATTGGCCCAACACCAACCGGCTGAGCAAGCTCCATATTCGACGGGCCTGCGAAGGGAGCCTGAAGCGGCTCCAAACCGACACGATCGACCTCTACCAGATGCACCACATCTGGCGCGAAGCGCCGTGGGAAGAGATCTGGGAGGCGATGGAGATCCTGGTCCGCGACGGCAAAGTGCTGTATGTCGGCTCGTCCAATTTCGCGGGATGGCAAGTGGTCGAAGCGAACCATGCCGCGGCGGCGAGGCATTTCCTCGGCCTGGTGTCGGAGCAGTGCCTTTACAATCTCAACGCGCGGTTGGTCGAACTCGACTTGCTTCCGGCATGCGAAGCGTACGGGGTGGGCGTGATTCCCTGGAGCCCGCTCGGTGGCGGCTTGCTCGGTGGTGTGCTCGGGAAGATCGAGGAAGGCCGTCGGGCGAGCGAACACATGTCGAAACAGATCGAAAAGCACCGGGACAGGATCGAGTCCTGGGAGACGTTGTGCGCCGACCTGGGTGAGAAGCCCGCCGACGTCGCGCTGGCCTGGCTTCTGACGCGGCCCGCCGTCGTGGCTCCGATCATCGGACCTCGTACGATCGAGCAGCTGGACGGGTGCCTGCGTGCGCTCGAGATCGACCTCACGTCGGAGACGCTGGCGGCCCTCGACGAGATTTTCCCGGGCCATAAGCCCGCCCCCGAGGGGATTTCTTGGTAGATCGGCCGGTCCTCGTGACGGGGGCGGCGGGCTTCATCGGGTTCCACTTGGCCCGTCGGCTTCTCGCCGACGGGCACCGGGTGATCGGATTCGATAACGTCAACGACTACTACGATCCGGCCCTCAAGGAGGCGCGGCTGCGCCTCCTTGAGGGGGACCACTTCACCTTCGTGCGGGCCGATCTCGCCGACCGCCCCGCGGTCGAGCGCGTCTTTGCCGAACATGGGTTCGAGAGCGTCCTCCACATGGCGGCTCAGGCCGGGGTTCGCTACTCGATCCAGAACCCGCACGCCTACGCCGAAGCGAATCTGGTCGGCTTCCTCAACATCCTCGAGGGTTGCCGGCACCATGCGGTGGAGCATCTCGTCTATGCGTCGTCGAGTTCGGTCTATGGGGCGAACACCAAGACCCCGTTCTCGGAGGAGGAGAACGTCGACCATCCGGTGAGCCTGTATGCCGCGACGAAGAAGGCGAACGAGGCCATGGCCCACTCCTACAGCCACCTTTACGGCTTGCCGACGACGGGCTTACGGTTCTTCACGGTCTACGGGCCTTGGGGTCGGCCGGACATGGCGCTGTTTCTGTTCACGCGCGCGATCCTCGAAGGGCGCCCGATCGACGTCTTCAATTACGGGCAGATGAAGCGCGACTTCACGTACATCGATGACATCGTCGAGGGGGTCGTGCGGGTGCTCGCCAAGCCGGCGGCACCGAATCCGGAGTGGTCGGGCGCAAGCCCCGATCCGGCGACGAGCCTGGCCCCGTGGCGCATCTATAACATCGGCAACCACGCGCCGGTGACGCTGGAGCAGTTCATCGCGGTGCTTGAAGCCGCCCTCGGACGCACCGCCGTCCAGAACCTCTTGCCGCTTCAGCCGGGCGACGTGCTCGAGACCGCGGCCGAGATCGAGACGTTGCGGAACGCCGTCGGGTTCGAGCCTTCGACGCCGATCGAAGTCGGGATTCCGCGTTTCGTCGAGTGGTACCGCGAGTTCTATGCCTGAACGGCGGCCCAGACGACGTAGGTGAGGATCGACAAGAGGACGAGAACGCCGCACCCGAGGCCCCAGTAGGGGCTGGCTTCCCGGCGCGGGCGGTAGTCGATCTGGGCACCCATCGCGATCAATCGGCCGAGGCGGCTATTCAGCGTGGGATGGAAGGTCCCGAGCGAACCCAGCCGCTCGGCGAGGGCGCTTTGCGACTGCCAGTCGGGCCCGACGACGGCGATGATCTCGATCCAAGGGTCTTGGGCGAGCGGCTCGTATCCCTGGGCGAACGTCATCAGGCCTTCGGCGACGGCTTGAGGATTGCGGGTGAGCTGGACGGCGGTCGCATCGGCGAGACGCTTGCGCTTCTGCATCGTGACGCCGAAGAACGGACCGACCAAGAAGAGGTTGATCATCAGAAGCACGAGCGACCCGAAGGCGCGCGCGATCATGAGCGGCAAGATGATCCAGCCGAGGAACATGTAGCGCAGGACCTGACCCGTGCTCTCTCGTTGCGCTTCGGTGACTTCCTCGAGCGCTTTCGTGCCGGAACGGGCGACCAGACGCTCGGCCAGAAGCATGGCGGTTTCGGCGGATCGCTTGGCGCGGGAAGTGCAGGCAAACTTGATGAGCTCGACGGACGTCTTGCGGGCTTCCTTGGTGAGCACGAAGTCGAAGAGCGTCGTCATCAGTCCGATCGCCATGTACATGGTCCGGATCGAGAGCGTAAGCCGAAGGTCGCCGTTCGCGACCGTCGCGACCGCGTGAGCCACGACGCCTTGGCTCTTCTCTCGATCGAGCTCGTCGAGAAGACCGCGGGTGACGACGATCACGAAATCACGCTCGTCGAGGCCGACGGGGAAGGCGTTGGGCCTTTCCGCATCCAGGATCATGACGGGTGCGCCGGCGAGACCGCAGGCGATCGCCATTTCGTCCACGAGGTTCTGCGCCTGTTTCTCTTCGAAGTCGAGATCGTTCAGTTCCCGCGCGCCGAGACCGAGGGCCCAGGCACGGGCTCCGATCGAGCCAAAAATCTGGCGCGCGAGCGGCATCAACACGAACGTGCCCGCGATGCCGGGGATCATCAGGAGCCCGACGGCTCCAAGCACGTGGTACGGGGTCGGCTTGTCGCTGAAGACCCACGTGTAGAACGCCTCGACCGCCTCAGCGGCGAGTCCGAACGGCGGGAAGAGTTTCGCGGCAAGGTTCGACAGCAGGATCACGAGCAGCAGGGCCATCGGAGTCACGATGATGCTCGTGAGTCCGAGGTCCACCGCGGCCACGCCCCAGGTCGCGCGGCTGAGTCGTCGCGCCTGGCGGCGGCGGAGCGCCTGCTCGGCTTCGAAAGTGGTCCGATCGACGGGGCCGAGCGGCTTCTGCCACGTCGAAGAGGGAGGTGGGGTCATGAGCTGCATGGGCGATTAGATCGCCGCATGCCTCCTCCTCCCCTCGAAAGGGGACTTTGGCATCAGAGCCCGTGCTTGACCGCGAGGAGCGCGGCCTGAGTTCGGTCATCTACCCGCATCTTGACGAACACCGCGCTGACGTACCCCTTGACGGTCCCTTCGGTGAGTCGAAGCTCTTGCCCGATCTCCTTGTTACTCCGCCCGGCGGCGATGAGACGAAGGACATCGGTCTCGCGAGGCGTAAGCTGGGCGAAAAGGTCGTCCTCACGGCGCAGGCGCATCAGCATCGCCTGAGCGTCGGGATGGAGTGAGGTACGGCCTTCGCACGCGGCGTGGATCGCCTCCAGAAGCTCGTGCTTAAGGATGTCTTTCAACAGGTAGCCACAGGCGCCGGCATCCATCGCGTCCCGAACTTGGCGTTCGTCGAGGAAGGTCGTCAGGACGACGACATGGGTGCCAGGGCACGTGGTCCGGATGGCACGAGTGGCGGCAATGCCATCGAGTTCGGGCATGCGGAGATCCATGAGGACGACGTCCGGACGCATCTCCTGCGCGAGGCGCACCGCGGCCTGGCCATCGGCCGCTTCGGACACGATGTCAATCTCCTCGTCTTCGGAGAGCAGGGCGCGAAGCCCCTCCCGGACCATGTTGTGGTCGTCGCAGAGCAGCAAGCGAATCGGCATCAAGTCACCTGATCGGCGCGGGGCAAAACTGCCTCCACGACCGTGCCCAACCCTGATCCGCTTTGTACCCGACTCCGGCCGCCGAGACCCGCCACGCGTTGCGCGATCCCGGTCAAGCCGAGGCCGGTGCCGCGTTCGAGGTCGACCTCGGGTCGGTCGGTGGGGTCGAAGCCGACACCATCGTCGGAGACGGTGAGGACGACGTTCGCCTCATCGACGGCGAGAGCCACCAAGATTTTCGTCGCGCGAGCATGCTTGAGGGCATTCGTGACGGCTTCCTGGGCGATGCGCCAGAGCGCGTGCTCGAGATCCGAGGACTGAGCGACGTAGTGTTCGGCGCTGAGTTGGAGATCGACCTCGTCGGAATTCAGGGAAGCGAGGTGCCTCTCAAGGGTCAGGACGAGTGCGTCCGCCTCGCGGGTTGCGGGTGGGGCGAGGGGTGGGGCGATCTCGGCGGGGCTGGTGCGGAGTTCGGCCAAGAGGGTGCGCATCTCCTGAAGGGCGCGACGACTGAGGTCGACGAGTTGGCCGAGGCGAACCTCGGCCTGGTCAGGATCGCGATTCCACAAGGCCGGGGCCGCCTGAGCGATCAGGCTGATGCCGGTCAGCAGTTGGGTCACGGAGTCGTGAAGTTCATGCGCTAGGCGCCGCCGATCTTCGAGGATGGCGACTTGGCGTTCGGCCTCGCCCAGGAGTTGCTGCTGGCGGCGACGTTCGAGAGCGAGAGCGAGGTGGCCCGAGGTTGCAAGGATCGCTCGATAGTCTCGCTCGGCCCACGCGTGGGGGGTCGTCGCGCTCAGGATCACGAGGCCGGTGCGGACCCCGCCGGTCATCAAGGGGAAGAGCGCGAGGGCGGGCCGTCCTTCCCGAACCTGCATCGCCCGAAGGGTCTCGGAAACGCGCTGGTCGGTGCGCACATCCTCGATCAAGACCGGCTCGCCGCGGTCGAGGAGGTCGTCCAAGGAATCGCGGGCGTAGCCAACGCGACGATTGGTCAGGGCCAGGCCCTCGGTGCGCTCCCACCGTCCTTTGACCACCACGTCGCACCGATCGCCGCGTTCATCGAAGAGGTATTCGGTGATCGTGCAGGCAAAGCGTCCAAGCTGAGCAACCTGCTCGAGATAGGCTTGGACGACGTCGTCGGCGTTGAGCGCCATCGCCATGCGGGCGCTGGTGTCGTAGAGGATTTGGAGCTGGGCGAGAGCGTCTTGGGTCGTTTCGAAGAGGCGCGCGTTCTCGATCGCGATCGCGGCGTGGGCGCCGAACTGCTCGAGAACCCGGATATCGTCGTCGCCGAACTGTCGGGGCGGTGCCGAGCCGAGGCCAAAGACCCCGATCAGACGATCCCGCCAACGGATCGGGACCCCGATGACCGCGAAATCGCCGAGGTCGACCCCGTCGTTGCCGACGATCTCGGCGTAGCGGCCTTTCACGATCGGCGCATTCGCGACCCAGACTTGACCCATCAGGCCCTCACCCATCGGCCAGAGTGATCCGAGCTCGTCGCCGGGCATTCGATAGGCCGCAGCGACTCGGATGCGGTTCAGAAAGGGGTCGATGAGGCCGATCGTGCCGTTGTCCGCGTCAAGCAGTCGACAGGCACCCTCGGCGATGCGGGTGAGCAGCTCGTTCAGTTCGAGCCCGCTCCCGATCGCTTCGATCACGTCACGCAGACCGGCTTCTCGACGTCGCAGGATGTCGAGCGGATCGGACGATTCAGGGGCGCCGTCGCGGTTCGGAATGGATGAAGTGTAGCTTGCGACTCGCGGCTGGGAACCAAATCGGGGGTCGGTTGCTTAGTCATAGTCATGCGGTGGATCCCCCTCAGTGTTCTCGCCCTCGTCGGTCTGACCGGTTGCGTGGCGATGCCGGCTCAGGACTTGAAGATTGCCGGCGTCGCGAACTCAAGTCCGAAGCGAAAGGACAAAGTCGTGCTCTCCGACGCGGAGTGGAAGAAGAGGCTGACGCCGGAGCAGTACAAGATCCTGCGCGGCAGTGGCACCGAGCCCGCGTTTTGCGGGGTGAATCTCCACATCAAGGAGGAGGGGACGTACTCGTGTGTGGGTTGCGGGAACCCGGTGTTCAAGACGTCGTCCAAGTTCGATTCGGGCACGGGCTGGCCCTCGTTCTACCAGCCCTTCTCGGCCGCCTCCATCTGGATCGAGAAGGACACAAGCTATGGGATGATCCGGACGTCGGTCAACTGCGCCAAGTGCGACGGGCACCTGGGCCATGTGTTCGATGACGGCCCGAAGCCGACCGGACTTCGCTACTGCATCAACGGTACGGTCTTGACCTTCAAGAAGAAGTGAAGTCGGCGAGCGTGCCGGTCAGACCGTCAAGAAGGCAACCAAGCTTCGAATCCGCGGAATTCGTCATGCCTGATGCGGTTGCGGTTCGCCTTCCGTAACCCATCAGAGGTCATGCCACCTGCAGCTCCATGAACATCGACTCATAGCCTTCATAGGCTAGAACGAACGAGTCGGTCACGGTATCGAGGTCCTCAGCGCTGAGTTTGAGACGCTCCAGAGCCTCCTCGAAGAACTCGTACTGAAGTCCGTCGGCACCGAGCCCGAAACCCATGGTCATGGTGAGATAGTCGCCGACGTGGACGGCATCGACCAACTTGGACGGCGGTTCTGCAAGGTTCGGCTGATGGTGGTAGCGGATCGCCTGGGTCAACACCGAGGGGAGGTTCCAGCTCTCGGCGAGATACTCACCGACTTCGGTGTGATCGAATCCGAGGACCCGACGCTCGGCTTCGTCGAAGGTGACTCCTTCGGCGATGGCGATTCCGATAAGTTGGGCGACCTTGTCTTCGAGCCAAACCGAGAGGGCGACCTTGCCGAGATCGTGGAGCAGGCCGGCGGTGAATGCTGCGTCGGCGTCATCGAGTCTCGCCTTCTGGGCGACGAGTTGGGCGCCGATCGCGACGCCGAAGCTGTGCGTCCACAACTGCCGAGGGCCGAGGCCGTAGCCTTTGAGGGGCCGGGTCATCCACGGGTAGGTGGAAGCGACCATCGCCAGGTTGCGGATCGAGCGCATGCCAAGGACGATCACGGCCTCCTGAAGATTCGTGATGCGTCGGGAGAGGCCGTAGTATGCGCTGTTCGCGAGGCGAAGCACGCGAGCGCTCAGCGATTGGTCTTGGGCCAGGCTTTGGGCCATGGTGCCGGCCGTACTCGTGCTCGAGTCGGCTTCGCGGATCACCCGGATCGCGGCCGCCGGCATCGTCGGCAGGTCCGTGGTTTTCCGGACGATATCTTCGATGGTCATGGTGTTGGTTGCCATGGTTCCTGTAACACGTTGCAGAGCACCCGCTCAACGCCGTCGACGGTGCGGACCTTCACATCGCCGGATGTCGTGCACATCGTCAGGGTGCGACCAAGGTTGCCCCCGACGTCCTCGGCGACGACCTTCAAGCCGTACTTGCGGACCCACTCGGCGACCGCGGCGGCGTTGCGCGCACCGACGCCGAGAGCTTCCTTCCCGGCTCCAAATCGGAAGACCTGGGCTCCGCCGGCGTAGGCTGCGATCAGCTTCGTCGGTGATGCCCCGAGACGCTCCATCTCGTCGAGCAGGGCAGGAATCGCGGTGTTGGCGAACTGACCTGGCTTTGCGGTCGGTTTCTCGGGAAAGCTCTCGGGGAGCATGATGTGCGCCATGCCGCCCACCTTCGCGAGTGGATCGTAGGCGACGAGCCCGATGCAGCTCGCCAATCCGGCGCACGTGAAAAGGGTTGGTCCCTTCTGGACGTGAATTTCGGACATGCCGACCCATGTTTGGAGTCCAGGCATCAACCGACCTCCCGCTGCCGCGTCGGATCCGCGACGACGGCTCTCAGTGCCCCAACCGTCCGGCAGGAACGCGCAGACAAGACGCTTCCGAGATCGCTGGTCGCCATCCCCCGCACGGTCGAACGTTCCACCGCCCCCACTTTGCAACTATCTCTTGAATCCATGTCGCCCTCAACTATCGTCGGTGCCGAACGGCTCCTTGTGTAGGCCGTTCCGCGCTGAAGCCGAAAACGGTATTCCACACGGTCACTCTCACCGGTCCCGTATTGTTACGGGCGTGCCGGATTCGGACACAATGACGGCGATGTCGTGTGTCATCGTGATTCCCGCCCGGATGGGGGCGACCCGATTTCCGGGTAAGCCGCTCTGCGATCTCCTCGGAAAGCCGATGGTGCAATGGGTCGTCGAGGCGGCGCAAGCTTCGGGCGTCGCCGGCCGCGTCGTCGTGGCGACACCCGATTCGGAGATCGTCGAGGCCTGCCGAGCGTTCGGGGCCGAGGCGGTTTCGACAAGTCCGGACCACCCGACGGGGACCGACCGCATTGCGGAAGTTGCGGACCAGATCGTGGCCGACGTTTACGTAAACGTTCAAGGGGACGAGCCGCTGATTCGGCCGTCGAGCATTCGCGCGTGCGCTGCACCGATCCTCGAGAACCCCGACATCGAGATGGCGAGCGTCTTCGGCACGTGCCTGGATGGGGACGAAGAGAATCCGGCGGTGGTCAAGGTCGTTACCGATCAATCGGGGTACGCGCTGTACTTCAGCCGCTGGCCGATTCCCTTTGCGCGAAACGCTCGGTTCGAGCCCGTCAAGAAGCACATCGGCCTGTACGCCTATCGCCGCGGCCCTCTCCTCGACTTCGCACGGCGAGCCCCGACCCCGCTCGAAACGGCCGAGAGCCTGGAGCAGCTTCGCTTCATGGAGCACGGCGTTCGGATCTTCATGAGTCCGGCCGAGGCGAGCGAACTCGCCGTGGATACGCCCGAGCAAGCGGAGGAGGTGCGAAAGTTGCTCGCAGCGCGCCATTCAGCGTGACGGCACACCTTCTCTCGCGTATCATTAATGCACCATGATCACGACACTTGCGGCAATCGCAATGGCGACGTCGGTTCCGGAGCCCGTCGATATCGGCCGGGTGTTCACCAAGGGTGAGAAGCTCCAGTACGAGGTGAAATCCACGATTCAGGCTCAGATCCGCCAGGGCGAACTTCAGACGTTTCTTCCCCAGGACTTCGATATCAACTATAAGTTCACGACCGAGGTCGTGAGCTTGAAGGCGGACGGTATCGGCGAGATTCGATACAGCCGTCCGACGGTGACCGAGATCGAAGGCGAGACGGCCGATTCGATGCCGAAAACAAAGGTGACCAAACTTGGGTGGCTTTTCCTCCTCGAGGTTTCGCCGATCAACGACCTGGTCAAGATGACGGACCTTAAGCCGCCGGCCAAAAAGAAGGACACGCGCATTCGTGCATGGAGTTCGGCGGAGGGTGAGCACGTCCAGACCCTCGACGTCGGCCAATTCATCGGCGAAATCCACCGGCTGTCGCTGTTTGCAGGTGGCGTCGACTCGGCGTTGGATTTCAGCCCCAAGCTCCCCTATGACCCGGTTGCGGTCGGCGAAACATGGAAGCGGACGGTCGGCTACTCTCCGCAGACCCTCAAGGGCGCGGGAGACAAAAGTGCGGTGCAGCGGCTGGACTACGAATACACCTATCGTGGGATCGTCGAATCCGGCGGCCGCAAGGTTCACCGCGTGACGGCGGACCTCAAGCTCGACACCGATGCGGCCAAGTTCATCAACCAAGCGTTGCGGATGCGGCCAGACCAGTCCGGCCTGAAGGAGATGAAGCTCATTCTCGACGCGACGATCGAATTCGACCTGGACCTCAAGACGCGCAGGACCCTCGAAGCCCGAGCGAAGTCGACGGGAAGCGTCAAGATCGAAGGGACCGAACTGGGCAATACGTATGAGGAGAAGATCAACGGTGGGAGCACGATGACGCTTGTTGCCTCAAAGTAGCTCTTGACGATGCGACCATTCGCGCCGAAAATCACGTAGAATGGGTGACCAAGGAAACGAACGATGCCGATTACACTGACGACGCGTGCAGCCTGTGAACTGAAGGAGCTCATGGCGAGCCAAGAGAAGACGACGGCAGCCCTCCGGGTATGGGTCGCGGGGGGCGGTTGTTCGGGCCTCCAGTACGGAATGGCTCTTGACGACGAATCGCCCGAAGCGGACGACAATGTGTTCGAGCAAGACGGCTTGAAGATCTTCGTCGACCCGTTGAGCCTCCAGTACATGGAGGGCGCGGAGGTCGACTATGTCGACGACGTGCTCGGAGGCGGATTCAAGATCGAGAACCCGAACGCGACGAGTTCCTGCGGCTGTGGGTCGAGCTTCAAGACCGAGGACAGCGCGGGGGCGACGGGCGGCGGCTGCGGCAGCTGCTCACACCGAGGCTGATCGGCTGAGACACGAAGAAGCCCTG
>DKKT01000028.1 GCA_002455425.1 Chthonomonas sp. UBA6659 | reverse complement strand
GGGCCCGCGCCGCGGGTGGGCGGGTGGGAGCGTCGCGGGCCCGACGCTTGGCGAGGACGGCGTCGAGGAGTGCCACGACTCGGTCGAAGAGCATGCGCGCCTGATCCAGCGTCGGAGCGAGGATCAGCGTCCGCGTCGGTGTCTCGCCGAGCAACTGGGCCACGATCGCGGCCGCACAGGCGTCCGTCTTGCCCCACCGTCGCCCACAGGCCAGGACCTTGATCCGCGACGGGTGATCCAAGAACTCCCGCTGCCCGGAATGGGGCGTCCAGACCTCGGCGAGGAACTGCGCATAAGTGGCCACACCCTATCGGCGGCAACGCCGCCGACCGTCAACCAGGCCTAGCGGTTGGAGCGCCCGAGCGTGCACACGAGGTCCCACTCGCTCGGAGACACCTTCGTGATGCTCAGCCGCTGCCCTTTCTGGGTCACGGGCATCGCCTCGAGCCCTGGAGTCGCTTTCATCTCGGCCAGCGAGACCACCCGTGCGAACTTCTCCACGAACTCGACGTCCCGCACGAACCAGCGCGGCTGGTCCTTCGGGCTCTTCGGATCGTGATACTCGCTCTGGGGGTCGAACTGGGTCGGATCCGGGTACGGCGCGTGAACGACCCGCATGATCCCGACCACGCCGGTCGGCGGGATGTTCGAGTGGTAGAAGAACGCGAGGTCCCCCTCCTGCATCTCGTCTCGGAGGTAATTCCGCACCGTGTAGTTGCGGCAACCCTCCCACATGTTCACTTTGTCCCGAATGAGGTCGTCGATCCCGTAGACGTCGGGCTCCGACTTCATCAGCCAGTACTGCATCGGTCTCATTATGCTCGGATGCGAGCGCGGGTAACCTCGCGCCCTATGCGTCCCGACGGTCGACAACCCGATCAGCTTCGTCCCGTAGTCCTCGAGCGCGGCTTCGCCAAGTTCGCCGAGGGCTCATGCCTCATCCAAATGGGCGACACCCACATGATGGTCACGGCAACGGTCGAGGACCGTGTCCCGCCATTCCTCAAGAACTCGGGCAAAGGCTGGGTCACCGCCGAGTACGGGATGCTTCCCCGCTCCGGACGCCAGCGCAACCAGCGCGACCAGCAGCGGCCGAACGGGCGCTCGATGGAGATTCAGCGCTTGATCGGCCGCTCGCTCCGGGCCGTCGTCGACATGGAGGCCATGGGCGAGCGCACGATCACGGTCGATTGTGACGCCCTCCGCGCCGACGGCGGCACCCGCACCGCCGCCATCACGGGTGCCTACGTCGCCCTCTACGACGCCATGCGCTGGATGCAGCAGCAGAAGATGATCAACCGCGTCCTGATCGCCGAGCCGCTCGCCGCGATCAGCGTCGGCGTCTACCGCGGCATCGAAGTCCTAGACCTCAACTACGACGAGGACAGCTCGGCCGGGACCGACATGAACGTCGTCATGACCGAATCGGGCAAGTTCGTCGAAGTCCAAGGCACGGCCGAATCCGCGCCGTTTTCCGCCGAAACCCTGGGTCGTATGCTCGCTCTGGCGAAGAAGGGCATCCTCGAGTTGATCGCCCTCCAGAAAGAAGTCCTCGAACTCTAACCGAGCAAAGGCATCGACGTCGGACGGTTGCTAAGAAATGTGCATCCTTCTGGCGTAACCTGCACCATTTCCTCGTAACCAAGGTACCCCCGTCCCGGAACCGTGATACCGAGTTCCAGGGTGTAGACTTCGTCGACCGAGACCGGGATGAGCGGCGTGCGACCATAGCGCTCCCACCGAGGGCCGAGCAACGCGCCTCCGTCGTGAGCCATTCGTCCAACTTGATGCCCAAGAGCATGCATATATTCCGGATACCCTCGGTCGACGAGAGTCCGCCGCCCCTCGGCATCGACCTCCCAGCCCGCGATGCCCGGTCGAAGCATCGACGCACCGGCTGAGATCGCGGCCTGGACGGCGTCGAAAGCGCCCGACACATCGTCCGGAACCGAGTCCCCGACGAACCAGCACCTTTGGATGTCCGAGCTGTACCCCTCCACGACCACTCCGAGGTCGATATGGAAGATGTGGCCAGGCTGAATCGTGATCGTGTCCGACGGAATCCCGTGCCCGATCATCGAGTCGGGACCTGAGTTCACGATCGGATTCCCGGCCCGCTCCCAGCCGTACCCGAAGCCCTGGGCATCGATCCGCTCCTGGATCAATCGGTAGATCGCTCGCTCGCTCGCCCCGACCCGGGCGTGAGCCGCGGCCAGATCGAACAGCGCGTCGGTCTCCGCAATCGCCCGCCGCATCCGCCGGACCTCCTCCGCCGACTTCCGACCCCTGAGCGCCATGGCGATTCCTTCCGCGCTCACGAGCGCCTCTTCCAATCGAGTTCCGGATAGGTATGTTTCCAAAAGTCTATACATACCGTGTGTGATGCCATCGGCCTTGTCGTCGCTGGTCGATGTGTTCACCGCGATGCGGGGATGGTCGCCGCATACTCCGTCCAGAACCTCGAGAAGCGGCTCCCGAATCCCCTGCACATACGGCACGATCCGGTCCCAATCACCCGAGACGCGAAGCGGATCGGCATCATAGTTGCCGAGAACCGCGATCGTCTCACCGGTCCGGGTCACCATCAGCGCGCTCTGCCAGGTGAGACCCGCGTCCAGGATCAGGGGAAGGCAGGGATCGCTTCCCCCCGACGTCTCCCGGACAAACACCATCCAAACGTCGACCCCGGCATCGGCGACCAACTTGCGGGCCTGATCGAGCTTCTCGCGTGTGAGGGAGGGCATGACGCGATTCTACTTGGCGGGCCCGACACAGCAAAAGACCCCCGTTTCCGGAGGCCTTTGCTGTCTAGGAGGTGCATATGGAGCGAGACACGGGCCGAAGGCGCTTGCGTGTGCACCGACGTCCCGCTGGCACAGGCAAGCCTGCGGCCTCGTTTCTTTTCTGAGAATCGCCGAACGTGTGGCTGGACGCTTGCGCGTTCCGGACGCCGTGACGCCCTCGATCGAGGGAGTCGCGACACGACTCTCGTTCGCCTACGAGGTTAGCTGTCGGGTTCGGGCTGGAGTTCACCCTAGTGCCTCGTGAGAGGCCCATTCACCCCGATGTCTGGTTCCCCCGTTCCTCAACACTGAGGATTCGGCGTTCCGTCCTATTCGGACGAACAACTCATTCTACACCTGATTCTCGGCTTGCGTGCCCGGAAAACTGCCAGGCTCACGAAAAAGTAACAATTCCGCCCGTCTAGGCGGCCGCGAACAGCGCGCCGACCGTCCCGAGATCGACGTTTCCCCCGCTCACGACGATCCCCACCCTTCGCCCCTTCGTCTCCACCAAGCCCTCGAGCAGCGCCGCCGCCGCCAGCGCCCCCGTCGGCTCGACCACGATTTTCATCCGCTCCCACAGGAATCGCATCGCCCGGACGATCGCGTCCTCTTCGACCGTCACGAACCCATCGACGTACTCGAGGACCAAGGGAAACGTGAGCTTGCCCAACGACGGCGTCCGCGCGCCGTCCGCGATCGTGTCCGGGTTGTGAACCGATTGGAGCCGCTTCGTGGCGAACGAGCGTGCGGCATCGTCGGCCTGGGCCGGCTCGACACCGACCACGGCGCAATGGGGCAGAATCGTCTTCGTTGCCACGGCGCACCCGGAGAGCAACCCCCCGCCCCCGCAGCAAACCAGCAACAGGTCGAGCGGCCCCGCCTCCTCGATCAGCTCCTTCGCCACCGTCCCTTGCCCGGCAATGATCCGTTGGTCGTCGTAGGGCGGAATGACGCTCAGGCCGCGGTCCTCCGCGAGTTGCAGCGCGAGTGCCTCCCGCGTCGTCTCCTCCCGGTCGTAGAGGACGACCTCCGCCCCGTAGCCACGGGTCGCGGCGAGCTTGACCTCGGGTGCGTCCGTCGGCATGACGATCGTGACCGGAACGCCTTGGAGCTTCCCCGCCAGCGCCAGCGCCTGGGCATGATTGCCGGACGAGTAGGAGATCACGCCTCGGGCGCGGTCGACTTCATCGAGTTGAAGCACGGCATTCGTCGCGCCTCGGAATTTGAACGCGCCCGCCCGCTGGAAGCTCTCGCACTTGACGACCACCTGCGCGCCCGTCCGCTCGTCCAGGGTGCGCGACGTCAACACCGGGGTGCGATGAGCCCACCCCGCGATCCGCGCGGCCGCCGCTTCGACGTCGGCGTAGCTGACGCTCACAACTGCTCGACGCCGGACACTGCGAAGACCCGGATGTCCAGCGGACCGACCGCAAACGCCTCGACCTGAGGGACGAAGTCCCGAAAGTGCGGAGTCTCGAAGTGGGCGTTCAAGGCCTCCCGCGACGTCCACGTCTCCACGAAACAGATCGTGTTCGGATCGGCATGATGCTGGTAGAAGTCGTAGGCGAGACATCCGGGCTCGCTTCGCGACGGCTCGAGCATGGTCCGGCCGAGCGCAATCGCGTCATCGAGCCTCTCCGCGTGCACCTTCATCGTTCCGATCAAAACAACCATGATCCGAGGATGACAGAATCGTAACATGGTTCGAGTCGCGATCGTGGGTTGCGGGTTCATGGGGCGGATGCACGCCAATGTCTATGGTTTGCTCGATCGAGCGACCCTCGTTTCGGTCGCCGATCGAAAGCCGGAGAAGGCGGCCAAGTTCGCCGCCGAGTTCGGGGTCCCAGCGCGGACCGACGTCGCCGACGTGCTCGCGTCCGACGCGATCGACGCCGTCGATATCTGCCTCCCCACCCACCTCCACGCCGACGCCAGCATCCACGCGATGGAGGCCGGCAAGCACGTCTTCTGCGAGAAGCCGATGGCCCTGACCGTCGACGAAGCCGACCGCATGATCGATGCCGCTGCCGCGAACGGGGTCGGCCTGATGATCGGCCACTGCATCCGGTTCTGGCCCGAGTACGCGCTCCTCAAGCAATTCGTCGACGACGGGTCACTGGGCAAACTCGTGTCCCTCAACCTCACCCGCTACGGCGAGTTCCCGTCGTGGTCCACCGACAACTGGCTTGCCGATCCGGCCCTGTCCGGTGGCGGTGTCCTCGACATGCACATCCACGACACCGACTTCGCGCTGTACCTGCTCGGGAAGCCGGAGGAAATCGTCTCCCACGGAACGGTCGACGCGCGGGGCCCGAGCCACGCGTTCACGACGCTCCAGTTTCCCGGCTGCGTCGTCCACCTCGAGGGCGGCTGGAATCTCCCGACGAAGACGCCGTTCAAGATGGCGTTTCGTGCGATCTTCGAGCGGGGCGCGGCGATCATGGACGGCGGCCCGTTGGTCGTCTACCGCGATGGCGCAGAACCCGAGACACCGACGTTCGCGAAGATGGAGGCTCAGGGTGGGGGCAACATCTCCGACCTCGGCGGCTACTACCACGAGCTCCGATACTTCACCGACTGCCTGACCGAGGGGCAGCCGTTCGTGACGACGACGCCCGAGTCGTCCCGGCTCTCGCTCGCCACGACGCTGGAGGAGATCAGACAGATTCAGTCACGGGGCTGACCGCCGCCAAGGCCGTGCGCCCCTAGCGGGCCAAGAGGTCTTTCGCGGTCTGGCGAGCCTCCGGACTCGCACCCCGTTCGGCGAGTTCCGTAAGCACTTTCACCCGGTCGGGCGGGTTCTTGAGTGCGAACACCCGGATCGCCTCCACCTGAACCGCCGGCGTCTCGTGCTCGATGGCCCGCCGAACGATCGAGAGCGCATCCTCGGTCGGGATCAGAGCCAGAGTTTGGAGTGCCTCCAGTTGAAGCGCCTCCGATTCGGGTGACATCACGCCGACCCGGATCATCGACCACAACTCGAACACCGAGTCTTGAGCGACCTCGTTCGTCGGATCGAGCCGCGCCAGTGACGCGATCGCGTGGACGCGCGCGCCGTTCTCCCGGATCGAGCTTCCTTTCATCCAAGCCCCCGAAGGCGGTCGATGATTACGCAGGAACGCCTCCAGGGTCGGAATCGACTGAGGGTCGCCGATATCCCCGAGGGCTTGGGTGATGTCGGCTCGAATGCCATCGCCCGGCGACGTCGACTGCAACGCTTCCGCCATCGATGGAAGGGCACTGACGTCGCGAAGTCGGGCGAGAGCCCGAACCGCCTCCGGGCCGGCCATTCGCGTTTCGATCGCGTCGACCAACATCTGCCGCGATTCGCGAGTGTCGGCCTTCTCGAGGACATGCACCGCCGTTGCAGCCTCACGCTCGACCGGACTGTCGAGGAGGATCAAAATGGTCTTCGTCTCCTCCGGCCCGAGCTTGGTCGCCTTCTCGACCGCCTTCGTTCGGGTGACGAGATCGGGGCTTTGGAGTCCTTGCAGCAGCGGATTGTTCTCAGCCTGTCGAAGGAACAGCAAGGTGCCGACGATCGCCACGAGACCGACCAGGACAAGCACGAGGCCGATCGTGCGTTCCGAGTTCGACTTCATGGCTGCTCCGTCAGCGCGGCCGAGCGAGGATTCGGGAATTTGGCTCGCACTTTCGCGCAGAGATCGGCAAAGAACTGGAGGCCCTTGGCTTTGGCCGAGCCGGTCTGCAGCCCGACTCGCCCCCCCGAGATGCGGGCCGGAATCACCTCGGCGTTACGAAACGTCCTCCCTTCGAACTTGAGCCGGATCAGAGCCGTATCGCCCGGCAACGGGGAAATCAGGTTGCCCATCGAATAGAGAATCGGCTTACCCTTGTAGACCTCGCCGCCTTGAAGGCGGTGGGGGTGGGCACCGACGACGACGTCGGCGCCGCCGTCGATCCAGGCTCGGCCCAGCGCAACTTGGTACTCGATCGGGACGTACGTTTTCTCGACGCCCCAATGGAGGGCGACGACGAGGAAATCGCATGATCGCTTCGCCTTGGCGACCGCGCGCTTGACCTCGCCCGCCTTCTTCGCGTCCATCCGGCCCCCGAAGTCGAGCACGGCGATGCCCGGCCCGTTGGCGGTCGCCGGCCAGCAGGCCCAGTTCGAGGACTTGTCCCGAAACGAGAGATAGGAAATGACCCCCACCCTCAACCCGGCCGTATCGAGCACGGCAGGGGCGAGGGCGGCGTTCAGGTTTTCACCCCCACCCGCGTACGCGATCTTCTCGCGGTCCAGAATTCCAAGCATCTGCTCCAGCCCGCCTTTCAGATAGTCCATCGTATGGTTGTTGCCGAGGCTGACGACGTCGAAACCGGTCGCTTTCAGCCACTTCCCGTGCCCGGGGTCGGCTTTCAGGATGAACTGGGACTTGCGCGCAACCTGTTCAGGGGTCTTGCGGGGCGTCCGCGTGGTGACGTTCGTTAGCGGAATCTCGAGGTTCGCGTAGGCGATGTCGGAACCGCGGACCGTCGCTGCGATGCCGGCAAACGGGTTCTTCGCGACCCCGACGCTGTTGAGCATGACGTCCCCGCCGCAGAGGAGCGTCCAGCTCGGCGCGGACACCAGGCCCGTGGAAGCGACGGCCAGCAAGCTCAGCATCGGCCCCTCAGGAAACGTCCCGAGATCCGCGACCACGAACGCGCGCCCGTTCCGACCATGCTTTACTTTACACCGAGCCGCCGACCCAGCGGCCCAACTGCTCTATTCCGACCGCGGCGAGGTACGCGAGGGTCGTCATGTACACGAACACGAACAGCGGCCACTTCCACGAGTTCGTTTCCCGTTTGATCGCAGCTAACGTCGCCATGCACTGGCAGCACAAGGCGAAGAACACCATGAACCCGACCGCCGTCCACGGGGTCATGAGGGGGCGACCGTCCGGCCATGTCGCTTTCCGAAGCGCTTGTCGGAGGTCGGTCGACTCCTCGTCGACGTCGCCGCCCAGATTGAAGATGATCCCGAGCGACGACACGACCACTTCGCGAGCGGGAAACGCCATCAGGATCGTCGTCGCGATCCGCCAGTCGAAGCCGGCCGGCGCGAAGGCAGGCTCGATCGCGCGACCGATCCGCCCGAGGTACGACTGCTCCGTGAGCTTCTCCGAGAGATAGTGCTCCTCCGAGACCTGGGCCTGGAAGTCGGGACTGAGAGCGGCGTATTGGGCCTTCAGCTGGGTTTCGGTCTCGCTCGTGCGCGGGAAGTACGCGAGAGCCCAGATCATGAGCGAGAGGACGACGATAATCGTCCCGGCCGTCTTCACGAACACCTTTCCGCGCGAAAAGACCGTCATCCAGACGTCCCGCCACTTCGGCCACTGATAAACCGGCAGTTCGAGCACGAACGGGAGCTTCGCGCCCTTCAGAACCCCGCGATTCAGGATCGCGACGACCGGGATCGCCACGACCAAACCGACGAGGTGCATCCCGAACAGCGCGATCCCCGCCCAGGTCGCGCCGAACTGAGGCTGGATGAACGCTCCGATCAGGAGAATGTAGACCGGAAGGCGGGCACTGCAGCTCATCAGCGGCGCGACCAGGATCGTCGCAAGGCGGCTCCGGGGATCGGGCATCACACGCGCGGCCATGATGCCCGGGATGGCGCACGCGAAGCTCGAGAGGAGCGGGATGAATGCGCGACCGTTCAGCCCGCACCAGCCGAGCAACTTGTCCATCAGGAACGCGGCCCGAGCCAGGTATCCGCTCCCCTCGAGGACGGCGATGAAGAAGAACAGGATCAGAATCTGGGGGAGGAAGACGAGCACCGAGCCCACTCCCGTGATGAGCCCATCCACGACCAGCGACTGGAGGACGGGCGAAAACGCAAGTTGCGGCTCGACGAAGTCGCCAAGCTTGCCAAAAAGCCACTCGATCCCGTTCATGAGCGGCCCGGCCAGCGTGTAGATCGACTGGAAGACCACGAACATCACGGACGCGAACACCACCAGGCCGAAGACCCGGTGGGTAAGGACCCGGTCGATCTTGTCGGTACGGCTCTGCTTGGGCGTCGGGCGCCCCTTCACGACGTGGGTGCGGACCCGCGCCGCCCAGGCGTAGCGCGCTTCGGCATCATGAAGCGCCGGCTTCGTCAACGAGGCCCGAGCCTCCTCGAACGGGACAAGGAACTCGGGCATCTCCTCGAAGCGGTTCGCCAGATCGGGATCGCCTTCGAGCCCCCGCCGGATTTCGTCGCGATCGACGTCGAATCCGCCCCGCGCGAGACGTTCGCTCATCGCATCGACCTGCGACTCGAGCGAGTCGAGGCCCCGGGCCCTGGTGCTGGGTTCGCGCAACTCGCCCGCGATCGCAGCCCGAAGCCGGTCGAGGCCGACGCCCTTATGGGCGACGACCGCGATGACCGGGACGCCGAGGTAGCGCTCGAGCGCGGCCAGATCGACCGGGCGCCCCTCCTTCGCGGCGAGATCGGTCATCGTGATCGCGGCGATCATCGGCAGGTCCTGCTCGGCGAGCTGGCTGAAGAAGAAGAGATGGCGCTCGAGGTTCGCAGCGTCGAGAACGGCCACGAGGAGGTCTGGGCGTGTCTCGCTTTCGCCTCGTCCCTCGACCACCTCGGTCGCGACCGCCTCATCCGCCGAGCGCGGGCGCATGCTGTAGAGGCCGGGGATGTCGACGCACTCGAACTTCGACCCTTCGAACGTGTAGGTGCCGGAGATCTTCTCGACGGTCACGCCAGGGTAGTTGCCGACGCGCTGCGACGATCCGGTCAAGGCATTGAACAGCGTGGTCTTGCCCGCGTTCGGGTTGCCGACGAGCGCGACGAGAGGGACGGTCGTCGAAGTGGCGGTCACAGCTCGCCCTAGGGGAGAACCTCGATCTGGAAGCCGGCGGCTTCCGAACGGCGCAGGCAGAGCCGATAGCCGCGCAACGCGATCTCGATCGGATCGCCGAGCGGCGCGATCTGGGTGACCTCGAACTCGGTCCCGCGTGTGAGCCCGAGCTCCTGAAGCCTTTCGGCGAACTCGTTGTGTTCAGGGACCGCGATCACGCGCGCCCGCATCCCTTTACGCAGGTCGGAAAAGTCGTTGCTCATCGGTGCGACGGCCACGCTGGAATGGTACCAGAACCCGCGTCGCACCGACCCTATCCGTCCGGATCGCGCCGTCGGCCGCCGGGAGCCGCTCAGTAGCTCGCATCGATGGGCTCTTCACGCCCCGTTTCGCTGCTCTTGTAGAGCGCGTCGAAGATCGCGTTCAAGATCAGTCCGTGCTCACCGGGCACCGGCGACGGCCCACCGTCCAAGATCGCCCGAACGAACGCCTGCACCTCCGCGGTATGCGACGACTCGACCTGAGGGACGTTCTGCGGATTGAGTTCGAAGAACTGGCGATCGATCTCCTTGAAAATCCGTACCGGGTTGTCGCCCCAGCCCCGCACGATCGCTCCCGCCTTTGTTCCGAACAGCTGGGTTTGGAACGGATCGCCCTCCATGTTCGCCATGAAGGAGCTTTCGAGCGTCACCACCGCCCCGTTGTCGAATCGGATGAATCCGGCCGCGAAGTCCTCGACCGTGAACTTGGTCCGATCGTACTCGCCCCAGAAGTTCGCGATCGTGGGGTCCTTCCCGAGGATATCCCACGTTTTCCCCGACGCCGCGACCGGCTTGGGGTAGCCCATCAGGTAGAGCGTGAAGTCGAGGATGTGGACGCCGATGTCGATCAGCGGGCCGCCCCCTTGTTTCTCCTTGTCGATGAACACCCCCCAATGAGGAACGCCACGGCGGCGGAGCGCCCAGGCCCGAGCGTAGTAGACGTCGCCCAGATGTCCGTTGTCGATGAAGGTGCGCATGAAGCGAGCCGGACCGCCGAATCGAGTCTGGAGCGCAACCTGGAGGAGCTTTCCGCTCTCCTTCGCGGCCCGGCACATCGCCCGCGCCTCGTCGGCGTTCATGGCAAGGGGCTTCTCGCAAAGGACGTGCTTGCCCGCCCGTAACGCGTCGATCGTCGGCTGCATGTGGAAGGCATTCGGAGTCGTAACCGAGACCGCGTCGATCTCCGGGTCGGCGAGAAGCTCCTTGTAGTCCGTAGTGACGCGTGCGATACCGAACTTCTCGGCTGCCTTCGTCGCGGCCTCCCGGTTCACGTCGCAAGCGGCGACCATCTCGCATTGGTCGGGTATCGAGGCGTATCCGGGCATGTGGCAGCCGACCGCGATCCCGCCGGTCCCGATCAGGCCGATCTTGAGTTTCTTCGACATTCGCGCCAGTATACGAGCCCGGAACCCTGTTTGCAGGCCGAGATGACTCGCCATACTGAGGACATGATCATCGTGACTTGCGCCCTCCTCGGACTCGCCTTTTCTTCCTCCCCCCTCGGTCCCGGCCCCGACTACCCGCCGATCGCCACGACCAAGAAGCTGTACGCCAAGAACGATCTGCGGGGCAAGAAGGCCCCCGAGCTCGTCGTCGAACGCTGGCTGAGTGGCAAAGCTCCCGACTTGAAGGACAAGATCGTCTTTGTCGACTTCTGGGCGACCTGGTGTGGACCCTGTCGCGCCCTGATTCCCGAGCTCAACGAGTTCCACCAGAAGTTCGGCAAGGACGTCGTCTTCGTCGGTCTCTCGAAGGAAGACCCCAAGGTCGTTCAGGAATTCATGGGTAAGACGACGATGCAGTACCCGATCGCCATCGACACGAAGGGGCGCACGAGCGAGGCCGTGGGCGTCCAGGGCATCCCCCACGTGATGATCGTGACTCCCGACGGGATCGTGCGTTGGCAGGGCTTCCCCGGCAGCGAGGAAGAACCCCTGACCGAGAAGGTGCTCGTCCAGATCATCGACGCCTGGAAAGCCTCGCGACAGGGCAAGTAATCCGCGACCCCGACCCGCCTCTTCGCCCACCGGGCGGAGAGGCTGCCCTATCCTCCCCCATCGATCGACGCGGCAACGAGGGCGACCGTTCGCGCCTCATACGCTTCCGCCTCGGCCAGGACTTCCGCGCAACGCTCGAGCGCGGCGCTCTTGTACGCGGCATCCTTCAGGGAGCCGAGATTGATCCGAACGTTCATCTCCGCCCCGCGGATCGCGGCGCGGCACGCCAGCACACCGACCCCCGCGTCCGAGATCGAGTTCGGGTTCCCGATGGCGGCCATCCGCTCCGCGACCGCCATCCCCCGCAGGGCGACCTCCATGACCTGGAGCGGCACCTCGATCGCGCCCTTCGTGGCCGACTGAATCGCGGCGGACCGGGCCGACTTCTCTTCCGGCGTGCCCTTCGGCAGCCCGAACGCGGCCATCACCCGGTTGAAGGCGTCCGTATCGTCGTCGATCAGGCGCAGGAGCGTATCGTGGCAAGCTTTCGCCTGTTCGGCCCAGTCGCTGAACTCCTCCCACCGCTCATCCCAGCCACGCTTGTGGGAACTGAGATTCGCCACCATCGCCGCCAAGGCGGCGCCCATCGCCCCCATCGCCGCCGAGACCGAACCGCCGCCGGGAGCCGGGGACTCGCTCGCCGTCTCCTCGACGAAGCCTCGCACCGTGAGATCGACCAACCTGCGGCTCGACCGATCGCGCATCGCGTATTCGATGATCCGCACTTCAGGATCGAAGGGGGTCAAGTCGTCGAGACCCATCGAGAGGATTGCGATCCGAATCAGCTCGGCGTCGGAGACACCGGTCGAACGGCGCTGCTTGCGCAGGAAGTACCGGCCGGCGTCCAGCATCGCCGCCAGCGGGATGAGGCCGACGAGCTCGGAGCCGGTCACCCGCATCCCTCGGGCCTCGGCTCGTCGGCAACACTCGTCGAAGGCCACATGGACCGGTGTGATCCCAAGGTTCGTCAGGTTCATCGAGATCTGGGCGATCCCGTACTCTTCGATGAACCAGCCGATCGCTTTCACAGCCTTGAGCGCGCCCGGCTCGTACAGGGTGTTGCCCTCATCGTCCTTGAGCGTCTCCCCCGTGATCGGATCACCGACCCGTTTGGGACGACCCTTCTCGCGCACGTCGAACGCGACACTGTTCGCCCGGCGCACCGAGGTCGTGTTGAGATTCACATTGAACGCGACGAGGAAATCGCGCGCCCCGACCGCGCTCGCCCCCGAGCGAGGATTGAAGCTCGAGGGTCCGAAGTCAGGTTTCCATTCCGGCTTCGCGAGCTTGGCCTCGAGGCCCTCGTACTCGCCCGCGCGCAAGGTCGCGAGGTTGCGCCGCTCCTCCGACGTGGCCGCGTACTCGTAAAGGTAGATCGACATGCCGAGCTCTTCACCCATCCGCTGCCCCAACCGCCGGGCATAGGCCGCCGTCTCCTCCATCGTGATCCCCGCGATCGGGATCAAAGGGCAGACGTCGAGCGCGCCGAACCGGGGATGCTCCCCGGTGTGCCGGCTCATGTCAATCGATTCGCACGCCACCCGGGCCGCCTGAAAGGCGGCCTCGCACACAGGCTCCGGCTCGCCCACGAACGTGTACACCGTTCGGTGCGTCGCTTGGCCGGGGTCGACGTTCAACAGGCGAACGCCCTCGACGGCGCGGATGGCGTCGGCGATGGCGTCGAGGATGGCCGCGTCCCGCCCTTCGCTGAAGTTCGGAACGCATTCGATCAGTGGCGCGGGCATGCGCCCATTATGGGGTCAGAAACGAACGACGTAGGTCAGCGACGCCGACCATTGGACCCCGTCCGATCGCGTCATCGGGTAGCCGACGCCGGCCCAAACCGAGAGTCCCTCGACGCCTCGGATCGGGGCCGAGAGACCGAACCACGTGTAGGAACCCGGTCCGCTCTTGAAGTCCAGCATCGCCGTCCAATCCCCGAAGATCGGGAAGTCCACCCCGGCGATCAGCCGCCACCGATCGTCCCGGATCGCGCCGAGATGAAGCCGGCATGAAGGAAGATCGTAGCGCCCGACGAGGTAGGGCTCGCTGTAGCCATACAGATCCCAGTTCATGATTCCGGCGCTGAGGGCCCATTTCCCGTCGACCGGCTCTTCGAAGAGCAGGATCTTCGCATTCAGCGTCGTCGAGCCGAGGAAGTCGTTGTCGTAGCCCACTTCGAGCCGGTCGAACAGACCGATCGTGATCGCGTGGGCGTGCAGCACCGTCGGATCGATGTGCTTCTCCGTGCCCGAGATCGTGTAGGCGATCGCCGCCTCGCGGTGGCGCAAGATATCCGCCACCGGGATGAAGTTCAGCATCGTCGGCCCGGCCTGCGCGATCGCCCCGACCGCCAATGCCGAACCCATCGCGAGTCCACGCCACACCATTCCGTATTTCCTCCAGCCAGAGATATGCCGAGGGGGGCATTCCATGATTGGTCGGCACGGGACCCCGGTAAGAATAGCGGTCGCGCCGAGATGAGTCGTCGGGTGTGCCATGATCCGGACATGAAGCGGTTCGTGCTGTTGCTGGTGGTCTTGGTGGCAGGCTTGATCGGGTGTGGCAAAGGCGTCGGAGGCGAGGGGGGCAATGCCCAGGCGATGACCTATCCGGGCAACTGGGTCGCCAGTTCGCCTCATGGTGCGATCGAACTGGAACTCAAGTCCGACGGCAAGTACAAGCTGGTGATCGGCGAAGAGGCGATCGAAGGGACGTGGATCGAGAAGGGCGGCAACGTGACCCTCACCCCGACCACCTACAACGGAATGACGTCCGACGATGCCCTGATCAAGATGACCAAGCAGATGCAGGAGACCGGCGCACAACCCGTGGGCTACGGTCAGGGCATGCAGGTCTGGGATCTCTCGTCCGCCCCGGATCTGGGCACGATGAGCATCGCGACGCCTGCGGCGCCGAACAAGTCGGACGCCCTCGGCGACCTGGTCTTCGCGAAATCCGGCTAGCGCCGTTCGTCTTCGTCGGGATCGGTGATGAGGCTGCGCTCGAAGAGTTGACGCAATCGCTCACGCTCTTCACGCTCTTTCTTCTTCGACTCGATCGCGTCGAGCCATTCCGTGTGACGCTTTTGCTCGCGGAGGCGGTCACCCCGGCTCTGGCGTTGTCCGCTCCGAATCCCGGTCGAGTAGGCCAGGAAGGGGATCCGGTTCGAGGCCCAGAGCCAGAACAGCACCGGCGTCACGACTGCGAAGAACCCGATCAGGGGATGGTAGGTGCCGTATCCGAAGACCACCAGCGCGGCGGTCAGCGCCGCCAGCCAGCTGCCCTTGAACGGAATGATCATCATCAGCATGATCCGGGCTTCCGCGTTGCGCGCCCCCCACATCATCGTGACCGCGCTCAGTGGAAGCATCGGTCCGAGGAGGACGAACTGAACGCCGGCGATCAACGCCCCCGCTGAAGCCAGCAGTCCTCCGGCCACGGTCGCCGTAATCCAGCAGACGGCGAAGCGTCCGCTCCCCATCTCGCGTTCGAGCGCAGCTCCCGCCCACCAAAGCCAGAGCAGGGTCAGAAGCATCCACAGGAGTCCGGTGCCGTCGCCCAAGTTCGCAAACGGATAGGTCACCAACGTCCAAGGAGCGGACCGGATGGAGTTCGCGAGGAGCGCGAGATCGGCCCCGAACAGCTCCCGCAAGCCGAACCAGGCAAGCAGGAACGTGGCGATCAACGCTCCGATCAGGGCCAGAGTCACCGGGGCACCCGTCGCGCGGAGGCGTGGGTTGAAGTTGGGCAACGCGCTCATTCCTCTTTACAGTATGTCGGCGAAAGCACTGATGATTCGCATTCCGGAGAAATCGTCCTAGTTTCCTGCGTTCTGCGTCCGCTTCCACATCTCATGCAGCAGCACCAACTGACCGCCGTGATACGAGTCATGTTCCACGAGGTGAGCGACGATCCAACGCGCCGAGAACCGATAGTCGTCTCCCCAGTCGACGGTCGCCTCCGGATCGGCGGTTCGCAGATGCCCGATCATCGCCTCACGATTGCGATCGAGAAGCTCGAGGTACCAACTCAGCGGCTCGCGGGGTGGGGCGGGCCATCGATGGGCATCGACGTCGGTACCCTGCATGTACGCGATCGCCGCGTCCATCTCGACGATTTCCTGACCGAGCACGTCCCGAATGATCCAGCCTTGGTCGCAGGCAGTCATGTGGAGGAGCAACCCGCCGATCGAGGGCCCGTTCTCATACGGTTGCCAGACGATCGCCTCGACCGGCGGCGTGCCCAATTCATCCCGCCACTCTCGGGTCCCGTCCCGCCAGGCCGCCACCATCATCGCGAAGTCCGGATGGAGGTCCGGTTCCGGCACGAGATCGAATCGCTTCACACCACAAGTATACGGGGTGCCGGAACCCATCGAGGTTCCGCGCTTCGTTTTGGGATCGTCCTCTCCGATTACTTCTCCTCCA